>CAZUAE010000012.1:2892-65743 GCA_964618265.1 uncultured Spirochaetales bacterium | reverse complement strand
ATTGCACCACGGAAAAAAGGATGTAAGGTTTGGAGCCGGAGGTGTGAAAGGGGGTGCTAAAGGCGGCCGTAAAGCTGCCCGGGAAGCACCTTCTGCTGCCGCGGTTACAAAGCTCCTGGAAGGCATTGGTTTACCCGCGGATGACGAAGAACTTTATGACATGCTGGAAGAATTTTGGGATTTCGACCGGCAGATGATACACGAAAAATATAACAAGCTTTACGACTCGCTTCATTAACAAGTGTAAAGAATGGTGACATGCAGATACATGGGAATATCATTCTTACATGAAAATGATTCAAATAAGGAATGTTCCCGATGATATTCATCGTACCCTAAAATCCCGTGCAGCTCTGGCGGGCCTCTCTTTATCAAACTATCTTTTAGAGGAAATCCGACGTACCGCGAAACGTCCAACACCTCAAGAGTTGATTGACCGGATAAATGGCCGGTCGAGTTTAACTCTATCAGAGACTCCTGCTGGAGCAGTGCGGGCCGAACGAGATATATAGATGATTGTAGTTGACGCAGTTTCTCCTTACATAAGTATCCCCATGAGCCGTTCATATATCGAATTTGGGAATTACGACATGATCTTTCAGCCTATGATGCGGCATATATTACGTTGGCGGAAGCGTTAAATGTTCCTCTGGTAACCGCCGATCAGCGATTGGCAAGAATTCCTAAGCTTAATGTCCAAATTATTGTAGTAAAATAAAATAATCACCTTTCCTTCGCGCCTTTTTTTTGATCGCGGAAATAAGTTGTAAAAGGTCGGACCACTTTTGAGGTACAATATCAATAGGTAATTGTTCTTTAATATCCTCATAGATTTGATTTATCTGAATACTGGCATCTGCTTCGATTGCTTGAGTGTATACTATGTCTTTTCCCCCCCCACTTAGTGATTAGCTTTGTTTTACCGATCCGCCTTCTTCCAAAAAGAATGATCACCCGAGCACTTTTATTAAGTTCATCGTCTAAAGGTGACAATTCTTTTTTTCTATTTATAAATGGGTTATCATATATAAATAATGTCTAAAAAACATTATGTTTGCCAATCATAATTCGTGTTTCTTCCGGGTTTCCGTTTAAACAGCATTGAAAAATTATTAACCGTAGCATACTCGATTTTCCGGGAAACCCGTTGGATTAATATCGGTCATATTGGTATGCAAGGTATAAAATGAGAATTTCTCAACACAATTGATTCTCCCTTTAGAAAAGGCTAAAATAAAACTAATTTGAAGGAGCTGCAATGCGGATTCTGGAACACAACGTTATTTTGCGAGAAGGCTATCCCGGCTGGCCGAGTATTGCCCGGAAAAAAGACGGAGAGTTATTGATCGTATTCAGCGGATTTCGCGAAGAACATGTCTGCCCCTACGGAAAGACGGTACTGCTTCGATCCCGGGATTCCGGGGAAAGCTGGAGTGATCCTGAAATAATCAACGATACCCCTTTGGATGACCGGGACGCGGGGATTCTCGTATGCTCAGACGGTACCATTATTGTAAGCTGGTTCACACTCTGCCGTAACCGGGAGATAGTTTTAGACGCCGGGCATTATAGCCGGGAAACAAAGGAACGGTGGGTCAGGGATATAGAAGCTATCCCTCCTGAAGAAATTGACACTTGGACTGAACCGGGGAAAATAGAACCGGATTATGGAAGGCGCGGCCATTTTATTAGGCGCTCCGAAGACGGCGGGTTGACCTGGGGACCTCCAATTGCCGTGATTCCTTCATCCCCTCATGGACCTATCGAGCTTTCCGACGGAAGGCTCCTGTATTTCGGCAATGGGGGCTATGAACGGAGAAAGAAAACATCCTCGTTAGCTGCGGCTGAATCTAAAGATAAGGGAAAGACCTGGGAGGTTATCGGCGGTACGACAATGTTTACAGACCTTCCTGAGCAGGAAGCCGATACTGTATCCTACATGGGAGAACCCCACGCCGTGGAATATGAACCCGGAAAAATTCTTGTCCTGCTGCGACATCAGACTAAGCCGTACCGTCCGGAGAAAACTAACAATTATAAAATGTGGAAGACGGTTTCTGAAGACGGCGGATACACCTGGAGGGAACCTGAGCCCACGCCGCTTTTAGGCTATCCTCCCCATCTCTTAGAACTCTCCGACGGACGGATTTTGGCTACCTACGGCTACCGGTTCCCGCCGTACGGAGAACGGGCGTGCGTGTCTTCAGACGGCGGTCGTACTTGGGATACAGACCGCGAAATTGTCCTCCGAGATGATTCTCCCGATGATGATTTAGGGTACCCGGCTTCTCTGGAATTGCCCGGCGGAGAAATTCTTACGGTTTATTATCAGCGGGATAATCCGGAGGAAAAGCCCTGTCTTCAGCTGACCAGATGGGAAATGTGAATCTGATCAACCGGAGGAGTACATGCAGTCGGAAATTACGGTCAACATTCAGGAAACACGCGGTGAAGTTAGGAGCATTCATGGGGTAAATATGGGATGAACCGGACAATGGACCATCACAGTGGAATGCCGGCTTTGAAGAGTTTATCCGATTTTATGCTATAGTGTCTTCCCATCTCAAGGATAGATTTCCGGATCTTTTAATCGGGAGTCCAGCCCTTAACGGTGCCATGCGGGAAGAGCCGCGGAAGAAGGTCGATGAATTTCTGCCTCAGGTGAAAAAATCCGGCAGCCCTCTGGATTTTCTCACTTGGCATGCCTGTCCGCTTGCTCCGGGGGAACTTACGAACGCTGCAACTGTGGTCCGTGAAACCTTGGATGCATACGGTTTTCCAGAAACCGAGAGTCATCTGAACGAGTGGAATATGGGACCTCCCGGTAACGACTGGAAGAGGATGAGGTACGATAAACAGGCAAAGCGGACTTATTTTGAAGATATGCACTCCAGCATTGGCAGCGCACTTACTGCTTCCTGCCTGATTGTCCTGCAGGAAGCTCCTGTCGATATGGCAAATTACTATACTGCCGGTACTGCAAGACGCGGTTTTTTTGATTTTAGATTGGGATGAGCATACCCTTTCGGTGGAAATCCCGATACATACAGTACACCTTATTCAGTTTTCTGTTGTATAGATTCGGGTAATTTATCTGAACATATACTATCAAGCATTATTCTCCGGGCTTTCGCATAGTCATCGTAATTCAGACTGAAAAGCTCTTCCCGGGTGTGGCCTTTTTCAGGATCAAAATTCACTGTATCCTTCTGTCTGAGAATTATGTCCCATATCTCAGAAATAACTTTATCAGCATTTGGATGGTCCTGTTTTATCATATTAATCAGTTCAAAATCCTCTATTCCCCGCTTGAGATTCTTGTACCGCAAAGTAAGAATCGGCCGGCCGTTATTTCCTGGGTATACAAAGTTGGTATCACCCGCTTTCCATTCCGGATACCGGTATGAAATACGTTCCCGGGGATTCTCCGGCCAGACAGTGTAATTCCAGCGGAGGAAACCGTCTAAGTTCATAAATGAGGTCAAAATGCCTAATAAACGGCTTTCTACCAATGGAGAAGCGATAAAGGTATTAGGATATTCGGGATTGCAGCAAACGTACCAAAGTACGGTTTTATCTTCCTTCTCCTTTAACTTCCGCAGTAAATCGGATTCCTTGCAGACGCAGCTTAGATTGGGAACAAACTGATCAATGTGATCCTTAAATTCTGATATAAACTCGACATGATTGATGGCTGTCTTCAGCTTGAATGCGGGAACATTTTCTTTAAGGATCTCTATGCTTTTGCGATACCGATCTATATCAGCCGGCTCATCCGCTGCGATGCGTACCTTATCCATCAATCCATTATCTGTAAAATAGGTTCCCAGCGCTTTAATGTAGGCGGTGATGTCGGAGGAATTATCCATATATTTATAACAGCCGTCCGCTTCATCCAGATAGCGGATCCGTACAGCATCAGGATAATCTGAGACCCCTCCGTATCCTTCCTCTTTATCCGTCCAAATATTCACGAGTCCGAACACTTCGATTTCCCGGTCGATTCCGTATTTTTTACACAGTCTGATATATCGTTCCATAACAGAAAAATTGTAGGTGTATGTCCCGTCCCTTTTCCGTTTAACACTGATCATGCTGTATTCAAACAGGTCGGAAAGGTAATTACGCGTTCTAAAGCACCGTTGTCCCGACCAGGGTATCTCGGACACAACAACAGTTACCGCTTTCTGCCCCAGGTCCGCAAGGCTTTTTACGTATTCTTCGAGAACAATAAAATGCTCATCGCTCCATAGGGCAACCTCGTGTTTTCTGGAAATGTTGGAACAGTGCTGCCATAGATCCAGATAAAAAGAATAATTTGCGGTTTCCGGCATTAACACATCACTAACAGCAACGGTGAACGTAAGCTCCTTTAAATATTCCTCATCCTGAAACATGATTTGTGAGTATACCCGTATCCTGCCGTTATATACCCCTGGGTCTGTATCTTCCGGAATCTTTAATTCTACCCAAACAGGCTGGATCTTTTTGCGTTCCACATACAAAGAATCGAGTTCTAATAACAAATCTGATTTCTCAACCCTGTCGTCATCCTCCGCCATTCCGACTAGGTGCAGTTCCAAGCAGGAATCCGGAAAACTATCTGTCTCCGCCTGGATTCTTATACACGTTACGTGATCTACCGGAGAAAACACCGGGTGATTTCCGACGCACAGACTGAACTCTTCTTCTGCATAGAGCAGGACCTGAAAGGCAGCCCAATCCCGTCGGGCGGCATAAAGGGAGATGGTGGAAATGTCGCTTATACTGTCATTTTCACCAATACTATTTCCGTATTTGCTGGTGAAGCTTTCGTTAGTCAATGTACATTGAATTTGCATAGGTTTATTCCTTTCTGTAAGATTTATTCTCCATTTATGTTAGATCAATCCATCAATAGAATAGCTTGTATTTGTACTTGATAAAAGACTCATTTGTATAGAGATGATAGGTTGTATAGACGGTGTTCATCGTTTTTAATAACTTGAATCCATGGAAAAAAGAAAGTATACCGGTTCCCGCGATGCTGGTAAAAAACGGTATAGACAGGCTTTAGGACTGGAATATTTCACCGTCGGCTACAATGCTGTGGAGGCAATCGTTTCCATAATCGCGGGCAGACTAGCGGGAAGTATTGCCCTTGTGGGTTTCGGAATGGACAGCATTGTTGAATCCCTTTCCGGTCTTGTCCTTATCTGGCGTCTCCGGAAACATGAGAAACTTAGTAAAGAAGAAGAGGAAAAAGTCGAACAGCGGGCGGAACGGTTTGTGGGTATCACCTTTTTCCTCCTGGCAGCCTACATACTCTTTGAATCGGTTCGTAAGATCGTGCTTAAAGACATTCCGGATCCGTCACTATTCGGTATCATTATTGCAGTGGTCTCCCTCATCGTTATGCCCTTTTTAGGTGCGGCAAAGCATAAACTTGGAGAAAAACTGAGTCTCCGTTCCCTAATTGCCGATGCAAAAGAAACCTTTGTCTGTTCCGTGCTTTCGTTAGCACTGCTTTTGGGTCTTCTCGGTAACTACCTTTTCGGTTTCTGGCTCGCTGATCCTCTTGTCGGAATTATTACCGTTTTATATTTAGTTAAGGAGGGAAGGGAGCTCCTTTTTAAAGATAAGGAATGATCAGTATGTTGTTTCATAAAGCAACTTCCATGTAAGCCTTTTTCTCATTGTAGAAGCTGAAAAGTAACTATGGTACACTCGGTTTTTGGGAGGCAACGCATATGAAAAATCACCTTATTTTATTGATGGCGGATCAGCTTAGGGCGGATGTCTTAAATGAGGAATTCACGCCTAATATCATGCAGCTTGCCCGGGAAGGAGTGAGTTTTGACAGAGGTTACTGTGCTTCACCCCTTTGTGTCCCCGCGCGCGGCGCGTTTTTTACCGGGACGTATCCGAACGTTAACGGTTCCCTTATAAATCCATGGGAACCGGCTGAAAAAGTCCATGGAGATGTAAAAGCCGGCATACCCAATCTGTATGAACTTATGGAAGAAAACGGTTGGGACTGTCGGCACACCGGAAAACAGCACCTGTATACTGCAGGAGGAAAACTGGAAGACCGGGCGGGCACAAAAACCAAATGGGTATCAACGCATAAAACATACGGTCAATTTCTCGAGAAAAACGGATACAGAAGACCCGGCGGACCTGATTTCCGCTCGATAGTTCCTGAGATGGCCTGCGGAAAAGTGACCCGGAAAAAAGATTATTCAATACCCGCGACAGGCCGCTACGAAGATGGATTTGATGCCTTTTTCGACGGATATTTTACAAACGGAGCGCTTAAGGCCATTCGGAACCGTAATCCTGAAAAGCCTTTTTTCTTAAGTTCCATGTTTCTTGCTCCCCATCCGCCTTATGATATCCCCGAGCCGTGGTTCTCTATGTATAAAGAAGTTGCCCTTCCGGAAAATGTCGGAAGGTGGAGCGAAAATCAGTCGCCCCTGCAGCTTTATAATCTCCCCGGGTTTTTCGGTTCCCGGTATACCCGGAAAGACTGGGAAAAAGTCTGGCCCGTTTACCTGGGTCTGGTAAGCCTTTTGGATTACTGTGTGGGGTTGATAATAAAGGAACTGAAGGAACAGGGAATATATGATGATTCAGTCATACTGTTTACCTCGGACCACGGTGAAATGCTGGGATCTCACGGCCTTTGGCAGAAGATGTGTATGTATGAAGAAGCGGTGCGCATCCCCCTGATCTGGAAACTTCCCGCGGGTAACGGAACCGCGGATGCCGGGAAAGACCCTAATGGGGCCGGGATAACCGTAGACACTCCGGTGAGTGCTGTTGATGTATTCCCGACACTCTGTGATTTGCTGGAAATCAAGACGCCGGAGCATATGAACGGAATAACGTTCCGTTCCTGCCTGGATGGAGAAAATGCTGATTCATCCGGATACCGGGAAAACATATTCATTCAGTTTGACGGGAACGGAGCACGGGGAAATTTTCAGCGCACCGTCATTAACGGTCCGTATAAATTAACTGCAGATATATTCAAAGACGAAGTGTTTATCGAACTGTACAATCTTTTAGATGATCCCCAGGAACAGAAAAACCTTGCGTTTTTGGAAAACCATAAAGGCAGGATCCGGAAAATGCTTGATGACTTGTCATCACATATGAAAGAAACTGGAGATCTGCTTGCACTGAACGAGGATATATACAGAACATTTATCAGTGATTACAAGGACTTTGCAGTTGCAGGCAGTGTAGACTCGAAGTGACCGGTTATTCTGACGATAGGGGAAATTCCAACAGATTAATTTCCTTAATAATTTTTTGATCTGATATGTAATATGATTTTATTTCGCCGGGATTAAACTCCGCTTCCATACGCACATCCAAAAGGGTTATATGTATGACAGCGGATGCGGTTCTGTTCTCAATTTCAAACAACCTTACAACATACCCGGTATCATCTTCACTCCGCTTAAAGACCGTACAAATGACATTTTCTTTATCTATAGTAAGGAAGCTATTCCGTGCAGGAAGGCTCCCATCGTGTAGAGTATCATATACAAAATCCGGAGGATTATTTAATTCATAAGCAGCACGGACATGCTTAGCGCGCCGCTTTCCCTCGTGGACCATTAGAGCATAGGTAAAAATCTGTACACCGTGATCGATATATTCAACTTCTATACAATCTTCTTTTTCCCGTCGAAAATGAGAATTGTAAACAGGACTTCTCAGAACCGTTATTCTTAATTCGTTATTCAGCACATCATATGCATACTTAGAATCGTTTAATACAGTAAGCCCGTACTTTTTTCCATCAATAGAACCCGTAAGGTCAACCATGCTTTGACCCGGCATCTCTTTGCCGTCGGACTCCCTTTCGGCGAATCCGTAGGGAAGCTCGTACTCCGGTACTGATTCGGTAAGGGTGGTAGGGAAGGCGAACTTTAGCATCTTATCTTTTTCATGCCAGTCTATGCGTACCTCCGCAAACAAGCGGTCTAAGTCATTGTAAAGAATAAAGTCTTGATGTACCTCTGATTCATGGAAGGTACTCTTTATACTTATAACACTCCTTACCGAGCCAGATTCTACTACCTTTATTTCCGAAAGTTTAAAAACTCCAAAGATATCGCGGTAACTGTCTATCCCGTGACCCCAGGCATCGCTTCTGTCGGACATGACCAGAGGATTGGCACCGTCTTTAATAAGATTCATTCGGCTTTTTTTACCGATAAGTTTTTTGATCAAACCGCTGGAAGCATCAAATTCAACCCGTAAAAAACGGTTCTCCATAAACCATTCACCGGAGACAAGATTACTCTGATCTTGGGTTTCCATCGTTTTTTCTTTAAAGATGCGGTATGTGGTGTATCCAAAAGGGGGTATCTCGGCAAGAAAGATAAAATCATCACGTTCCACAAAATGAAACCGCGGGCTCGTGATTCTCTGAAGGGGCAGTGAATGACCTTCATTATCTACCACGGAAGATATGCGGGTATTTACTCTGATAGGTGCTTTTGCCGGCCAGGAAAGGCTGTTAAATAAAACAAGCGGAGCTCCGCGGTTCTCCAGATCCCATAGAGTTGAATCGCCGAGTTTGCTTTCCAAAGGCTTACTTACCCCATCAGGCCTGGTATTGATATTCCAGGATATTTTCTGAACAGCCTGCGCTGAAATACGGTCGGCAATCTTTAAACTGTATCCATAAAAAATATCCGACTCATCGCATACCGGCTTGATGCTGCAGCCGGCCATTATATCGTGAAACTGGTTAAACAGCGTGCTTTCCCATGCTTTCCGGATTTCATTAATGGGACAGGGGGAACTGAAAAGAATACCGGCGGCGGTAATGTACTTTTCCGCCTTGATAAGTTTGTTTTCCGTTATCCGGTTATTCTTTTTGATTTTTGAAACCGAGGTGTAGGAACCGGCCGCATGATGGAGCAGGTCCCCGCGATATAATGGAAGATAATTCTTCTTATCCTCTATCTCCCTAAAGTAATCATCCGGAGAAGAGAATATTATTTCATGGGGATAATCACTTTCTATATATTTTTCTATTTTTTTTATGTCCCGAATGGCGGGACCCCCGCCGTGGTTGCCGACGCCGAAGAAACACATTAAGTTTAAGCCGGTTTTTGCAGCCGTATTTTTGATTGTATCGAGTTTATCTGCAGCGTCGTTTGTTCTGTCCAGCCCGGGACACGGTTTGAGTCTCGATGAATAGCCGGTGGTTATTTTATGTGCAATGATTCTGCTGCCGTCGGATCCTTCCCATATAAAAACCACAGGAATATCTTTGTTTTCATGATGTTCCGGTCTCTGAAAGACGTAACCGTTCATCCCGCTCTTCAATAACAGTTGCGGTAACACTGATGAATGCCCGAAGGAATCGAGATTGTATCCTGTTTTACATATGGTTCCGAATTTTTCAAGAAAGTATCTCTGACTGTAGAGTCCTTGCCGGGCGAAGCTCTCGCCGCAGGGAATATTGCAGTCGGGTTCGACCCACCACCCTCCCGCTAAAACCCATCTGCCCTCTTTAACGCATTTACGTATCTGTTCGAACATGTCCGGATCTATTTCTTCGACCCACTTATAATAGGCTGCTGATGAAGCAGTAAAAATAAGTGCCGGGGTTTCGTTAAGCCGGTCTAAAGCGGATTTAAAGGTGGCTAAAATTTCCGCATACCCCTCCTGCCAATTCCACATCCAGGCAGGATCGATATGGGCGTTTGCGATCATATGTATACGGTTTCTTTTCATATTATTTATCCGGGGTTTTTCAGTAGAGGGAGCGCAGTCTTTGAACAATATGCGGATTATTATCCGCTATATTTTTGTTTTCCCAGGGATCGGTATCCAGGTCGTACAGCCTTATTGTCCCGTCTCCATGGATAATCAGCTTGTACTGTTTGTCCGCAATCATTTTCCAGTCTGTAATGGTTTTACTATGTTTGTTTTCCGCTTTAAGCGCTGAATATTGATAATCTCTGTGGTGTTTTATTTTTCCCTCTACTAGTGATTTAAGAGAAATAGAATCGGCGGCTTCCTTCATACCGGTGCCTGCGTAATCAAGTATAGTTGCTGCCAAGTCCTGAAGCTCTACGAGGGCATTTGATACTACGGTCTGCTTTATTCCCGGACCCATTATCACCAGGGGAATGTGTACTGATCCCCTTTCCGGCTCGCATTTTCCTATTTGGCTGAAGTCACCCAACATTTCACCATGATCTGCGGAATAAATAATCAAGGTATTCCCCAATTCCCCCCTTTTTTCTACTTCGTCTATTAAAACACCAATGTTTCTGTCGATATTTTCGAGCATAGCGGCATAATTTTGCCTTACTCCATTTATTTGTTTTAAATCTTTGTCTCCCCAACCATTCGGAGGTTCGAAATCAATATCTTTCCATTTTTCTCTCATCCGTTTTGTAACATCCCACGGTCCATGGGGTCCGGTAAAATTTACCTGTAGAAACCAGGGCTTATCTTTAGGGAACTCCCTTATCATCCTCACTCCGTTATCCGTGAGCCAGTTATCGCAATAAGCATATTCCGGAAGGGGAGTCGGGTCTGCCGTATATTTGCCGCGGGAGCGGATATCTTGTCTATGCAGTTCTGCTAAGTTATTGTCGTGCAGGAATTTCATATAGGGATCTTTAGGACCGTCTTTGGAAGAGCTTACTGCATCCATTTTCCCCGCATTATCAACGGCATGGGTAAATCCGAGTTTTCCGAGGGAATCAATCCAGCCGTCGAGTCCCCACCATCTTGTAGGCTTGTGAAGGTCGAATTTACCAACCCCTCCTACACTGTATCCGTTTTCTTTTAGTACAGAATAAAATGTTCTCTGGTCCAATGGATAATCAACATTGTTATCCGGTACTCTGCATTTATCGTATCGTAACCCTGATGCCAGGCAGGCTCTAGCAGGAGCACATACCGGAGAGGAAGATACGGTTTTGGTAAAGGTGAAACCGCTGTCCATCATTTTCCGTACGTTCGGCATTCGCAGCGGCAGACTGGTTATACCCATTTTTTCTAGTGTTTTTTTGTTATAGGGGAGCCAGTCTCCTCTGTGCTGATCCGGAAATAAGAATAAAATGTTGAGCTTTTTCATGTTTTCTACCGCTGCTTTCTTAAAGGATCGTCTGTTTTATCTTGCCATTCCTTTAAATTGATTTGTAGTTCATCTATTATCGGAGTAAATTCTTCTCGGGAAGCAAGGTTTTTTATTTCGAAAGGATCGTTTCCTATATCAAATAACAGGGTTCTGCGAGTCCCTTTCCCGTCGATGAATGTCTCGGGTCCGGTACCGGCCCCTTCGGGGTTGCATACTTGCCAAGGCTTGGAGGGAGTACCTAAGGATTCGTCCCGGTAAAACTCAATTAATTTATATTTACCTTTCCATACGGAACGCATAAGGTTCATGTAGGCAAAGAATATTGAATCAGTTTCTTCTTTCTCATGATTCATGACCGGATAAATGGAATGAGTTTCAACGGAAGAAGGGATATCCAAGCTGCAGATGTCACATAATGTGGGAAACAAATCGCTAATGTAGCATTTCGCGCTGCATATTTCGCTCCTGCTTATTCCTGGTCCGGCAAGTACTAAAGGAACCCTTACAGAATGATTGTATACCGAACCTTTACCGAACAGCCCGTGCTGCCCTAAGGCGAGGCCGTTATCGCCGGTGTAAACAATGACCGTATCATCAAGCTTTCCTGTGTCTTTTAGGCACTTAAGAATCTTCCCGACATTCTGATCGATATGACTGATCATTCCATAGTAATCTGCGATGTGACTCCGGGTAAGGTCCGGCCGGCGCGGCCACGGAGATAAAAGCTCATCCCGTAAGATCATATGACCATGATCAAAGGGATGACAGGGCATGAAATTGTCCGGCAGTGGTATATCATCGGGATTATACTTTTCCCGGAACTCCCGGGGCATCGTTCTGGGATCATGGGGAGCGAGGAAGGATAGATAACAGAAAAAGGGATCATCACCAGTATACGATTTAAGAAAATGAACCGCGCTGTCTGTAAATAAATCTGTTGAATGTTTTTCAGTTGCAAACCGTTCGTATCTGGATTTTCTTTTCAATAAGGGAACCCCTTCTCCAAGATGTATCTTGACTTCCTGGTCAACAGGCTCCGGATAATCACCCTTTTTATGATACGAACAAACCCCAACGTTCCAGTGGTTATCGGCACCTCCAAAAAAAATATTTTCGCCGTCTGAAAAGCTGCGGTTAAAAGCTTCTGTGCTGTTGTCCCATTTTCCCGTACAGAATGTATAATATCCATTGCTCTTGAACCATTCCCCCATCTGCATATGGTCATTAGGGGTAGTGCGCCCCTTGTTTTCAAGATGGAATAGATATTTTCCTGTATTGAGCATTGCTCTGCTGGGGACACATACAGCGCCCATTTGGGCGCCCATGATGTGGGCATGGGTAAACTCCGTTCCTATGTTGCAGAGATAGTCTAAATTGGGAGTATGGATTTGCGGAGTTCCTATCCCCTCCGGTGTTTCAAAACGGTGGTCATCAGCAAGTATAAACATTATATTAGGTCGTTTTTTCATGGGTACACATAATACCATAAATACTTCCCGTCGGAAAAGGAACTTAACTTCTGCGGATAGATTGCCGAATTAAATTTCTCCAAAATGTTTGACAGAAGGATGTGCCGGACACTACAGTTAAGTGGGGCTCCCCGATACCCGGTCCTTTATATGCGTATACTGTTTTCCTCCGACGGAGACTGCAATCCGGCAGGAGTAAAGACAAATCCTTTCGGGGAAATGTACTGATAACCGATATCAAATACTCCGGCGAATATGAAATAACCGGCAATAAAAATTCCTCCCGCCTCTATCGAGATGAAAAGTCCGTCATTCCAGCAATTCCCGGTGATCACATTCGCATCAAAAATTTATAAATTGTTTTATTACAAGCAATTACATAAATCGGCATCACCGGAAATTGCTGCCGTCATTCTGATTTTTCGGTGCCGGTGTAATATTTATACCGGATAATATCCCTATCCCCGAATAACCGTAAACCGAAGCAAGGCTGACTGTAATAGGGAATCCTGCTGTACGGGAAATAAACGGAACGATACTGAATTCAATTGAAGGAGTCCCATATGCCAGGCTGAAAAGTGTACCAAGCGCGTTAAACCGGAGGATTCCTGATGCATTTCGTCCTTCTGACTGCGGCTGTACCGCCGAGACAGTCCTTTTTAAATTCAGAGCACTTTTTTTTCCAGCGTAAAAATTATAACCCGTTCTCCCGTTTTTGTACTGATATCTGTATGCAGACTCACCACATCTATTTCGGTTATTTCCCGGATCATCGGTTCAAGGAGAGATCTTCCTTCTTCGATCAATTCCCTCCGCACCTGCTTGATGAGCTGTCTTCTGCTCTTCCTCTGCCGGTTCTTCCCCAGGCGCGGGGAAAAACCTGTAGACCGCCGCTATGATCAGAAATAACAGGACTGAGCACAGGATTATGGCGTAAGTGTACGATCCGGATATATCAGCGGCCCATCCGCCTGCGGCGGGTCCAAGGAGGGCGGCTGCGCCGTAGCTGGCGAAGCATATCGGATAGAGGCGGGGCAACAACTCGATCCCGAATGTTTCCACTATGGAAGAGGCATACACCACGAAACACGCGCCGAAACCGAATCCGATCAATACCGCCACACCGAGTGCCGGAACCGTGCTTGAGACAAAGAGAAGGGGGAGCAGGGCAAGCAGCAGAAATCCCAAAGAAAGCAAAATCGTCTTTCTTGAACCCTGCCGATCGTGAACCTGTCCCCAAACCAGTCTGCCCGCGGTATTGCCTACGGCAAATAACGATATGGAAAGGGTGGCGTGATAGTCACTCAGTCCCAAACTGAGTTCAAGGGGTTTTAAATTACCCGATATAAGCAAACCCGCGAAGGTGCCGGCAAACATTGCAAGCCAGATAATGATAAATTCCCGGGACAGAAGATACGGCCCCAGGGGAGTCTTTACTTTTCCTAAAGGAATTTTGGGCGCTACGGACTGGGGTTCCGCTAAAAGCATCGCTCCGGTGAATGCCGTCAGCCCTAAGATGATGCCGACCATCCGGAATACAGCCAATACATCCATTGTCCTGAGCAGTGATTCCGCGATCCCGGAAAGAAGGACGGCACCCAATCCGAAACCCGCCACAGCCACACCGGTCACCAGCCCTTTCCGGTTCGGAAACCATTTCATACCGATGGTCAGCGGACACACATATCCGAATCCGATACCCACACCGGCGGTCAATCCTAAACCGGCTAAAAGAACCGGATAACTTCCGCCGGAAAATGAGGCGATGATGTAACCGCCTGCAAACAGAACGGCCCCGATGCCTGCGGTTACCCGGGGGCCGAATTTGATAAGGAACCGTCCGGCAGGAATGGTGGCTAAGGTAAAGGCGGCAATCATTATGCCGAAAATCAACCCGCTTTGGGCGCCGGTAAGATCGTAACCATCCTTGAGATGGGGGACAAAGGTACTCCACGCGTAAATTCCGCCCAGCGCCGTCTGACTGACCACACCCGCGGCGAGCACAATCCATTTTTTCATACCAATCCTCCTGTGTTATCCGGGCAAAAAAAACCGGTATGCGGAAACACTGCGTCATCTGCGTGTATTCAACATACCGGCTTACCCTGCGGCCGATCCTTAGGATCCTCCGTACGGTCTTCCGTAAACGAATTATCGGTTAGCACATTATCATAGCGGAACAAAATGATCAATCCTGGGTATGGCATCGGCGGCTGGTGATATTGTTCCCGAAGCTTATGATTACTGCATGAACCTTATCAGGAAAGCCACTCGCTGAGATTTCCGGTCTGCTTTATGATCCGGTACCGGATGAATGCGTTTAGACAGATCATGGCCCGGTCCGCGGACAGAAAGGTGGGGACACCCCCTTCGTCCAATATTTGTCCAAACCGGTTGTACATCGCGTCGGATCCGGAGCTCACACAAATAGACGCGGTAACCGGCTTTTTATGCTTTTGGATAACCTTTACGATCCGGGCCGCCACGTTGCCGTGATACTCCCGGATTTCGGAATCGGTGGTGTGTATAGCCCCTCCCTGGGGGGTGATGGAGATAACCACGCTGTCTACCGAATCTGATGAAAGAACGGTGTCTAAACATTCTTCGTACATTTCATCTCCCGCCATAGGAGTTAGATCCAGCAGGGGATCTATACCCACAAAGGGCGGAAGGATACGGCGCAGGGCTGCTTCGGTTTTCTCGTCGAATTCCGCCACCTCTAATCCTCCCAGATTATCGGCCGCGTAGGTCTTCTCATATCCCGCGTTGGCAATAACCGCCACCCGTTTCCCGTGTACCGGAAATTTATCCAAAGTCGCGAAGGTCTTGAGAAAATCACCATGATCGATCAGCGATTCGGCTATTATCAGCCCTGCCTGTTTGACAGCCGCCTTGGCAACCTGGTATTCTCCCGCGATGCTGGCGGTGTGTGATTCGGTGGCGTGCCTTCCCGCTTTTGTCCTTCCCGCCTTGTAAACGATTATAGGCTTATCACACCTCCGCGCCGTTTCGAAAAATCTTCTTCCCGCACCTGTTTTAAAACCCTCGATGTAACAGCCGATAACAGCAACCTCCGGATCATTCCCGAAATATTCTATGAGATCGCTTGGGTCAACATCCAGCTGGTTTCCGTAACTTACGATCGCCTTCGGTGATACCGCGTGGCGAAGGTTGTAGATCTCGGTTATTCCCAGGGCTCCGCTCTGACTAAGAACTACCGTGTTTTTTTGTTTTCCCTGGGAAACCCGGAATTTGTTCTCCGGAATAAAAAAAGTGTTTATTCCCTGCCCGCTGCTGCTGAAATATATGATGCCCAAACAGTTCGGCCCCATTACCCGTATACCCTTTTCCCTGGCGGTTTCTAGGATTTTCTCTTCCAATTCAATATTGCGTCCTGTTTCACTGAATCCCCCCGGGATCAAGAGCACAGCTTTTACCCCTTTCTCGGCACACTCCAAAACAGGAGCCAGACTTTTTTCCGCTGGTACGGTTATCACAGCCAAATCCACCTGCTGGGGTATGTCTTTTACCGAAGTGAACAGTGGACGGCTTTTCCCCTCAAGGATAACATCGCCGCCTTTTGGGTTCACAAAAAATACATCGTCCCTTCCTAAATGGAGCAGGTTCCTGGCAATGATGTTGCCCGGCCGGTCACCCCCTTTACTGCTGACCCCGATGACCGCGACTCCCCGGGGATTGAAAAAACTGTCCATGCCGAGAGCCGGCATGGCTTTGACTGACGGCTTCCGCTTCCTCCGGCTGAACACGGCATACCCGTCGAGAGGAAGGAATCTGTTCCGCGAATCGAACACAAAGGGATTCACTTCAAACTCGTCCAGGGTATAATCTGTCTGTACACCCATATACTCGGAAAAAGCCGCGGCCAGTCTGCTGAACGCAATCCCCGCGTTTACTATTTTTTCTACGTACTCTTCCCTGCCCAGTTCAAGCCACTTTTTGTGGATCTTCGTTGACCGGAGCAGTGCTTCCGTCCACTCCCGGTCGATCGGCGGAAGAATGATGTTGGGGCTCGAAAAATTTTCGGCAAAATGTTCGGCGTCGCTCCCTCCTTTGCTGAAAGAAATGACCGGACCGAACGCTTCACTTTCCCTGAAACCCAGAAGAATTTCGTTCCCCAACTCTTCCGAATAATCAACCATCTCCACCAGCAGTATTCCCGCTGTTTGATAACCCGACTCCTCGAGCCGTTTCTTCATGAGATCAAACCGGTATCTTAAAAAGTTAAGATCTTTTATAACAACATCAATTGCTCCGGCTTTTTGTTTATGACCCAGTCCGAAGGCCGCCGCTTTCATGACAATCCGGCCGCTGCCGAAGCCGGCCAGAACGTCCCGGGTAATTTCCTCAGGCTGGGTGACGAACCGGTGGACAGGAACGGCAAGGCCCATGACGGACAGTATCTGATACACCTCATGTTCAAAAAGCATGCTCCGGTTATTAAGCTCGGCCTGCCTCATGATTTTTTCTATCGAAGCCGCTTTTCCAGTTCTTATCCGATTCGTCATATTATTTGTTCCCCCCTCTTTCAGATATATCCAAAGAATTCAGGAATTCTTCTACTTCGTAAACTCCGATAAATAGCGGCAATAATACCGAATATAAGAATGAATTTAGCAACCCGTTGATTTCTACGCATCTGTAAACCTTTTTCCATTATATAGGTTTATTTATGTTTTTAGAACTGTATAATATTCAGTATGGAGACACCCGAGTCAAAAAACAAGAAAAACACCGCTCCCGGTTATCGGAAATATCTTACAAAGCAAACCGTCTGGGACGAGGGTGAAAATAACGCGGCAGCACACCGGATTCCCGGTACCGCGGTGACCCAAAACGGTACTGTGCTGGTGTTTGCCGAAGCAAGACCGGACGGAAAGGATGAAACACCGAAATCGATTGTGATGAAGAGAAGCCGCGACGGCGGAGATACCTGGTCCGGCAGTATATATGTTGAGAAATGCGACGGGACATACTGGACCGCTCATCAGGATCGGATCGATAAATACGATATCCGTGACAAAAAAGAGGTGTGGACAAATATGACTCCGCTGGCAGACAGAGAGACCGGCAGAATCTTCCTGTTTTATGCCCTGTATGAAGGAACGGTAAACGGACAAAATCTTCAGAGATATACAAAGGTTTTTTATAAATACAGCGATGATGACGGAATGACATGGTCAAACAGAATTGAAATCACTGAGCTCCTGAACGTTACCGGAGAGGGTAAGCAGGCCATGGCTGCTGACGAGAACGGTTTTCCCTGTGATTACTTAGGCAGAGCGTTCCACATGCCCGGTCCCGGACACGGGATCCAGCTTTCGGACGGACGTTTGCTCCTGCATTTCTGGAACCGCGCCGCCATCGGCAGGCTGAATGGTCCGCCCATACCTGTCGATAAGCGGAAGTACGGGGTCTGTACCATCTACAGTGATGATCACGGCGGAACCTGGCATTATGGATCGGGTTTCGGTCATGACGGTCAAAACCTCAACGAGTCCAGGATTTTAGAATTAGAAAACGGTGATATATATTTGAACGGCAGGTACAAGTCGGCTCGTTCAAATCATAGAATGACCGCGGCGAGTCATGATAGAGGACAAAACTGGGAAGCGATATCGGTTGATGAATCTTTTCCCATGTCGAATCAGTGTGACGCGGGGTTAGCCAGGCTGACCCGGGAGAATGAAGGGAAAAGCCGGATACTGTATTCAAAAAACGAATACCACGACGAGCGGAAAAAGCTTGTGCTACGGCTGAGCATCTGCTATGGTACCGTTTCCCAGCATGAATTGATTGGAGTATGGATAAAAGTGTTTTTCCCGGGGCATCCGGGGAGTTGAATTATAACGGTTAAGCTGCTCTTCCGGGTGCCAGAAATCAAGCACTTTTTCTTTTAGCTCCTTTACCGTTTCTGCATGATTCCCGTTGGCTGTGAGGTTTTCTGTTTCGTCAGGATCGGCGGCAAGATCGTAAAGTTCTGAACTCTCATCCAGGTAATAATTGAATTTCCAGTTTCCCTGACGGATCATACAGCCGGCCATACGGGGCTGTTTCAACAGCACCGTTTCGCTGAAAATATGATCCCGCTCCGGAGTTTGCGAGCCGGATAAAGAAGGAAGTAAATGTATTCCTTCACAAGATTCGGGGATTTCCAGTCCCGCTGCTTCACAGAGGGTAGGAAAGAGATCCAGGAGGCCGGTTAGCAAATCAGTCTGCTGAGGTTTGATATTACCCGGCCACCGTATAAGAAGCGGTACCCGCACCGAAGCTTCAAAGAAGACCATTTTTTGCCAGGAACCGTGTTCCGTACCCATTTCACCATGGTCGGAAGTGTAAATCACGATCGTATTATCCGCCAAACCTAGGTATTCCAAAACCTCCAGGACTTGACCGATGTTTTGATCCACCCATTCCACACAGCCGTAATATGCAGCCAAGGTCTTCAGGTGGTCTTCCTTATCCGCGTGATAGTACCCTTCATTTTTAAAATTTGTCTGTACCAGAGGTACCTGTTTCGACAGGTATTCATCGCGGTCATCCCCGAACCAGCGTTCCGGCAGTTTTACCTGGTCCCGGTAACGGTTAAAAAATTCCGCCGGCGGGTTGATAGGGAAGTGCGGCTTGTCGTAGTGGAGGCTGAGGAGAAAAGGCTGTTCAGGGCGGGAGCTTGCGTGGGTCTGAAGCCATTTTGCCGCTTCGGCGCTGCAGATTTCGGTCTGCCGGAGGAGCTGTGGGATCTGTGACGGCCCCGATTGTTTAGGAATCTCTCCCAGTCCGTTTTCACCCCTGTCCGGTGTCCTCCGGGGATCGGGCTGATGGGCCTGACCGTAGAAATCTCCGTACGGCCTTTCCTGATAGCCTTGAAATTGTTCTCCGTTAAAATGCCCCTTTCCGATTAGACAGGTCCTGTACCCGTGCTGACTGAAATGACGGGGGAACGTAAGGCCGTTGGCGGGCAGGATATCCTGGTTGTCGTAAATCCCGTTGGTTCTGCAGTACTGTCCGGTAAGAATAGAAGATCTGCTGGGAACACACAGCGGATCCTGGCAGTACGCCTGATTAAATACGGCACTTTCTGCGGCGAGACGGTCCAGGTTTGGAGTACGGATGATACTGTTACCTTCGTAACCGGTGAGGTGCGGACTGTGCTGATCTGTTAAAATAAATAGTATGTTTGGTCGTTTCTGCGGCATACCGCCAGTTTACACCGTTTCCCGCCAAAAGGAAACAGCGGCGGGTTAGATGCGAGGAATTCTCATTTTATACCTTTAGGCAAAAGAAAGAGGCATTATTCTCAAGAAAAGCCGTAAAATAATTGAATAAAATGAGAATTCCAGGCTTTACATAGGTAAAAAGGCAATTCTAAATTGCAAATTTAGAATTGCTGGTTAGATGCCTCAACCGCCTATAGACTGATCATCCCCGTAATCTGCGTACGAGCTTGATTCCTTCATCGACGATCAACACGACCGCGCTCACTCCAATGACCCGAAGCCAGTCGGTCAGTGACATCGCGGATGTTCCGAGCAGGTTCCGCCCTGCTTCGGTGTGGACCGCCAGGATCTGCAGAACAATCGCGGCAATGATTCCGGCATTGAGCCATAGGTTGCGGAAAAATCCGATTGTAAACACCGACCGTTTTCGGGAGCGCGCGCTGTATGCTTTGAACCATTGGAATGCGGCAAGCGTCGTAAATGCCATAGTCTGCGCCCGTGCGATTCCGTTTGCCTGCAACTCGGACCAGAACGTAAAGAGCGTCCCGGCGGCAATCACCACCGCGAGAATTGCGATCCGAATCATCATGGGGGCGTCGATAATGGGGCTATCCGGTCGTCGGGGCGGGTCGCTCAGGACATCCCGTGTATTCGGTTCTAGTCCGAGTGGGATGTCACACACGCCGTCTGTGATGAGGTTGATCCAGAGGATCATAACCGCGGTCAGCGGCAGGGGTAATCCGATAACGAGTGATGCCACGAGGGCGATTACTTCGCCTATATTCGTAGTGAGCAGGTAGAAGATGACGCGGCGCAGGTTGTTGAAGATCGCTCTGCCTTCCTCAACCGCGCTCACGATAGAGGCGAAATTGTCGTCCGCGAGTGTCATGTCAGACGCGTTTCTCGCTACCTCGGTTCCGGCAATTCCCATCGCCACACCGATGTCCGCGCCTTTGAGAGCCGGGGCATCGTTCACCCCGTCACCGGTCATTGCCACAACCTCGCCGTGCTCCTTGAGGGCGTTCAAGACGCGAAGTTTGTGGGACGGTGATACGCGGGCAAATATACCCGGACCAAAGGCATGCTCAACGAGTTCAGCATCGCTCATAGCTTCCATGTCAAGACCGGTTACTGCTTCATCATTTTCACCCGCAATACCCGACTCGCGTGCGATTGCCCCGGCGGTGATCGCGTGATCGCCGGTAATCATCACGACATGGATACCCGCCTGCTTCGCGTCCGCGATCGCCTGTACCGCGTCTTCACGGGGCGGATCGATCATCCCCCAGAGTCCGACGAGTGTGAGACCGCGAATATCGTCATCGCTGACCTCGTCGAGCTCCGGTGCCTCCCGGTCCGCCGCGGCAATTACGCGAAGCGCGCGTCCCGCGAGCTGCCTGTTCTTATCCATGACCTGCTCCCGGAGCTCCTGCGTCAGCTCCACCGGTTCCTCGTTAATAATGATCCGGCTGCACCGGTCAAGGACACGCTCCGGTGCGCCTTTCACCATGATCTGACGCTTGCCGTCAGACTCGGTCAGGACCGCCATGTACTTCCGGTCGCTTGAGAACGGCACCTCATCAATGCGGTGCCGTTCATGCTTTCCGGCAGCGTCTCCGCCCGGACTTTTGAGCGATGCAGCGAGTAATGCCATCTCCGTGGGACTTCCTTCCAGATGATGCTCTCCGTCCTTGCGAGCGACCCGGGCATCGTTCGCGAGAATTCCGATGGATTGCAGGCGTCGCAGAACGAGCTGTTCTTCCGGGTCAGCTTCGTGATTCTCAGCGGCGACCTGTCCCTCAAGATCATACCCTTCGCCGGTGACAGCGTAATCCTTGCCGTCTGCCCATATCTGGGTCACCGTCATCTCATTGCGGGTGACGGTGCCGGTCTTGTCTGTACAGATCACAGTTGTGGAACCGAGTGTCTCTACCGCGGACAGCCGCCGGATGATAGCGTTGCGGCCGGACATTCGTCTCACACCCGCGGCAAGGGTAACGCTTATAACAGCGGGAAGCCCCTCCGGGATAGCGGACACCGCCACAGCCACGGAGAAGAGCGCCATTTCTACCCATTCCTTTCCCATAAGCATCCCGGTCAAAAACACGGCGAATGCCAAGCCGATGCCGACAAGTCCGAGAATCCCGCTGAGCTTGCCCATCCGCTTCTGCAGCGGTGTCGCCTCCTTCTCGGTTGACTCCACCTGCTCAGCGATGTCACCGAGCTCGGTCTCCATCCCGGCGGCGACCACAACGGCCTCTCCGCGTCCTCCTACGACTGAGGTAGACATATGCACTTTGTTCGTACGGTCTGCGAGCGGGGTGTTCTGAGGTAACGGATCTACGGTTTTTGCCGCTGCCTCCGATTCCCCCGTCAGCATCGACTCGTCTACACGGAGATCGTGTGAAACGATAAGGCGGCCGTCAGCCGGGACACGATCGCCGGTCTTAAGAACGAGGATGTCGCCGGGCACAACGTAGGCCGCTTCAATAACTTCAATGTCTCCGTTCCGCTTTACTCGCGCCCGTGGAGCAGCCAGCTGTTTGAGTGATGCCAGCGCCTTCTCTGCTTTGTACTCCTGGAAGAATCCCAGTGCTGTGTTGATAATAATGACTGCGAGGATGACTGCCGCGTCGGTGTAGTGACCGGGGATGACTGATACTGCTGCTGCTCCGGAGAGAAGGTAGATCAGGGGGCTCTTAAGCTGACGCAGGAGGAGCTCAAGCGCTGACGTACCCTCGTCGCCCCTAAGCTCGTTTTTGCCGAATCTACGGACTCTATTCTGCGCCTCATCCTCGGTCAGACCGTCTTCGTGAGTTTCAAGACGCTGTACGCATTCCCGCGGGGTAAGGACGTGCCAGTTTTCAGTACTGTGTTTCTTGTCAGCTTTGATAATTGATGCCCCTCCTGAGACGTTTACAACCCCTTCCCCTTTAACCGTTTAATCAAAATCAGAACTAAGGCTAAAAATGCCGCGGCAGCAAAAACAAGCAGGGTAGACCAAAGGGATTCCATAAATACCGGATTTATTATCATTACCGCCGCTAACGAGATCAAAACGGTACCGCCGAACAGCTTTAGATACCTGCCGTGCTTCTCTTCCATGGATATTCGCTTAAAACCGATCACCCCGGCGCTAAAAATAACTAATTCATCAACCAGGTAAATAAGCAGATACAGGATCAGGAGACCGGTAAAAGCCCCCGAACCGGTATCCGCCGAGGTAATCAAGTTTGACCAGATCACCGGAAAACCCGCGGTGCAGGGAAGTTCCACCAGAGAGATACCGCCGGCTAAAAATACCGCTGCGGCCGCAAGCGCGAACGCTGATTTTTCTCCTGAAACAAGACGGCGGAGTCTTTCTCCAATGCGCCTTCTGTTCTTGCCGCTGATGGTAAGGGATACACCCCGTTTAAAGGTGAAAAAGTCTTTTACATTAATTGCTCCCATAGCAACGGCAAGAAGAGCTACGGCATACCGTATCCAGCGGGTAAAGGAGAGGAGCCCCAGTACTTTAACTACACCCACGATAAAAAGTCCGTAAACTGCCGCGGTGGTAAACAAAAAGGCTATACCGGCAAAAATAATTTTCCGGCGGGAACCGGTATGCAGGAGCATACCCAAAAGGAACGTGAGCACCCATACGGAGCAGGGATTAACCCCGTCGAGGAGGGCTATCAAAACCGTTGCCGGAACAAGGGATAGTTCCGATAGGTTCACGGTGCCGAAAATTCCGGTATCAACTTTAGTTTTTCCCGCGTTCCTTTCTGCAGGAAGGGGGTCTTCCTTGGCATCAATGCATCCTTTTTCTATGCACCGGTTTACTGCTTCTTCTATCTCTCGTGAAATTTGTTCGCTGTATCCGAGCCAGTATTGATCACCCAGAAAAACTGCAGGGACACCGACACTCTCGATACCGAACTTATCGGCCATGTCGTATAACTCTGCAATCTTTTCTTCCTCCCATTCCCCTACATCCTTCTCGACAACATTCAATTCCGGATACTTTCGGGATAGTTCCCTTAAGAATGGCCCCGTCTTTTCGCACATAGGACATCCGAATTGGTAAAAATAATAAAGTTTTACCGGTTCTTCCTCCTGGGCCGAAACATGAAAAATTGATGTTCCGATAAACAGAAGCAGGAGAAGGGGAAAGAAAACAAAATGAGAATTCGGTCTATTTCTGATGGTGTTACAATTCATAGTACTCATGATCTTCAAGTCGATACGTAGATAGTTTTTATAATACAAATTTTGACCTTATAATGTAAAGATGGAACGGCAGCGGGATAACACATCCGTTATACCACCTTTTGGGGCCAAAAGCGGAACCATGTTTTGCTGCTGCTTGAAGCAGTTTTCCCCCTAGTATACTTTGTTTCCTGGCACTCACCGCAAGTATCACGACAATAATTTCCGCATTAGTAACGATGACAAAATTGACGGTTTTCTATACCTTTATGAGTGGAGGAAATCAGCTATGGAAAAAAGTCTGCCCAAACACGTAAGAAGAAAGCTGATAGTGGATCAGCAGCACGAGATCGATTCTCATCATATCTATTCACGTATTGCAAAGAAAACCAGTGATGAGGAAAACCGCAAGCTCCTGGAAAAAATCGCGGAGGACGAAAAAAATCACTACGAATTACTCCTGAAACATACGGGAAAGACCGTAAAACCCAACCGATTAAAAGTATGGTATTATTCCACCCTTATCTCTGTATTCGGAATGACCTTCGGCTTCAAACTCATGGAACGGGGGGAAAAGGCAGCCCAGGAAGTGGACTATAAGAATATGGACAGATGGGTGCCGGAGATAAAGTATGTGATGAAAGATGAGGAGGAGCATGAACACGAGCTCCTCAATATGATAAACGAGGAGAGTCTGCGATACGTCGGTTCCGTTGTGTTGGGACTGAATGATGCTCTGGTGGAGCTTACCGGTGCTTTAGCGGGACTTACTTTCGCTCTCCAGAATACCTCGATAATTGCACTCTCCGGACTCATCACCGGCATTGCCGCGTCTTTCTCAATGGCTGCCTCTGAATATTTGTCGTCCAAGGCTGACGGAGAGAGTGACGCGGCGAAATCGGCAATCTACACGGGAGGGGCCTACATAGTAACGGTTATCCTCTTAGTTCTGCCTTATCTGATTTTTGCAAATTATATCGTATGTCTAATCTGCACTCTTGCAATATCGGTGGTTATTATTTTCATATTCAACTACTATATCTCCATCGCCAAGGACTATAAGTTTTGGAAGCGGTTTGGAGAAATGGCGGGAATCAGTTTGGGGGTTGCAGGGTTTTCTTTCGGTATCGGTGTCCTGATCCGTATCATTTTTAATGTAGAAATATGATGAT
Organism: uncultured Spirochaetales bacterium; assembly: GCA_964618265.1. Classification (GTDB taxonomy): domain Bacteria; phylum Spirochaetota; class Spirochaetia; order CAYLLE01; family CAYLLE01; genus CAYLLE01. The sequence goes on along the minus strand of CAZUAE010000012.1, from coordinate 40,572 downwards.
TGTTGTATTTGATTTGGGGAATGTTCTTATTTCGGTGGATACACAGCGGACGATAAACAGCTTAAACAGCAGGCATGGGGACCTTGGTTCCCGGATAAACCGGCTTTTTCTGGAAAACCCGGAGTGGGAAAAGAATCTGGTACTCGGAACATGGATGGAGGATGATTTTATAAAGGTCCTCATGTCTAAATTAGGGAATTCCATCCCCTCCGAAGAAATTATACAGGCATTTGCAGACATATTTAAAACAAAGGATAATGTTATTTCCCTCCTCCCGGAACTTAAGAACAATCATCCTCTTTACCTTCTATCCAATACAAACGAGATCCATGAAAATCACGGGTTTCGGCATTATCCCTTTCTGGAATATTTTGATGATCTTATCCTCTCCCACCGGGTCGGAGCAGCTAAGCCCCAAGAAAGAATATACCGTATTGTGGAGGAGCGTTCCGGAGGTTTGCCGGAGGACCATCTTTTAATTGATGATCTAAAGGTGAACGTCGAGGGGGCAAAGGCCCGCGGCTGGAAAGGTATTCAGTTTACCGGATACGATGATTTGGTAAGGAAACTTAAAACTTGGGGAATATTGACCGATAACCGTGCGGAGAGCGTCTGAGAAATAGTGCTGTTATGATTTCGCTTTTCTGAATAGAATATAATACGGCCGCCCCAACATTGGAGCGGCCGTAAAAAATTCCTAAGACTGCTCAGCATCCCCAAGATTGTATCGCTACGGTAATAATCTCTGATGATTCATTTCCATCCGAATCTGTTACCGATAGTCTTATCTCGTAGAATGTGGAACCGCATTCTTCATCCCGAAGCTGAAAGGTCTCCGACACACCGGTACCGGCGGAGATCCAGTCCCGGTCTCCCTTTCTCCGGTAGGACCATTCCAAGTCGGAACTGAAAATGGTTTCGTCCGGGTCCGAGGCGCTGCCGGAAACATCAACATTAACATAGGGCGGATTGGTGTAATCGTAGAAAAAATCCCCGTCCTCCGGGCTGTCGATGCTGACGGAAGGGCCGTCGTCTGCTTTTACGACGACCGTTACGCTCTCGACTATATCATCATGGGCGGCGTAAATGGTGTGGGTACCAATTGTCAGCTTGGTGGAACCGTCTTCTCCCGTTGTGCTTCTTATAAAATCTCCTTCTTCTCCGTAGGGGGCTCCGGTGGTCCAGACTACAAGAGGATCCCCAACCGGTAGTCATCCTGTCCGCTGAGCTTCGCGGGAGTATAAAACTTCGATTTTCGGTGGATATCAAGACGCGCAATGTTGCCGTCCATCATCACCTTCCATCGGCCTAAGGCTATCTGGGGATGAAAAGTATCTCTGTTAGGATCTTTTACTCCGGTGATGTAGGCTGCCTGCGTTATACGGCCGTCCTTATCGTCGCTTAGAAAATCGTAGCTGAGTTTTGTAAAGTTACGGCTTCCCGCGGGTCCCCAGGAATTTTTTACAATAAAGTAGGGATCATCAGAATCAGTCCTGTCGTATCCCGCGATAAGTACCGCATGCCATCCGTCGGATTCATCTTCCTTCTTGTCCCTGGGCATTAGGATATCGGTATCCTCATCTTTATCGGTGATCCAGTTTAAGGCAATTACAATTTCCTTTCCGTCTGCCAGCTGCCGTTCATACCATTCGGGACTGCGAAGTTCATCACCTGGAATAGTAACAAAGCCGGTGATTCCGTAAGCGGCCTTTTCCAAGGCGTCAAGGGGGAGAGGATTTACGGTAAAATTTCCGGGTATTTGATAGGTAGATGATTCGTGTACCGTGTTGTAGCTGTTGACTAGTTCCTGACTGTACGTACCGCTTTCCCAGTCATTCCAAACGAGGGTTGGGTCATCACCGCTCTGGGTATAGTTTTCATAATCTCCCCTGGATATATAAGGATGAATGGTTTGGATCGGTACACCGTATGTCATCATGAGGGGGAGCATCCCGTAGACATTTCCTCCGCCGCCCATGGCAAGCTGGTTTTCAAAATCCTCAGCCGCGGTAGGAGCCATATCAGCTACGCCTTGGGAATAGTCCGGGTCGTCCAGTTTGAATGTCCGGCCGTCCGACAGTGTGGCTAAGCTGTAGGGGACACCTCCTTCGGAACCTTCAGTCATAGATTCGAGAGAGGGATTATTGGTAAGGTTTTCCGATGACTCCGTGACGGTGATCTCGCTGGTGCCGGTTTTGCCGCTGTCACTTCCGGTAACGGTAATCGTTACTGTTCCCGAAGCTACACCCAGTACCGTTCCGCCTGCATCAACGGAAGCAACATGAGGGTCTGATGATTCAAAGGTGAAAACATCTTTTGAGCTTACCGGATTAACTACAATATCCAGTGTTTCCCCCACACCTATTTCGGCGTTTTTCGGGGTAACCGCAATAGAATCGGCAAAAAAATTACATGCGATTATTCCGGTAATCATTAAAACAATTACTATAACCTTAATTTAGAAAAGTTTTTGTAAACCGCGTTGACTGTTCAATCATAGTATACTCCTTTATTGTAGAATTAACATTTATATATGACTTTTATAGTCATATATAAAACATAAACATAGATACGTCTGTCATCAAGGAAGTATTAAATATTGAGGAGCTTTACGCGGCTAGTGATCAGTATCCGTTCCGCGAAGGGGAGCTTAAATACAGAAATAATGGTATAATCCCGGAAGAACAAACCCTGCTTTTTTTTCTGGAGGTTTATGCCGCATGATTAAAAAACCCCGCCGTAATATACTGCTCGTTGAAGATGAAGCAATAATTGCGCTGAGTGAGAAGAAACTGCTGGAGGACCAGGGGTTCTCGGTAACAACGGTTTACAATGGCGAAGATGCTGTAAGGACCGTCCGGGAAAACTGGAACATGGATCTAATCCTTATGGATATAGATTTAGGGCGGAGTAAGATGGACGGGACTGTGGCTGCTCAAGAGATTCTTTCTGAGCATGAAGTACCTATTGTCTTTCTAACAAGCCACGCGGAAAAGGAGATGGTGGATAAGGTAAAGGGAATTACCCGGTATGGATACGTGCTTAAAAATGCAGGTGAATTTGTTCTGGTTGAATCAATTAATATGGCCTTTGAATTATTCGCTGCTCATCAGGCGGTGAAACAAAGAGAATCGGAGTTACGTGATCTGTACGAAAACGCTCCGAATGCGTATTTCTCTGTGGGAGTTGATAGTATTATTCACCGGTGTAACAGACAGGCAGCAAAAATATTTGGTTTATCTCCTTCGGAGCTGATAGGATGTTCGGTATTTGATTTTTACGCCGATACACCTTCCGGAAAAGAGAAAGCTCATAAGCTATTTAAACAGTTTTTAGATGGTAAATCACTGCATGATGAAGAGATGCAGGTGAAAAGATCAGACGGCAGTTTGATCTGGATTAGCCTTTCAGCAAACCCCATTAAAGATGAAGACGGCAATACTGTTGAGAGCCGGTCCATTGCCGTGGATATTACGGAGCGTAAGCGCGCGGAAGAGAAAGCTTCGTTCCGGGCCATGCTCCTCGATCAAATACAGGACAGAATCACCGCCACGGATCTTACCGGGAACATAACCTATGTGAACCAGGCGGAATGTAAAGCCTTCGGCAAAGAAGCTTCCGAACTTATAGGAAGGAACGTGGAAGAATACGGAGAAGACCCGGATTACGGGGCGACTCAGCAGGACATTATATATACCACGTTTACTAAAGGGAATTGGCATGGGGAGGTTGTCAACTATACCGATGACGGCGGACGGATTATTTTCTCAAGCCGTACTCAGCTGGTTTACAATGAATCCGGAGAACCGATGGGTATGGTCGGTATCAGCACGGACATTACGGAACGGAAAAAGATGGAGGAAGATCTCCGCTGGAAGGAAGAAAACCTAAGAACTACCCTTAACTCCATTGGAGACGCAGTGATTACCGCAGACTGTAATGCTGCCATTGAAAGCATGAACCCGGTAGCTGAAAAACTAACAGGATGGTCATTGGGGGAAGCAAAGGGAAGAAATCTGACGGATGTGTTTTGCATTGTAAATGCCGAAACACGGGTACCCGCCGAAGATCCGGTTAAACGGGTCTTAGCGGAAGGGGAAGTGGTCGGTTTGGCCAATCATACCATGCTGATCGCAAAGGACGGCATGGAGTACCAAATTGCCGACTCGGCAGCTCCCGTAAAGGATGAAAATGGAAAAATGACCGGTGTTGTGCTGGTTTTCCATGACGTTACAGCGGATTATCAGAAAAACCTTCAGATAAAAGAATCCCAAAGGTTCCTTGAGGGAGTGGTGGAGGCCATTCAGGGCGGCATCAGTGTTTTGGACCTGGAGTTCCGGATTATTTACGTGAACAGCTGGATGGAGGAAAGGCACGGGATGAGTCCAATTGTGAAGGGGAAAAAGTGTTACGAGGTATATCAAAACCGGAAAACCCTTTGTCCCTGGTGTCCCTCTGTTAGAACAATAGAAACTGGTGAGATGCGTTCAGAAGAAATTGAAATCCCTAAGAATGACGGGGAATTTTACTGGTCGGAGCTGTCAACGTATCCCTTAAAGGGTGATGATGGAAAAGTTGTAGGAGTTGTTGAGCATATTAAGGACATAACAGAAAGGAAACGTGCTGAAGAAGCCCTAAAGGAAAGTGAGGAACGGCTGCGGCGGGTTGTAGAAAATATGCCGGTGATGATGGATGCCTTAGATGATTCTTCTACTATTGTCATGTGGAACCATGAGTGCGAACGGGTTACCGGCTATTCTGCTTCTGAAATTGCGGGTAACCCTAAAGCTATGGAACTCCTGTATCCGGACGATGAGTACCGCCGGCGCATGATGGATGAGCTTTTTTCTTTGGGAATGAATTTCCGGGACAAGGAGTTTGTGCTTACCTGCAAAGACGGATCACAAAAGACTATCAGCTGGTCCAATGTTTCCGGAAAACTGCCCATTCCCGGGTGGAGTGCCTGGGCGATAGGAGTTGATGTTACGGAACGGAAAGAATCTGTAGAGAAGCTTACGCAGGCGCTTGATGAGCAGGAACGGCTTATGCGTGAACTGAATCACCGCGTAAAAAATAATCTGAGCATGGTATCTTCCCTTATTCAGTTGAAGGATACTACCCTCGGAGACGCCGCTGATCTTTCGGATATTAAAAGTCAGGTTGATGTTATCAGTTTTATTCACGACACCCTCTATCAGACAAAGGACGCAACCCACATAAAATTCAGCCGCTACCTTCATGATTTGCTGTCCAATGTTTTCTCATTGTATCCGGACAGCGATGTCATTATCGAGGAAAAAATTAGAAATATTACCCTGTCTTCAAAAACTGCTGTTATTCTGGGACTCATTTTGAATGAGCTTGCCACTAATGCCATTAAACATGGTTTTGTTCCTGAAGAAGAACCGCGCTTTTATGTGTCCTTAGAACGATCAGATTCTGCAGATGAATATATATTATCCGTTTCCAATAACGGCCGTCCCATTCCCGAAGAAGTCAGTTTGGAAAATCCTGCCACGCTGGGTTTACAGCTGATAACTTCAATGGTACAACAACTAGAAGGCAGGATTGATTTGAAACGGCATCCCCGGACGACCTTTACCATTTACATACCTATCAAAAAGAAACGGGAGGAAGGAACCAGCTGAATAAGCGATCCCAATTTACCCGCGCCCCCCCCCAGATTAGGGAGGAGACTCATTAAAAGCTGTGAGCGGTCTTGGGTTTTCTATTCTGCCGCAGTCCCGCTTGTTTTTTCCTTTCGTGCCTGGCACGGAGTCACCTGAATCATTCTTTGTTTCATAAATATTAAACAGTATGTATAATAAGGTATGAACCACCCTAATCTTCTTTTCGTTTTTCCTGACCAGATGCGCGGTCAAGCCATGGGATTCTTAAATGAGGAACCTGTCCTTACACCAGCCCTGGACCGTTTTTCTAAAGAGGGGTTGTTTCTTCCGAATGCCTGCGCAACCTACCCGGTGTGCAGTCCTTACCGTGCTATGCTGATGACAGGGAAGTACCCCTTTTCCAACAAAGTTATCGCTAACTGCAACAGTAATTCAGAGCCGATGGGGGTGGAATTACAGGAATCGGATAGATGCTGGTCTGATGTTTTAAAAGATAAAGACTACAGTTTGGGTTATATCGGCAAATGGCACCTGGACGCTCCGAAAAAACCGTATATCGACTGCCGCAACAACAGGGGAGAAGTCAAGTGGAACGAATGGTGCCCGCCTGGCCGAAGACACGGGTTTGACTTTTGGTACTCCTACGGGACGTATAACCGTCATAACAGACCTATGTACTGGAGTACAGCCGCCAAAAGGGAAGAATACCACTTTGTGGAGCAGTGGGAACCCGAGCATGACGCTGATACGGCAATCGAATACATAAAAAACGAAGGTGGTTCCTACCGCAGACCGGATAAGCCCTTCGCTTTAACGGTTTCCATGAATCCCCCCCATTCTCCTTATGAATTGGTTCCGGACAGATATGTCCAGGAGTACTCCCGATTCAGCGGCTCGGAACTTTGCGACCGTCCCAACATTCCGCCGGAAGAATCCGAGTGGGGGGCTTATTACCGGGAGAATATTCGAAACTATTACGCCATGATTACCGGTGTCGATTATCAATTCGGCCGTATACTTGATGCTTTGGAAGAAAACGGTTTAGCGGATAACACCATTGTTGTTTTCACTTCCGACCACGGTAACTGCCTGGGTATTCACTCGGAAATATCTAAAAATAATTTCTACGAGGAATCCCTCCGCGTTCCCTTCATCATACGATGGCCTGGGAAGATTCCAGAGCGCCGGGATGACCTTCTCTTTTCTGCTCCTGATATATATCCGACACTATTGGACCTTATGGGTTTTGGTGATGATATTCCTGCCGAAGTGGAAGGATCTAGTTTTGCTGAGGTATTCCAAGGCGGTTTTCAGAAACGGCCTAGTTCACAGTTCTGTATGCGGATCGGATGGAAGGAGCGTAATAGAGGATGGCGTGCTGTAAGGAACCATACCTATACTTTCGCGGTTACCAGAGACGCTGAAAACAGGGAAGAATACCATCTTTTTAATAACCGGGAAGATCCTTATCAGCTTACAAACCGCGCTTCGGATAATCCTGAGATACTGGCTGAACTGCATCGGGAACTCGAAGGCTGGATGGAGAAAACCGGTGATTTCAGCGATTCTAAATTTACAATTTAGAGTTCCTCTGGTTATTTCCAGCCGGGTCATTTCCAGCCGGGTTTCCGCTGGTCCAAATATATGAGACAATGGAGTGATATATTAGCAGGAGACGGCAGCTTATCCTTTAGTTAAGAGGTGAGAGATGAAAATTCGTTCATACGGAATGTGGGAGTCCCCCGTTACGGAGGATCTTGTTGTACAGGGAGCCGTCCGTCCGGGGAATATCGTTCTGGATGATGAGGATGTATACTGGAGCGAGGCGCGGCCCGAAGAGGGGGGGCGAACCGTCATCTGCCGTGCCCTGGGAAACGGTAATTGGAAAGACGTGACCCCGGAGCCGTACAATGTCCGCACCCGGGTACACGAATACGGAGGAGGAGCATTTACCGTGCATACGGGGGTGATCTACTTTGTAAACTTCACCGACCAGTGTATCTATAAACAGAGGGGTGATACCATTACTGCCCTTACGCCCCCGGGAATCCGGTTTGCCGACCTTCATGTTACTCCATACGGATTGGTGACCGTAGCGGAAAGGGAGCAGAATGGAGCTGTAGAGAATTTTCTTGCCCTCGTGGATTTAGCTAATGGTTCAGTATCATCTCTGGCAGAGGGACACGATTTCTTCGCGTCTCCGGTCATTCAGGAAGACCGTATAGCCTGGCTTACCTGGGACCATCCGGATATGCCGTGGAATGCAACAGAACTATGGACAGCAAAACTTTCCGCGGAAGGACTCACGGGAATAACGAAAGTAGCCGGAGGAGGAGAAGAATCGATTTTCCAGCCCCAATGGAGTCCTGATAAAAAGCTGTACTTCGTGTCTGACCGCGGAGGGTGGTGGAATTTCTACGTCCGTGACGGTTCTGACACTTGGCATGTTCTGCCGATGGAAGCTGAATTCGCCGTACCTCAATGGGTGTTCCGTATGTCTACATGGGATTGGCGGGGTAAAGATATAATCACCGCCTACGCGCAGAATGGTCAGTGGTATCTTGCGAAACTTCAACCCGAATCGGGGGACCTCGACCTCTTAGAGATGAAACATAATGTTTATACGCAAATCCGCACGGTTGACGATTCCGCCTTTTATCTGGCCGCATCCCCTTCGGAACCAATTAAACTTTACCGTCTGGATTTAGATACACGGGAAGAAAAAATAATTCGATCCTTCAGCGATGTAAGCGTTGATCCCGGATATGTCAGTGCTGCGCAGCCGGTAAGTTATCCCAGCGGGAATGGACGGACAGCCCATGGATTCTATTATCCTCCTAAGAACCGTGACTTTCAGCCCCCGCCGGATGAGCTGCCCCCGCTTATTGTAAAGAGCCACGGCGGTCCCACCGCCGCAACCACGGGTAGTTTTAACCTAAAGATACAATACTGGACCACCAGAGGATTTGCTGTACTGGATGTCAATTACGGCGGAAGCACCGGATACGGAAAAGCTTACCGGGATCTCCTTTTAGGGAACTGGGGTATAGTGGATGTGGATGATTGTGCCAAGGGTGCTGAATATCTGGTGAATCAGGGACTGGTAGATCCTGGTAAATTAGCCGTAACGGGAGGAAGCGCCGGAGGATTTACTACCCTTGCATGTTTGGCCTTTAAAGATACCTTCACTGTGGGGGCGAGTCACTACGGGGTGAGCGATCTCGAAACTCTTGCCCGGGACACCCATAAATTCGAGTCACGGTATCTTGACCGTTTAGTAGGACCTTATCCGGGCCGGAAAGATCTGTATCAGCAGCGGTCTCCGATTCATCATGTGGACAGGCTGAACAGCCCGGTAATCTTTTTTCAGGGATTGGAAGACATGATCGTCCCGCCCAGCCAAGCAGAAACCATGGCGGAAGCTTTAAAGAAAAAAGGAATAAAGGTTGAATACATTACCTACGAAGGAGAACAGCACGGTTTTAGGCAATCCGTGAACATTAAAGACAGTCTTAAGCGTGAGCTGTCGTTCTACCGGCAGGTATTTAGCCTGACGAGTTGAGCAAACAGGAGGGAGTACAGCAATGACTAAACCGAACATGCTTTTCATTATGACCGATCAAATGCGCTGGGATGCCATGGGAACAACAGGAGACTGGGTTAAAACTCCGAACTTAGACCGGATAGCCGGAGAAGGGGTAAACTTTTCACGCTGTGTGACCAACTCCCCCGTCTGTATACCTGCGCGGATATCGTTAGCTACAGGACGTTACCCCCATAATATCGGTATATGGAAAAACCTGCGTCACGATATGCCCCGGGAGACACCAACCTGGATGCAGGCTGTGCGGGAGGCCGGCTACCGGACCAGCCTTTTCGGTAAAACCCACCTGCACCGTCACGCGGGGGACCTTAGAGACCGGGAGTATCTGCTTCATGCCTACGGACTTGATGATGTTGATGAGATTGGCGGTCCCCGGGCAAGCGCACGGGTCCTCAGCCACATGACCGAACGGTGGCAGAAACTGGGTCTGTGGGAGAAGTATCAGGAGGATTACCGCGAACGGTTTTCCAAAAAACCTTATATGGTGCGTCCTTCTGTACTCCCGCTGCAAGAATATGCCGATGTCTACGTAGGACAGCAGGCAAAGTCATATCTGGAACGGTACGACCGGAATGAGCCCTGGTTCTGCTGGGTGAGTTTCGGCGGTCCCCACGAGCCGTGGGACACTCCGGAGCCTTATGCTGGTATCTATGAGCCTGAGGAGATGCCGGATCCGATACCCGAGCCTGAGCGGTCAAAAGATACGCCAACAGGTTACCTTCAATTCAAATCAGACCGGTCTCCAAAACCTTCTCGGGAGGAGGCGGGTAAGATGCGGGCCGATTACGCTGGAAACGTCTCACTCATTGATGATCAGATCGGAGAGATACTTAAAACTATTGAAAAACGGGGGGAACTCGAGAACACCGTCATCGTTTTTTCCTCGGATCATGGTGAGATGAACGGTGATCACGGTCTGATATACAAAGAGACCTTTCTTAACTCCGCTGTCCGGGTACCCCTGCTAATCCGCACTCCCGAAACGCTTAAGAGTCCCGCTGCCGGAAGCATCTGTGATTCTCCGGCTGAGTGGTTCGATATCGGACCCACCATCGCGGAATTGGCAGGAGGGGAGTTAGAACATCAGCAGTTTGCTAAGTCCCTTTGCCCGGTCCTGGAAAACCCGGAGGTTCCGCACCGGGATTTTGCTGTTTCAGAAATACATGGCGAGATTATGTATATGGATAATCAATGGAAGCTGGCGGTGAATGCATCCGGTGTTCCTTATCTACTGTTCGATCTCAAAAGCGATCTGGATGAACAACACAATTTGGTGAATGATCCGGGGAGTAAGGAAAAAGAGGTCGAACTCAGACTGCGGATTCAGGAACACCTTGTGCAGAACCAGGTGCGTCTAACTAACGGTTAATCCTGTTTTCTCTGCCGCTGGTTTTTTCTTACCGTCCGGTGGGTTTTCCGTTCTTCGCGTAATCGTAGAGGGTAAAGTGACGGTTTATCTGGAATCCGATTACCGCCCCTAATCCGCAGGGCAAGCCGTAGTAGAGACCGAAAAGTTCCACACCGATTACCGCCGCCGCGATGGGCACATTGATGCTGCTTCCCATCATAGACGCAAAACCTGCGGCTAAGAGGGCGTAGTATCCGTTGGAGTAGAGATCAACACCGATTATCAGAGCCATGCTGTAGCCGACCAGCATACCGATAATCAGGGAGGGGCCGGTGAATCCGGCGCTCATCCCCGAACCAACGGTAATAATATTAGCAGCGCCTTTTATCAGGATAAAAAGCAAAGCCATTCCCAGCCCGAGGGCCTTCAAAGGCAAAGGCTGTTCTAAGGTTTCTCCAGGCAGGAGGAGAAAATCGATGATTCCCTTACTGGTTCCCAACAGGGAGGGATGTACAATCCAGGCGGCAAATCCCGCGATCAAGGATGCCGCTACGGCTTTCAGGATTAAAGAACCGGCGGAACCTTTACGGCACAATTTTGCAATCCATTGGTAGGATTGAATATAGAATTTCCCTAAAAAGCCGGTGATCACAGCTACCACAAGAATGAAAACAACAATTTCCGGTTTAATCACCTCAGCCGGAAAAGGCGCCATAAAAAAAGGAGACCATCCCATAAGCCGGGAAAATTGAGCTGCTACGGCGCTTGCCAACACAGCCGGAAAAAGATCCCGGTACCGCATCTCCGTCTTCTGTATAATTTCTACTGCAAAAACTCCTCCCCCGACGGAACTGTGAAACAGAGCACCGAGAGTGGCAGCCATACCGCAGATGCCGGCGGTTCTTCTGTCAAAATCGGTAAAACCTATTTTTTTTAGTCCTCCCAGTAGGTTTGTCATAAGTCCTGAGTTTATTCTCCCCAAAGGTCCGACGACACCGCCGTTCCCGAATGTGGACAGGGTGGATATGCTTGCCAAGAACTTGGTTACAGTAACTTTCAGAGAAAAGCGGGCCCTCCGCCGGTTCAAACCGGCTATATATGCTGGAATACCTTCCCCCGATGCTGCCCAGGAGAGACGGTAAATAACACCTGTGGTTAATATTGCGCCTGCGGCAGGCCATATAAAAAGGGGGAGTTTAAGTGTGACAAATCCCGAGGTAATCAGAATATGAATGGACAGAAATCCCTCAACCACTGTACTACTTAAGATTCCTGAAATTACGGCGATGGAAATCCACTTTAATAAATAGAGGTATGAATGAAGTGTTTCCCGGCGGATGGGCATACTTTTTTTTCGGCAAAAATCTGGGTTATAATTAGATGCCGGGAATAAAGCGGCCATTTAATACCAGCTGATGTAGTGGACCGATACTTCCCGCTCCCACGAACTAATCTCTGCATGACTTGCCCCCTTGATTCTACCCTTAAGAAATACTATTGTGATGTATCTGATGTATCGAAAAAAAATATGAAACGGATAAAACCAATTGGCTGGATTTTAATCGGAATTTCCTCGGTAATCCTGGTGTTAGTGGTTTGGCTTCTGCTCCCGGTAAAAAATACTGCTATCACCCGTTATTTTCCTGACAATACCGCTGGAGTAATTGTCATCAACATAGACCGTGAGAATCCGGCAGTGGAAAAAATTCTTACCGATGTTAAAACTAAAATAAAAACTTCCGGTATGAGTTCCGTAAAAAAGAACCTCATAACAACCTTTTACAATGGACTTATTCCAAAAAGGGTCGTAGTGGTATACGTACAGAATCCGGCATCGACGAAGCCTGAATACATGGCCTTTGTGAGTTTAGGAAGAATCAGTAAACTGCTGGCCTTTGCCGGTGGTCCTATAAACGATGTCCTTTTTAACGGGAAGAGATTGGAAGCGGAACGTTTCGGTTTAAGAAAGATGGTCTATGCCGAGTCTTCTGCCTCTGAACTTAATCCTGCCGCTCGGATCTTCGTAGGGAATACTATCCTGGTGAGTAATAATCCTGATTTGATATCCTCAGTGTTTACCGATAAAGCCTCTGAAGATAGAACGGCGGTGTGGGAGGACTATTTAACCTTTATAGAGGATACCCCGGGAGATATCCACCTCTCTTTGAGCAACTCCGACGGCGGTCTGTCTCCGCTGGTTAAAAAGATCGAAGAAGACTTTTCCTTTTCCGCCTTTCCCAGTATAGATGCGGTAGAAAAGATCGAGGGAGAAGGGTTCTTTGAGATGGAACAAATCGATATAAACGCGCGCTTTCACAGCAACGATGCGGCGGAGATTGATCAGATTAAATCGGACGTGCGGTTTCTCTATGGGGCCATGCGGCGAATTGTAAAATCCTTCGATATCACCATGAAGGGGAACGTCGACATTAATAAAGAAAGTGTCGATTGGAGTTTTTATCTGGAAAATTACCGTCCGGCTCTTTATCAATCTTTTAATATATCCGGAGAATGATGATGAAAAAAAGTGTAATCCTTGTTTTAATGTTGAGTCTTGTTCTGTCCTTATCAATTTTCAGCGAGTCTGAATATCTTCCTGAAAGCGGTATCGTGTCCCTTAAGCTGCGGGAGATTTCTTCTGATGACGGAGTAAACTGGCTGCTGAACTCCTGGAAAAACAGCGATAGAGAAAGCTCATTAAGAAAATTTGTACGGACCATTCAGTTTGATACCATGGGTGTATCCATTCTCCCGTCACAACCCGGAGGAGGCAGAGAACTTTTATTGGCAATAAATGCCGCAAATGGGTTTGAACTTACCAATTTGAAAAAGGTGATACAGACAAGAACATCATCGGATATTCTTAAGCAGAAATACCAATCCCATACGATATATTATAATGATGTTCCCGCGGAGTACAATGCCGTTGCGGCAGTTGGGAATTATGTTTTGATCGGAACTTCTGTCACGGCAATTGAAAAGGCAATAGGAGAAGATGCCTTTACTGAGAACAGTCAATATAAAGACGCCGCAGGGAAACTCTCCGCGGACGAGGATGTGATTCTCTTCGGCAGCAACAGCAGCGGTCAATTTGCGGAGTTCCTTGACCCCCTGCAGGACAAGTGGAGATTGACCCTCCTTCTCTCCGCCGATTCGCTGGAGTGGATCGGTTCATCTTTTGATGTAGTGGAATCCAATACCATCAAGGGAAAAATAATTTTTAAAAGCAAAGATTCCAGCGGAGTTGATGATGTTGCCGACGACGCAAGCTTTATCGGGGAGGCCTTTAAGCGAAAATTTATGGCAGAGAACATCGAATACTCCAGCAGGGTAACCGTAGACGGAACCTATGTTACCCTATCCTTCGACTGCACCGGCCTCGAGCCCCTGTGGCTTAAGCTCTTTGAAGACGGGGCCATGTCGGTAATCAGTCCGTAGCAGCCGGCGGTATTCTACCTATTTTCAAAAACTTTCCCTCCTGTTATAGTAAGGATACAAACACCCTTTCAGGAGAAGCACCATGTTGTCAACCGACCGTATACCCGTCGAAAAATTACAGGATTTTATGAAAGCGGTATTCTGTAAACTGGGAGTACCAAAGGATGATGCGGAGATCTGTTCTGAGGTACTGATTCTCTCAGATCTTCACGGTATAGAATCCCACGGTATCGGACGGCTCAAGATGTACTACGACAGAGTTAAAGCGGGAATCCAGAAGCCTGAAACCCGGATCGATGTGATTACCGACCGGGCTGCTGCCGCGGTATGGGACGGGAATCACGGGATGGGGCATGTCATCGGACACAAGGCGATGCGTAACGCTATGGATAAGGCTAAGCGGTACGGTCTTGGTACTGTGGCCGTTCGTAATTCTACCCATTTTGGAATTTGCGGTTACTATGCAAAAATGGCGGTACGGGAGGACATGATAGGGATGGCTTTTACAAATGCCCGGCCTTCCATCGCTCCAACCCACAGTGTAGAATCTATGCTTGGAACAAATCCTATTTGCTTCGGGGCTCCCACAAATTTACCGTTTCCCTTCCTCTATGATGCCGCCACCTCCATTTCTCAGCGGGGAAAAATAGAAGTTTTAGACCGGGAGGGAAAGGATACTCCGTCGGGCTGGGCAATTAATCGACAAGGGCAGCCCCACACGGATACTGCTAAACTGCTTAAAGATTTACTCGATAAAAAAGCTTCTCTGTTACCTTTGGGCGGAGCGGGGGAAGTTCTCGGTGGTCACAAGGGATATGGTCTTGCAGTTATGGTAGAAATTTTGAGTGCTGCCCTTCAGGGTGGATCCTTTCTCCACGGCCTAAGCGGATGGAAAAGCGGCAAGCGGGTTCCGTACCGGTTAGGACATTTTTTCCTGGCCATGAATATAGGGCACTACACCGATGCTGAAGAGTTCAAGCGGATAACCACAGAAATTCTCAATCGTCTTAGAGAAACGGAAAAGGTTCCAGGAGCTGACCAGGTCTATGTTGCTGGGGAAAAGGAATATATAGACGAACAGGAAATCCGAGACAAAGGAGTTCCAGTAAACGAAGAGCTTAGGAAAAATATCAATATAATGCAGGAGGAGCTGGGTCTGGAAATGGCACTGTAATTTCCGTTACAGCTTAAAGGTACACATGAGTGAATTACAGCTGAAACCGAATTTTGATGAGGCAAAAAAAAATTTTAACGCGTGGTGGAATCAAAAGGGATTTGTTGTAGCACCATCGGGAGGAGTTCCTAAATCGGAGAAAAATCCAATGCCTGAGCCGGTATCACCGGAAGAATGGTATACTAATTATGAGTACCGTGCGGAAATCCTGGACCGGCGCTTGAAAGAAACTCTGCATCCCTTCGATTGTCTGCCCATTGCCGGCACAGATATGGGTCCCGGTTCGTTAGCTACATTTATCGGTTCAGAACCCGGCTTCACTGAACGCACGGTCTGGTTTAACCCTTCCATCAGGGATATAGAACATCCGGAAGAACTTCCTCCTATTCGGTTTGATGAAAATAATAAATGGTGGATCCTAACCCGGAAGCTGCTTGAACTTGTGCGGAAATACGCCGAGGGAAAATTTATCGTCGGATGTCCCGATTTGGTGGAGAATATAGATATCCTCGGGGCACTAAGGGATAATCAGACTTTGATGATCGATATGATTGAACGGCCCGGGTGGGTCTGTCAGAAAGTAGATGAAATAAACCAGGTTTGGTTTGAGGCTTACAACCGGATCTACGATATTATCAAACTTGACGATGGTTCTTCCGCCTTTTCCGCCTTTCACCTGTGGGGTCCCGGAAAGACGGCAAAAGTCCAATGTGATGCCAGTGCCATGTTTTCCCCCGACATGTTCAATCGTTTTGTTGTCCCTGCTTTAACCGAACAATGCCGGTGGCTGGACAATTCCATGTATCATTTAGACGGAACACAATGTATTTGTCATTTAGATTCGCTTTTAGCAATAGAAGCTCTTGATGCTGTGGAATGGACACCCCAGTCGGGCATCGAACCGGGCGGTCATCCCAGATGGTACGGGATGTATAAAAAGATCCTGGATGCGGGAAAATCGGTACAGATTATAGGAGTTACTATAGATGACGCGGAGCGGATACTCGACACTTTAGGAACCCAGGGGGTGTACCTTTCAGTGGATGTAGCTGACGAAAAAGAAATTGAACTGCTGGCTCGGAAAATTGAAACGTACCGGTGAGACTATATCCGCGGGAGCTTTTACTCCCTCAGCGCCAGCCCCTCTGAGATAGAAGCCCGCGGTCTCTCCGCAGTTTAAATTCTTTGTCCGGCTCCCCGGTGAGTTTTCCGTCCTTTACCCACGCTGCATCGGAGCCGTAGAGCTCATCCATCAGAATTTTTTCCAAATCTTTCCTTACTTCTGTATAAGACGGATTTTCCGAAAGATCTTCCATTTCCTTAGGATCTTTTTCCAGGTCGAATAGATGAAAACGGTTTCCCACCGGATACCAAATCAGTTTGCAGGAGTCCTTACGTACCATGCGGATTGCCCGTTCGTCTTCGTAGTGTTCACAATAAATACTTTCCCGGGGAGGGTCCGAGAAAAGGGACTGTCCTTCTACGGTTTCCGGTATTGGAATATCGCAGAGATCCAGTAACGTCGGCATGATATCCCTCAAAGCGGAGAACCTGTTTTCTTTTCCTACCGTTTTCCCTTCCGGATCGATACACGGAGGGACGGAAATAATCATCGGTACCTTTACTGAGTATTCCATCATCGGAGGTTTTGCCCACATGTTGTGATTACCCAGCATATCGCCATGGTCTCCGGTAAAAACCAGAATGGTGTTATCCAGGAGGCCCTCTTCCCGGAGGGTTCCTATGAGGAGCCGAATCTGGTGGTCGATATAGGTGCATTGCGCATAGAATGCTTTCCGGGCTAGATCGATTTCTTTTTCATCGATAAGAGGGAATTTCCGGGTATGATGTTTAAGGGCGTAGGGGAGAGAATCAAAATTTTCAGCCCATTTCCCTATAAACCGTTGATCGATATCCATTTCCCGGTACAGCTGGAAATATTCCTTGGGGGGTGTTAACGGAGGATGTGGAGCAGCGTAGGAGCAGTACCAGAAATGAGGTCTTGTGGGATCTCTCCGCTTAATCTGCCGGCACATTTCCCGGGTTGTCCAGTTTGTAGGATGATGCTTTTCTTCCAGGTGCCACGGCCGGACCGGGTACTGATTATTTCCCATGGCATGGGTAAGTTCGTGTCCCGGCAGCCCCTGTCTTTCCAGGTACAATTCAAAATCATCTTTTACATTTCCCAGGTGATGTCTTCCTTCTTCATGGATCCGGGCATCGTCAAAACCGATTCTGTCCCGCTGCGGATACACGTGAAGCTTCCCGACTGCATAAGCTTTATAACCCGCTTTCCGGAATGTGTCCGGCATGGTGGGAAGATTCGAGTCCATCCGCAGTTTCTCGCTGAATATTCTGTCGCCGTGTTTCTTTGCGGTAGTCCCTGTCATCAGTTCCCGTCTTGCGGGTATACAGGTTGGTGTTGATGAATAGGCCTGGGTAAAGTGGGTGCCGTTCTCCGCCATGGTGTTCAAGGTCGGGGTGATGATAACGGGGTGTCCCGCCGTTCCCATAAGCAGCCCCGGCCAGTGGTCAACACATATTGTTAAAACATTCGGTTTTTCCATTGCCGGCTCCTTATAAAGCTGGAATTACTTTTATGTGATTTTATGATAGCACAATGATTATTCTTTTCATAGAATACCGAATATCACGTTTTCTCCATCAGCTGTATCAATCATATTGACCTTACATATATATAAGAAGTAGATTTATTGAGCTATGGCGCTTAGAAAATCTCTCGGTCTTTATTCTATATATCATAGTCGATAGGGACTCAGCAAATGGTAATTTTCACCTTGCCGTTGTACGCTGCAGGGAAGGGATCTTTTTTTCCGATGACCGGCCGGCTGTAAAAGCAGTATTTTTTCTCATCGGTTCCAAATCTCAAAGGACTCTGCATCTGAAGGTTCTGGCTTCCTTGGCACAGATCGTGGATAACCCTTCCTTTGAAAGGAAATGGCTGGAAGTAGCCGGACCTAATTATCTGAAAAGTCTTCTTTTAAGTGAAAAACGCGGCCGCTTTAATTGATTATAACAATGAAGTTTTTGCTTCCTTGACACCCCCGCAATGGCAAACTACAATTATTCCGATTTACTCCTGTTTTGAGAGATGCTGTTATAATAATATTACTTATTTTAGCTGCCGTTATTCGGCAGTGTGGATACCAAAAGGAATAGACCCATGGCAGATAAGCCCAACATACTCTGGCTCTTAAGCGATCAGCACTATAAAAAAATAACCGGCTATGAAGGGGATCCCTGGGTACAGACACCTCACCTGGACGGCCTTGCCGATCAATCGGTAATCTTCGATACCGCAGTTTCTCCGAGTCCGATCTGCACCCCCGCACGGATCTGCATGCTTACCGGTAAGGAAGCCCATAACTGTTCAGCCTATACGAACCATTGGCCCGTTTTCTCTGAACACCTTACCTGGCCCGGGCATTTTTCTAACAACGGTTACCGGACCTGTCTTGTGGGAAAGATGCACCTAGGGGGGAAAAATCAGATGGCCGGTTTTCAGTACCGTCCTTACGGTGATCTTCGCCACGGAGTAGGGCATCAGCCGGACCCCATAAAAATGTTTCCGGGATATGCCAATGTACGGAGTGCAGGGGTTACGGAGATTCCGGAGACCATGCTTCAGGATTTTGTGGTTGCCCGGGAGTCGCTTTCTTTTATCCGGGAACATACGGATGAGGAACCGGAAGTTCCCTGGTTTCTCTGTGCCTCCTTTACCAGGCCCCACAGCCCATTAACAGCTCCGGGCCGGTATATCCGGCGGTACAAGGGTAAGCTCCCGCCCGTGGAGAAACCTCCTGAGCCGGAGGAACGGAAGAATTACGAACCTTACGCGCGGCGTTTTGTGGAAAATTTTTCCAAACGGATGACGTACGAAGAAGAGCAGGCAGGATATGAGGCTTACTACGCTTGTGTTGATTACCTCGACGACTGTATCGGAGAACTGCTTAACGGACTTGAAGCTGATGGTCTTTTAAAAAATACCTACATCATTTACACGGCAGATCACGGTGAAATGCTGGGACGGCATGGAATATGGGGAAAGAAGCTGTACTATGAACCTTCTATAAGTGTGCCTCTGCTTATATCAGGACCCGGTATAGCGGGAGGAAGGAGGACTTCCGCCCCGGTATCCACCATCGATTTGTATCCCACCATGTGCGCCCTTGCAGGGCTTTCCGTACCTGAAGGTCTGGACGGTGTTGATGTGAGTCCGGTTCTCAAGGATCCTGATAACGTCCGGCCGAGAGCTTTTGCTGCTTCCAGTTATTTTCAGTACGGAATTTGGTGGGACCCGGAAGATGAGGAGAAGGAAAAGCTGCCCCACATGGCAATGCGGGTTATCCGGGAAGAACGGTGGAAGTACGCTGAAGTAGAGAAGGGGGGTGCCCTGCTGTTTGACATCCGTGAAGATTCGGAGGAGCGGTGCAACCTGGCGGATGAACCGGACCAGCAGGAACGGATAAAGAAGATGCGGGATAAGCTCTACCGGAACTTCAGCTGGGAGGAGGTCCACCGCAGACTCGCTGCAGATAGACCGCGGCGCCGGGAAGTAACTTCCGGTGTAAAACCAACTACTCCGAATCAGTACATGCTTGCCGACGGCCGGCTCGTGGATGCCGAGGGTAATCTTTATGACGCCCGATGGATCGTGATTCCGGAAGAACCCGATTCAGGGGGGCATATCCCCCAGTATTTCGGATAGGGAAGGAATAGGAATGATATCACGGTTAGGGATAGGCACGGTCCAGTTCGGAACTGATTACGGAATCAATAATCCCAAAGGGCAAGTTTCTTATGGAGAAGTGGTAACCATCCTTTCCAGGGCCCGGGAGATGGGGGTAAATTTCCTTGATACCTCCCGGGGTTACGGAACCAGCGAGGAAGTCCTGGGGAAAGCAATTGGGGAGCTTAAGGCACAATCGGATTTTTTAGTCTGCACAAAGCTCGATCTTCCCCGGAACTGGCCTGAGCTTTCGGAGAAAGCGGTAATGGAGGCTGCAAAAAAATCTTTTGAAGGAAGCATGGAAGCACTCCGGCTGGAAGCTATCCCTTATTATATGCTTCATAAGCTGGATTATTACAATTATAACGGCGGAATACTCTGGGAGTACATCAAGGAGAAACAGGACCGGGGATTTCTGCGGCATATAGGAGTTTCTATCGGCGGAGGCCCGATAGAGGCGGAAACAGCCGTTCGGGACAGCCGGATGGAGATTATACAGATTCCTTATAATCTTTTCGATTGGCGGTGGGATTCCGCCGGTATATTCGATAAGGCGGCATCCCGGAAGGTCATGATAGTAAACAGGAGTACCTATCTGCAGGGGCTTTTGGTAATGTCAGAGGATGATGTTATCCGCAAACTTCCGCAGGCTCATCCCTACCGCAAGCGTCTGGATGAGTTTGTAATAAGGCACAAGTGCAGTTTAAAGGAACTGGTATTGGGGTATGTTTTTTCTCATCCGGGAATAACCTCGACAATTTTAGGGTTGGATTCACCGGAGCAATTTGAAGAAAACCTGTCGATATTCATGCGGAAAAACATCGGAAATGATGTAATAGATGAAGTACGGAAAACGTTTAAAGATGTGCCGGAAGATATTCTTAATCCCGGGTTGTGGAAAAAGTTATAGCTGCATTAAAAGCAGAAAGGAGATTTTTTATGAGCAAATTCAGTTTTACGCCTGCGGAATGGATTCCCTTTCGGGATAAAAAGGTATTGGATAAGGTCAGGCAATTATCCGGTGAGGAGCTTACCAAGCACCCGAACAGGAACTTTAAAATCCGGATCAGCAAAAATCCGGCAATGTTCAGATTCGGTCATGCTTTCAGCAGAATACAGGAGTCCGACAGGGACAATAAAAGGTTTGTCGCGATTTTCGGCAATCCTGCCCCTAACTTTTATGAACCTCTTGCTGATCTTATTAACTATTGCGGGGTAAATTGCCGGAATTTTTTTCCCGTTACCATGGATGAGTGGGCAGATGAAGACGGTAATGTGGCCCCGAAAACATACCGTTCCGGATTTACCTATTCATTTCTCAAGTATTTTATAAATAAAATAAAGCCCGAGTTACGGCCTCCTGAGAAAAATGTTATCTATCCCACCACAGAAAATATTTGCGACTATTCAAAATTAATTTCTGAAGCTGGAGACGGAGGAGCCGATGTTGTATACTCAGGTCCCGGCTGGGCCGGACATATTGCCTTTATCGATCCGTGTCCGGAGCTGATTCCCGAATATGAACCCGGGAAAGAGTATATCATCAAGGATCTTTCGGACGAATATTTCCAGCAGCCCGCCCAAGTGCTGACGATACATCCTTTGACGATTGCCCAAAACTCTCTTCACGGTGTGTTCGGTCAGAGCGGAGATTTAAGCTGGGTTCCGCCGAAGGCAGCCACCATAGGCCCTCTTGATGTCATTAATGCCCGGGAGCGGCTCGAGAGTCACGGGCTTACAACGGGAGGATCATTTTCAAGCTGGCAGCGGATGACTTCCAGGCTGATTACGCACGGACCCGTCACTCCGTATGTTCCCGGTTCGGTCCTGCAGCTTATGGATACAACGGTGCATATCAGCGAGAGTATCGCCGCACCTATTGAAGTTATGGAAACGGCGGGATACTGAGAATATCGGACATAGGACCTATATATAATCCAACTGACGGATTGGTACAATCCTTGGAACAGACTCTCTTCGTCTCAGTCCGCTGAGAGGATCCGGTTTCTTCCGGTTTGTTTTGCTTTGTACAGTCTACGGTCAGCTATCTCTATGATACTGTTAATGCCGGGTATATTCTTATCTGATTGCCCGATGAGTTCACCCGATTGGGTTATGCCGCAGCTAAAGGTGAAGTGTATCGATTTTTTTTCATAGATGAACTCTCTGTTTCTTACCTCATTTAAGATCCGTTCTACCGTGGAATGCGCCTGTCTGCTGCCGATTCCGCAGAAAAGGACAAGGAATTCTTCACCCCCGTACCTCCCGAGGATGTCATACTCCCGGATTCGGTTTTGTATTAAGTCCGCGAATTCCTTAAGGAGAAAGTCACCGGCTACATGTCCGAATTTGTCATTTACTTTTTTGAAAAAATCAATATCCATCATAGCCAGGGAAAAGGAATCTCCAGTCCTGTGGAATTTATGAACCATCTCGTTAAGCCGTTCCATGAGATGCCTTCGGTTGTAAACATTTGTAAGGGGGTCCCGTATGGAATACTCCTTGAGTTCCTGTTCCGCTTTAAGCTGTTCCGTTATATCACGCACAAAGGAGACAAAAAAGCTTGTCTCCGGAGTGGAAAGAAAGGTAACACTAACCTCGAGATCAATAATAGTTCCGGCTTTTGTTCGGTGTTTTGTTTTGAACCGGTCGAACCCTGTTTTAATAATTTTTTGGATATGTGAAGCTGTTTCCTCCGGCTTTTCCAATGCTTCGACATCTTCGAGGGACATAGTAGTGAGTTCTTCCACTGAGTACCCGGTCATCAAACAGTAGGATTCGTTAGCATCTATAATCTTCCCCTGCGTGTCCACGCTGAAAAATCCATCCAGGGATGTCTGAATTATGCTTCTGAGCTTGTCTTCTTCGATTTGCCGTTTTCGCTCGGCTTCCTTACGTTTGGTAATGTCTGAATGCGTGCCGGTCATCCGTAAGGGTTTTCCGTCCAGGGTATGTTCAACCAATTTACCGCGGTCGTGAACCCAAATCCAATGCCCGTCTTTGTGCCGCATCCGTAATTCAATGTCGTAAAAATCAATTTCGCCGCGGATATGTTTTTCAATAAGGGCATTTGATTTAGTAAGGTCTTCAGGGTGGGCAAACCGGAACCAGGTCTCGATGGTAGCGGGAAGGAGTTCATTTAGGGTATAACCGATCATTTGGGCCCATCGGTCGTTTATCACAACTTCTCCGGTCCTTATATTCCAATCCCACAGAGCACTATTTGTTCCTTCAATGGCAAGATTCATTCTCTCTTCATTGCGTTTCTGTTCTGTAATATCATAAAAAGAGCCGATTACCCGGATAATACCGTCATCATTTATGGTGAACCGCCTTTTATCGTGCAGCCAACGGATATTACCTGCCGCATCCTGGAATCGGTATTCCAATTCCGACGTTTCACCGTCTTCCCCAAGATGCAGAAAGAAATCTTCTACTTTGGTTTTATCTAAGTGATGGGTTTTTTCAATTACTCTTTCTACACCAGGGTAAAAATAATCAGGTTCATATCCCAGTACCTGCTTCATATTCCCGCTTATAAAGCTAATATGTGTCTTTTTCTGTTTATCAATTTCAATGATAAACATCACTGCTGGACTTTGCGCGATAAGAAGGTCGTATTGCTTGGACCAATCAGCCCGGGAAGTACTGCTGCTCCTCATACTTTAAGTTTAGCGGAAGCGTCATGATTTTTCTACATGCGGAGTGGAAACATTTCCTTTCTTAAATAAAGCAGATGCGGTTCTTTCCCTCTTCTTTAGAACGAAGTAATGCCCGGTCCGCTGTTTTAACCAGGTCTTCCATTGTGTCAATTGCAGAATTCTTTGTAGAGGCAGCGCCGATGGATACGGATAAAATGCCGTTTTCGGTTGTTTCCGATACCACGGACGAACGGATCCTTTCAAGAATTCCCCCGGCTTCTTCAATATCTGTTTCCGGCATAATGATGAGGAACTCATCACCTCCAATACGGAACAGAAGATCATACCCCCTTATCTGGTGACGGAGTATTTCTGCTGTTCGAATGAGGATTTGGTCTCCAAAATCGTGTCCCCGGGTGTCATTATAGTGCTTGAAGTTATCAAGATCCAGATAAGCTGCGGAAATAACGTATGAATCCTCACTGGAATCTTTTCTTGTAAGGTAGTTATTCAGTTCCTTCATCCGCCTGTCTAACTCTCCTCTATTATAGAGACCTGTTAACGCATCGGTTATAGCGTGCAGGGCAAGTTTTTTATTCGCTTTTTCCAATTCCCGGGTACGTTCAAAAACGCGCCGTTCCAAATCTTCCCGGAAACGCCTCTGTATCCGGTCATTCTGTTTTCGCAGCCGGTGCGTATTTGCACCAACTGCGAACCCTAAGAACAGGACCTGAGCTAGCGCGCCGAATAACTGCGCGTGGAGTATAAAAGGCGTAACCCTTGTGGGAAAGAAAGTGGTTACTATTTCTGCAGCCGTGCCTGATAGATACAGTAATGATCCCAAAAAACATACCAGTGCAAGGATATCTTTCTTTATTATCCGTATGATAAGGGCGGTAAAAATCAATCCCATGGTAAGAAGACTCAACAAGTTGAGGATATCCGCGGAAAGCGGACCGGAGTAGAAAAAAGCTGATATACTCAAAAAAATCAGGCCGATACCGGTGACCCGCATCAAAAGGTCCAGCCGGGGCATTTTCTTTTTTGTACCGATAAAGCTTCTAAAAAACTGGATACCCAGCACTGCTGTGGCGCTGCCGAACAGGATGAACCAGAAGAAGCCGTAGGGCTGGTTAGGCTGGATGAACTGCGAGAATAGTCTTTCCTGGGCGGATTGATTAAAGAAGAACGCAGTCATATACAGCGAGTAAAACAGATAAGTGCGGTCTCCGGTAAATACGAACACGAATAGGTTGTAAATGATTAGGGCTGCAAAAAAACCGAAGGCCAGGCCCAGAAGAAATGTTTTCCGGTCGCGCGTTCTGCTGAAATTTCCCGCATCGGCAATACTCAACTGTACACTGGAGGACTGATAATCGAAGAGCCGAATAAGCAGTGTTTTTTCTTCTCCGGAAGGTATCCGGACTTCGAAGGCCGGAAGCCGGGTATACAGTGTCCTGTCGCGGAAAGGAACTAAATTCCCTGATTTCTGAACGAGGGTCCACTGATTATTTTCCCGGGCAAATAGTTCCATCAGTTCCACATTCATAGCATTTTGGAGGATCCAGTATTCTTTACCGGTTATATTCTCGAGGCGTAGGAGGAACCACATTACTCCGTCCCGGGGAATTTGTACTGATCCACCGGTAAATCTGCTGAATTCATTACGCATTTGGTAGACTTCCGAGGCGGAAAACTCGCTGTGAGCATCCAGGTAGTACATAAGTCCCTGGTTTATATCGAAGTGTTTTTCTTTATACGTTAACTTTACGGATTCAGCGGATGCATAAACTGATGGAATCATAATAACAAGGATAAGCAACAAAATAAGTTGTTTCACGACAAGAAATGTAGTCTCTTTAGGATCAACATGCAAGAGTTTCGATGGAGAAATATGGAATTCTCATTTTATATGACGTAGACTATTTTTTCTTTCGTATTATATTATTTGCGAATCATTCGCAAAGATGGAGGTACGCATGAAAAAGATTTTCGGTATCGTAATGTTGGGTATTTTTCTGATTTCCGGATGTTCCCGGGAGGCGGAAGAGGAAACCGGACAATACAAAAATGTTTCGGTATTGTGAAGGTAGTTTTTGTACAGCCTGAATTTCCCCAGAAAAGTGCAGAGACGATTGCCGATGCAATTGACGGTGTTGTGGTAAAACTCAATCCGCTCAATCCCGATTATATAGAAAACTTAAAGAAGATTGCTCGGGAAGTGAAAAAGGCATTACATTAGAAGGTGGAGAAGGCCCTGGAGGAGGTAGGACTTTTAAACAAAAAAGATACACATTTCAGTAATTTATCCGGCGGACAGACCCAGAGGATGCTCATAGCCCGGGCGTTGGTGACCAATATGGAAATACTTCTTTTAGATGAACCTACTGCTAACATCGATCCTGCTGCGGGAAAACATATCCATGAACTATTAAAAGGGCTAAGCGATAAGCTCACTATTATATTGGTTACCCACGATACCAGTTTTGTGAGTGATATAACCGACCGGGTGCTCTGCGTAAATCGTACTGTAGCGGAGCATCCCTTGGACGAACACTTCAGCGATATTGTCGCGTCCGCTTACGGGAGCGGTTCTAAAATCGTGCGGCACGAAAAAGCCCTTCCCCTTGGAGACAACATAGAGCGGGATGTAAACAGATGATCCGTTTCTTCGAGGAAATAGTGAGGCCTGAGCTTCCTGCTGTTGACTTCAGCCCCCGTACCGTGGCGGCGGTGTTTGCCGGACAGAAACCGAGCGGGGGATATTCCGTTAAAATTACCCAAATAATCAAGAAAGAGTCAGGGCTTATTGCCGACTTTGTCCTTGAAGAGCCGCCGGAGGACGCAATGGTAATAACGGTTATAACCACTCCATGCCATATTGTTACCTTTCCCAGAGCGGAGGAAAGCCTTCTCTTCAGGCGGGAAGGGAAGACCCCCCCCCGGCAACCTATGTCCGGAAGTTTCCGAAAACCCGGGACAATCGAAGGGATAAGCAATGAGCACTAGCTGCTTTCGTTCCACCGGCTGCTCTATTCTGATCCGGGGAAAACTGGTACAATCATAATCGCGGTTTATAAAATAAGAACTGGTATAAGAAATTACGTTTAGGTTATAGGGAGGTTGTTTGCATGTTCCAATTTATCGTAACACCAGCGGCAGGAAAAAAGCTTATCGCGAAGGGCATCATGGAGCACCCGGATATACAGCGGAAAATGCAGTCCGGCACAATTGCAGTACTCGCCGGAACCACAAACGGCTACGTTGCCGCGGAGCTTTTAGAACAGTTAGGTCAATCCGAAGGATTCAGCCGGGACAAATTTTTCCGGGGTGTGACGCAGCCTCCAGCAGGGAAGAAGATAACTTCCGGTAAGGAAGAGTTCCCGGGTGATGTTATCATAGTTGACGGTAAGTGGCAGAAGGGAAAAACCATCTTTGATGTAGTTGACAGCCTCAAATGCGGCGATGTTATTCTAAAAGGCGCAAACTGTGTGAATCTTTTTCAGGAGAAGGCGGGAGTCCTGATAGGCCATCCTGAAGCCGGGACCATAGGAGCTTCCCTCCCGGTAATAGCAGGAAGACGGGTTAAACTGATCGTTCCGGTGGGACTCGAAAAAAGGGTAACGGAGGATGTCGATGCCATCGCAGACCTTCTCAATGACCCGGAATCTTCAGGACCGCGGATGTTGCCCCTTCCCGGAGAAGTAATCACGGAACTCGAGGCAATCATGATCCTTACCGGTGCTGAATCGGTCCTTACAGCCGCGGGAGGAGTAAACGGAGCGGAAGGGGCCGTCTGGATTTCAGTTATAGGAAAAGAGGAACAGCTTGAGAAAGCCCGGGCTGTCCTGGAGGAAGCAGCGAGAGAACCGCCGTTCGTACAGTAGGTTACCAGCGGGGTATACCGCCCCTTCGTCCCAGTCCCCTTCTTCTCCCCTTGGCATAACCGGATTACCAGGGTAACGCTCCCAATTAATAAGGTCTGATGATTTAGCCAGTCCGAAAGCGTTAGGATAATCCTTAAAGGTATCACATCCCCCGTAAATCATGTAGAAGAAATCCTCGTCTTTCCAAATCCTAACTGTTGAGATACTGAACGAATCGAAGTCATCTCCCGAGGAGGGCCGAAATACCTTTTTTCCCCGGTCAAGGTTGAAGGAATACCCGTCTTCGCTGGTACAGCAGTAAACTTCAAAAAAACCTGCGTCGTCACGCTGATAGAAGAGGTAAAGGATACCGTTATGTATGACCGCCTCCGGCGCTATAGCCCTGGATATGCCGGGATTTGAATCCGCTTTGGTGAATGAAATACCGTCGTCCGAGATCGCTAAACCAATGGATGCCTTGCCGTGGCGGGGATGTCCCGAATAGTACAGCATATTATACGGTTGAATGAACTGGATTTGCATCATCCCATAGAATGGGATAGACTGCATGAAAATAAAGACTAGGATTACATCATGCAGAGAAAACCTAACATTCTGTTCTTTCTCCCTGATCAACACCGTCCGGATTGGCTCGGTATCAACACAGATCTTCCCTTAAGGACACCAAATCTCGACCGCTTGTCCCGGAAGGGGGTAACCTTCACCAAAGCGCATACGCCTTCACCCGTGTGTGCTCCCGCCAGGGCTTGTTTAGCTTCCGGGCTTGATTATGAAAAATGCGGGGTGCCTTCGAATAAAGAAAACTATCCTTTAGATCAGCCCACCTATTATCAGCGTCTCCGGGATGCCGGTTACCGGGTGTGCGGAGTCGGGAAGTTCGACCTTCACAAAGATTTGGCCGCTCCTCCGGGAGAGCGGGACTGGTACCTCGACGGTTCCCGTCTTCTTGCCGAATGGGGATTTACAGAAGGCATTGATAACGAAGGAAAGTTTGACGGCAGCGCTGCTTACCGTAATGCGGGTAAACCAAAAGGTCCGTATCTCAACTTCTTAAAACAGCGGGGATTAGCGGATATTTACGAAAAGGAACATACCGAAAGAAAGCGGTACAAAGGAGCCTATGTAACCGCTCTTCCGGAAGATGCCTACTGCGACAACTGGATCGCTGAAAACGGACTTGCGTTCCTAAGGGAGTTTCCGGAAAACCAGCCGTGGCATTTGGTTGTGAACTTTACAGGACCGCATAATCCGATGGATGTTACCCAAAAGATGCACGATGCCTGGCGTGATGTTGATTTTCCGCCGCCTGCGGCAAACGAACAGACCGATTATTCATCGGAAGATCATCAGCGGAACCGCCGTCATTATGCAGCCATGCTGGAAAATATCGACCGGCAGGTGGGAAGGTTCATCCAGGCTGTAGAGGAACGGGGGGAATTGAAAAACACCCTGATTGTGTACTCCAGCGACCATGGTGAGATGCTGGGAGACCATAGCCGCTGGGGAAAAGGTGTGTGGTATGAAGCTTCTTCGGGAGTTCCCCTGATAATTGCAGGACCCGGTATCGTTGAAGGAAAGATGTCGGAAGCATTGGTCAGTTTGCACGATTTAACCGCGACATTTTTAGAGTTATCCGATACACCGCCCCTTCCGGAGATGGAGTCTCGTTCTCTCCTTCCCCTTCTTAAGGGGAATACCCGTGAGCACAGGAAATATCTCCGGAGCGGATTAAGGGAGTGGCGGATGGTGTATGACGGGAGATACAAGCTGGTTACCGGAAGTGAACCGGAACCGCTCCTGTTTGATTTAGAGGAAGACCCGCGGGAGCTTGTAAACAGAGCTCAGGAAATGCCTGTAGTTGTGGCGAGACTAAAGGAAAACCTTTAGTCTTCTGCGCTTTTCAGCCCCGTCCCTTAGATTCTCCAAGACTCTTCTCCAATGCCGATACCAGATCTTCCGGACGTTCGGCTTTCCGGGCGGATTCCTCTTCCGCGAAGTGCAGCATCATTAGGCATATGAGATCATCCTGCGCGTAGATGGCTACTAGATGTTTCCGGTTTCTTAAAACAAATTTTGCAATACCCGCTTTTTGGATGTCTTTTAACGTTTATAAGCCCGGAGATTACACCGGCAGCCGTATGAACTTTCAGCGGTGGCAGGAAACCATGGGTGCAGATCGAAACAGTACCTACCATAAAGGAGCCCCCGCGGGTCCTGATGTCTTTGTCCGTCCCAACAAGTACGAGGAGGGGAGAGGGCATATCGTCGTCTACAACTGGACTGAGCTGGCGGAAGTACCCGTAGACTTGAGCAGCGTGGGATTGGAAGAAGGCCAGGCATTCGAAATCCGGGATGCCGAAAACTATTTCGGAACGCCGGTCTACCGCGGGCAGTATACGAGAGAGGATATCCTCCTCCCGGTAACCGCTATGGAACTCCCTGAGATGTACGGGGAATTGTCTCCTTTCTATACCCACACGCCTTTGGAGATGGGAGTATATGTGATCATGCCTATCAATGAGTGAAGCCTTACGCGAAAATCAATAGTGTTACCGCATTTTTCAAAGGGCTGTCCCCTGGTGTGCCTTCTCATGCTCGTTATGTAGCCGCCGTCGTTACGAAAAAATCCTTTTCGGCGTCTCTAATTTTTTGTTACCCGGTAAAGGGGCTTTTAGTATAAGGAATTATCTGCAATAATCAGCAAAACACGAAATTTTGCGTCACGAGATAAGGAGTACCTGATGAGTCCCGGAAACGGAAACTACAAGAGCATCAACCCGAAAGACTTGCCCAAACACTTCGATTCCAAAAGTGCGGAAACCCGCTGGCACAAAAAGTGGCAGGAACTTAAGATATACCGATATAACCCCGAGGCAGCCCGGGAGGAACTTTTCTCGGTGGACACCCCTCCGCCGACGGTATCCGGTTCCCTGCACATCGGTCATGTATTCAGCTATACCCATACCGATGTGATTGTACGGTACCAGCGGATGACGGGAAAACAGGTTTTTTATCCAATGGGATGGGACGATAACGGTCTGCCCACCGAAAGACGGGTCCAGAACTATTTTCATGTAAGCTGCGATCCCTCCCTTCCGTACGATCCGGATCTTCAGGCAGCCGAAGCCTCCGCTAAGGACAGAAAGAAACCGGCCCGGCCGGTATCCCGCCGGAACTTCATCGAGCTGTGCGAAAGGCTTACGGCTGAGGATGAAAAGGTTTTCAAAAACCTGTGGCAGCGGGCCGGGCTTTCCGTCGATTGGGACGAGGAGTATGCCACTATAGACAGCCGCGCCCGTTCTTTGGCTCAGTATTCCTTTCTGGACCTTTACCGGAAGGGTCACATCTACAGTACTGAATCTCCCACCATGTGGGATGTTGATTTCTCCACCGCTGTAGCCCAGGCGGAGCTTGAAGACCGGGAGGACAGCGGAGCCTTTTATAACGTCGAGTTCGGGGTTGAGGGTACAGATGAGACTTTCACCATCGCCACCACCCGGCCTGAGCTGCTTCCTGCCTGTGTCGGTGTAACCGCCCATCCCGACGACAAACGTTACCGGCACCTCTTCGGCAAACATGCGGTAACCCCCCTTTTCAGAGTTCCGGTTCCCGTCTTTCCTTCCGATAAAGCCGATCCGGAAAAGGGTACCGGTATCCTCATGGTGTGTACCTTTGGTGATGTTACCGATGTGGAGTGGTGGCGGGAGCAGAAACTGCCCCTCCGTCAGATAATCGGGCTGCAGGGGCGCTTTTTGCAGGTCGAATGGGGAAAAGACGTTTGGAAAAGCCTGGATCCCGAGACAGCTTCCCGGTATTATTCCGAAATTGCCGGAAAGACTGTCCGGAGCGGCCGGGAAATTATTGCGGAACTTCTAAAAGATTCCGCCGGAGGTATACGGCAAGGAATACCGCCCCTTAAAGGAGAGCCGGAGCTGGTAACTCATCCGGTAAAATACTACGAGAAGGGTAAAAAACCTGTCGAGTTTATCTCTACCCGGCAGTGGTTCGTGCGGCTGCTGGACAAGAAAGAACAGCTTCTTGATATGGGAAACCGGATCAACTGGCACCCGGTTTACATGGGGAAACGGTATGAAAGCTGGACGGAAAACCTGGCTTTTGACTGGTGTATAAGCCGTCAGCGTTACTTTGGCGTACCATTTCCCGTGTGGTACCCCCTGGACGAATCGGGAACGCCCGATTATGAAAACCCGCTCCTTGCCGATCAGGACTCCCTGCCGGCGGACCCGATGATCGATACACCCCGCGGTTACCGGGAAGATCAGCGGGACAAGCCCGGGGGGTTTACCGGAGAGGCCGATGTGTTCGACACCTGGTTTACCAGTTCCCTGACTCCTCAGATTGGGTCTAAATGGATTTACAATCCTGATCGTCACAGAAAGCTGTTTCCCATGGACCTCAGACCTCAGGCTCATGAGATCATCCGGACCTGGGCCTTCTACACCATCGCCAAGGCGCTGCTTCATGAAGGTTCTCTGCCCTGGGAAAACGTGGCCATTTCCGGCTGGATCCTGGATCCGGACCGGAAGAAAATGTCCAAAAGCCGCGGGAATGTAGTTACCCCGGTGGAATATTTAGACCGGTATTCCGCCGATGCCGTACGGTACTGGGCATCCAATGCCAGGCTTGGGGTTGACGTGGCCTTTGATGAAAACATCTTAAAGATAGGAAGGCGGCTCGCGACAAAGATCTATAATGCCGGTAAGTTCGTCCTGTCCCAGGATGCACCGGTTACTTCGATTTCAGCGGAACTGGACCGGGGATTTGCAGCCCTGCTGAGGAACTTAATACAGGGTGTGACTGAAAAT
Organism: uncultured Spirochaetales bacterium; assembly: GCA_964618265.1. GTDB lineage: Bacteria > Spirochaetota > Spirochaetia > CAYLLE01 > CAYLLE01 > CAYLLE01. Next base: position 8,274 of record CAZUAE010000012.1, on the reverse strand, counting down.
TTCAGGGAGTATAATTTTGCCCATGCCCTTATGGAGACGGAGGATTTTTTCTGGCACAAGTTTACCGACACCTACCTGGAGCTGGCAAAGACCCGGGCCAGGGAGGGGACGGCTGAGGAGAGGGGTTCCGCCGTGGGTACGCTCAGGTTAGGGCTCTCTGTTCTCCTCCGGCTTATTGCTCCGGTGATGCCCTTTATAACGGAGGAGGTGTGGTCCTGGGCCTTTGCTTCCGAATACGGTGCGGAAAGCATTCATGGAACTGCATGGCCCTCGGAGGCGGAACTTAATGATATACCCCTTCCGGACCATGCTGAAAGTTTTCAGACCGCGGTGGACTGTCTTGCGGCGCTGCACAAGTATAAGACCCTCTCAGGCCTCTCGGCTGGAGCTCCCCTGGAAGGAGTGGTTATCCGGGGAAGCGGTGAAGATCTGGACCTGCTCTCTCCGGTCTTAGAAGATGTGATATCCGCGGCCCGGGTGAGGAGTTTTGAAGTGGAAGAATCAGGCGAATTGCCTGACGCGCGGTTTTCTGTGGAGACGGAAATGTAGCTGACAACCTAAGCCTTCTCATCGGTTAGATGAGAAAGAGAGTGAAACGCTTTAGACTCGTTCCAGCAGAGAGGGCAGATAGTTAATTAGTATTTCTGAGGTTTCCAATCCCCGGCCAGGTAATGAGCCCAGGAGTGGGGAGCATCATTGACGTATTCGTAGGTTTCAAAGATATCCCCCTTCCCGAAAATCCGGGGGTCCCCGGTTTTTTCAAGCAGTCTTTTTAAATCACTCCACAACTCTTCCTTTTTCTGGGCGTACTCCGGCTTCTCTGCCAGGTTTTCCATACAGCGGGGATCCCTCATGATATCGTAAAGTTCTTCCGCCGGCCGTTTCCCGAAGCATTTTTCAAAGTAAAAGGTATTCTCACCCGTTTCGTTCAGTTCCAGGATCCTGGATTTTACCGGCGAACTGTCCATGTTGGTGAATCCGGTTTCCGGATTTCCCGCGGGCCAGCGGTCCGGGGCGAAGTTCCGGACGTACAGATATTCCGGTGTCCGTACGCACCGGACGGGGTAGCCTAAATCTCCCTCCCTTCCCATATCGTGCCGCTCACGGCCCATGTAGACACGGAGCCGGTCTTCTGTGACCCGCCCGGAACCGTCTGAGTTAAAGATGTCGAAGAGGCTTCTTCCGGCCATCGTATCCGGTATAGTAACTCCTGCGGCTTCTAAGAAAGTGGGAGCTATATCGGTAAAGCTGATAAGGTCATCTACCCGGCGTCCCGGTTTAATCCTGCCTTTCCACATAACGGCGAAGGGGAGCCTGAAATCGTCTTCATACATCTGCCCCTTAATCCGGGGAAATGGAGCGCCGTTGTCGGAGGTAACCACAACCAGTGTGTTTTCAAGCTCACCCCGCTTCTCGAGAATATCGAGCATGCTGTCCAGATGCCGGTCGAACCATTCGATTTCGAAGGCGTAATCGTTTATATCTTCCCGCACCTTTTTTTCATCCGGCCAGTACGGCGGGACTGGAATCTCCTGAGCCGGCGGTTTCCCGTTGCGCCTGCCTTCTCCGGGGGAGTAAGGGCGGTGGGGTTCTTTTCCGCCGTACCAGAAGTGGAACGGTTTTCCTTCGGGGTTTCGTTCGAGAAAGTCCCGGAAGTTGGCAGCGTAGTCGATATCGGCTATTCGGCTTCCTTCCGGCGGCACCAGCCTATTAGTGTTGTAATCAGGTCCTGCAGGGTTCCGGGTTCGGCCGCATCGGCTCCAGTTTCCCGGACCCCAGGGTTTTCCAGTATATCCGATGTGGTATCCTGCCTCCTCTAATAGGTCGGTATACACTTCCAGGTTTTCCGGCCAGTAGTTCCAATGGAGACAACTCTCCCGGTTCTGCCAGGTATGCCTTCCGGTGAGGATGCCGGCCCTGGAGGGAGCGCATTTGGGATTGGTGGTGAAAGCACCGGTAAAGAGGATTCCTTCCCGGGCTGCGCGGTCAAAGGCAGGGGTGTTCAGAAACTCGTGACCGTAGGCACTGAAGTGAGACGCGTCATCGGCGACGGCGAAAAGGATGTTAGGTTTCATATGAAGGAAAGCGTAACATTGATTTGACGGTTGAACAATATACATAAAATAATTAATAGGAGATATAGCCGTAGTTATCAGCGGCTATGATCCGGAACTATCATTTATCAAGGGCAATTCTACTAATGTAAAGCTTGGAAATCTCATTTTAAGAATTCCTCCTATGAGCAATTAGAAGCACGATTTACCTTGACTAAAGTGATATTTCCTGGCATAAAGAATCGCCTGCACAAAAAATGCCGGAAACCGAAAATCGAAGAAATTAATTAAGGAAACCCATTCATGATAAGTGTTCAAGATATGCGCCTTTCTTTTGGAGAAAGGATACTTTTTAATGATGTCAATATAAAATTTACTCCGGGCAACTGCTACGGGGTGATCGGAGCTAACGGCTCCGGAAAATCAACCTTCCTCAAGATCCTGAGCGGTGAACTTGAATCGGATACCGGAGATGTTCATCTGACTCCGGGAGAGCGTATCGCGGTGCTCCGGCAGGATCAGAACGCTTTTGATGCGTATAGGGTAATTGATACGGTGATTATGGGTTTCCGGAAACTCTTTGAAGTCCGGGCGGAACGGGATGATGTCTACGGTAAGGAAGAGTTTACCGAGAAGGACGGGATCCGGGCGGCTGAACTGGAAACCGAGTTCGCCGAACTGAACGGCTGGGAAGCGGAGGCTGAAGCGGGCCGGCTCCTCAACGGGCTGGGTATATCTGATGACCTTTTGGACCGGAATATGGGAGAGCTTGACGGGGCGGAGAAAGTCCGGGTGCTCCTTGCTCAGGCCCTCTTCGGAGAACCGGACATCCTGCTTTTGGATGAGCCTACCAATAACCTGGATTTGGAATCGGTGGCATGGCTTGAAGAATTTCTGCTGCAGTTCAGGAATACGGTTGTTGTCGTATCCCATGACCGGCATTTTCTGAACAATGTGTGCACCCATATCGTGGATATCGATTACGGCAAAATCACTCTCTTTATCGGTAATTATGATTTCTGGTATGAATCTTCCGAGCTTATCCGGAAGCAGATGAAAAACGAGAAGAAACGCCGGGAAGAGAAAATCGCTGAGTTAAAAGCCTTTATCCAGCGGTTCAGTTCCAATGTGGCTAAAGCCCGGCAGGCGACTTCCCGGCAGAAACTGATTGAGAAACTTTCCGTGGGGGACCTTAAGGTGACATCCCGGAAGTTCCCCTATGTCAATTTTAAACCGGAACGGGAGTCGGGTAAGAAAATCCTGGAAATATCCGGGCTTTGGAAAACGGCCGATGGGGAAGAGCTTTTGCGGGACCTTTCTTTGACGGTTAATGGAGGTGATAAAATTGCCTTCGTAGGTCCCATGCACCAGGCAAAGACCGCGTTCTTTGAAATTCTGGCAGGGAAAGATACTCCCGATGCAGGAAGTTTTGAATGGGGCACAACCATTACTCCCGCGTATTTCCCCAAGGATAATGCCGAATATTTTCAGGATGATGTTTCCCTGATCGACTGGCTCAAGCAGTACAGTACCGTTGAGGAAATATCCTACGTACGGGGCTTTCTCGGCCGGATGCTTTTTTCCGGAGAAGAGGCGCTCAAAAGTGTACGGGTCCTTTCCGGCGGCGAGAAGGTACGGTGCATGCTCTCCAAGATGATGCTGAGCGGCGCCAATGCCCTGATCTTTGACGAGCCTACCAATCACCTGGATTTGGAAGCCATCAATGCTTTGAACAAAGCGCTCATGGATTATCCGGAAGCTATCCTTTTTGCTTCTCATGATCATCAGTTTGTACAGACAATCGCGAACAGGATTGTGGAGTTCACGCCTGCCGGAGTGATCGACCGGATGATGAGTCTGGATGACTATCTGGCCAATGAAGATGTCCGGAAGATCCGGGATGAGATGTATCATCAGCACAACAGCCTGGTCATTTAACAGGTCTGCGCATTATATTTGAATTCCTTTATTGTTGAGGAGGCAGCGTGAATCTTTCTAAGGAAGAAAAAGCGAAATCGATTTGGCCAGAATGTGCAGACAAATTCGACCCGCGGATTGACCGGCGGACAGCGGTACTTATTAAAGAGGACCTGTGGGGGCTTTCCTTTGCTTACCCGGGACCGTTCGACGGTCTCAATTGGTATATCGATAAAAGGATGATTTCCACTTACGACGAAGATCCCGCGTTTGTTCTCCGGTTTGCCGAGTTCAGCTTTCCCGATATTGCCGGGAAAAACAGTACCCGGAACAGCATCATTTTTGATGATATGATCAGCTTTCCCGGCGCGGTGGTGAGAGATTTCCGGTTCAGCAACCTCGGTCTCCGCGGAAAAGAACGGTTGTTCCAAGCCCCCGGAGGCGGTTTTTCCTGGCGGATTTCTCTTGAGTGTATAACCCATCCCTGCAAGAACCTGGATACCGTACTCAGTTTATCTTTAGGAAGAAAGGATGACGGGAACTGCACGGTAGAAGAGACGGACAGTGGACTGTTGGTCTTTAGTTTTTCCGGCAAGGGAGATGATGACACGGTTTACCTTTGCGGAAAGGCCGGGGGATTCCGGACTGCCTTCCGGGCGGAGGGGTGCGGAGCATTCCTGGAAAAATTCGGTGCCGGAAGCGCGGAAGAAGCGGGTGAAGGGCAATACCTCTTCCTGGCACATCACTTTACTCTGGCCGGAGGAGAGAGTGAATCCCTCTCTTTCGGCATCAGTCTTGAATCAAGTGAAAAAGCGGTTTCCGCCTGCAAGGCCGCGGAGCAGGATCAGACTGCCGGATTGCCCCGGGGAATCCCGGTGCTTGAATCGGGTTGGAACAGCTGGTTCCGCTCTCTTCCGGAATTGCCGGCGGCACCGGAACGGGACCGGAAGGCGTATTACAAGTGCTGGCAGGTTGTGCGGAACAATTACTACCGCCATCCCCGTTGGGGTGAAACCGTGCTGGAGGCGCTTCCGGTCTACCGGGGATTCTGGCAGTGGGCCCTTCCCGCGGTTCAGCGTCACGCGTGCGAAAATCCTGAAGTGGGAGCGGAGTTCGCGAAGAAGGTGCTGGATATGTTTATGGATCATCAGCGCGGCGACGGCTACATCACCCACGCGATATATATCGACGAGGAGAAACCGGGGGAACGGTGGGGGGAGATCCCGCTTTCTTTTCCTGAGGGATCAGCCGAATAATCTCACCAAACCTTGGGACCTAAAAATCGTCTTATACAATAGAAGAAACCAGCCGGTTTATAAATTGAAACTGGTTTGATCTTGCAGGTGACCGGCAGCTGTATCTTTTTTGATAAGTGATATAGAGTCTACCACGGTAAAGATCCTCACCGGAA
>CAZUAE010000012.1:0-2792 GCA_964618265.1 uncultured Spirochaetales bacterium | reverse complement strand
CCGGAAACGCCAGGAACTGGCGGAGAAGATCGGTGTGGTATTCGGGCAGCGGACCCGGCTGCGGCGGTCCCTCCCGGCGGAAGAATCACTCCGGTATACCAAAGCCCTTTACTCGATCTCAGATAAAACGTACCGGGAAAACGTTGATTATCTAACCGAGGTGCTGGGAATCGGAGAGCTGCTGCCGCAGCCGGTACGTTCCTTGAGCCTGGGACAGCGGATGCGGATGGAGCTGTCCGCGGCGATGCTGCACAATCCCAAGCTCCTCTATCTGGATGAACCCGCAGGCGGTTTTCTCGGCTGGCTTATCGGAATCCCGGCAGCAAATAGGGTCCCCTTTCCGCCTCCGAGAGCCCCGCAAGATCCCGGAAAGGTTACAATCCTGCGGAGATTTACGGCTCTGATCGTCGATCTTTTTACCTGGGTAATGGCAACCCTGTTTGCAACGCAGCTTTTCATAACCACCGGGACTAATCCAACGGAACCGGAGGTCTTCTATCCTGCTTTAGCTTTAGGATTCCTGTTGCACATAGCACCGTTTTTCATCGGCAAACGGAGCACGATAGGGATGCTTCTCCTTCGAATAAGTATTGCCCCGCGGGGAGGGCCGGCTGGAATTTTCCGTGCCATGTCACGGATTCTGATTATGGCGGGAATTCCGCTGGCGCTGCTGCCCCTGGGCTTTTTCGGCGGACTCGCGGCCTTCGGCCTGGATCTGATATGGGTTGTCAGTGTGATGGCCGATCCTGCCCGGATCGGGCTTCCCGGCCGGTTGAGCGGGACTGAGATCCGGGCGTATTGAGGTTATGCGGATGACGCATATACGTACCAATAAAAAGATAAAGACTGCTGCGGAAATTATTCTGAACAGACTCTCGCAGAAAATCTTGTCATGGACGAGTTTGGGCTGTTCTGCATATCTGCTTCCCTTCTTGTCTGCAAAGGTGTATCATTGAATATAACACACAAACCAAGGGGGTAGGCGAATGGTGTCTGTGTTCAGGGAACACGCGGGTATCGAATCGATCGCTCTGATTGGTAATTACCTGCCCCGCATGTGCGGTATCGCAACTTTTACCACCGATCTTGCCGAAGCCATCTCTGTAGCAGCACCGGCTGCACACTGCTGGGTTGTTGCCATGAATGACAAAGCCGAGGGATATGCTTATCCTGATAAAGTTCGCTTTGAAATCAATCAGAATAAACTATCCGAGTACGGCACGACCGCAGAGTTTCTAAGTGTGAATCATACCGATATTGTCTGTGTGCAGCACGAGTATGGCATTTTCGGCGGAACCGCCGGAAGCCACTTATTGAAACTCCTGGAAGAACTGCGAATGCCGGTGGTTACCACACTGCACACTGTTCTGAAAACCCCCTCTCCCGAATACCGCGAGGTAATGCTAAAGCTGGCCGCCCTGTCGGACAAACTGATAGTAATGAGCCGCAAAGCCGTCGAAATGCTTCAGGAGATATACGGTATTTCGGAAGAAAAAATTGCCTTTATCCATCACGGAATACCGGACATGTCCTTTGTTGATTCAAACTACTACAAGGATCAATTCGGTGTGGAAGGGAAAAAGGTAATCCTGACCTTCGGTCTCCTTTCTCCGGTAAAAGGAATTGAATATGTCTTACAGGCGCTTCCGACGGTTAAGCAAAAACATCCGGAAATCGTGTATATAGTTCTCGGAGCGACCCATCCCCACGTAATCAAGACATTCGGAGAAGAGTATCGAATCAAGCTCCAGCAAATGGTGCAGCAGTTTGATCTCGAGGAACAGGTGATTTTTCAAGATCGTTTCGTCGAGAAGGAAGAATTGTGTAAATACCTCGGTTGTGCCGATTTATATGTTACCCCCTATTTAGACGAAGATCAGATCACCTCCGGGACTCTCGCCTACGCAATGGGTACAGGAAAAGCCGTTATTTCGACCCCGTACTGGTATGCAACAGAGATGCTGGCGGAGGGAAGGGGAATTATCGTACCCTTCAAGGATTCCGATGTTTTGGCGCTGCAGATTAACGAACTACTGGACAACGACAGCAGCCGAAATGCTATGCGCAAAAGAGCCTATGTGTTCTCACGAGACGCGGTATGGAAAGAGGTGGCAAAAAAATATTTGAAGGTATTTAACGAGGTGAGGATGAATCGCGCGCGTTCTCCGCGCCCGAGGCATACGTACATCGAAAACGTCAAGACAGTTACTGATTTTCAGCTCCCCGAGCTAAAGCTCGATCACATGAGAATGCTTACCGACGATACCGGTATTCTGCAGCATGCCGTCCATACTGTTCCTAATCGGCATCACGGTTACTGCACCGACGATAACGCCAGAGCCTTAATCGTCGCCGCTATGGCAAAAGAATATCCTCTTGCCGGCGGCCGTGACCTGGACTGTCTTACAAACAACTATCTGGGTTTTCTGCAATATGCTTTTGACTCAGAAAAGGGCCGATTTCGTAATTTTATGACCTATGACCGTCGATGGGTAGAGGAGACGGGGTCGGAGGATGCCCACGGAAGAGCTCTCTGGAGCCTCGGCAAGGCCGTGTTGTATCTTGATCATTCCGGACAGACGGCATTGGCGACAAACCTCTTCAACGAAGCCTTGAAAGCGGTTGAGCAATTTCACTCACCCCGGGCACTCGCTTTCTCCTTGATAGGACAGCACTCTTACCTCAAAAAGTTTTCCGGTGACAGTGAGGTGCGCAGAATTATGGAAATCATTTCGAGCAGACTTTTCGATCAGTTTTCCGGCAATGCGAAGCCCGACTGGCCCTGGCTGGAG
>CAZUAE010000011.1:21077-112043 GCA_964618265.1 uncultured Spirochaetales bacterium | reverse complement strand
CCGAGGTGGTTGATGAAAAAATTGATAAGTATTTCAGCAGTTTTGTTCTTCCTGTCCTAATCTTCTAAAACATTTCCGGATTTCCGCGAACGCCGTCTATCCCTTTAAGAAAAAAGGAAAACTATATTTTCTCAGATTTGCCCCGGTATCAGAGAAGATTGATAAAGATATGCACGCTGAACTCGAGTTTTTAAAATATCTCCGTGACAAGGGATATCCTGCCCCGGAACCGACACCTTCAAAAGAAGGGGAGGAAATACTTATACGGGAAACCCCCTGGGGGCAGTACATCGCCTGCGCATTCCAATCAGTACCGGGCAATCCCCTTAGCGAAGATGATTTTACAGCTGAAACCGCTTTTCTCTACGGAAAAAGTTTGGGAACCCTTCACAGTTTATCCGCACGGTATAAACCTGCCGGTGAAAAAAGACGGAACCATACAGATGTATTCAGCTGGATTAGTAAAACCCTCAAGACCTTACCGGATGAAAAAGAAGCAAAGGAAGAGCTCGGTAACCTGCAGGCTAATTTTTCCCGGTTTTCTGTTGAAGCGGCTACCTACGGACTTATTCACTATGATTTTGAATTGGACAATATTTTTTATGATGAACGGACCGGAACAGTGAGTGTTATCGACTTTGATGATTCCCTTTACCATTGGTACGCCATGGATATCGAACGGTCTCTACACTGCCTGATGACGGAGATAGAGAAACCTCCCTCGAAGGAAATTAAAAACCGGTTTATAGCAGGATATGAATCGTCCTTCCCCTTTCCTGATAATACCTGGAATATTCTTCATCTTTGCCGTAAATTTGCAGACATATACAGTTATACCAGGATAAAACGCTCCATTCATGAAAAATGGCCGAATGAAACAGGATGGGTTGTTGATTTGAGAAGTAAGCTGGAAGAAGCATCCAAAAAATTGAAGGCTGATTTTGGGAAAAAAAGTGAATCCCATGCTGCCTGGTATTGTTAATACTAGGTTGAAATGGTGTAAGCTCTCTCGCACTTTTGTTACCCGAAACATAAAGGATTTCCCGGATATTTCCGGTCTGATTATCGAAAATCGAAATGGGCGATAATCTATCCTTTTCGCGGAGAGCAGTTGTATTGCGAATGTAATCGCCGGGAATTGCTGTTTTTAAACTGAAATCCTGATCAAAAGTTGACAGAACATGCTTATAGTATCAAATCATAAAAAAGTTCAGCTTCCGATCAGTGACCAGTCGAAAACCGAACTGAGGATATCGGCAGGCTGGTCACGGAGTTCCTGATAAACCTGTTGACAATTCCGTGGATCAGTGGTCCGGTACAGTCCGTTCACGTCAAGGTCGCCCCGGGACATCCACTCCATTGTTTCTGCACAATTCTGCCTAAAACTCCCCTTCCGGAATGGAGCAGAATGCCACGGCACTTCCCATTCCCAACCGCTCTTTAAGTGAACATAACGCCAGAATATCTTCCAAAGCAGATCGCGGCACAGCCGCTGGGACCGGGGCTCCCAAGGGACTCCCGCCGCAGCCACCTCTCCTCCCGGTTTAACGATACAGCAGGCCTGGTATACCGCCTCTTCATGACCTGAGCAGTCTATGACTAAATCAACCCGGTCCTGCCAAACAGGATCGCCTACAGGAATCGATTCGAACACTGCTTCCGCGTGATTCCGGAGCAGCTCCCTCCTCTGCTTATCGGGGTCAACCGCGCCGACTCTGTACCCGCAGCGGCGGAAGATGTGTGCCGCTAAGTAGCCGACCATTCCCAGTCCGATAACCAGTACCAGTCCGGGCGGCCTGGCCTCCGCGAGGGTAACCGCGCTCCAGCCGATTCCGGACATCCGGGTAATAACAGCAGTAAGCGGATCGAGTCCGTCCGGAACCTTGACCGTATCCCCTACTCCGCACCGTTGGTAGGAAGCATGTTTACCGATACAAAATAGGCGGTCTCCCGGTTTGACACCGGAAACGGCTGAGCCGAGTTCGGATACCTCAAACACCGAACCGTATCCGGGATAGTGGGGGAACCCGTCCGGCGCGTGATACTGCATCCCTAATTCAGTACCTGTGCTGATGATTGAACTTAAAACCGGGCCTGCCGCTTCATCATCCCGGAGCGGTGTGGTGTCAAAAGGAGTCTGTTGTAAAACAGCCTGCTCTTTTTTCGGAAATACTACTTGGAAGACAGACTCAGGAAGCATTCACCCCTCCCGAATCCCGGCGGCTTTACCGCGGATATAACCGGCCGCGGCATCAACCTGATCAGGTTGAAGATGCTCCATAATAAACGGCATTTCAGGGTCGACCGATTCGGCCAGACTGATATATGTTTCATAATTGAGGCTTCCTTTTCCGGGAGGCACCTCTTTAAGGTGAGCTGTTAATGTGTGCTCTAGAAGGGTATCTTTTGCATGACAGCTCCGGATGCGGGGTCCTAATTTGGTAAAGCATTCTTTTAGGAAGGCGGTACTTTCAAAGTAGCGGCGGGGGGAGGTTATCATATTTACCGGATCCAGGTGAACGGCGAATCTTTCCCGGTCAACCGTCGAAAGGAGACGTAAATAGACATCGGGAGAATCAGGTATCATCCAGGGCATTGTTTCAATTACATACCAAGTCCGTTTCGGCTTAACTGTATCGATGATCTTTTGCGCTGTTTCAGCTACCTTCTCAAAAGTTTCATCACTCAGGTCCCGGGGATGCCAACCAATCCAGGATTCACCTCGGGAACCTCCTACGGACACGCAGCACCGGGCCCCTATCCGGTCGGCTAACGCTAACCCGCTGCAGATTTTTCTGATTTTTTCTTCCCGCTGCTTTTTATCCGGATGGAGAGGATTACACCAGATCCCGACTTCGGCGAACATAATATCATTATCCGCGGCGGCAGTTTTAAACGCGTTTTCTGTTTCCCGGTCCACCGGCTGATGGAAGGGCCAAACGGCCGCGTCAAACCCCCGCGCTTTGAGGGTACCTGCCCAGTCTTCCGGACCTTTGAAAGGAAATTTTAAATCTACTCCAAGTCTCATACTTTCCTGCTTTTTTTTTAGTATATCTTACTCCGTCAATAGTTTCATCACCTTCAAACCGCATCGGAGGAATTCTCTTTTTATTCCGTTAGACAACAGACTGACTGTACTTTCTTCCGGTCTGCATATTATTTTTATACCATAATAGATCAACAGCACACCAAGGAGAAGGAATGAAGCTGAAGAAAAAAGCAGAAACTGTAAAGGCCGCCTGGAGCAAAACACCTGATGAGACGCTAAAACATTTTGCGGTTGAACAGAACGAAGGATTGAACCGGCGTCAGGTACCGAAGAACCGGGAACAATACGGAACCAATATTATCCGGAAAAAAAAGAAAAAAAGCGCCATTAGGATCCTCACGGAGCAGTTCAAAAGTATCATCATCCTTCTCCTTGGAGTTGCCGGCGGATTATCCTTCGCCTTTTCGGAAATAATAGAAGGTTTCGCCATTATTGCCGTGATTATATTGAACACATTGATCGGCTTTTTTACCGAACTCCGGGCCGTACGGTCTATGGAGGCTCTGCAGAAACTGAGCAGTGTTAAGGCAACAGTCCGCCGGGACGGTCATATCAAAGAAATAGACGCCCGTAAACTGGTACCCGGCGACATCGTCATCATCGGAAGCGGAGACATCATACCGGCGGATATACGGATCCTCGAGGCAAACAAGCTTCAGACGGATGAATCCGCCTTAACCGGCGAATCCATGCCGGTTAGAAAGACGGTTGATCCGGTGGATGAAAAGACAGAACTGGCGGAACGGAAGAGTATGCTCTACAAGGGCACCGCCGTGACCAGAGGATCCGGAGAGGGAATCATCATACATACCGGAATGGATACCGAGTTGGGAGAGATTTCCCGTATGGTGGAGGAGGCCGAAGAAGAGCGTACCCCCTTGGAGAAACGGCTTAACAAGCTGGGGCGAAAACTGATCTGGGTAACCCTTGCTGTAGCCGTTGCCATGGCTGCGGCCGGAATAATTGCCGGCAAAGAGCCCCTTACCATGATAAAAACCACAGTTGCTCTGGTGGTGGCCTCAATTCCCGAAGGACTACCTATAGTGGCTACCATCGCCTTGGCAAGGGGCATGCATAAGATGGCACGCAAGAATGCCTTGGTTAACCGGTTATCTTCTGTGGAGACACTGGGAGCTACGACCATAATTGCTACGGACAAAACCGGTACTCTAACCGAAAATAAAATGTTCGTTACGAGGATTGATTCTCCCTCCCCGGATGGTGTTGAAGAGACCGGAATAAATACTGATAGGAAGGAGAGACAGGAGTTCCCGTCTGAACTTATAGAACGCACGATAAAGGTTGGAGTTCTCTGCAACAACGCGGAGCTCCAGGATGATGATGACGGGGTGGGAGAACCCCTGGAGGTAGCGCTCCTTTCAGCGGGAAGGATCTACGGCATAGAGCGTTCCAAGCTTTTGGAAGAAATACCTGAGAAGAAGGAGATCGCCTTTGATTCCGATACAAAGATGATGGGCACAATCCACAAAAAGAACGGAAGCCTTTACTACGCAGTAAAGGGAGCCCCCGAGGCAGTTTTGGGAAAATGCACCCGCATTCGGACTGACGAAGGTGTACGGGAAATATCTGATTCCGATAAAAAAAACTGGATCAAGCAGAATGCTGAAATGGCTGAATCAGGTTTGCGGATTATCGCGGTCGCTGAAAAGGAAACGGATTCCATGGAAGAGGTATATCAGAACCTTACCTATCTGGGTCTGGTCGGTCTCCTGGACCCGCCCCGGCAGGACATTGAGGGATCCATTGCAGCCTGCCATGCCGCCGGGATCCGGGTATTAATGGTTACCGGCGACCAGCGGGGAACAGCGAAAGAAGTCGGGAAGCGAGTAGGGATCTATTCGGAAAAAGAGAACCTTATTTTAGAAGGTATGGAAATCGATGAATATTTCGGAGACGAATCAAAACATGATGATTTAATTCGTACTGCCGTATTTTCCCGGGTGAATCCGAAACAGAAACTGGACATTATTGAACTGCATCAAAACAACGGTGAAATCGTGGCAATGACCGGTGACGGGGTGAACGATGCTCCAGCCCTCAAAAAAGCCGATATAGGTGTCTCCATGGGTCAGCGCGGCACCGAAGTCGCCCGGGAAGCATCCGACATGGTTTTAAAGGATGACGCGTTTTCTTCTATTGTAACTGCAGTTAACGAAGGAAGGATAATCTTTACAAATATACGGAAGTTCGTTATCTATCTGCTCTCCAGCAACCTAAGCGAGATACTGACAGTGGGACTGGCTTCCTTCTTTGCCATCCCCCTGCCCCTTTTACCCTTGCAGATCCTCTTTTTGAATGTTGTTACGAATGTTTTTCCCGCCCTGGCGTTAGGTGTGGGCGAGGGCGAACACGATGTAATGAGCCGCAAAGCCCGGGACCCTTCGGAACCGGTCATAAGTTCCAGACACTGGCGTATTATTTCGGTTTACAGCACAGTAATAATGCTGTCCGTTTTGGGTTCCCTTATCTACGCCAGGGAGGTCCTGGGTTTCACCGAAAACGAAGCGGTAACCGTTAGTTTCCTAACCTTGGCTTTCACGCAGATTTGGCACGTTTTCAACATGAGGGAACGGGGAAGCAATTTCTTCCGGAACGACATTACCCGGAATACCTGGGTTTGGGGTGCAATTGCTCTCTGTATTGTACTGCTTCTTGCAGCTGTCTATGTTCCTCTGATGGCTGAAGTACTGAGCATCGTTCCTCCGACGATTACAGGATGGATTACCATTATCGCCTTCAGTCTGATCACCTTTGTCTTCGGCCAGCTTGCAAAATCCCTGGCAAAGTCTTTAGGTCCAATGACTTGATTATTTTACTGCCTTCATGGTAAAAAGCCCTTCGTCCCGGGTAAGCGGCAGCAAGAATCTTAGTATCTGCTGCCGGATTTGCAATCAACGGTATATTTTACTAATCTAATACCATGAAAAGAAAAACGGTATTCACCATATCATTGTTATTCGGTATCTTGCTGGCAAAAAATCTTGCAGCATCGGATTTCATGCCTGTATCCGAAGTTCCTGGGGGTGAATTTACGGTACAATACTCCCAGGCAGCCGTAAGTGACTTTGTAATGGGCACCTATGAGGTCACCGCAATTCAATTTGTTGACGTGTACAACTGGGCCCTGGAGAACGGCAAATTCAGCAAACCGGAAGGAACGGACCTCCGGTTCAGCATAAAAATATCCGGCAAACCCTGTTTCGACCTGGATAACCGCTGGTGCTACATAAAGTTCAATGAGGGGGCATTCAGGGTCGATTCAAAGTACGCCGATTATCCGGCCCTGGCGGTGAGCTGGTACGGCGCTCTGGCGTTCTGCAACTTCCTCTCCGAAATGGAAGGGCTCGATCCGTGTTATGATCTATCTGATTTTTCCTGTGACTTTTCCAAAAACGGTTACCGGCTCCCGACTTCCACGGAATGGGAATACTCTGCCCGTTATATGGGACCTGATGAGTACCGAGACAAGAACAAATACAGCGGAAGCGATGATCCCGGTGAGGTTGCATGGTATAAAGATAACGCTTCACAACAGCCGAATGCCTCCGAATATGACGGGACCATGACTCACCCTGTCGGTACGAAAAAACCCAACGAGCTGGGCATTTACGACATGAGCGGAAACGTAGACGAGTGGATGTGGGACTGGTACGGCGGTTCTTACCAGCCTTCCGGATTAGACCCCCGAGGACCGGAAGAGGGACAGTACCGGATCGTTAGAGGGGGAAGCTGGACCTCCCGGGTGTATATGTGCAGAGTAGGCCGGTTTAAGAATGCCAAACCCGGTGAATGGTGCGGAGCCTCGTCCTGTGGTCTCGGTTTCCGAATTGCCAGAAATAAATAACCTAATTGTACGGCTTTCTATTATAATTTTCTTATAATCTTCTACTGGTAGAAAAGAACAGGCTGGTGTGGTAAAATTACTGACTGAGGCTCATATGAAAAAAAAGTTAATCTATATAGCAGTATTTATCATTCTAATCAGCAGTATTGTTGCCGCCGATTCTGATCCCGTGGGTACCGATTATTATCTGCTTTCCGGGCTGCAGTACGGTTATGAAATCTTTTCCCTGAATGAAGACGGAACCTACCGGTGGGAAACAATCACCGGTGATGAGATTCCGGTGAACACAGGTACGTATGATATTTTCCCCGGAGATCTCACCGATCTTCTGGTTCTTACCAATAAAGACACCGGAAAAACCGAAGAGTTTCTGATTGCCGGAAATAACGGCATCCTCATTTTGTATACGGAACGCTCAGTCCGGGGTGTTTATTCGGACAATCCGAATGACTATATCAAATCCTATACAATTATACCAAGTTCGGAACTCACCGAAACAATCGGCGGCCGTAAGGTTTTGTACGCGGCGGAAAACCTGAAGGAGGGGCTTTTCGACCGTTTCTGGTCCGAAGGTGATTCCGGCGACGGAAGCGGCGAAGCACTTTACTTCAACTTCTACTCCTTTGACGGGGCTCCCGATTCGGAGACCACCCTGGACGGCGCGGTTATATTCAACGGCGCTCCCCTCCGTTATTTCGACATCAACAACCGTGTCAAAGATGCCCGGTTCTCCTTCGACAACGGTGAGGACTATAGTATCTCTCTGCATAATACCCCGGCTCCCCAGGTTGTGCTTTTTCCGGAGAACCAAGGAGAATATATCAACAAAGGATCGTTCCACATCGAATCTGTTTATCCCGGAACCAAATACAACGACTGCTGTCTAACTCTAATGCTTTTTTTCGGAGAAGAGTAGCAGATAGTTACAATTTCCGGAGCCCGGCAGTTCTCAGTCAACACCTTAGCGGCTGTAGAGAATGGAATAACACCGGTAATACTCGATTCTCTAATTAAAGGAAAGAGACAATTTACGACTGATCGCATTTTCTATGAAGGTGATATCGCTGATAAAGACCTCCTACAATGAATATTTCGGGAGCAGTCTGACATCGAGTATGTGATTAATTGTGCCGCCCGGATTGTGGTACCGGAATCAGTACGGGAACCATATCTGTATTACCATGAAAATGTTTGCAAGACATTGGAAATGCAGGGCAAACGCATATAATACTTAAAGTTTGACTAGTAAACATATGTCTAGTACTAGACACTAGGCCGGCTAGTATGAAATCATTCTTCCAGCTGCGATGCTGGGAGGAAAATAATGAAGTCAAAGAACATACTCGAACATTTTCGAGATCCGCCCGATCCGCGTGAAGATAACAAGCGGCACCTATTACTGGACATTATCACGATTGTAATTTGCGCTTCAATCTGCGGAGCGGAAAAGTGGGATGATATTGAGGTGTTCGGAAAAGCGAAAGAATCATGGTTCAGGAAGTTTCGCACTTCACATAAAAGAACATATTAATAAAAAATTTTATACACCATGTAAAATGGATAGTACTTTTTCCCAAACTCCTTTAAAGTGGTGGAGATGGAGACCGATAATCGCTGAATTACTCTCATGGTCAGTACGATTTACGGTTTTCTTAGCCCAATAATTTCACCGCCCGATTCACAGCAGGCCTTACTCCCCAGTGAAGCGGCGCGGACAGTTTGATCGGACTTTAGAAATATTGAAGCAGGAGAAGAAAATAGCTTGACATTTATCATAGTGGTGCAGTCCGCATCGTCTGAGCTCGAATCTATCAACTAGCAACTCGACGAGATGATCGGACGCTTCAAGGTCTGATGTCATCCCTCGGCAGAGGCCGGTGCTACACTTTGACGACAATGAAGCTCTGTGCTGCCAAGGTCAGCTTCCCATCGCCGAGCACGCCACCGTCATCGAGCAGCGTCTCGGCCGCACTGGAAATCTGTGGCAACGTCACCGTCTGCGTCTCCGGCCCCGCGTTGATGGCGACCAACACCTGATCGCCCGCTTCGCCACGGAGGAACACCAGCACCTTAGGTCCCGCTTCGGGCAAGGCCACGAAAGGTGCGGTGCTACGGAATTGCGGTAACTCTCGGTGCAAGGCGACCAACCGTTTGGTCACGGACAACAGCGAGCCGGCATCATGGGCCTGCTTGGCCACGGTGGGCCGATCCGCATCGGGGTGGATCGGTAGGTAGAGATTCTCTGCAGCAGCCGTGCTGAAGCCGGCATTCGCCGAGTCATCCCATTGCATCGGCGTACGGCAGCCAGTGCGGCGATACGCGCCTTCCTTGCTCGGGAGGCCGTCAGGATCAAGCATGCCCGTCTCGCTACCGTAATAGATAAACGGTGTGCCCGGCATGGTCAACACGAGCGCATTGATACAGCGCGCCTGTCGCTCGGGACGGTCACAGGCCAATCGACGGTAGTCATGATTGCCAGAGAACATGCACCAGAACCCCTTGTCTTCAAGTCCTTCGTAGATATCGGTGTAGTGTTCGATGAACACTCGGCAGTCACCCCTACCCCCCGGATCGAAATACGGCGTGGTGTCGTGATTTTCCCAACCCGGCAGCGGGTAGAGATCCATGAACGGGCGCTGGTTGTGCAACATGAAGGTAGCGTGCAGACCGGCCTCAGAGGCGATCTGCGGGTTGAATTTCCACTCGCCCACAAGCAGCGCATCTGGGTATTCATCCTGGACCAGTTGTCTGAACTCGCGTACCATATGCCGGCTGCTCGGATCGGCATCGCCGAGAATCAGTGAACCACAGCTGTCAATACGGAACCCGCTCGCCCCCAGGTCGAGCCAGAAACGCATGACATTCTTCATCTCTTCTGCAAGCGCGCACACGTCGGGGTGATCCGTCGGCAGCTGTTCGCGCCGTTTCGGATCGGGGCTGATGTACCCAAAGTTGAGCTTGGGCTGTGACCAGAAGAAGTTCGTTGCTACGGTTCCCTCGCGCTCACCAAATCCGCGTAGGCTATTGAAATCACTGCCATCGGCACGCTTGGGCGTCTCCCACATGTCATCGGTCCAGATGTACCAGTTGCTGTATTTGTTGTTCTCGTGCTTACACGACTCAAGAAACCACGGGTGATCGATGGACGTGTGGCCGGGCACGAAGTCCACGATTACGCGCATGCCGCGCTCTGTGGCCTGGGTGCAGAGCTCCCTGAAGTCCTCATTGGTGCCGTAGCGCTCGGCCACTGTGTAGAAGTCACGCACGTCGTAACCCGCATCGTTGAACGGTGAATCGTAGATGGGGCTCAACCACAAACCGGTCACGCCAAGCTCGGCCAGATAGTCAAGGCGTGAGATCACACCGGGCAGGTCGCCGATGCCATCGCCGTTCGAGTCCTGAAACGTCGCGGGGAAGATCTGATAGAAAACTGCATCACGGAACCATTCGGGTGCACCGGCCATAGTCATTTCCTCTTCGTGTTGAAACATGATGGGCTGCCATATGGCCGTCGTCTTGCACAAACGCGGCCTGTGACTTGTATGGAACCGGCATCCAAAGACACTGTAACCATGGCCAAAACCCACCGCTGGGTCAGTACCCCCGGTCACCGAACTCGCATCAATGCAGATCGCTGGACCTTGGCACCAGGCGAGGCCATCGACACCCATCGCCACGCTTTCCGCGAGTTATTCGCCGTAGTTGCCGGAACGGTCAATGGTAGGAAAAATAATCCGAGACGTCAAGGCGAAAACAGGAAAAAATGAGGATATTCGGTCAAAAATCGGCAGGAACCGTTGCTCTGTAGGGAGCAGACAGACACTGTTAGTCTTCGAAATCATTCAAACCGGAGAAATAGACCAAAATAAACTCATAATCACCTGAAAGCACTGGGCAAAAGAACACACCTCGCCCGTCGAACTATGCAGGAGAAAGGATAATTAATTATGAGAAGCCGGATCAAATCCAGGAGTGCCTTATAAGGGGTAGATGGAAAAGGCAAGTAGTTTTGACCCCTATTGGATTTGTACTGGAAAGAAAAACCTCCTTTTGCCAAGGAGATTCAAAAAAACGAAAGAGGACATTTCTATCGAGTCTTGACAGGTCCTGACAGCTGGGTTGACATTATTCTCTCCTCGTGTTACGCTCTTATCAAGCTAACCGACATACCTCCTTCTCCAACCAAAATATTTTTAACGATTTAATACGTATAGATATCGGCCAATTTATTAATGGCTGTGTTAATTGATTGACCGAATATATTGTCAATTAAAATATCGGCATCAGCAGATGCCGAAATCCTATATTAAAAGGAGGTATGTATGATGTTCACAAATGGAGGTAGGTTAGCTTAACCTTCCTGGAGCCGCCTTTGGGCGGCTCCTTTGTTTTGTATTACCGACAAAGTGAAAGCGGAGATCATGTCCCCTACTCTTCTATCAATGCTAACTCAAGCTGTTCAGAGTACCGCGGTCCAATAACAAGATAGTCGCTGTTCACCACCCAGGCTCTTGAGTATTTGGCACTTTCGGAAAGGAAGAGCTCTGCCGGATTAAATGATCAAAATCATTCCATCACCGTCATTATTAGAATCTCTTCATCCCGGGAAGCATCAGCTTGTACCACCGTAATTCCCCGGGTCACTGTCTCCATTGAAAGCTCGGTGAATGCTTCTTCAATATCCTTGAATTGACTGGGTGACGCCGCAACAAGGATTTGCTCCACCCCGAGAGGTTCGGTAACTGAAAATCTGAAGGGATATCCGTCGTCCGGGATTTTCAGGAGATCTCCGCCCGATACTTTGTTATCCGGATGGTACCGGTTCGGAAAAATCAGGCTTTTCTCCCCTTCAGCGTTGGTATGATACACCTTGATGTAGGCATCCTGATTGGCGTAGATATAAACCGTAAGCTCTTCACCCAGCTTATATACCGGGCTGCTTCCCTTATCCAGAGCAGCAAAAACACTGAACTCCTGCTGTTCTCCGGCGGTCATCGCCGTTTTTAGTTCCCGATTAACCTCCATGGCCGTTTCCCACCGCTCAGGAAGCAGTGGATATTCTTCCGGTATATTCCGGTCAGGTATGATAAACGTACCGCTTGAAACCGGCGAGTGGGTTCCCAGATCGAACACCTCAAGCCAGACCTTAACTCCGCCGGAAACGGGGTAATCGAAGAGGGTATACCCGGAATGGGCGGTAAACCGTTCCCGGAGGAACTGCTGGATGTACAGGCTAAAGGGACCGGCAATTCCGGCATCTTCGTAGGTGAAGGACCCGGGTGTCACCACAAGGTCCTGATAGTGGGCCTTCCGAATTTTAGAAAGAAGTTCATCTGCCTCGTCCGCGGCGAGGCAGAAAGCGGAAACAATTAACAAGAAAATCAGTAACCGTTTCTTAATCATATGATACTCTTCCTTCCGGTTTAAGATGTTGTCGATTTTCGGCACAGCTGCATCAGAATTATAATTTAATTATATACCCGAATGTACTATTTATCCAAAGTGGAATCTACGGAATGAGATAACAGTTTTTGATGCAGAAAACTGAGTGAAATTGAACAATAATCATATATATTGATCTGAATGTGGATAGAAATCAGCTTGTAGAAACACTCTCGGAGGAGCTTTATAAATTACAAAGTAAACCTCATGAGGGGAAATTATTACCTTCAGAAGAGCTGCGGGGCATATTACCAACAGCATCATCGTACAGCAGATCCGCGGGTGCACCGGTAATAACAACCGCGCACCTTGTGTACGGGCTTTATCAGAAGTTCCCGTTGTTCCGCGGCTTCCTGTCAAATCAGGGAATTACCGAAACCGATATAAAAAACGGAATCGAGAGCGTACCGAGAACTGAGGAAGAGGTACACACCGCGAAGGCAGCAGCTGAAAGAGTTCATACGTTGACGACCAGATCCAGGGCGGTCGACAATGCAGGGCTCAAGGTTTGCGCCTTGGGAGATCAGGTATTCCAATTCTATCGATTGCCGGAACTTGTCATGTAACCCCCGGCTTTCACCGGGGGTTCAGTATTGCGGAACTAATAATTTTTGATAGTTGTGGGTACACGCTTTTTGAGCGCTTCGGACCATTCTTCGAAAGTCGTACCGCCAAAGAGATATTTTTCATTTTCTTCAGCGATCACTTCTTCTACCGCGGCTAGATAGGGCGGGAAGTATGTTGTCGGGTTGTCTACTCTATTGTTTATAACATTTTTTAACGAGGGAATATGGTAGAGTTCCTCTTTTCCCTTCATCATTTCCGTAAGAATAGCGCTGTTGTCCGCTCCTTTTTCAGCAGAAAAACCCTTCGCGATAATCGGAGCGCCTGTTGTAGTCAGAAACCGTATAAAAGCAAATGCTTCTTCTTTTAAATCTGAGTCTTTGTTAATAGTATAGTAAGCACTTTCACTGAATGTTCTCTGGGGAATTTCATCTTTGCTCCACCGGGGAATCGGGGCAAATGCCACCGGAAAATCGTGGGGGAACTTATCAGTTTTCTGTACTGCGTGTATCGTCCAGGAACCAATAACCTGCATGGAAAACTCTTCCGGAAAGAAGGCCTTTAAATAGTGAGTCTTGTTAGCCCGGGCAACAGCAAACGGCATCTGGAAACCATCATCTTCAAGCTGTTTTCTGTATTTCAGGAATCCGCCGAAGGCCGGATGATCATACGTTGATGAGCCGTCCTCATAAAAAAGCGGATTATCATCTTTCGCGCTCCACATTCCCGCATAATTGAACATCGGCCAGTTGTGCATATAAGAACCGTATCGCTTGGGTTCCCCGCCTTCAACGACAGTCAATTTTTCAGCATATTCCCGGTAATCTTCCCACGTCCAATCATCCGGCGGTATGGGAAGACCTGCTTCGTCAAGGTGGTCTTTATTCATGAGTATATACCACATACCCACGTAAGCCGGGAGGCCATACACCTCACCGTCTATTTCGGTTTTGATTGAGTATACTGAATCATAGTCCACACCTTCTTTTTCGAACAATGGAGTCAGCGGCGCGAACATCCCGTTCGATGCCCGTTCGTAATGATCACTTGGTCCCGGCTGAGTAACGATATCAACCCGCTCTCCGGATAACAGCAAAAGATCAACCCGTTTCAGGTATTCTATAGCAGTGCCGTCACTTAAATGCTCGTAGCTGACTTCTACATTCGGGTATTTCTCTTGAAACATTGAGATAACCTGCTCAATTTGCGGATCAAAACTGGTGGGTATTTGTACGTAATACTTCAGGGTTACCTTATCATCAGATAGCCCTGTGTTCTCCTTATCCCCCGCAGCAAAGACAGCCACGGCGAATACCATAAGAATCACTCCAATCAAAATGCTTTTCCGGTTATACATATCGGAAACCTCCTTATAATAAATATATCTCTTCATACGAAGAGTATTTAACCTTTTACACTTCCAACCGTAATTCCTTTTAGGATATAACGCTGTCCTATAAGGAAAATTATTATAAGTGGAAGTATTGCCGAGACCGATCCGGCCATTACCAGGCTGTAATACACACCGGACTCGTCCGCAAATTCAGCTAATCCAAGCTGGATTGTGTACAATTCTTTGCTCTTGAGAAAAATCAGCGGCATCTGATAGTTGTTCCAGGTCCACACAAACTTCAGTATTCCCTGTATAGCGAGAACAGGTTTAATAATGGGAATGATAATATTCAGGTATATCCGGAAATGATTTGCTCCATCGATCTGAGCCGACTCAGTCAGGGAGGAAGGAATCATGTCCATATTCTGCTTGAGAAGAAACACCGCGAACGCGCTGAAGGCTCCCATTACTATCAAAACAAAATGGGTATCATAAATTCCAAACCATCGGGCTATCATAAATTTGGGGACTAGTGTCACTTGCATCGGGATCATCATCGCCGCAAGATATACCCAAAAAAGTATTTCCCTTCCGCGGAATTTGATCTTTGTAAACGCGTATGCGGCCATGGAAGCCGTAAGCAGTAACAGCATTGTACTCAGAACTGCCACTTTAAGTGAATTCCAATAATAAAGGGCGAAGTTGGATGTTCCGGTCCACACTTCCCGGTAATTCTCAACGGCATTCCACCTTTCGGGGAGCCATTGTACGGGAAATGAAAAAACGTCGGATTCGAACTTAAAGGAAGCAGAAACCATCCACAAAAGGGGGGAGAGACAAGTCAGAGCAACTAACGCCATGACAGCTGTAATTATAATACGGGGCAGTTTCCTGCGAAAATCACGCAGACCGGTCAAACCAATTCTCCTGTTATTCATACACAACACTCTTCTGCAGTTTACGGGTAACAACAGTCAGCCCGAAGATTATTATGAAAAGGACCCAGGCTATGGAACTGGCGTATCCCATTCTGTATTGGGTAAATGCGGTCTCATATATATAGTAGGCGAGGACATTTGTTGCATTCCCCGGACCGCCTTCAGTGATGACACGTATTTGATCAAAAACTCTGAATGATCCTATTGTTGTGATGGTAATAAGGAATACTGTTGTTGGAGATACCATAGGAATAGTGATTCGGAAAAACTCCTGAATAGGAGTCGCGCCGTCTATTTTAGCAGCTTCATAAAGGGAAGGATTAATGGCGTTAAGACCGGCTATATAGATTAATACCGTATATCCGATATCTTTCCACACCGAAAGCATTATTATCGATAAAAGGGCCCAGTCCATGTCAACGAACCAGCCCGGCGGATCTGTTATACCAATGGACCGCAAAAACTGATTTACCGGCCCTTTGCTCGGGTGAAGCAGAAACATCCATACAATGGATACAGCCACAATACTGGAAATGTACGGGATGAAAAGACTGACTTTAATGGCATTTTTCCCGTAACACCAATCATTAATGAGCGCCGCCAAAACCAATCCGATAATAATACTCGCCGGAACCGTGACCGCTGTATATATCAAGTTGTTTCTAAGACTCGAGAGGAATGAACCATCCTCAAAAAGACGAATAAAGTTCCGAAGTCCCACAAATTTGATCCCGGAAAACCCGGAAAGCAGCGTCCATTTAGTAAATCCAAGTAAAAAAGAAGATATGACAGGAAATATAACAAACACCGCGAACCCGGCAAAACTCGGGAGGATAAAAAACAAGGCCCACATCATATTTTTCCGCCGCTTCATCTTCATAACTCCGCGGTTTATTTGTAACCGGTTTGTGCTCATGTCAAATGCAGTGTAACCTGAGATTGGTGAACGGGATATGTTCTCTCATGCTCTTTTTATGGCTTTTCATTACGTTTGTGGTATACTGATAAGTCATGAATTCGTTAAGTATTCTTTTAAGGAGAACGTTTTCCGACATATCGATATTCGCGAAACTTATTATCAGTTTTCTCCTGCTTATCTTTATTCCGCTTATTATGACCTTCGTTTACTCCTTATCAAACCTCAAGAATATACACTCAGAAAAATTGATACAGGAACGGCAGTCGGTACTTGAGATAAACGCTGACAGGATTAGACAGCTTATGGAAAGGATGATTTCTTCTGTCTTATACGCGGAAACATCAGATGAATTAAACGAAAAGATCCGTAAAAACTCAACGACATCCGAACCGGAGAATCCGGCAGAAACCAGAATGAAAAATCTCCAAAAATGGGAGCGAATAAATTTTTTTGAGCAGTTCTTTTCAGATTTGACCTATACAATCATTGGCTATCCCTGCAACATAACGGTGATAACCGAAGACAACCGGATATTCACCAATTACTCCCCGGTTCCCGAGAAAGTAAACCAATACATGGAATCAATAAAATATGCGTTACAATCCACTCGAACATACCGCGCCGTCTGGAGAGGTGTGGAAGAGGATTATTCAGCAAACGATACCGACCGAAGTTATGTGTTAACTCTTATAAAACCTATCCGGCAGCAAACAACTCATAAATTACGCGGGGCCATGGTATTGAGTCTCCCGGAATCTTCATTACGCAGATACTTGTCATCTCAAAATGATACACCGTTCGTGCTTGTTGACTCTAAATCCATGAACACCATTTCTGTGGTCGAAGCCGGACCTGTCTCGGTTTCCGAGAATCATACCTCTTTGGAGACGGCTGTAATAAATGACTGGTTATACCTTAAAACATATATGACGCCGAACGCGGCTACTAACGAGTTCGATATCATTTGGGGCCGTCAACTCGTAGTATATGCCGTTTGTTTCATAGTATTCTTTTTTGTCGCATGGAAACTTTCATCCAATCTAGCAAAACCCATCCAAGCATTAACGGAAAATATCGAAAAATTCCCGGATGAGCCATTCGGGTTGTCTAACAAACAACGGAATGACGAGATAGGCAAGCTCCAGCGGAAATTCCATGAAATGCATGAAAAGATATACAATTTAATTGAAACCAACCGGGAGCAGGAAGAGCGGAAAAGACGAGCGGAACTCGCCGCGCTGCAGGCTCAGATCAGTCCCCACTTCCTCTTTAATACTTTAAATTCTATCCGCTGGGCCGCGGTCAATAACCGGAACGACAAAGTGGTTTCCATGGTGGTCGCTTTAGGTCATCTTTTGAAGCAAACCGTATCCGGGAGCGGAGAAATGATAACCCTTGAAAAAGAATTCGAAGTGCTCAAATCTTATGTTTCAATACTTAATATGCGGCACGGTATGGACTTCACCGCGGAATTTGAACTCCCATCCGAAACAAAAGATTACCTTGTACCAAAGCTCATTATTCAGCCCCTTGTGGAGAACGCGATCCTCCACGGAGTAGCTAAAAAAGAAGGTGCCGACGGAGTAGTTAAGGTTCACGCGAGGATTGAAGGGGAGTTCTTGTTAATTGAAGTTTCAGACAACGGACCCGGATTTTCTGATAATTTTATAGAAAAAACCAAAACAGATCCGCGGAATTTTTCAGGAATCGGACTCTCGAATGTGGAAGAACGGTTACTCCTTAACTTTGGAGAAACCTCCGGATTAACATACAGGTCCGATCCGGAAAAGGGAACTACCGTTACAATCAATTTCCATCTAAGTAAACGAACTGCATGATACCGATTATTATTGCTGACGATGATATTGAAATGCTCGAAGGACTTACCGGTTCAATCCGGTGGGAACATTACGGTTTTGAAGTAGTAGGAACTGCCCCAAATGGAGAAGCCGCCCTTGATCTACTGCGGGAAAAACATCCTCTGGTGCTTCTAACCGATATAACCATGCCCCGCATGGACGGGCTAAACCTCATCAGGCAAGCGCGTACGATCGTTCCCGATTTAAAAACAATTATTTTAACGTGCCACGAAGATTTTCAATACGCCCGCGCCGCAGTCGATCTGGGTGTACTTGGTTATGTTACAAAACTCACTCTTGCCGAACCGGAGCTCGCAAAATACCTCGAAAAGGCTAAACGCCAGATTGAGGAAGATATAAACCATAACCCGGTGGTAAATATCCAAAAGTCCGCTGAAAAAATTATTTCTTCACAAGATCTTTCCCCCTCATGGCTGCGGTACCCCAAAGATTGTACCGAATACAGGATCTTATTTACTTGGGTTAATGACATCACGTCTTCATATAATACCGACATCCCGGCCATGACGGAAAGATATAATAAAATAATGAAAAAGCTGCCGGATAACTTTTCTCATCCCGTTTTTCTCTCTCCCCGGGAAGTAATTATTTTTTTCTGGAAGACAGAGAGTACCAATCAGCGTATCGAAAAATTAAGAGAAACTGCCGGATTGATCGCTGAAGACCTGTATGATCCCGATATGATGACTTCCCTTATGACATGTATAAGTTCTCTCCGGAACATTGACATTCCCTTCCGCGACACCGTGGCCGATTTAAGGGAATACCGCAAAAACGGATACTATTTAGAGGGAATAACAATTTCAACCGAGGACCGGCTGCGGGGGAAAAAATTTACTAAATCATCTCTGTTTGATTTTCTCAAGTTCAACTCGGTAATCGAAACAAAAAACAGAAGCCGCGTAAAAGATTTCCTAGCGGCTCTGTTTAAGGAAATGGAGCAGACGAAACCGTCACCTGAGCAAGCATGGAATTTCGAACGGAGGTGCATACTCCTGCTCCGTTCGAAGTCGGAAGAGCTCAGTATAAATTCTAACTATATAAGGGAGCAATCCGATTCATTCACAGGAATGAAAAATAATTTGAACGAAGCGGTTGATTCATATATCGAGAACGCGAGACAAATAGGCGTAGTCTCTACACGGCATGAGATAAATTGGGCAGTCAAATATATTTATGATCACATATCGGAATCACTTACCATAGAACAGATGGCGGACAAAATAAACAAAAGCCAGGCATACTTTTCCAGGCTTTTCGCGAAGGAGACGGGTACCTCGTTCTCCAGTTTTCTGCTCGAAACAAGAATGCAAAAAGCACGAAAACTGCTTTCAACTACAGATTTGACTATCGATGAGATAAGCAGATCCATCGGATTCGAAGATCCCTCCTATTTTTACCGTGTTTTTAAAAAAAAGAACGGAGTTACTCCTAAGCAATATCGGAAATAAGTGATTTACCTGCTGCATCAAGGCATAGAAGATCGGCAGGTCTGGTCGCGATAGCGGCCGCCGGGGATTCACCGGAGGAAAAATCACGATTACCGTCGAAAGCGCCGACTTATTTCGGGATTTCCCGCTTCCAGCCGGAATGCTGCAAACATTAACGGTCGCCGTTAAACGCGGAAACAAATCGGAAACCCAAGGCTGGAGCGCTGAAGCAGCCCTGCGGGCTGCCGAAAGTGAACGCCCGGAATTAACGAGTTAAGCAAAGCAGTATCCAGCTCTCACTTTCAGCAATTCTGAATCCGCGGTATAGAACGGCTTTTTTCTAATGTAAAGCTTGGAAATTTTCCTCGAACCGGTAACGGATTTCTTTTTGAAGCACCGGGTCCATGTATTCATAGACATCGGGTATACCCAATGTTACAAAGCGTGCCCTGAGCGACTCCGACGGAAAACGCTCCCGGATAACCCGGACATGCCTTTCTTCCATGGCTGCAACGACATCGGCCCATTCAATCATCTCGGCGTTTATGGTATTAGCAGCGAGCCTGCTCGTACCCGCAGACCTTACCTCGAATCGTGAATCATCTTTGTAGAGTTCCTCCGCTGTTGGACTGCGCTGCTGATTTGCAGAACAAACAAAGAGTATTTTTTTGCGGTTCTCCATGGCTCCCCCTTATTCAATGTACGTCTTTACCAGGAAGCAAACAACATAATTTTTAGATTATCTATCCTTTCAACTGACTGGCAATTTCTCTATTCGTACTTGCTCTTTGGTTCTGAACTCCGTAGAATCTAGCTCATGAATACAGAAAACACCCGTACAAACAACAGCTTCACAAACGCCGGCGCCTTCGGGTTCGCTCCGGATAAGGACGGAACATCCAACACCGAGGCCTTGCAGCGGGCCGTAGATCAAGGCGGTACAATAGTCGTTACCGAACCGGGAATATACCCCATGGCCGGTACGGTTTATATCGGGAGCAACACCTCCCTCATTTTCGGAAACGGCGTCTGCCTGAAAAAGGTCGATGACCAGGGTCCGTTTTCCCATATACTTCTCAACAAAGGAGCCCTTACAAAATCATATGACGAACACATCACCATAGAAGGACTTACCCTGCAGGTAAATGGGGTCGACAATGCCTTTGATCAAGTGTATGGGCTCAGGGGGCAGGTAGCTTTCTTTTATGTAAAGGATCTCCTTATCAGACGGTTCCGCTGCATGGATCTGGAGAAGCTGCAGTTCTGTATACACGTCTGTACTTTCAAAGACATAATTATCGAAGACTGCATCATCAAAGGGAAAAAAGACGGTATCCATCTCGGCCGGGGCAAACGGTTTACCATCAGAGACTGCCGGTTCCAGACCTTCGATGACGCGGTAGCACTGAACGCCCATGACTACGCCACCGCCAATCCGGAATTGGGCTGGATCGAAGACGGGGTGGTGGAAAACTGCCACGACCACGATCACCCTGACAGGATAGGCTTTTTCTGCCGTATCCTGGCCGGAGGCTGGATCGACTGGAAACAGGGAATGGAGGTGCAGCATTCCGATACGGTTGTTTCGGGCGGCAGACTGTACCGGGTTCAGGCTGATCCGGACGGAACTGTTTTTACGTCCCGGACTCGGCCATCACATCATGAGGGCAGCAAAGTCTATGACGGCATCAATTGGGGTGTAGTACAGGATGATATCACCTACACCGCCGGTGTGCGGAATGTGGTGTTCCGGGACATTATTCTGGAAAAACCCCGGGTCTCCTTCTCCATTCATTTTGACAACGACCGGTACAGCCGCTCCTATTATCCCGGCGCGGAGATTCCGGTTCAGGAAAACCTCCGCTTTGAAAACATCACTATTAAATATGATGACCCGGTTCCTCTGTTTCATGTAACGACACCGGTAGATACAGTCATAGTTTCCAATTCCCGGATCAGAAATAACGGCATCCATTTCTTTACAAACGGGGCTATGAAGGACTACGGAGAAACAAGGATTCTTATGTACGGCTGCACGTTTGTCCACGACGCTCCTTTCTCCTTGATAAAAAACAAGGTTGCCGGAAAGAGGGTATTCTTAAAAACCGCGCTTAGTATAGAAAAAAGCCCGAACTTCCGTGCCGGGATAGACCATGGTGATGGACAGGTGACAGCGAAATCAGATTTAACGGGATTGGGGTAAAAAAAATGACCAGGAAGGTGGTGAAGCATGAACAGTCTCTATCCGATCACAAAGCTGATGATATCCAGCCCGAACCTGGCATCAGTCATTGTGTTCATATGCCCCTTTTTGGCGTAGAGCCGGAGGGTCGATCCAGGAATCAGCCCAGCAGTTTCTACAGCATACTGCCTTGGAAAGTACACATCATCACTTCCGCAGATAATCAGGACCGGTTTCGAGATCTTCGGCAGCTTCGCGGCCGCGTCGTGATTCACCTCCGCGTCCGCTTCAATCAAAACATCCAGGCTGTAGCACTGATGGGTTTTCTTCATGAATGCCCCGCCGGCCAGCCATGCCGCTGTTTTTAAAAGCGCCGCTTTAGCAGGATTCTTAGTGAGAGCATCCGTTATTATCATCACTGCTTTCCTCATCTTCCCGCGGCTGACCAGTTCCGCGTATTCGGTATCGATCCGTTTCCCTTTTTCACTCATCTTGTGAGCGGCCAAAGCGATCACAAGTTTTCCGTAGCAGTCGGGATAGTCCGCTCCGAAATGCTGGGCAATCATTCCGCCGAAGGAAGTTCCCACCGCCAGATCAACGTATCCGTCCAGATCCGCCGTAATCATATCGGCATAATCTTTGGCCATGTCGGAGGTAGTATATCCCCGGGGCATACAGAGTTTCCGGGTTACCAAATACAGGGTAAAGTCCTGCATCAGCGTATCGAATCCGGAGATCATCGCCCTCAGCCCCATACCATGCGGAATGGTATTGCCCGGGCCTCCCTGAAATATGATGCATTTCTTTTTCCCTGAACCCCAGCGAACGAAGGGTATGCCGTTTCCGGATGTACCGTAGGTATACGTATCCCGTCCCATAACCGCCTCCTTAGTGGTTCAATCATATCATGGTGCCGTAAATAGTGTAATCCCGAAATAATTCTCCTGATGCAAGTCCCTTGATCTGCGCTTCGTGAGGCGGCAGTATGTTGCTGCGGAGATATATTATCATGTACTGGATATCTCCGTACCGGAAGTCAGAGAGTACGCCTGCACCTGGTTTGAACGCCGGCTTTGACAGGGCTGCGGAATGATAGTAGATTTTCAGAATGATTGATGTAGCAAAACAGGACAACGAAACATTTACGGTGACCGTAACAACCCACGGAACCTCTTCCCGGCACACGGTGAAACTCACCGACTCTTATCAACAGAAACTGACAAACGGAGATATGACCAAAGAGGATTTGAACAAGAAATCCTTTGAGTTTCTCCTAAAGCGGGAATCAAAGGAATCGATTCTCTCGAGTTTCGATCTGCCGACCATTAACCGGTACTTTCCTGAATACGAACGTACCATAGGAAAAAGCTGAACCCGGACGTGCCGTTACTGTTTGAACTCGAAATCAACGGGATGGAGAAAACTTTGAAACTCCAGGGTCCGCCCCTCCGGGTCATCAGCGTAAAACTGATAGATCCGGTACCGGTGATTTTCCGCGGGTTCATTTCTGGAGAATCCCGATAGAGCCTTGTACCGCTCATCAACCTCCTCTCGGGTCTTGTAGAAGAAGGTGATAACCCCGTTACGTTCGGCTTCTTCACTCCCGCAAAATCCGAGGAGCAGATTATCTGAGCGGAGAATTGTGCATCCTCCCTGATCGAGCCAAATGGTCATATCCAGCTGTTCGGTATAGAAACGGGTTATTTTTTCAAGATTTTCCGTCCTAAAAAATATAATTCCGGGCATATTAAGTCCTATTCTACCCGGCAGGGAGTAAAACTATCAAGGGCTGTCTCCGAAAAAACAGCCCCTGAATAGCAGTCTCCTCTGTCTATTGGGAAAGATCGATATCGTCGATGAAAAATCCGTCTCCGGTACTCGTGTTGTATTGATAAACGAAGGCTAAATAAATTGTCTGACCCGCGTAACCGGAAAGATCAATGACAAACTTATGCCAGCCGCTGTCGGGAGCTTGTCCGAGTTCTTCCAGTTCGCTAAAATTATCCGGTTCCTGATCCACCGTCGAGACATGAACACCATTGTATTGATACGCACTGTAAAAACTGCTGAGTCGGTAGAACCGGAGTTCGCTGTTTTCCGTTACCGTAATTCCCGGCGTTATGAGCCAGTCATCTTCTGCTGACCCGCTGAGGACAGCCTCGGTACCGGAATGGGTAAGAGATACTTCCATGGTATCGGCGGGAGTATATTCTCTTCCAACTTGGTCAAATGCTTTAACGTCAAGGACAAAGGTGTCCCCCCGGTACACATCTTCCGGTATGCTCAGAAATGCCAGGGAATCAAGAACGGGCTGCGCAAATTCCACCGAAACACTTACGTCCGACGCGGGTATGGTGAAGCTGTAGCTCCATTCACCAGGGTTTCCGCTCTCCGCTATCAGCGCCGGCGGGGATATATTCGTCCTCTAAAAGAAGCACCCGCTACCACTGTTTGGGAGGACATTGATCATTCAAAGAGAGAAAAGGTAAACCTCCAGGACCATATCATCGAAATGGAAACAGAACCCCGGGAGAAAGGGATGCGGCTTCATATAAGCGGAAAAGGAACAACTGAAGTACTCTGCAAGTTAGAGCTTATCCTTACCCCCGGAGGGATACTGCAGGATGAAGGGCTCTCACCTTCAGAACACCCTTTACCCATAGCCTGGAAATAATATAGGCAATTAAATTACTTGACCTGCTATGTTTAACGCGGAATACACATATATCGAGGCTCTTTCAAACTTAGATAATTTTGAAAGCAGCCCTGTCAATAAAGACAATAGATCGTTCACGTACAGGTGATGTATAGACAATGGCAATATTCTATGAATGAAGTGCGTATTTTTTTTCTTGATCGATATATGGTTCTTTTGAGTTTTTTTAACATGGCACCACGGAGGCATAGAGGGTAGAGACATAGAGCCGATGGTAAGCTTCCACTTCCAGTACATACTGTATATATACACTTGACATCTACATCTACACACGATAGTATATCATTATGAAGACTGTTAATGCACTCACGATCAGAAACCGTTTTGGTGAGGTAATAGAATACCTAGAAAAAACCGGAGAGCCTGTATTGGTTAGCAAAGCAAGAAAGATCCGTGCCGCAATCGTACCAATAGAAGAATTTAATAAACGATTTGTCGATAAACAAGCAGAGGAAGAAAGGGACAAGCTTTTAAAGAGGATTAAATCTACGCGGCGGCCCCGTACTGAACAGACCGAAAGTATTTCTGTTCTCAGGACTTTTAGAGGTTATGAAGCTTGAGCTATGTAATAGACGCCTCGGTTGCTGTGCGTTGGTATCTGGAGGAAGAACAACATCCGAATGCTGACGCAGTACTGGAACGTGTCATTCACCATCCCGAGAATTTCGCCGTTCCTGAACTTTTTACTTTTGAAGTGCTTGCGGTTCTCATGCGGCTTCACCCGGAGCCTCTATCTGCGTATACAACTTGTTTTATACCGATTATCCAAGGCGGAATTATCAGATACCCAATGACGGATAACGTAGCCCGACTTGCTTGTTACTATGGTAAAAAGGGGATAACCGGATATGACGCTTCATATCTCGGGCTGGCTGAAGAATTAGATTCAATCTGGCTTACTTTTGATGCGAAAGCACATAAACGAGTTGATTCGAGCAAGAGATCCGTATGCCTATCAGAAAACCTCCCAGACAATTGGTAGATTTAGCTTTCGGTAAGAATTCATTCTGCAATTGCCAGAGATCGGCGCCGGCCCAACTTTTTCAAGTCTTTTACGCTGCCTGTAAAAGTTTCTGTTTAATTTACTCATGGGCGGGGAGACCGCTGAAGGAGGTGCCCGCCGCCAAGTCGACGAACCCGCCCTCCCCTTGCCCAACAAACCATCGGGTAGTAGTATCTATACCATCAAGAGAATACCATGCTTAGAGATGTAGTCCTGCCGAGTACGACTCGGAATGAGTGGAAAACGGAAATCGCCCCGGGAATTCGGGAAAAAATCCTCGCGGTCTGGGGAGAATTTCCGGAAGAAGTTCCTGCTCCGGAATATACCGTTCTTTCGGAGTCAGAAAATTACAACCTGAAACACCTCTCCTTTACCTACCCTACAGCAGGAGATCACCGGAACTTCGCTGTGATGGTCCTCCCGGAACAGTTTCATAAGGGAAAGAAATATCCTGTGGTGGTAATCCCGCCGGGTACCGGCGGACAAGTCGGCTCCTTTATTTATCTGGACTGCAAAATTCGGCCGAACGCCGCCTATCCGATCGATCTGGCAAAGCGGGGGTACATCACCGTAATTGCGGATCAGTTTCCCTCGGGTCACCTTATCAATCCGGATAAGAAACCGGAGCTGGACGACAGAATGAGGAACACCATGAAGAAGTACGGGGAAGAGTTTTACAGCGAGTTCTCCGGTTGGTCCATAGACGGGCGGAGGATATGGGACTATCAGCGTTTGCTGGATGTGCTGGATACCATGGATTTCGTCGATTCTGACAGGTACGGGACGATGGGTATCTCTTTAGGGGGAAGGCTCAGCGTACATTTAGGTGCTATGGATGAGCGGATAAAAGTTTCTGCTCCAATCGCGGGTATCAGCCCCAAGATAACAAACGTATACCGGGAGCTTAAAAGAATTTCCGCCGGAGACAAGAGCCGCTTCCTTGAACCCCGCTTTTTCGAATCCATGACTGCTCCCGGGAAGGGAACCTTGGGCAGAACCCCGTACGATTATCACGAATTGACAGCTCTGCACGCGCCGAAACCGCTCCTAATCATTGAACCTTATAACGATCCCTACAATCCCTACATCGAAGCCAACTACCAAGTTTACACCAAGGTGCAGAATGTATATTTTCTCTACGGAAAACCGGAGCGTTTCTGTACGCTGACCCACGGAGACGGGCACGCCTCCGTACCGATGGTCAGAGACTTCGCCTACGCCTGGTTTGAACGCTGGCTTTAAAGCTTTGACGGTACATCTAATTGATGGTAGATTTAAAGGCATGATCGATGTAACAAAACAGGATAACGAAACATTTAAGGTGACTGTTGAAGAGAACGGATCGTCCTCTCACCACACGGTAAAACTCACCGATGCCTATCATCAGAAACTGACAGGGGGAAACACCGCCAAGGAGGATCTCATCAAAAAATCCTTTGAGTTTCTCCTAAAACGGGAATCAAAAGAGTCGATCCTTTCAAGTTTCGATTTGCCGACCATTAAGCGGTATTTTCCTGAATACGAGAGCACCATCGGAAAGGACTGATACGGGAAGCCAGGTTAGGTGACCTTCTCCTTTAATCCCGTGATCAGGGCCGTGAGTTCCCCCCTCCTGGTTACTCCGGCTTTCTCGAAAATATTACTCACATGACGGTATACCATTACAAGGGCACATCGCAAAACTACCCGGGATACCCCAGCAATTTCTCTTGCCGTTGTTCTACCACGCAGGAGCGTGTATACTGATTCTGCATGCGGAAATCAGCCTTTATATCGATCCTGGGACGCCCCTCAGCAGGCAAATCAACCCTGCTGAACCGTCTAACGGGACAAAAAGTTTCTATTATATCACCAGTCCCCCAGACAACCCGGAACAAAATTCGGGGCATCCTGAATGATCCCCAGGGTCAAATTGTATTCATAGACACTCCGGGCTTCCACCGGTCGGAGAAGAAGTTCAATCAGCAGATGAAAAACGTAATACAATCCGCCTTAGATGATGTGGAATCCGTTCTCTACATAATCGATCCAACCCGCCCTTACGGTGAGGAGGAGAGGGAAATTGCCGAAGCGCTGCTCCGGTATGAAGGGCCCGTAGTTGCTGTTTTTAACAAGAGCGACCTTTTCGGGGGGAATACCGCAAAGCTTCAAGAACGGATCGGTGATTTTTCCAAGATGCTTCAGGATAAAAAAGAAAAAAGGCATCGTTTCTTAGGCCTTTTCCCGGTCTCTGCGGTAACCGGAGAAGGACTCGAGAAGCTGAAAGAACTGCTCTTCCAAACAGCACCCGCAGGTGATCCGGTTTATCCCGAAGAGTTCTACACTGACCAGCCTCCGGAGTTCCGGGCGTCGGAAATTATCCGGGAAAAAGCGATAATGGAAAGCCGTCAGGAACTCCCCCATTCCATCTATGTGGAAATAGCCGACATGGAAATTTCAGAAGAAGAAAATCGGCTCTGGATCCGGGCATTCATCTGGGTGGAACGGGAATCTCAGAAGGGCATACTGGTGGGCAAGGGAGGGAGCAAGATAAAGGCCATACGGGTAGCCGCCCAAAAAGAGCTGAATCAGATATTTCCCTACCGAATCCATCTCGATTTGCGGGTAAAGGTTAATAAAAAGTGGCGGAAAAACGACGCGGTTCTTAAAAAGATTTTCTACTAAAGGGTTAAAAGAGCTTCCTAATAAAGGAGATTAAAATCTTGAATAAAAAGTTTGTACAGTTCGGAGCGGGGAATATCGGAAGGTCCTTTATCGCTCAGCTCTTCTCCCGGAACGGATACGAAGTCGTGTTCGCAGACGTGGACACGGAACTGGTAGAAGAGCTCAACCGGAAAAAAGAATACCGGGTAATAATCAAAAAAACCGGTCAGGAGGACAGAATCATTACCGTAACCGGTGTACGGGCTGTGAACGGAAGAGAAACCCAGGCTGCAGCGGAAGAATTGCTGGAAGCCGACATCTGCGCGACATCCGTCGGCGCCGGGGCGCTTCCCAAGGTTATACCGGTAATCGCTCAAGGACTGCTTAGTCGGGAAGAAAAGGGAAACCGCAACCCCTTGGACATCATCATCGCAGAAAATATCCGGTCCGGTGCTGATTTATTTAGAAGCATTTTGAAGGAGCACCTGCCTTCCGGTTTTCCTCTGAAAAAAAGAACCGGACTTATAGAGACAAGCATCGGGAAGATGGTTCCCATCATGCGGGAAACAGACTTAAACAAGGATCGGGTTTGGGTATTCGCCGAGGAGTACAACACCCTGATTGTGGATAAACAGGGATTTATAAATCCCGTACCGGACATTCCCGGAATTAAGGCGGTAGACAATATACAGGCCTACGTTGACCGGAAACTCTTTGTTCACAACCTTGGTCATGCCGCGGCAGGATACTTAGGACACGCGTTCAATCCGGAACTCACCTATGTTTATCAGGTGATGGAAATCCAGGAATTACGGGAACGGGTCCGGGGAGCCATGAGCGAATCAGCAAAAGCCCTCTGCCGTGAGTATCCCGCGGAATTCGATTCAGCCGGTATGGAAGAACACATCGGCGATCTTCTGAACCGGTTTTCAAACGCCGCGTTAGGGGATACCATTTTCCGGGTGGGACGGGACCTGTACCGGAAGCTGTCCCGGGAAGACCGGGTCATCGGAGCTGCACTGCTTGCGGCGCGGCATATGCTGCCTTTCCCCGGGATTGCGGAAACCGCGGCAGCAGGAATGGAGTTCAAAGCCGGTGATGAGGAGGGGGAACGAAACCCCGGAGACAAAAGGTACGCGGAAGAACTCCGGGAAAAAGGGCCCGAAGTTATGCTAAGAAAGGTTTCCGGCCTTGACCCCGCTAAGAAGGCAGACGCGGTTGTTTTCAAGGCGGTCATCGAGGCTTATCAGAACATGCGTTCGATCTCCTGAAGCTTTTTTATAATCCGCTGCGCCGAAACCTTTATAGGAACCTTTACCTTCGGAGCGAATACCGAAACCCGGTATTCCTCAAGCATCATTGCTGCCTCATTAAGGGCTTCCCTTTTTTCTCTGCTGGCATTTTCAGACAGCCCTTTTTGTATCTTCTCCAGCCATTTACTGAGTTCGTTGATTTCCGTTTCCTTCTCCTGATCTTTTTTCAAGTTGAGTATACCCCGTTCCGCCCGGATACCCAGGGCTTTGATGTACCGCTCCGCCTTGGAGATATCTTTTACACGGTATGATGCCGGGAAATCAGACGGAGCTATCCGGTCCATTTCGGTCCGTATTTTCCCCAGGAACGTCAGAAAGTAGTCCTTTCCCCGGTTATCCTGTTCCAGCCGGTAGATGTAGGAACGGGTATCATGGTAAGTATCCAGGAATGATTCCAGCTGTCCAAAAGCCCTTTCTGCCTCCGGGTAAATTTCAGAGGCAATATCCTGGCAGGTTTTATTGAATTCCTCCCGGGTCCGGATATCCCGGACAAAGAGTTTATTTTGAATCAGGGACCACATGCGTTCTGTAACCTTATCCGGCCCTCCGAAGTAACGGGTTTTAAGCTGATTTTTTTTGGATACCCCCAGCATGCCGCGGAAATTTTTAAGCTCCCTGGCAAAGTACCGTTCCATAAGCCCGGCAACACCCCTGGGGTGTGCTTCCTTTGCCTTATCCTCCGATTCCATCACCGTCAGGTCCACTCTCCCGTCAGAAGCGGGAACTAAAGCCGGATAACCTACTCCGCCCGCGCCTTTTCCGGCGGTAGTAACTTTTTCCGGAATCCCGTCCAGGTCCCTGTCCCAACCGGCAATCCCCTTCCTCTCCCAGGACTTCTTTATGGCACGGACCTTTTTTTCCCGGGCCTTAGCTACAGCCCCGCCTTCCGCAGAACCGAGGTCTCTTCCCTGATAGAGAACTTTCCCCTTGGTGTCCTCGATTTGTACCCGGGGCCGAAGATAGAGGGGCAGTTCAATCTTATGCCATACCTCTGCGGGAACATCTACTCCAAAAGTGTTGTAAAGAAAACTGCTTAAGGAAGCTATCAGGGGACCTTCCCCCCGTTCCATTTCCCGAACGGTCCGCTCCACCGTCTCGGAAAGGGGAATCAGTTTTTTCCGGTATTGTTTCGGTAATCCTTTTAGGAGAGTTTCCACTTTTTCCCGGAAAAATCCGGGTATCAGCCAATCCAGTTTGGACTCTTCCAGCAGGTCTGAATATCCGACAGGCACACGGATTGTAGCTCCATCCCGTTCGCTGCCTGGGTCGAACGTATAATCCACCTCGAACCGGTTTTCCCCCAGAGAAACCTGATCGGGAAACCGCAGGTATTCATCTCCCTCCACCTGGTAATTCCAAACATCACCGCGCTTTAACCGGAGAAAATCATCCCCCCCTTTTTCTTTGATGAGTCTCCGTATGCCCGCAAAATCTGTTGTATAGCCCAGACATTCCCGGTAGAACCCGTATAAACGTTCCTCCGGGACAACCAAATCCCGGCGCCGGATACGCTCTTCAGCATTTCTAGCCTCCTCGAGGAGTTTCATATTACTTCTGAGGAAGGCCGGCGGATTATCTACATCCCCCTCCACGAGGGCCCGGCGGATAAAAACTTCAGATGCTTCCTTGGGATTTATGCTTCCGTATGTGACCCGTTCTCCCTCATCTAACGGAAAACCAAAGATGGACGCTTTCATTTTAGCTGTAACTTTTCCGGCTTTCCGCTCCCAGCGGGGGTCCGAGTAAGCGCGGCTAATGATGTGCTCCGCCGCTTGGCGTATCCATTCCGGCTTAATAACCGCAACAGTTCTGGCAAACAGGCGGGATGTCTTAACCATTTCTCCCGCTACAATCCATTCTTTGGTAAGTCCTTTCCTCTCTCCGTTACCCGCGGCATCAAAAACTCCGGAACCGGGAAAGATCATAGCTTCTCTTCCCTTGGACGCCCGGTAGATATTTCTATCCTTTCTTCGGGCGATATTAGCGATGTAAGCCGCGGTCACAGCCTTATGGACAGCCGCATACCGGGGGTCATCCAGGCCGTCGGGAATCTCCATCAACCGGGGTTTCCGGGAAACGGTTTTTACTCCCTCATCTTTGAGCATCCGGGAAAGCTGAGAATGAATATCGGTAAACTCCTTCATCCTCCGGTAATTTAAAAAGTTTTTCCGGCAGAACTTCCGTGCGGCGGAAGAGCTTTTTCCCGAGGCTTTATGGTATTCATTCCATATGTTTATATAGCTGATAAAATCGGAAGCCGGATGGGCAAACTTCGCGTGGGCCGAATCCGCGGCTTTCTCCTTGTCTGCAGGCCGCTCCCGGGGGTCCTGAATACTTAAAGCGGAGGCAATAATAAGAATCTCCTCGAGGCATTTTAAATCCAGACCGGTAAACAGCATCTTAGATATACCGGGATCCAGAGGCAGCTTTGCCATTCTCCGGCCTTCCCGGGTAAGTGCGTAATCCCGCCGGGTTTCCCGCCTTGTAACAGCACCCAGCTGAACCAGTGAAGTGTAGGCATCCCGGATACTTCGGGCCTGCGGGGGATCGATGAAGGGAAACTTTGCGGGGTCACCCAGCTTGAGGAACAGCATCCGGAGGATTACTTCCGAGAGGTTCTCCCGCAGTATCTCAGGGGGGGTGAAAAGGAGCCGGGATTCATAATCCTCCTCGGTAAAGAGACGCATACAGACTCCGTTCATCACCCTTCCGCATCTTCCCTTACGCTGATCGGCACTGCTCTTGGAAACCCCTTTTACCGGAAGAGAAGTTGTTCCGGTAAGGGGAGAGTATTGAAGGATCCTGGCCAGTCCGGTATCAACTACGTATTTGATTCCGGGAATAGTGATGGATGTTTCCGCTACATTGGTGGCCACAACAATTTTGCGTCCCGCCGCGGGGAGAAACACCTGCTGCTGCCTGCTGCCTTGGAGCCGGGAAAAAAGGGGGAGAACTACCCTTCCGGGAGCTTCCAGGAGGTCACAGGTTTCCCGGATATCCTGTTCCGTAGGCATAAAAACGAGAATGTCCCCCTGACGGCTTTCCCCTTCAATCTCCCTGACTCCCCGGCGGGCCAATTCTGCCAAAGAACTGTCATTCTCTTCCCGGGCGGGGGGGCGGTACCGTACTTCCACGGGATAGGTCCGTCCCGATACTTCGATTACCGGTGCATCGTCAAAAGCCTTGGAGAATTTCACTGTATCCAGGGTTGCGGAAGTAACAATGAGCTTTAGATCTTTCCGTTTTCTCAGCAGTCCTTTTAAAATACCCAGGATAAAGTCGATGTTGAGACTCCGTTCATGGGCTTCATCCACGATAATGGTATCATACTCGTTTAAATACCGGTCTCCCTGGGTCTCCGCCAAAAGGATACCGTCCGTCATCAATTTTATGTATTCATCCCGGGTTCCTTCCTCACGGAAACGGATCTTATACCCCACAGATTCTCCGGGATTTTCCCCCAGTTCTTCGGAGATCCGGGAAGCGATTGTCACGGCGGCAATCCTGCGGGGCTGGGTTACTCCGATTTTCCCGTCGATTCCCCGTTTCGCCTGGAGACACATTTTGGGAATTTGGGTTGATTTCCCCGAACCGGTCTCACCAGAAAGGATAACGACCTGATTGTCTCGGATGGCACGGACAATTTCCTCCCGTCTTCCGGTAATAGGGAGTTCTTCCGGGTAAGAAAGTCCGGGAAGACCTTTCACCCGTTTTTCTCTTCTTTTCACCGACTCTCCGAGACGCTTCGTTAAACCGATCACTTCCGGATGGTCGGGACCCCAGCCTTTCTTTTCAATTTTCTTAAGATCCCTGAGGAGAAAATGCTTGTCGGAACCCATAGCGTTTTTTATGTCTTTTCGTATATCTCGATATTTCATGTCCGGTCACCGGGTGTGTATTTTTTTCTCATTATAAGCCTCAGCCCGTGGAAGCACGTTGGCATACTTATTGCATTAATAGAGTAGAGAAGAAACCTGTAGGACCAAGGGAAGATATGAGTAACATACAGTCGAATAAAAAAAATAACAAGGGCCGGAATGATTCTTTTGGTCATATTACTTCCGTCAAAGGAAGTGTTGTGGATGCCTATTTCCCGAATATTCCTTTAATCCGGAACCTTTTGGAAACAGGAGAAGACTGGAAAACAAAGCTCGAAGTTATAAATCAGACCGGACCGAACACGGTAAGATGCATTGCAATGACTTCCACCCAGGGTCTTGCCCGGGGGAATTCCGTCAGAGACACCGGATCCTCCATAAAAGCTCCCGTAGGAGATGCCATTAAGGGAAGAATGTTCGACGTCTTCGGCAACCCCATCGACAGATTGGGGAATGTAGATGCCGATGAGTACCGGGGAATATACCGGGAACCGGTTCCTTTGAGCCGGCAAGTCACCTCTACGGAGATTTACGAGACCGGAATAAAGGTGATCGACATCCTCGCTCCTATTGAACGGGGAGGCAAGGCGGGTCTATTTGGAGGGGCCGGTGTAGGGAAAACCGTGCTTATTATGGAACTGATCAATAACATTGCAAAGTTTCATCAGGGGATAAGCATATTCTGCGGTATCGGAGAACGGAGCAGGGAGGGAGAAGAGCTTTACCGGGAGATAAAGGAGGTTGATGTACTGGACAAAGCCGTTTTGGTGTTTGGACAGATGAACGAACAGCCCGGAGCAAGATTCCGGGTGGGACATACCGGCCTTACCATGGCGGAGTACTTCCGGGACGAGAAGCATCAGGATGTTCTAATGCTGGCGGACAATATCTTCCGTTTTGTCCAGGCCGGTGCTGAAGTCTCCGGACTCTTAGGCCGCATTCCCTCCCGGGTAGGATACCAGCCTACCCTCGCCTCGGAAATGGCGGAGTTCCAGGAACGGATAAGCAACACCGCTTCGGGTTCTATCACCTCGGTCCAGGCGGTATATGTACCCGCGGACGATTTTACCGATCCCGCGGCGGTACATACCTTCGGGCACCTCTCTTCAACCGTTGTTTTGAGCAGAAAACGGGCAAGTCAGGGATTGTATCCGGCGGTGGATCCGCTGGAATCAAAGTCAAAGATGCTGACCCCGTCGGTAGTAGGAAATCATCACTATCAAATTGCTCAGGAAATAAGAAGCACCTTAGCTGAATATGAAAGCCTGAAAGATATAATAGCTATGCTGGGAATGGAGGAACTTTCCCAAAGTGATAAACGGATAGTGAACCGGGCTAGACGGTTAGAGCGGTACCTTACCCAGCCGTTCTTTACCACCGAACAGTTTACCGGAATAGAAGGAAAGGCAGTCTCCCTGGAAAACGCATTGGACGGATGCCTGAGAATATTGCGGGATGACTTTGAGGAATTCCGGGAACAGTCTCTCTACATGATCGGAAATGTTGAAGAGGGTGAGCAAAAAGAGCAGACGCATGAAGGAGAACAGGAGAAGTCATGATTTTGAATATTGTTGTTCCCACAGAATCACATACCTTTACGTCCGTGGAAAAAGTATCAGCCCAATCCCGGGAAGGAGCATTCACCATTTTACCCCGTCACCTAGACTATACCTATTCTCTAGTACCGGGACTCCTATCTTTTACCGTTTCCGGAAAAGACGGACCGGAATACATCGGAATCGATACGGGGATACTGGTGAAGATTGGGAATCGGGTATTGGTTTCCACCCAGCGTGCCGTGATGGGTGAACCCTTAGGTAATATTAGAAACACCATAGAGAAGAGCTTCCTGGAACTGAGTGAACGGGAGAAAAAAGTACAGACGGTAATGCTTAAAATAGAAACCGATATTGCCAGGCGAATTTTTGAAATGGATTCAGGATAAATAAATTATGGGAAGATTTTAATATGAATGACCGGGAAAACAAAGGAGATAAAAAAGGATTTCTAAGGAAAATCGAAGAGGCGGAGAGCCGGAAAATCAGAGCCCGGAACAGGAAGGAATCATCGGTATGGTTCGGGCTCGGGATGTTTGGTCTAGTGGGATGGTCCGTAGCCATACCCACCATTATCGGACTAGCCATCGGAATATGGCTGGACACCAGGATTGAAGGAGATTTTTCCTGGGCCCTTATGCTTCTGGCATTAGGAGTTATCGCCGGAGCTGTAAATGCCTGGCTCTGGGTAAAACGGGAGCAGGAGAAAATCCGGGATAACCAGGAAAACAGTGAATCTAAGGAGGAGAAAAATGAGTAACATCGCCGGAGTAGGAGCAGGAATTCTCTTAGGAGCCCTGTTAAGCGGTTTCTATTTTTTCGGTCTTTGGTACACCGTTAAAAAAATTAAAGCCGTAAATAAACCTTACTTCCTAGCCGGAGTCAGCTTTATCGGCAGAATGGCCTTAGTCTTGGGCAGCCTGGTGCTAATCGGTAAATATTTTGGTCCGATTCCCTTACTTTCAGCGGCAGGCATGCTGGTTATAACACGTTTCGTGATTATGGCGATAATACGCAGAACGGGGAGGGTTACCGCATGAACTTGACGCCTGATCAGAATGTCTTTTTAGAATACGGATTCATCAAGATTAATGCAACCTTGGTGTTTTCCTGGGCGGTAATGGCTATTCTCCTAATCGTATCCATCCTGGTAACCCGAAAGCTCTCCACGGGACCGAAGGTTTCCCGATGGCAAATCCTGCTGGAGACCATCGTCGGCGCAATCAGAAAGCAGATAAAAGACATAATTGGAGAGAAACCGGGAATCATTTTCCCCTTTGTTGCCACCCTGTTCCTCTTTGTCGGAGTATCCAACCTTTTAACGGTAGTTCCCTACTACGAACCGCCCACCAGCTCCTTCTCCGTTGCCGCGGCACTGGCCGTTACGGTATTCTTATCAACACCGGTTTTCGGGATCATAAAGGCTGGAGTCGGTCCCTTCTTTAAACACTACATCGAACCGTCGCCGGTAATGCTTCCCTTTAACATAATCAGCGAAGTTTCCCGTACCCTGGCCTTGGCGGTGCGTCTCTTTGGAAACATGCTGAGCGGTACGATGATAGCAGGGGTATTACTGTCTATAGCGCCGCTTTTCTTTCCGCTCATAATGCAGGCCTTAGGCTTGATTATCGGTATGATTCAGGCATATATATTTGCCGCGCTCTCCGCGGTATATATCGGCTCAGCTACGGTCTCCCAGGAGAAGACTGCGGATAAAAACAAGGAATTAAAACAACGTTGGAAAAAGAAAAAAAGTAAAGAATAGGAGGATTTAATGGACACAACAACAATTATAGGAGCAATTTCCATCATTATCGGAGGGTTAACCATTGCTATAGGTTCCATTGCTCCAGCACTTGGAGAGGCAAAAGCCCTTGCTCAGGCATTATCATCAATGGCACAA
Organism: uncultured Spirochaetales bacterium; assembly: GCA_964618265.1. GTDB lineage: Bacteria > Spirochaetota > Spirochaetia > CAYLLE01 > CAYLLE01 > CAYLLE01. The sequence continues at coordinate 75,429 of CAZUAE010000011.1, read as the reverse complement.
CAACCGGATGAATCAAACACTATCTCCAGAACACTATTTATCGGTTTAGCAATGATAGAATCTACCGCAATTTACTGTTTCGTGATATCCATCATTCTGATATTCGTAAATCCCTTCTGGACACAAGTCGTCGGAGGCTGACGGATAAGGAGGGAATAGCACATGGAAGGTTTCGACCTATTTACATTTATTGCGACGATAATCAATTTTATTGTTCTGATAGTACTTCTGCGTATATTTCTGTACAAACGGATTATCAAAGCCATGGACGAACGGCAGCGGAAAATCCAGGAGAAGTGGGACAATGCTGAGGAAAATCAAAAGGAAGCAGAGAAAAACGCTGAAGAATTCAGAAAACAGCGGGAGGAGATAGAAAAACGGGAGACTGAACTCATTCAGGAAGCTGAAGAACGTGCTCAGGAACGGGAAAAAAAGCTTGTAGATGAAGCCAGGAAGGAAACGGATGAGAGGAAACGGGAATGGGAAAAATCGATCCGCAGAGAGCAGGAACAGTTCTTAGATGATTTCCGCGTACGAACAAGCCGTGAAATTATGGATTTGATGGGGAAGATACTATCTGACATTGCCGACACAGATCTTCAGAAAAAAACGGTGGATAAGTTTGTAAGGACCCTTCAGGATACGGAAAAATTAAAAGATATTTCCGGCACCATAACGGTAAAAACTTCCCAAAAACTCGAACAGGAATACCGGAAAAAAATCGAGGATGTTTTAAAAGATCGTTCCCGCGATGGAACTCTTTCCCTTGAATACCGGGAAGATCCGAATCTGATTAGCGGAATAGAGGTTTCAACGGAATCACAGAAGATTTCCTGGAATGTCCGCCGTTATATGAATGAAGCCGCAGAGAATATTTCTCAATACTTTGAATCAAAAAAGGGGAGACAGGAGAATGAGTATAAAAAATAAATCCCCCTTCCAGGATGTACTCGATGCCGCATTTGATTCACTTAAAAGCTCTTTTGCCGAAAAAAAGGCGGTGCCTGAAGTGCAGGAGTACGGAATTGTAACTTATGTGGGAGAAGGAATCGCCCGGGTTAAAGGATTACCCTCAATACAATATGAAGAGATCATTCAGTTTCCCGGAGGAAAGGTCGGTACCGCGTTTAATTTGGATGAAGATGAAATAGGAGTAATGCTTTTAAACAGAAATACCGGTATTTCAGCAGGAGCGGAAGTTTACGGGAGCGGAAGAGTGCTTGATGTTCCCGTAGGAGAGGGTTTACTGGGAAGAGTTGTCGATCCAGTGGGAAGACCCTTGGATAACAAGGGAGTGGCGGATTTCCGCGAACGGCGGAGTTACTTAAAGGAAGCTCCGTCCATCATGGACAGAGACCCGGTCGAGGTCCCGCTGCAGACGGGTATCCAGGCAATCGATGCCCTCATCCCCATAGGCCGCGGGCAGCGGGAACTTATCTTGGGAGACAGGCAGACAGGGAAAACGGCAATTGCTGTGGACGCAATGATAAATCAGAGGGACACCGATGTCATCTGCATTTACTGTGCGGTTGGTAAAAGGAGTTCCGCAACGGCCAAAGTAGTAGCGGAACTAACCGGCTATGGTGTTATGGATTCCTCTATCGTGGTATCCACCACCGAGGAGAACCCGCCCGGGTTGGTCTACGCAGCTCCGTATGCAGCTACCACTATGGGAGAATACTTTATGGAACAGGGGAAAGATGTGCTGATAGTATACGATGATCTTACCAGACATGCCAGATCCTACCGGGAACTGTCACTTCTTTTCCGGAGACCGCCGGCCAGAGAAGCCTACCCCGGAGATATTTTTTACGTACACTCCCGCCTTTTAGAACGCTCCACCCACCTTAAGGAAGAATTAGGCGGAGGATCTCTTACCGCCTTACCCATAATTGAAACGCAGGCCCAGAACATATCAGCCTATATTCCAACAAATTTAATATCCATCACGGACGGTCAGATATATCTTTCACCGGACCTTTTCGCCAAAGGAGTACTCCCCCCTATTGAAGTGGGGCAATCTGTTTCCCGGGTCGGAGGAAAGACTCAACTGCCGGCGTACCGGATCGTAGCGGGAGACTTAAAATTATCCTATTCACAGTTCCAGGAGCTTGAAAACTTTGCCAGATTCGGCGTACGGCTGGATGAAGAGACTCAACGAACCTTAGAACGGGGCCGCAGAGTACGGGAGGTTCTTAAACAGGACCAGTACGAACCGATGCCTGTTCCGGAACAGATTGGAATACTCCTCTCCGTAACAAAGGGCGTTTTTGATGATATCAACGTAGACGGTATTCAGGCAGCAAAAAGAAAGATCCGGGAAGCAGTCCGGGAAAACCTTGATGATCTGTCGAAAAAAATAAATGCCGGTGAAAAACTGACCGGGGAAGAACAGGAACGGTTTATCCAGGCTGCTAAGGAAGCATTGGAGGAAGAAGAATAGATGGCCGGTCTTAAGCAATTAGAGGACACAATTGATCAGACAAAGGACCTTCATTCTGTCGTAAAAACAATGAAGTCCCTGGCGGCGGTGAACATCCGGCTATTCGAAAAGGCCGCGGATTCTACTGCCCGGTACAATGAAACCATAGAAATGGCATGGAAAATACTCCTTAAAGATTGGGATACCATAGATGTCGATCTTGGTGTTTCGAAAGATTCACCCTTAGGTGTCATAGTTCTGGGTTCGGAACAGGGAATGTCAGGCCAGTTTAATGAAGTGATTGCCCAGCATACACGGAAAAAACTGGTTAAGGATTATTCGATGACTGCGGTTAAAAAAGTCCTAGTGGTGGGCACCCGGGTATTAGGCCGGTTGGAAGATTACGGAGTTGAAGTTACCGGAAACATACCCATGACAAGTACATTAGGGGACGTTACGGAACTGGTAAGTGAAATAATTATAGAGATCGAAGGCTGGCGTGAATACCAGCACATTCAGCAAATCATAATTTTTTATAACGAAAGAAAAGGGAAAGCCCGCTACCGTCCCGCATTCGCCAGGATACTTCCTTTAGACCCCCAGTGGCTTAAGGCCCTAAAGGAATCACCCTGGCCGGAAAAGGATATTCCCGGATTCCGCGGTGACCGGGAGATCCTTTTCCGGGATCTTTTCCGTCAAACATTGTTCGTAAAGCTATACATAGCTTTCGTGGAATCCTTAGCCAGTGAAAATGCCAGCAGACTCTCATCCATGCAGGCAGCGGAAGACAACATAAATGACCGTCTGGATGAGCTTAATACCAAGTACAACCGGGAAAGGCAGGCCAGTATAACCTCCGAAATGCTGGATATTGTATCGGGCTTTGAAGCATTGAAATAAAGGAGGCACCTATGGCAGACATTATATCCCTTTCAGTAAAACCCACCATCGATGTGGAAGCGGAAACCGATAAAGTGGAACCCGAAAAAAAGCTCCGGTGTAAAAATCCCGGAATCGACCCGGGGGGCGGAGGAATAAATGTTGCCCGGGCCATAAAAAAGCTTGGAGGAGAATGTTTAGCCTACATTGCTTCCGGAGGCGGCAGAGGACGCCACCTCAATAGCCTGCTTGACAGGGAGGGCATCTCTTACAGAACCATTCAGCGGGAAGAGGAGATAAGCGAAGGCGTTACCATTTTGGAAACATCAACCAACACCCAATACCGGTTCACCATACCGGGAGGCGATTTTACCGAAGAAGAATGGAAACGTATTTTAAGCGAAATAGAATCTCTGGAAACGGTTCCCGAATACTTCGTGGCTTCCGGAGGACTTTTGGGGGGAATGCCCTCAGATTTTTACAGACAGGCCGGAGAATTGATGGCTTCCAAGGGGAGTAGGTTTATTTTGGACACACACGGAGACCCTTTGAAAGAAGGCGCGGGGTCCCATTGCTTTCTTATTAAACCCAATATGCGGGAATTCCGGGCGCTCATTACCGGATCTGTGGAAACAGAGGACGCGGGAGAGCGGGGAGTCCGGTATTGCAGGAAATCAGGGGTAAAAAACATGGTTATATCTTTGGGGAAAGCGGGTGCCCTGTGGGCCTCGAAGTCCGGTTGGGTACGGTTCAATTCTCCCCAGGTGGAAATACAGAGCAAAGTGGGAGCCGGAGACAGTATGACAGCCGGAATCACCCTGGCATTAGCCAGGGGAAAAGAGATGGAAGAGGCGGTGAAATACGGTATCGCCGCAGGCACCGCCGCGGTCATGACTCCGGGTACAGAACTTTGCCGCGGAGAAGACGCGGAGGAGATATTCCACCGAGTGGAAATAATAAAAAAGGAGAACGTCCAATGAATGATCAGGAAAAACAATATCTAGACTACATGGCCCATAAGATGAGGATTCAGTCCCTTCAGATGACAGCAGAAGCAGGATCGGGACATCCCACCAGCTGTCTTTCCGCGGCGGAAATTATGAGTGTCCTTTTCTTCCGGCAGATGCGGTGGGACCCGCATAATCCCGACTTACCGGGTAATGATTTCTTCGTGATGTCAAAGGGGCATGCCGCTCCTATTCTATATGCAGCTCTCTACAATGCCGGAACCTTAAAGGATCAGGACCTTATGAGTCTGAGGGAGTTTGACAGTATCCTGGAGGGTCACCCGGTTCCCAGGACCCCGGGTGTGCTTCTTGCTACCGGTTCTTTAGGACAGGGATTAAGCGCGGGAATAGGCTTATCCCTCTCCATGAAAAGACAGAATATAGAACGCTGGACCTATGTACTCTTGGGAGACGGAGAGATGGCGGAAGGTGCCGTCTGGGAAGCCTTTAACCTTGCTCCCTACCTTGGGATCAACAATCTGATCGCAATACTCGATATGAACCGGCTGGGGCAAAGCGATCCTACCCTGCCCGGTTGGGACGGCGCAAACTACCAAGCTAAAGCCGACGCTTTCGGATGGCATGCCCTGGTGGTTGACGGAAACGATGTAAAGGATATCGGGCAGGCCTTATTACTGGCTCAGCAGGACGAACGTCCATCCCTCATCATCGCTAAAACAGTCAAGGGGAAGGGTGCAAGTCCGGTGGAAGACCAGGAAGGCAGGCATGGGAAAGCATTGGAAGGAGATGAGCTTAGACAGGCATTTAAAGAGATTGAAAGCAGGATGGGTAACCCGGGATCTCACAAACCGGACAATTTTATCTCCGTTTCTTCCAGTGAAAAGGAAACCGGGGAATACGAGGTAAAGACCGACTATGAGGAAGGAGAAAAGGTTGCCACCCGGGATGCATATGGGAACGCTCTGAAAAAATTAGGAAATCTGGATCACAAAATGACTGTCCTGGATGGAGATGTAAAAAATTCCACAAGAACCCGGGAGTTCTTCAAGGCATTTCCAGAAAGAAGCATAGAATGCTATATCGCGGAACAAAACATGCTTGGAATCGCCATGGGCCTTCAGGCCGGGGGGATACCGGCTTACGCGGCCACCTTCGCGGCATTTCTTACCCGCGCGCACGATCAGATCCGGATGGCCGGGTACTCCGGCGCGGACCTGAAACTGGCCGGCTCCCATACCGGAGTCTCCATCGGACAGGACGGCCCGTCCCAGATGGGACTGGAAGACTTCAGCATGACGCGTTCAGTCCTCGGCAGCGTTGTTCTTTCCCCCTGTGACGCCGTATCAGCAGAAAAATTGACGGCATGCACCTCCTCTCACCGCGGTATTTCCTATCTTCGAACAATCCGCGGGAAAACCCCGGTCATTTATAACAACAGCGAAGAATTCCGCATAGGTGGAAGCAAAGTACTAAGGACCGGAGAAGGCATTCGGGGAATCATCCTTGGAACGGGAATTACCGTTCATGAGGCTTTGAAGGCCGCCACTAGTCTTAAAAAAGAAGGGATCGATGCGGGGGTCATCGATCTTTATTCCATAAAACCTTTGGATGGAGAAACCCTAAGGAAAGCTGCCGAAACAGCAGCTTTTTTTATGACCGTAGAAGATCATTATCCCGAGGGAGGAATGGGGGAAGCTGTGGCATCCTTTATGACGGGATTTCCCGTATACTCGTTGGCAGTTACCGTGCCTCCCCATTCCGGCGATCCCGATATGCTGCTCTCGGAAAATAATATTGACGGTCAGGCTATCGCCGGCCGATTCAAAGAACTTTTAGGAGAATAAGTATGAAAGAAATGATGAAAGACATTACCCTCCTTGTTATTGATGTTCAAAACGACTTCTGTGAAGGAGGAGCGCTTGGTGTTCCTGGATCAAACCAGATATTTCCGGTAATTAACAAATTATCCCCGCAATTTTCCTCGGTTGTGGCTACCCGGGATTGGCATCCCGAAAGTCATATATCTTTTGCCTCCCGTCATCCCGGGAAGGATCCACAAGATACCGTAAAAGTGAACGGCCTTGAACAAGTGCTTTGGCCGGACCACTGCATACCAGCAACAAAGGGATCGGAGTTTTCCCCCGATTTGGACGTCAGTCCCGTTAATCTGATTCTACATAAAGGCAGCAAGAAAGACCTGGATTCTTATTCGGCGTTTTTCGAGAATGATAAAAAGACCAGCACCGGACTTGAATTTTATCTCAAGGGTCTGGGAATAAAGGAAGTCTATATCTGCGGTCTAGCCGCTGATGTTTGTGTCTTCTACACCGCCCAGGATGCTCTAAAACTTGGATTTAAAACTACTGTTATTTCGGATGCCACAAAAGGTGTTGTAAACCCGCCGGAAAGTACCGGGAACGCCTTCAAAGAAATAACTGACCGCGGCGGAATAGTAATGGAATCGAAGGAGATTCTTTCATGAGAGGGGGATCAGGCACTTTTACCGATTTTTATGAACTCACCATGGTACAGGGCTACTTTCTTGAATGCCGGGAACACTACGGTGTCTTTGACATGTTTTTCAGGAAGCAGCCCTTCCAGGGGGGGTTCTCCGTGGCAGCAGGGCTGGAGGACCTTCTCATCAACTTGGAAAATCTCTCCTTTTCGCGGGAAGAAATAGATTACCTAGATGAACAGAGCATCTTTAAAAAAGAATTCCTGGACTACCTTTCTAATTTTAGCTTTTCCGGTGATGTATATGCGATGGATGAGGGAACACCAATATTTCCCAACGAACCTGTAATCAGAGTGCACGGAACACTGGTGGAGACACAGCTTATAGAGAGTATGCTCCTAAATACCGTCAACTTCCAAACTTTGGTGGCAACAAAAACAGCAAGAATATTTCTGGCATCCCGCAAGGGAAAGGTGTTGGATTTCGGAATGCGCCGGGCTCAGGGACCCGATGGCGCCCTTTCCGCTTCCCGCGCGGCCTATATCGGAGGAGCCGCGGCTACCTCCAACACTCACGCGGGCAAAATTCTTGGAATACCGGCAAAAGGTACCATGGCCCATTCATGGGTAATGGCTTTTGATTCTGAGTACGACTCCTTCTTAACGTTTGCGGAACTGTATCCGGACAATGCAATTCTGCTTATCGATACTTACGACACCCTGAAATCGGGAATTGATAATGCCGTTAAGGTTGGCAAAATCATGAAGGAACGGGGAAAGAGCATAGGGGTACGTCTGGACAGCGGAGACCTGGAATACTTAAGTAAAAAGGTCCGAAAACGTTTGGACGATGAGGGGCTTGAAGATGCAACCATTGCGGCATCAAACGAACTGGATGAACATATTATTCATCAGCTGCTGCAGCAGAACGCGCCTATCGACACATGGGGAGTCGGCACAAAGCTGGTAACCGGCGCTCCCGATGCTTCCCTTTCCGGTGTTTATAAACTATCCGCAGTCGGAAAACGGGGAAAGGAAACACCTGTAATAAAAGTATCAAACGCTCCGGAAAAAACCACCAATCCCGGGATAAAACAGGTCTACCGTTTCTACGAAGACAACGGATGCCCCCTTGCCGACCTTATAACCGGTAATAATGAGGAAATCGAACCGGGAAAATCATACACATTTTACCATCCCGGTCTTAATACACGAAAGTTTACTTTGGACGCCTATGAAAAAATTGAACCCCTCCTTGATCTTAGGATGAAGGGAGGTAAACGCACCCGGCCGCGGGAGTCCTTAGAGAGTATTCAAGAACGTTCAGTGAAAAGGCTGGGCAATTTGGATGAGACCTTCAAGAGATTTCTTAACCCTCATATATATAAAATATCGCTTTCAGAAAAACTCATGAAGAAAAAAAGGGAAATGATCCAAAAAATAGACGAACAGAATAGGAGAAGATAATGAAGAGTTCTCGAACCTATCAATACAGTGAATTTTTTACCCCGGAAAAATACATTCAGGAGCAGACCTCCAGGATGGAATCGAACCGCGGCAACATACTTTTCGCGAGCTGCGCCTCCGGGACAGCCATGGCGGAGGGGGTTGTTGATACCTACCGTAATCTCCTTAAAAAAGAAAAGAATTCAAAAGACATTATATTTCTCAAAGGTATTGATACTTCGTTCTCCGATACTGAAACTGTTGTAAGGCTGGAAGAACATGTCGGCGGTGCGGATGTTTTTCTCTTCCAATCACTCTTAGACCCTGTTTCAGACAGTAGTGTGAATGATAACTACATGAGGTTCCTCATCGCGGCCCGTGCTTTCAAGGAACACGGAGCAAATCTTGTTACCGGAGTGCTTCCTTATTTAGCTTACGCCCGTCAGGACAAGCCTACAAAATTCAAGAGAGAGCCCACCACCGCGAAATTGACTGCCGACTTAAGCGTAACATCCGGTATCGATCGGTTGATCTCCTGGCACCCCCACTCAAATCAGATAAACGGTTTCTACGGAAACATACCGGTACATAGGCTCGATCCTCTCACCTTATTTAAGGAAGTTTTCCGGGATTATGAAGACAGAAATGATGTTATAGCTGTTGCACCAGACGCCGGGGCCACAAAATTAATCATGCATTTTAGTAGAGAGATGAAGGTAAACAGCGCTATTGCCGCTAAATTCAGACCGAAAAGCGAGGAAGCTGTCATAACGGATATCATCGGTGATTTCCGGGGGAAAAGAACAGCTTTGGTGATGGATGATATGATTTCCAGCGCCGGAACAGTGGAAAGTTTAATCAGAAGACTTGTGGAAGACAAAGGAATCGAGGAAGTACATCTATGTGCTTCTCATAATCTCTGTCTCCAGGGAGCCTATGAAACACTAAAGATGCTGCGCGAGAAAGAATACCTTTCTACGGTTACCGTTACCAATTCTATTCCCCAATCCGAAGTTTTTGTTTCTCTTCCCTTTTTAAGGGTGGAACCTTTGGAAGAAATATTCTGCAGAACCATAAACAGAATTCATTATAACCGGTCTGTCAGTGAAGTTTTTCAAAAGGAATAACATGCTAATTTCACAGTGGCACGAATATTGCATATTAATAAGTGGAGGATGCCTATGAAAGGGTATACATATCTGTTGAAAAAGAAAACTGCAGCGTATAACCGGAAACACAAAAAAAACATCCAGGATGATATTTATTGGATAAAAAACTTCCTAATAAATATGGAACTGCATGATTTTTATCCGGTAAACGATATACACAAACAGAATTAAGGAACAGGGATATGAAAATAGTAGTTTTTGAAGTTGAGGAATGGGAACGGGTAGAGTTTCAGGAGCTGGAAAAGGAGCATAATATCTATTATGAAACCGGAAACATTGGAGATACAGATCTTGAATCTTACCGGGATGCGGATATCATATCGGTATTTATCTACTCAGACCTGTCCCGGAAAGTGTTGGAAAAATTTACCCGTCTATCACTCATCGCAACACGGTCTACCGGTTACGACCATATAGACACAGATTATTGTAGTGAAAAAAACATCGCCGTGGCTAATGTTCCCACATACGGAGACAATACCGTAGCCGAACATGTCTTTGGCCTTTTGCTGACAATAAGCCATAACATGACCGAGGCAATCGACCGGACAAGAAAAGGTGACTTCAGTCAGCGCGGCCTGAGAGGATTCGATCTTCAGGATAAAAATTTCGGCATCATCGGTACCGGAAGTATCGGCTTAAACGCGGCAGCTATTGCTTCGGGATTCAGAATGAACGTCTTTGCATACGATGTTAAGCCCAGACCGGAGGAGGCCGGCAGGATTGGATTTACCTATGTCGCTCTTGACGAACTTTTAGCTGAATCCGATATCATATCACTCCATGTTCCCTATAATAAACATACCCATCATCTTATCGGAGAAGAGGAATTTTCCAAGATGAAAGACGGAGTGGTTCTTATAAACACCGCGCGGGGGGCAATTGTGAACATAAAGGCACTGCTTAACGCTTTAGCTTCCAAAAAAGTAAGAGCGGCAGGATTGGATGTATTAACAGAAGAGCCCGCCATCCGGGAAGAAGCGGAACTCATTCGAAGATCCTTCCAGGAGGGATACGATCTGGAAGCGCTGCTGGCGGACCATATACTTCTCAGACTGCGCAATGTATACATCACTCCTCACAGTGCCTTCAATACCGAGGAGGCGATACGAAGAATACTTACCACTACGGTGGATAATATAAAATCTTTCATCGGGAATACTAAGAAGAACCTGGTGACGGCTTAAACAAAAACAAGGAGGACAAAAATGGCTAAAGTAGCAATCAATGGATTAGGAAGAATCGGACGGGCTGCTCTTAAGATTATTCTCGAGACACCGGGCCTTGATATCGCGGCGGTTAACGATTTAATCCCGGCGGAGAACCTAGCATATCTTCTGCAATTCGATACAGTTTACGGCAGATACGGAACAGTGAAACCGGGGGATAACAGTCTAACGGTAAACGGAAATGAAATTCCCCTTTTAAGTGTAAAGGATCCCGCGGAACTCCCATGGAAGGACATGAATATTGATGTGGTTTTTGAATGTACGGGGATTTTTACTAAACAGGATGCTTTACAAAAACATCTGGACGCGGGAGCAAAAAAGGTAATACTTTCTGCTCCGGGAGATTTGGACACAGTTGTTTTCGGTACGAATCATGAAAAATCAAAAGACCTTGACATGCTCTCCTGTGCAAGCTGCACCACCAACAGCATAACCCCCGTCATGGACATAATGAGAAGAAGAATCGGTATAAAAAAGGCTCAGATGACTACAATCCACGCCTATACCTCCACTCAAAATATTGTGGATGGACCCAGCAAGAAAATGCGCCGCGGAAGAGCCGGAGCAGCAAACTTGGTTCCCACCTCAACAGGTGCCGCCGTTGCAACCACAAAGGCAATTCCTGAACTTGAGGGACGATTTGACGGTGTAGCAGTGCGGACTCCCATACCGGTTGGCTCCATATCAGATATAACCATTGTCACGGAACGCAAAACATCCGCCGACGAGATTAACGATATCTTCAGAGAAGAAACAAAATCCGACAGATACCGGGACGTACTGGCCGTTTCTGAAGATCCAATAGTATCTTCCGACATTATTCAGGATCCCCACGCTTCTATTGTGGATCTGGGAATGACCCAAGTTGTAGACGGTGATTTGGTTAAAATAATGGCTTGGTATGACAACGAATGGGGTTACGCAAATCAAATGGTCCGGGAGGCCGTATATATCACAAGCAAAAGTTAGAAATTAATAGTGCTCCCTCCATATTTAGGCGGCTTTCTGCCGCCTTTTTTTTAACCTACATAACCGTCTAAAATCAAAAATCAACCGGCATCCTTCTTTTCATGACTATTTTTATCGGGTATACTGCCATATCCAAATGTTTAAGAAAGGGGTATATCATATGAAAATGATGACCGAGCAAAACATGATTAACGCATTCGGCGGAGAAAGCCAGGCAAACATGCGTTATCGTCATTTCGCCCTTCAAGCTGAGAAGGAGAATTTTCCGAATACAGCAAGGCTGTTCAAAGCAGTATCTCACGCTGAGTTTATCCATGCGGGAGACCACTACCGGGAATTAAAACACTTGAAGGAAGGAAGAGTTGCCAATAGTATGGCTGCGTTTGGTCCGGGCGACACAGCTAAGAATCTTGACCTGGCCATTGACGGAGAAAATTTTGAAATAACAGAAATGTATCCTGCATACATAGCAACCGCGGAGTTTCAAGGGGAAAAAACCGCGAAACGGAGCTTCGAATGGTCTTATGCTACCGAGAAGCAGCATAAGATACTCTTCGAGAAGGCTAAGGGCGCTGTATCATCCGGAAAAGATGTGAACCTTGACGCGGTTCAGGTATGTGAAGTCTGCGGATATACCTTAGAGGGGGAAGCACCCGACAACTGTCCGATATGCAGAGCTAAAAAAGAAAAATTTCTGGCCTTTGCTTAAAAAAATTTACGGAAGCAGAGCTGCCTGACTATCCGGCAGCTTCTGCTAAGATGCGTTTAACATCCTCGCCGCTGGCCTCTTCTTTATCAAGAAGAAGGTCGGCAAGTTTTATAAGCTGTTCTTTTTTCTTCCTGAGGAGTTCACTTGCATTTTTATATAGACCTAGAAGGACATCTTTAATTTCATCATCAACTTCCCGCGCGGTAGAATCGCTGAAATCTCTCCGCCTCGTCAGGTCTTCACCGAGAAATACATCCTGCCGTCCCCCGACGGAGAGCAACCCGAGTTTCGTTCCCATTCCCCATTCCGTTACCATTTTACGTACCATCTTTGTGGCTTGCTTCAGGTCGTTCTCCGCGCCGCTGGTGATGGAGTCAAATATGATCTCTTCGGAAGCCCGCCCGCCCAGCATAACGGTAATGCGGTCGTTCAGGTATTCCTTACTAAAAATATACTTTTCCTCTTCCGGAAGCTGTTGAGTAACACCCATGGCGTGTTCCCTTGGAATAATCGATACCTTATGAATGGGATCCGTATTGGGTAGAATGGCGGCAACTAAGGCATGCCCCGCTTCATGATAGGCTACAATTTTACGCTCATCGTCAGTGATGACCAAGTTTCTCCGTTCCAGACCCATGAGCACTTTATCTCTTGCATCATCAATTTCAGTCTGTTCAATGCTATTCTTCTCTTTCCTTGCCGTAAGAATTGCCGCTTCGTTAAGAAGATTTCTTATATCGGCTCCGCTGAAACCGGGTATGTTTCGAGCTGTCTTTGATAGATCAACAGTATCGGATATCGGCTTGTTTTTCGCGTGCACCTTCAAAATCTCTGTCCGGTCTTTAGTAGAAGGGAGCCCTATAGTTATTCGTCTATCGAATCGTCCCGGTCTTAAGAGTGCCGGATCCAGGATATCCGGACGGTTGGTTGCAGCAATAACAATTGTACTGGTATTGGGTTCAAAGCCGTCTAACTCCGAAAGCATCTGGTTGAGGGTTTGTTCACGTTCATCGTGACCGCCTCCTACACCCGCGCCGCGATGTCTGCCGATGGAATCCAGCTCATCGATAAAAATGATACTGGGAGCATTTTTCTTTGCGGCCTCGAACAGATTCCGGACCCGGGAAGCTCCGACGCCAACGAACATCTCCATAAAATCGGAACCGCTTATGCTATAGAAAGGGACACCGGCTTCTCCGGCAATAGCCCGGGCAATCAGTGTTTTCCCGGTTCCGGGAGGTCCAACCAGAAGTACACCGCGGGGTGTTTCAGCCCCTACATTCCGATACCGGTCCGGGTGTTTAAGATAATCGACAATTTCCATTACCTCGTCTTTTTCACCCTTCAAACCCGCTACATCCGCAAAGGTTGTCCGTTCCCGTTTCTCCTCGTATAATTTTGCCTTGTTCTGACCTACAGAGAATATACCCTTTCCTTGGGCCCGCATAGAACGGTAGAGAGAAAAACCAATCCAAATCAATATTACATAGGGCAGAAGACTGATTAAGACGCTGAAAAACGTCACATTCTGTTCCGGACGCGCGCGTACCCGCACCCCGTTCTCTTCGAGTAATGTCATCAATTTATCATCACCAAAGGATGGGATGTAAGTAACAAACTGTCTTCTACCTTCCGCCGCGCCGGAGGGGCCTTGGATTACTCCTTCTATTTTCTCTCCGGTAACAGTTACCTCATCGATTCTTCCGTCTTCTAAATAATTACGGAACTCGGAATAGGTAATTGCTCCTCTGTCTCCTGTTGAAAACAAGCTGTTTATAAGAGGTATAAGAAACAGTAGTATTAGGAAAAAAATTACATACCGCCACGGATCGCGTCCCGGTTTTTTTCCCTCTTGATCACCTTGGGGCATCCAATTCCTTTTATTTTTATCATTCATCTATATAAAATCACCTTAAAATAAATTTTCTCTTTCAAATATTAGAACATCTTTAAGATATAATAATTACACTGTTAAGGCAATAAAATTATATCATAACCATCGTAACACCTTGTTTACTAAACAGCGCGCGCGCCCGAATACAGGGCAAAAAATTCTTTATTTTACAAAGAAGTATCATTATACCATCTTTGCCGGGATTTTTGTAGATAGCTTTCCTAAGCCAGAAATACAAAATTGTGAATTTAGAATTGCTGAAACCTTATTCGTCACGGTAACGGAGTCTGTTAAACAGAGGAATTCGGTTACTCCGCTTATGCGCCGTTTGCCGGGATTTCGCGGGGCCGGGATCCAGCTTCGCAAGGGCTTTTCTTCCGGAAAAGAAAAAAATAAAAAACTCTAATAAAAACAAAATTCCAACCACTGCCCCGACAAAATCTAAAATGCCAAAATCTGTGGATAATATTTCTACTCTCCACTGACTGCCGATAAAGAACATTATTGTATTTGCGATAATCGCTAAGATTCGTACCTCGGTAGGCCCGACTTTACTAAAGGAAATCCGGAACTCCTTAGTAATGTACGCATTTATATAGGAATATATGGCCAGCATAAAATAGCCGATTACAGTAAAAAGCGCTGTACCCATCCGCATGTAAGGTGAAAAACCTAAGCCGAGTCCCACCATCAGGAATGATACCGCGTCGATATTATGGTCGACATAAAATCCGTAAATGGGCCGTTCGATTTTCCTGCGCCTTGCAATAGTGCCGTCTAAGCTGTCTCCAAACCAATTAATGACAAAACCAAAGGATGCTAAAAACAGAAAGGATCTATCTACCCAGGTAAGTATGTAGCCGGATAGAATAAGCACTGAACCTATTATACCGATAATAGTCATATGATCCGGCATCAATCGCGACGGTAACCGGTCAGCCATGGCATGAAGTGCTTTCCGCTCCCATCTTCTGCTGAATGTGTCGTTAATCCGCTTTTCTTCCTTATTCAGTTCCATATATCACCGTCAGTTTTATTCCCTGTCCGCCTCTTTTTTTAGTGTATGTGAGGCAACTGCTTAAAACCAGATTTTTGCAAAAGGCTTATACATTAAAATACTATTTTTACTGCTTTGAATCAAATAAATGAACTTTAAAATGAGAATTCCGCTGTAAAAAGTTAATGGAATGGAATCACAATACCTGATACTATTGTAGCCATGTCCAATAGTAAACAGTTTAAACGCGGATGTTTAGCACCAGCGTACGCAAACCTTTATGAATCCTCCGATCCGGAGCATCTCTGCACCGGAAGCCCCGGAGTTACCGTCTTACCGGACGGGAGAATCATCGCCACCTTCAGCCTCCGGGGTCCCGGAGCCGCGGGTCTCCCGGGACCAAAATGGGAAAAACAAGGGGCAAGCGCCTGGCAGGGCCGAGTGTATACCTCCGATGACGGAGGAACCAGCTGGACACACCGTAGGGCCTTTCCCTTTATCCACGCCCGTCCCTTCAGCGCTGGCGGGCATTGCTATGTATTAGGCCACGCCGGAGACCTGACGATCATCCGTTCGGATGATAACGGCGAAACCTGGAGTGAACCGGCGGCGCTTACGAATGGTCAGTTTTGGCATCAAGCGCCTTGTAATGTCCTCGAGGCAAACGGGTGTGTATACCTTGTGATGGAACGCCGGGTATCAAACCGGATACGCTGCTGGTATCCCGGTGAACTGGCTCCGGTCTTGATGCGCGGCAGATGCGGTTCTGACCTGACTGTGCCTGAAAACTGGACATTTGCTTCGGAGCTTCCCTTCTTTGACGCTCTCCCGGGGGCTGAATCGGATCCGGAAATCGATTACTTCGGCATTCCCTTTTTCGATTGTCCCTATCCTGAAGGAAGCTATCCTGTCCCTGACCGTCCCTGCGCCCCCATGGGGTGGCTGGAAACAAATGTAGTCAGGATAACCGATCCGGACCACTACTGGTACGATCCGGAAGGAAAGACCTTTCACCTATGGGCAAGGGCTCACACCGGCGGAACCGGTTTCGCGGCCGTCGCCGCGGTACGGGAATCGGGAGAAACCCCCGGCACCGGTGAGATGAACACCTTCCTGCAGAAAAATCCTTCCGGGAAAACCTGTATGTTTGTTCCCTGCCCGGGGGGACAGATGAAATTCCACGTACTGCATGATGAGCAAGCCGGCCTGTACTGGCTCCTCTCTACCCAGGCAACCGACAGCATGCGCCGGGCGGACCGTTTAGGAGATGAGCGGTACAACCTGCCCAACAACGAACGGCGCAGACTTCAGCTTCATTTCTCCCGAAACATGATTGACTGGTGTTTCGCCGGTATAGTGGATATAGGCTCTACTGAACGTTCATCCCGGCACTACGCATCGATGGCTGTTCATGACCGTGACCTCATCATTCTAAGCAGATCCGGAAATGAAAAGGCAAAGAACGCTCACGACGGCAACCTGATAACGCTGCATAAAATAGAAGATTTCCGCAGCCTAATCTACTGATTCAGATTGCATTGAGCCTCGACAGTCCCTCCTGAGAATTCTTTCCTGCTCCCATCCGGGAGAATTAGTTCACCCGGTGTTCCCGGAGGTACCGAGGCTTTTACCGTCATTTTCCCGTTTAAAACATGCCACTCCGTATCGATCCTGCCCTGCTTTAGGGGAATCCCTCCTTTAGCTTCGCTAAGATGAAAGGGGATAGGTTCTATGGTGACACTCCCGTAACCCGGTGATGCAGGTTTTATACCCAATATGTCCTCCAAGAAAAGTAAAGCCGGATGAGCGCTCCAGGCGTGACAGAGAGATCTCCAGTAGGTAGTCTCTTCCGCCCACGCGGAAAGGCCGAAATCCGCCATCTCGTCCCAGACCCTTAGAGCGGGAAATACTCTTTCATAAGCGCCCGCAGAGAGAAGAGCCTGGATTACGTAGTACAATCCGAAAAAGGAGGCACGGGATAGTTCCGGGTCCCCGGGGAACCGCTTCAGTACCTTTTGAATCTTCTCTTCCGAGGGCACTCCGGCAAGAACCGCCCAGGCGTTTGAGTACTGGCTTAGACTTTTATCTCCTCCGGGATAATCCAGATACAGACCTTCCTTCTCAGACCAGAATGCAGCATCCAAAGCATTCCGCAGTACCGGTATCTCTTTGTCTAAAGCCGCTAAAGGCGCAGCCGGTGATACTTCACTAAGGAGATATCTGAACTTTGATACATAGTAAATATATTGGGAACTGATGATGCAGGTCGGTCCGATATCCCAGCCCGGCGGCTGACCGCGGTCCCAATCGGGACACCAATCAACATTGTTCCAATAGGGAAGGCGGGAAGGCAAGCCGGAATCATCTGCATGGCGCCGGAACCAGGACAGCACTGCATCCATGCCCGGGATAAGGTGACTTACCGTCTCTTTATCTCCGGTGTACAGGTAATAATCGTAAACCATACCGATCCAGTGAAGACTCCAGGAAGGGATTACCTGAATGATCCGGGATGGATATCGGCTCTGGGTAATACCTTCGGTAAGGCGGGACCAGTCAAAATGGTAAAGGGCTTGTTTTGTCAGTCTGGGATCTCCCGTTGTAAGCATACCGATTTTAGAAGTGATTGCGGAATCTCCGGCGTACTGCATCTGTTCATAATAGGGGCAGTCCTCAAAAGTTTCATGCGAACATAACCGGAAGGTACGGATACTCGTATCCCAGTAATACCCGTGCTTAGGATCGGAAGATGAGAATCGCGCGGTTACATTATATGGATAGGCATAAAAAGCATATCCTATAGAATTGATGGTGATGGGTTCCGCGCCCGTTTTTACCCTTAACCCGATATACTTGAATGTGCGCCAATGAAAAGGCTCGTAGCGGCAGCCCGTCTCCCCCGCTTCGATGATGTCGCAGAAGCCGCCGATTTCTCCCCTTCGGTCGTAAGTCCAGCCCCGTTCTTCGTCGGCATATCCCACCGAAACAGTACTGAGGTCCCGTTTTTTCCCTAAAAGTTCCGCTCCGGGCGTATCCCAGGGAAGACGGAGCGCTTCCGCGTATGTTAGCCGTATTTCACTCCCGGAACCGCCGGTAAAGATGATTTCCGGGAATCCGGTAACCTGTTCTCCAGCGTCCAGAATAACCGTTACATCACTTTCCGGCCCTATCATCATGGGCTGCCCGGCAAGAACCAGGTCTCGCCATTTGCCGCCGGGGTCAGCGCCGCCTTCTAGAAATACATCTTTAAAGAGCAAACCTTCAAGCTCCTCAAGCTGAGGTATCATCCGCGGAATAAGACCGTAGGGAGATTCGGTATCCCGCCAGTTCTGTTTAAGGATTCCCCGGTAGAGAGGTGTTGCGTAATCCCAACTGGAATCATCATAACCGGAACCTTTCCATCCGCGCTCCTCCTTATCGGGATAATATCTTTCGAAGTATCCGATAAATCCGCCGAAAGTCATTTGTTCGTTCTGGAATTCGTAGGCGTTACACGGCTTCACACGCCAATCGGTCCCGGTATGTAAAGGAATTACCTCTTTCGTACTTTTTAATTCTCCGGATAGAATAAATCCTCCGGAACAAGGCATGACGGACGTCGGGGCGCCCAGCCTGCCGGGACGGCTCTGAATCCGGGAGTAATCCATAACCAGGGCAGCCAGCACATTTTCCCCGTGCTGAAGAAAAGGTGTCAGCTCCAAAGTATCGTAAAATTGATGGAACACGTCACCTTTCGCGGGACCTCTTCCCGCCAGTTTTCCATTGCAGTATAGACTATACCTGCTGTCGGCAGAAACACATACGGTAAGATCAGCGGCAGACGAATCTTCGATAGTAAAAGTCTTTCGGAACATCCGTACCGGATAGGGTATTTCCGGATGAGGGGGCCGGTTGATTATCCCCTCGGAAGACCAGATCCATCTTGCATCTCCATCAAAATCCTGCCGCATCGCTTCCTCCTAATACAAATAGCTCTCTTTTTTTCTGTCCCGGAACTACGGCACAGGCTGAGCATAACGTTATTCTAATTTCTTAACTCCAGATGGTCAATCGAATTGGAACAGTGATTCTCTACACTGGAAATTTAAAGGGGTGGTCTGAGTTTTTATCAAATCCGAGACATTTATCGGAAGATCTCTCTATAGTCCACATAGATTACACCCCCGGGAAATCTGAAACGGGAATACCACGAGGAATGGAAAACCATATAATCACCAGGGCCGGACAAATATCGGTACGGTTCATTATACTTATCCGGGAGAACCTGATTTCGGTTACTCTCTGTATTACGGACTAGAAGGAAATGTGACGGATGATGAGATACAAAAAATATTTGAGCATCTTAGGAAAAATCTCATGTTTAATCTCAATAAAAGTATACCTTCGGAACAGGAGTGATGATACCATCACCGTAAACTTGCCTTTATTTTTAAGTTCCCGCGGCTTTTCCCGTTTTTGATCCGGTAAAACTCCGGCATAATAACCGGATATACCCAGCTCCCCGGCTTTCCTCCCGTACTCAATCGGAAAGACCGATTACCCCTATTACCACATTTTCTTTGACCAAATAGACCAGGGTCATAATACCTTCCCTTTCCGACTCCAGGTCCGGAGTTTCTATACCCTTGGATTCCAGGAAACTTCTACTTACCGCGAAGAACTCCTTACCGTCTATTTTCCCGCGCACTCCCTTTCCTTTTATCGCTTCAAAGCTGGAAACAGATTTAATTTCGACTTCTTCGGAGTTGGCCCTTTCGGCAATCCCCCTGCCTATGGGATGCTCGGAGTTCTGCTCCAGAGCAGCTGCCAGGGATAACAGCTCTTCTTCTGAGAATTCTTCCCTGACAGATTTAATCAAGGTTACCTCAAAAGTACCTTTTGTCAGAGTACCCGTTTTGTCAAAGATCACGGTATCCGCTCTGCGGGCATTCTCGAATGAGGTCCGGTTTCTGATAAGCAGTCCGTTTTTGGCGGAAAGGGTGGTGGACACCGCCACAACCAAAGGAATAGCCAATCCTAAGGCATGCGGACAGGTAATAACCATAACAGTCGCCATTCTTCCTATAGAAAACTGCAGATCTCTTCCTGCCAACAGCCACCCCGTCAGGGTAAGAACTCCTGCTCCTATTGCAATAATAGTAAGCCAGAGCGCCGCCCGGTCGGATAGGGATTGTGTCTTTGATTTTGACTCCTGACTTTGCCTCACCATATTAATTACTTTAGAAAGATATGAATCTTCTCCGGTATTTTTTACCTGGAGTTGCAGAGATCCGTCCCTGTTCAGGGCTCCCCCGATAAGCTCATCTCCCTTTTCCGGTGTGCGGTATCCGGCATTAGACGGGCGAGTTCTTCCAAGGCTCTGGAAGCGCTCATCACCGAACGCATTTCTATCCAGTGCCCTAACAGCATAACGTCGATTTAGGCGGCTAGTTCCCAAAAAAAGAAGCGGCCCTCGAGACCGAAAACCACCGCGGAACTGTAAATATATGCCGCGGTTATTGCCAAGGCAATAAGGGTCATCATCCCGGGGGTCCGGTCCTTCATCTCATCAAAAAATCCCTAATCATCATTCTATGGTGATCCATATGTTCCGCCATCTCTGCCTCCTCGGTATGATGTATTCCTCGTTTAACATCATGATAAAATGTACTTAAATTGAAGAAAGATCGTCTATCACTGTTTTGCAGGAATCATTCCCTTGACGGATTGGGCGGATTGGGTAGAGGCTGCCAAAATGAGAAGAAGGATAGTTGCCCTCTCTGGTAAAGTCCATTATGCTTTATCAAGCAACACCGCCAGACAATACTAGTTTGGTCTGTACAACAGGAGTATTTTATGAATTTTATCGAAGATTTAGACAGAATTAAACGGGCAGTGCAGTCGGAAGAATGGGCGCGTTCGCTGTATGAAGAGTTTAAGGAATCGGCCCACTACTGGATGGATAATTTTTCCGACTCCCCGGAGAAATTGTCCGGCTGGGGTCATCATTATATCTGTGAAAAGTGCAACGGAAAGGTCCAATTCGACATCAACCGTCCCCATGACCATATCTGTATAAAATGCGGTCACAACAACCAAACGCCGAGACATGATGCGGTTTGGGTAAGTCAATACAGAAACAAGGCGGTCCAGGCGGCAACCCAGATGAGTCTCCTCTACCTGATGGACGGGGACCAGATGTATTTAGATTACGTCACAAAAGTCCTTTCTTTTTACGCGGATAACTACGAAGATTTTGCCGTTCACGGAAGATGGGTCGCCAGAGGTAAGATAATGTATCAGTCCCTGACGGAATCAATCTTTTCCATACAACTTATGAAGAGCGTAGCCATTCTTTTTGATGTACTGGATGATGAATATAAAAAAGGCCTGTATGAAAAACTGTTTCGTCCATTAAGCCTCTTCGTTATGAACGAGCCGGAACGGTTGGTAAACATCAGGCTTTGGATCCATTCAGCAGCAGGAATCGCGGGAATCATTTTTAATGATGATGAACTGTTGGACCGGGCTCTAAACGGTGACAGGGCAATTAGAGAACTAATGGAAGGAAGTGTTACAAAAGAAGGTTTTTGGCACGAAGGTTCCTTCCACTATCATTTTTATGCTCTCCGGGCTATTACGGAATTTGCAATATTTGCTGCCGTGGCGGGACGGGATGTGGGAGAATTCACCGGGAAAATACTCCAGATGTATAAAACACCCATCAAACTTGCCTACCGTGACCTGCGGCTTCCACAGCCCAGCGACGGATGGCCGAACAGGGGAATTTATAACTATATCCATCAATATGAAATGGCCTACAAGATAGAGAGAGACCCGGAATTTTACACCGTTATCGATAAGACCTATACCGACCACCGAGACGAGGAATCGGTAAGCCGGAATCTAAACACCCTCCTCTATTTTACCGGAGCTGAAAAACCGAAGGGCGCAGGAACGCTGGACCAAAAAACTGCCAATTTCCCGGATACCAATTTTGCGGTTCTGAAAAACAATGAGATGGAAATATTCTTTAAGTACGGATTCTCTTCGAAAAGTCATGCCCATTACGACCGGAACACCATGGAAATCCACGGATTTGCGTACGATCCTTCCAATATCGCATACGGTTCCCCCCTTCATGCCCCCTGGTACAGAACCACCATCGCGCACAATACCGTAGCGGTGGATGGTAAAAACCAGGAAAATTTCGCCCCCGGCGAAACCCTTTCTTTTGATGCTGAGGGTAACACCATCGAAACATTCAGCGGAGAAGTGTATCCAGGAGTCGATTTCTACCGGAATCTCGATTTAAAGGGAGCCGTACTGAAAGATACTTTCCTGGTCAAGTCCGATAAAGATCATGTATACGACTGGGCATTTCACAGTATGGGTGACTTTGTATACTCCGGAGAATTTTCAGATGCGGAGCAGGAAAAACAATTTTCCGACAACGGATATGAATATCTAAAAAACTTCAGGAAACCTTTAGGGGAACCGGTCTTCCAGTGGAAGAATGAGGGGAAAACCCTCACCCTTACGGTGCTTTCGAAGGATGTTGAGGTCTACGTTTACGAAGGTATCGGAAACCCGGCAGACGAAGAATGGACCGGGGTTATTTTAAGAAGCAGAAAACCGGAGACATCATTCAGCGTCCGTTACGAGATCTCTTAAGGGAGTCCCTTTTTCCAATCCCGGGGCTGGAGCCGAGAAAATAGTTCCAGCTGCCGGCAGGTATTGTTGTCTCCCGGTTTTCCGGAAAACTCCACAAAACGGGATGCCCACCTGTCAATACTACGCATGATTAAGGGAGATGGTATATTTCTTTATAATATAATAAATTAGGTCTGATTTACCGGGAATGGACGGCAAGACGCACTTGTTTCTAACGCAAACTCCGGATATGATGTTTAATGCTAGGAGATAAAATGAACTCAAAAGAACGGATTTTAAAGACCATGGGAAGGGAAGACACAGACTATATTCCGTGCTCTCCCTTCTTTAATAATCAGGACTATGTACAGCGTATCGGGAAAAAGTGGCAGCCCCCCTTCGGTCCTTCCCAGGAAGAACGGATTCACTACTTTAAAGAAATTATGGATTTGGACCCTATCGTTTCGGTACCGTGGTCCCGTTTTGAAGAGTCTCCCGGAGTCAAATCCCGGAGCTGGATGGAGGGCTCAGTTATCCATAAGGAGTATGAGACACCTGCCGGGATAATATCAGCAGCAATCAAGTACTCCGATCAGTGGCCCCATGGCTTAGATATACCCTTCTACTCCGATTACAACATCGCTCATTTTATTAAACCATGGCTTGAGGATAATAACGACTTAGAATGCCTTAAGTTTATCTTAACTCCTCCCCACTCAGACCGGAGAATGGATCAGATTGAGTTCCAGGTTACCGAATCAAAAAGGACGGCAGAACGGTACGGGTTAGCAACCATGGTCTTTGCCGGGCAGGGACTTACCGGGGCTATCCATCTCTGCGGGGCCGAACAGGCCTGCTTTATGACGGTTGAACAGCCCGATCTGCTTAAGGGATTTCTTGAACTTGAGCACGAGTGCACAAAGGAGAACTACCGGATCGCGATAGATATGGGGATAGATATCCTAAGGCGGAACGGATTCTACGAATCGACCGATTTCTTCAGCCCTGCGGTACTAGAGGATTTTATATCTCATCAGCTTAAAGAACTGTGTTCCCTGGTTCACCGGGAGAACAAGAAAATAGGCTACACGATACTTACCGGAGCTGAACAACTCACCGGGTACCTTGGTGAAGCTGGATTCGACTGCCTAATGTGTCCCGACCCATTTTTTAGAGGCGCCGACCCGGAGAAACTCAAACGGGATTTGGGGCAACAGATGAGTTTCTGGACCGGTCCATCTGATACGGTGCATATGCCTTGGGAAAACCCGGAAAAAGTACGTGAAGCCGTACGGGAAACTATCAGAATATACGGTCCTAAAGGTCTCATTATCACACCATGTTCCTCCGCGAAGGCAGTTTTTCCCTGGGCCAATTTTGAGGCCATGGTTGACGAATGGAAGAAACTCCGGTAAGAAGTATAAGCAATGAACCGCTTGCTTGTACTGATCATCTTGCTTTTCATCGTCGCGCTTCCCGTATGCAGTCAAGATTCAGCATCTGAAACCGCTGCTGTAGGTATGCCCTGGTGGGGCTGGGTCCTGCTGCTTTTCGGATTCACCTTCTTTTTGGGGATACTAGCCGTTATAGCGGGGGTTGGAGGCGGAGTCCTCTTTGTTCCTATAATAGGTACAATCTTTCCGTTTCACTTCGATTTTGTCAGGGGTGCGGGAATAATGGTGGCTCTCTGCGGCTCTTTATCCGCAGTCCCTAAACTTTTAAGTTCCGGTCTTGCCAGTATCCGTCTTGCATTTCCCCTCACGTTAATGGTTTCTTTAGGATCTATTGCCGGGGCCCTTATAGGTCTGGCAGTTCCGGAAGACACGGTACAGCTCCTCCTGGGTGTTACTATTTTGGGAATAGTACTTCTCATGACCATCAGCAAAGGCTCCGCCTATCCTCAGATTAGTAATCCCGACCCTCTTACCAGAATGCTTGAAGTTGCCGGAAGCTATTTTGATAAATCTGAGGGAAAGAATATATCATGGACGGTACGGAGACTCCCCTTTGCACTCCTATTATTTTTAGGAATCGGTTTTTTTGCCGGTATGTTCGGATTAGGCGCAGGATGGGCTAACGTCCCTGCCATGAACCTCTTTTTAGGTGCTCCCCTTAAGGTATCCGTGGCCACCAGCGGATACATCATCAGCATGAATTCCGCGGCATGGGTTTACCTTTACAACGGCGCGGTGCTTCCTCTCATCGCTGTCCCTTCCGTTGCCGGAATGATGCTGGGTACCAGAATAGGGGCAAAGCTTCTTCCCGGGACAAAACCGGGGTTGGTAAAGTGGATTGTTATCGGAATTCTATTACTCTCCGGGGTAAAGGGTATTTTGGAAGGAACAGGGATATGGGTATAGAGGACATACGAAAACGGTATATCATCATTCTAAAATGGGGAGTCGGTTTAGGATTCATCCTCCTTTTAACGGGTTTTCTCCTTTTCCTCTTAGGGGTTCCAGAGACCGCAATTTCACCGGACCAGGTAACGGAGCACTGGCATCTGAGTGCAGCGGAATACCATAATGCAACGGGATATAAAGCCGGGTGGGATTGGATCTTTAGCCTGCCAAACGCTGATTACCTCAGTTTCGCCTCGTTAGTATACTTCGGTCTGCTTACACCAATCTGTTTAGCTTCGGTCTTTCCCCAATTCATTAAGGAAAAGAGATATGCATATGCCGCGATAACCGCCGGTATGCTGGCCATACTGATATTAGCAGCGGCAGGAATAATCTCCTCCTAGTATTTCCTGCGAAACCGGATTACCAGAAAACCGGAACTGAGTGCCAATACCAAAGCTGTTAATCCGGCAAAAAGAAAAGCATTCTCAATACCGGCAACATCATAGATAATTCCGCCGAAAGATGATCCTGATACCATTCCCGTTGTTAATAAGGTTTCATGTACATCCATGCGTTTTGAACGCTGAACGCTGCCGGATACTCCGCGATAAACAGTACACAGATACCCACCAGCAGAACCTGATTAGATAGTAACCAGCCGCGTTTGAAATGCCAGAGGGAGATATGGAGAAGTTATTACTCCGAATAAAGCAAGAGTCATGGAAGCAGTTGCCGTTATAAGGGAATACCGCGGAATGCATCCTTTATTTACGTAGAAAAGGAGCCCCAACGCGCTCATACCGATTCCCACAGCAGTCATGAAAACACAGGGGAGAATGATTGTCGTTTTCCCGATAACAGACCGGATTCCGGCAAGCCGTACGGGAGGATATTTCTTTAACAGTTTAAACATATTCTGTGCATACCTATCACAGAGAAAGTTTTACGGCAAGAGCAAAACCGGCTTCTTGCCCTTCTTTCCTGCAATTCTTAACTTCAATATACACAAGGAGGAATCTATGAATAACAAATTCAATTTAGAAGGGAAAACCGCTCTGATCACGGGAGCGGGAACAGGAATAGGCCGGGCGGCTGCTATAATTTTTGCGGAACTCGGAGCAAAGGTCGGGATTCTTTCCAGAACCGCGGAAGAACTTGAAGAGACAAATGACCGGATTCAGGAAGCGGGAAGCGAAGGATTGGTTCTCCCGGGAGATATCACTTCCCCGGATGATCTCCAAGGGGCATACAAAAAATTGATGGAAAGATGGGGAAGACTGGATGCAGTATTTGCAAATGCCGGAATTAACGGGGTGTGGGCTCCCATTGAAGAAATAACCCCCGATGAGTTTAGAAAAACAGTAGAAATAAATTTAAACGGAACTTTTCTGACAATCAAATATGCCGTCCCTCATATGAAAAAAACCGGCGGCTCCATAATCATAACATCATCCGTAAATGGAACGCGGGTCTTTTCTAACTCCGGCGCTACCGCTTACTCCTGTACAAAGGCGGCTCAAATTGCCATGGCTAAGATGCTCGGATTGGAGCTCGCGGATCTAAAAATCAGGGTAAACACTATCTGTCCCGGCGCCTTTGAAAGTGAAATCGGAGAAAATACTCAAACCCGCGACATAGAGGAAGCAAGAGAACCGGTGGAATACCCGGCAGGGAAAATTCCTCTTACAGGAGGAAAACCCGGAGATCCAATGGAAATAGGAAATCTAGCAGCGTTTCTCGCGTCAGACGCCAGTAAAATGATTACCGGAACGGAGATGTGGATCGACGGTGCGGAATCCCTCCTGCAGGGATAGACTACCGCTTCGGAGGCAGGGGAATAAATATGCTGGTTTTTCTCCTGTACTCTTTATAGCCGGGGTCATCACCGTATTCTTTGTTGTGCCGTTTTTCCACGGTTGGGACACCGGTACCAAAGAGGAGAAGAACCGTAATAAAGATCGGACCCAGAAGAGCTATCCATCTCCAGCCGGAAAGCGCGGGTACAGAAAGAAAGAATATCCCCCACCAGATAACGCTTTCACCAAAATAATTGGGATGCCGGGAGTAGTGCCAAAGGCCCGAATCCACCCACTTTGCGCCTGAGTTCTTTGCCCGGTATTTTTGAAAATCAGCAATTGTCTCAATAAGAAAGCCTACAACCCAGAGCAGACTGCCAGCCCAGGCAGCTAAAGGAAATCCCAAATCAGCTTCGGCGCTCAAAAGAAAGGTGAGGGGAAGCATAATTATCCATATAGAAATAGCCTGGAAAAACCAGAAGAAGGCGAACCGCGGAAAACTCTCCCGGATACCGTCAAATCTCTGGTCTTTGCCAAGTTTCAAAACCCTGACAAAGAGGTATTCGCCTAGGCGGAATGCCCATATGGATACAAAAACAGCAGCCGTTATCTGAAGAGGGGTAAATGCCGTCTCACCGAAGAGAAGCGCGAGGGCCGCGGCAAAAAAAGTAAAGGCATAGGATAGATCAGTAATTTTGTCGGTGCGTTTGGCAGCTGCGAAGATAAAGAAGAGGAATTGAATTCCTCCAATAATAACAGCCGCTGAGGCGAGATTGTAGATGTCTTTTACAAAAAACATATCGTCACTCCTTTAAAGTTACCACCGCAACGGCTCCTTTTCCGGCGTTAAGTCCCACCACCGGAGAGATATCCATCACGTATTCCGGATCTTTTCCCAAAAGCCGTTCTAAATCCTTAACGAAAACATCAGCTTCGTTTTGCGCATGGGCATGCACCACCGCATAGCTGGTCACCGGTCCATTCCGCTGTTCTTTCCTAACCATTCCCAGTATCTTCCTGCGGTTCGCCCTCGTGCTGAAAGCTTTCCCGTGAAGATCAGATTTACCGGTTTTATCAATCGAAACGATCGGTTTTAAATTCATCACCTTTGCGAGTTTACCCTTTAGGGCGCTGACTCTTCCGCCCCGTACCATATACTTTAAAGTTTGTACACTCACGAAAATCGAAGCATTGCCGGACCATTCCCGGGTTTTCCGTGTGATCTCTTCCGCTTCTAAACCGTCATCAATCGCCTGAGCTGCCTTTAATACAACCAAACCTAAAGAGCCGGAAAGGGTTTTCGAGTCAATCACGGTAACTCCGGGAAACTTTTCTGCCGCGCTGGCTGCTGCATTGTATGTCCCGCTCAATTTTGATGAAAGATGGATCGATATCACCGATTCATAATACTTTGAAAGGAATTCATAAAGATTTTCAAATTGACTGACAGGGGGTTGGGAAGTTGTCGGATACTCGGAAACATCATCCAGAACGTTATAAAACTCATGGGGAGTCATGGTGATTTTATCAAGATACTCTGTATCTTCCATTATTACATTAAGGGGCACCATATGTATCTGATACCGGTCCATTATTTCCCGCGGAAGGTCACATACTGAATCTGTTACCAACGCTATAGGATACTTCCTGGCAAACCTTGTTTCGTACTGCCTAAGCATATCATCGGACTTTTGATTCTGAATTATTCCAAATTCCCTGAGACGCTGCATCACCTCGGAAGGACGGTCGCTATGGATGTGTATTCTGAACTGTTCTTCCCCGCCGGCAACGATCAGACTGTCCCCTAAATCGTTCAAGGAGTTTCTGACCCGATCACATACCGAACCTTTAAAAACATTTTTGAACCGTATCCAATGCCCTGTTTTAATAATGGCTTCAGTACAATAACGGAAGGTGAGTTCTTCTTCCCTTAAAACATCATCATGAAATTCATCGGTATCAATTTGAGGAACAGGAGCGTCGATAACCGCGGATTGTCCGGTTTTCATGAAGTTTACGATACCTTGAATAAAGTGAACAAAACCTTTAGCCCCCGCGTCCACAACCTGTGCTTCTTTTAAAACTTTCAGTTTTTCAGGTGTGCGCTTTAATGATTCTAATGCTGCTTTGAGGGAATCGCTGAAGAGATGTCCGAAATCGGCTACACGATGAGTAACCGAGCGCAGTGAATCAGCCCAAGCCTTCATAACCGTAAGCATCGTACCCTCAACGGGGGTGCTCATGGCCCCGTATGCTTTTTGGGCAGCCGTCACCGCGGCGTTTTTAAAGGCGGAGGGGGTAACCTCTTCTTCGTCACTTAAAGATTCACTCATCCCGTATAAGAACTGGGCAAATATGATACCTGAGTTTCCCCGGGCTCCTAGAAGAGCCTGTTCCGCCATGGAACGCATTGTTAACCCGGCAGACGGCGACACTTTAGTATTCCGGATTACCGAATTGAGCGTCGCGGCAAGATTGGTACCTGTATCACTGTCGGGAACGGGAAAAACATTGATACGGTTTAGATTTTCTCTGTTTTTTATAACGAAATAGGCTCCGGAGGAGAAGGCCTGATAAAGCTTCTCCCCGGTTAAACTTTTTAAACTCATACCGGCTTCCTTTATAACAAAAAATAACAATACTAAATTACACCTTACCTTATATATTAGTCAAACCAATTTATCCAAAGTCGTAAACCGCATACTGGAAAGACATGATTGATCCCGATGTACCGGTATGGTAAGGTCAGTATATGATCAATGCAGCCGCTTTACTAGGCACAATTATCGTTTCGTATTGTCTCGGATCCGTCCTCTTTGCACTAATCATCGGTAAATCCGTTAAAGGGATAGATGTTAGGGAGCACGGGAGCAAAAGCGCCGGTGCCACCAATGTTTTTCGAGTATTGGGGAAGCCCATCGGTACTGCCGTCGGATTAGCAGACCTTGCAAAGGGTCTTGCTGCAGGGTTCACCGCGCGTTTTCTTATTCCCGAACTTTTTCCCCTCACCGGTTCTGTCATTCCCACAGTAATTCAGGTGGCCGCCCTCTATGCTGTTATATTTGGTCATGTATTTCCAGTTTTTGCAGGTTTTCGCGGTGGAAAAGGTGTTGCCGCCGGGGCAGGGGCTCTTTTCGCGCTGCTTCCGCTAGTAGCCTCCGTCAGTTTGGCGGTATTCATTCTGATGATTCTATTTTTCGGGTACGTCTCCTTAGGATCACTTGCTGCCGCCCTTATCATGCCGATAACCTACATGGTTTCCATCAGTCTTGGATACAGCGGATTCGATTCGGTCTGGTTTACCGCTCTCTGGATAACCGCTGCTCTTATCGCCCTTATGCACCGGAAAAATATTATACGCCTTGTTAAGGGACGGGAGAATCGATTCCGGACTCTTTGGAGTTTATTTCAGGGAAAAAAACAGTGAAAGACAGCTGGCTTTGGTTTACCCCCGCGGACATCGAAATAGAAATGAAGCAGGCAGCAGATGAAGGGAAAGATACATCATCAATAAAAGAATACGCGGAAACACTTTTACGTCAAGGCGCTCCAAATCCGAAAGAGTTTCAGAAGCAGGCTGCGGACCTGTTCGACAGAATTTCCCTTTTACCCCTAAGTAATGATTACTGGTATATTGAACCTAACGACCTTAAGTCCATCAAAGCTGAACGTCCGCCGGATAGACCGGAAATCAGTTCGGATTTCAGGGAACATCAGCATTACGACAAGATCCACGGTGCCTGGTTAGGGCGGTGCGCGGGCTGCCTTTTAGGAAAGCCTGTGGAAGGAGCTAAATCCGCTCAGATTCACAGGATTGCTAATGCCGCCGGAGATGAGTTTATTACTGATTATCTGTGGCGCATGGAACCATCCCGGGAAGCATGCGAAGCAGCGGGAAGACCGAACTTAATCAGCTTTGGGAAAACAATAAACGCTATGCCCCAGGATGATGATACGAATTACACGATTATCGGAATGCTTCTGGTAAGAGACTACGGGATAAATTTCACACCCCGGGACTCCGCCAGGAACTGGATGATGCGGCTGCCCCTCCTGGCCGCCTGCACCGCGGAACGGGCGGCATACCGTAATTTTGCATTACAGATAGCTCCTCCTGGATCTGCCCTTTTCCGCAATCCCTACAGGGAATGGATCGGCGCTCAAATCCGGGCAGATTTTTTTGGATATGCTGCTCCGGGACAACCGGAACTAGCTGCTGAACTTGCCTGGCGGGATGCCTCTATTTCCCATGTAAAAAACGGCATCTACGGAGAAATGTGGGCGGCAGCTATGCTTGCCGCCGCGGCAGTGGAATCGGATCCGCGGAAGATCGTCCAAGCAGGCCTCACAGAGATACCGGTTAACTCCCGGCTGTCTGAATCTCTCCGGGAGGTGCTTCAATGGCAGGCTTCCGGCATAACCTATGATGAAGCATGCGAGCGTATCCATTCCAAATGGAATGAATACGATATGCACCATTGGTGTCATACCATACCCAACGCCATGGTGGTGTCCGCTGCCCTGCTCTGGTCTGAGGGAAATTTCGAAAAGGCAATCACCCAGGCGGTATGGCCGGGCTTCGACACAGACTGTAACGGCGCAACCGCAGGTTCCGTAATGGGTATGCTATTGGGAGCCGAAAACCTCCCGGGAAAATGGACCGCCTTAATGAACGATACGGTCCACACCTCAATTACCGGTTACAGCCCCGCACGCATCTCAGAAACAGCCCGGGAAATGTATGCGCTGTCTATAACTTAGGAATACCGCCGACATCGGCTTGAAGTGAGCTGCCAAAAATAGTATATTCTAATCGCCGTTGACTCCGCGTAGGAGCAGCGAGCGGAGGAATACTTTGTCCGAAAAAAAACAGGACGCCTGGATCCGGGTAACAAAATATTACGGACCGGGACGTCGGGAAAAACCCGCCCTTAGCCCGTCTCCCGTTCCAAAAGTAAGGAGCGTAGATGGCGGATATCATCTTTGAATCGGTAACGTTTTCATACCCCGGTACAGAGCGGAATATTCTCAGGAAAATCGATTTAGAATTTCAACGGGGAGAATACACCGCGATAGCCGGTGCTAACGGCTCCGGTAAAACAACGTTACTCCGTCATTTAAATGGTATCCTCGTTCCAAATAATGGAAACGTACTAATAGAAGAATTAAATACCAAGAGACCCGAGAATATACCCGAAATCAGAACATTACTTGGAATGATGTTCCAGTTTCCGGAAGACCAGATCATAGGATCTACAGTGTACGAAGATTGCGCCTTCGGTCCGGAAAATTTGGGATTGATACGGGAAGACACAGCACAGCGGGTGGAGGAATCCCTGAGGAAGGTTTCCCTTTGGTTCGAACGGGACCGTCCTCCCCACAGGTTATCCGCCGGGCAGCAGCAAAGGCTGGCATTAGCGGGAGTGCTTGCCATGGGTACCCGTTATCTTGCCATAGATGAGGGAACCATCATGCTGGATCCCCGGGGGAAAGATGAGTTTCTCTCTATTCTAAAGGAACTCAACTCCGCGGGACACACCATCATCGCCGTAACCCAGAACATGGAGGAATTCCTCCAGGCGGAAAGGGGCATAGTAATAGCTTCCGGCACCGTAGCGGCGGATGGAAATCCGGAAGAAATTATTTTATCCCGGGACCTTCCTTCGTGGGGCCTGCTTCCTCCTCCACGGATAAAACTGAGCCTTGCCCTTGCCCGCTATTTCCCGGATTTTTCTCCGCCTAAAAAAGAGTATAAGGAAATCGCGGCCGCTCTGGATTCACTTGCCGAAAACCCCGGGCAAAAAGGCGCAGAACGAAATAACAAGCATAAAAGCGGCGGTGATAAAGCACCCATGCAAATAACAGTCGAGGGAGTTTCCCACTGTTATTTGCCCGGTACTGAGCTCGAACGAACCGCGATTAAGGATCTTTCATTCGCTGTTCCCGAAGGGAAAACCCTCGCTATCCTCGGCGCGACAGGCTCGGGAAAGACGACAATACTCCACCTATTAGCCGGCCTCATACCGCTCCAGACAGGAACCATAGATGTCTCCGGAATAAATCTTACCGATAAAAAATACGATGTCGTCAAACTCCGCAGGACGGTGGGACTCCTGATGCAGCGTCCGGAGGATCAGCTTTTTGAAGATTATGTCACCGATGATATTGCCTACGGTCCCGCGGCTCTGGGAGTGAAGGGAAGGGAACTTAAAAAAAGGGTATACGATGCAATGCAGCAGTCGGGGATTTCATATCCTGTTTTTAAAGACCGCAGAATAAAAACACTGAGCGGAGGCGAGCAGCGGAAGGTTGGAATCGCGGGAGTTCTGGCCATGGAGTCCTCGATCCTCCTCCTGGATGAACCGACATCAGGACTGGATCCGGTAAGCCGCGGAGAAACCATCACGCTTCTCAATTCACTAAAAGATCAGGGGAAAACCATCGTCCTGGTGACCCACGACATGGATATTCTTCCTAAAATTGCCGATTATATTCTTATCCTTGAAGGAGGACAGAACATTTTTTTCGGGGAGGCACTTGAGGGCTACCGGCATCTCTGCCGTACAGAGAACACCCTCCGCTGCCCGGGAATTGTCAAAACCGCGCTTTTTTTAGAGGAGCGGGGCCGTCCTTCTCTGGAGAACTATCCCCTGGATGATGAAGAAGAGTTCGCGGCCTATATCGCTTTAGGAAAGCAGTATGAATAGAAACGCTTCTGCTTCCCGCCTGCCGGCAGGCGAGTACATACCCGGTGATTCTGTTATCCACAAACTGCTCCCGGAAATTAAGATAAGCTGCGGATTCCTTTTCATCATTGGGGCCGTGGGCGGTTCCGACATATCCGGACTGGCTTTACTGTTCTTATTTTCCCTTACCAGTTTCATGCTTTCCGGTATACCCCTTTCGAGATTTTCCGGAGCAGTTAAATGGCTGGCCCTGTTCCTTACGGTAATCGGAATATTTCAGGTATTCCTGATCCCGGCAAACGACGGATTTAAAGAGTACGCCCGGTGGAACTGGATAGCAGTAACGGCGGGGGATTTTCGCACCCTGGCAATTACCTTTCTCAGGTTCTTCAGCCTGGTTTTCGCTTTTATACTTATCGGCGCTACCTTACCGGCAACACAGATTGACAAAGGAACGGCACGGCTTCTTAAACCGTTGGAGAGAGTCGGGTTCCCGGCTGCTGCGGCTGTTACTACTGTCGCGATTATATTTCATTTTGTTCCCATCATGATGGAAGAAGCGGACAGGCTTATAAAAGCCCAAAGAGCACGGGGTTTTGACGTGGATAAAAGGCGGAAGAATCCCCTCCGCCGGGTATTCGCTTACTTTCCAATTTTCATCCCCCTCTTTGTTCGGGGATTAGAACGGGCTGAACGCTTAGCAGAGGCCATGGAAGTTCGGGGATTTACCGGGAAAACGGCCATATCCAAGGAATTTTCAAAACTAAAATTCAGAGATTATTCAGCATTGATCATAACAACAGTTTTTACTGCCGCGGGTATCACACTCGGTGTGCTGCATGCGGACTTAAGATTACTTTTACAAGGAGGATATTAATGGAAAAGAGTATTGCAAGAAAAACGGCAGTAATAGGGGTGATGGGATCCATAACCATAATCTTAGGGGTTACCCACCTTGGTTTTATTCCGTGGGTAGCCGGCGCTGCCCTCACCATAATGCACATCCCGGTCATTATTACCGCGGTCTTAGAGGGACCGGTAGCGGGATTAGCGGTTGGACTGATCTTCGGAATTTTCAGTATGATTCAGGCAGCTATCGCACCCACAGGGCCTCTGGATCCTCAGTTTGTGAATCCCATCATTTCGGTAATCCCGAGGATTTTTATCGGTCCCGCGGCATGGGGAGCGTACAAACTGCTGGAACGGCTAAACCGTATCGCTGGAGTAGCTGCAGCCGGAATTGCCGGCAGTCTTACCAATACCATTCTGGTTCTCGGAGCGTTAGGTTTATATAAACTGCTGCCGTGGGAAGTTATTTTGTCGGTATTTGCAGCAAACGGCCTTCCCGAGGCGGGATTTTCCGCGGTCATAACACTGGGAGTTGTTGCGGCATGGTGGGGAATCGAGCGGAAAAGAAAGAAAATTGATCTGGAGGATACCGAATGACCTTGGCCATCGACATTGGGAATACCAACATCGCCTTCGGGCTTTCGGACGGTACCGAATGGCGTCACCACTGGAGAATCCGTACCGTAGCGGATAAAACCGCGGACGAATACGGTGTCCTCTTCTCCAGCTTTCTCCGGTCGGAAGGGATTGAACTGAACCTCATCCGCCGGGTAGTGGTTAGCAGTGTTGTACCTCCCCTTACCGGACCGTTCACCGGGATGATCAATAAACTTACCGGGAAAACTGCCCTGATAATAGGTCCCGGCGTAAAAACCGGGATAAGGATCCGGACCGATAATCCTTCCGAAGTAGGCACCGATCTGGTAGCAAACGCCGTGGCCAGCTACAAGCGCTACAACGGGAGCTGTATCTGTATCGATTTCGGGACGGCCCTTACCTTTACCGCGGTAAAGAAGCCGGGAGACCTGCTCGGGGTAGTTATTGCTCCGGGACTTAATGCCGCGGCGGGTGCCCTCTCCAAACACACCGCGCAGTTACCCACCGTGCGGCTCGAAGCGCCCCGGACAATCGTCGGTAAGAATTCCATCCATTCTATCCAGGGAGGAATCGTCTATGGATACTCCGGATTGGTCAAAGAGATAATCCGGAAAATACAGGATGAGTTGGACGAAAAAGCAAAGGTTATAGCCACAGGAGGATTGGTAGACACGATTGCGCCTTTGGTAGCAGAGATTGATGATATCGATCCATGGCTTACTTTGGAGGGTCTAAAGTTGATTGGTGAAATGAACTCCAGGGAATAGTTTTAATCACCTTCCTCTAAAAACTCGGTTATATGACGGGGAACCTCTTCAATGCGGTCCTCCATCTTTTTCCTGTTTTTGTCTTCATACAGTTCAAAGTCAGCCTCGTTAAATGCATCCTCTATACTTTCAGGGCATCCGGAATACAGTCCTATGCTTACCGAGTAGGGAGTTCCCGAA
The DNA here is from genome assembly GCA_964618265.1 of uncultured Spirochaetales bacterium. Lineage (GTDB taxonomy): Bacteria > Spirochaetota > Spirochaetia > CAYLLE01 > CAYLLE01 > CAYLLE01. The sequence goes on along the minus strand of CAZUAE010000011.1, from coordinate 39,441 downwards.
TCCGTATTCGCTTCTTTGAGTATTGTAATGATTCTGTCCTTTACCTCCCGGGCTGAGGGCTCTTCAGTGTTGGGCATCATCACCACAAACTCATCACCGCCGTACCGGGACGCGAAATCTGTTTGCCGTATGTTGTTCATCAATATTTTTCCGAAATGCTTAAGGACCTTATCACCTCCGGCATGACCTTTCGTATCATTGATTTTTTTAAACTCATCAATATCTATCATCAGCATGGAAAACGGGATCTTATACCGCTTACAGCGGTTTATTTCCCTCTCCATCTGGCGGATTAAACTCCGCCGGTTGGATAACCCGGTGAGGGAATCCTCTGTAGCAATTTTTCTCAGAGCTTTGTAATAGTAGGCTTTCTCTATTGCAATGGCGGCAAAATCGGCTATGGTGGAGAGGATCTTCAAATCCAGGGAAGTAAAATTATCACCATTGAGTTTGTTTATCAATTCGATGACACCGAAGACCTTGTCTCCGGATTTTAAGGGTACCCCGATGATTGATTCAGTTCTAAAATGTGTCATCTCATCCATGGAGGGATCGAACCTGGGATCATTTTTAACATTCTCAACAATTACCGGTTGACAGTGTTGAGCAATCCATCCGGTTATTCCCTGACCAAGAGCAACACGTTTCCCCTTAAGCTTTTCCGCTTCCTTACCTCCCGTCACAAGAGTAAAAACCAACTCCCCAGTAGCATGATCCAACAGAAGGAGGGACCAGTTCCGGGGGGTGAATATGGTCTGGATATGCTGCATCACTTCCTGCAGGGTTTGTCTTATCGTTACTGCCCGGGAAATTTTCTTTCCCATCTCCGTAAAAAAGGAGAGACGGATCAGATCATCGGTAACATTCTCAGTGTGGTTCTGCTGCATGATAACTCCCTGTCTCTTTTATCGGCATCTATTTGATTACGTTGAATACTGTATCATATAACAGAAATGAACAGGGAGTTCACTTATCCGGTCCTTCCGCTTAAAATCCTCCGGTATTGTCCGGGCAGTTATATTGGCCAATGAAAAATCAGCTAATCCTTTACGGTCAATTTTAAATTTCTTGAAATTAGTAGAAAAGAACAGCATTCCTTCCGGAGACAATCGCTTCATGGCGAGTTTTATAATTTTTACATGGTCCCGCTGAACATCAAACAGCAGATTACGTTTTTTTTCATTTGAAAAGGTAGGAGGATCCAGAAAAATAAGATCGAAGGTTTCGGTAGATCCTTCCAGCCATGAGGCACAGTCCTCTTTTATAAAGGCATGATTACCGCCGGCATGACCATTCAGCTCCATGTTCCGTTTGCCCCAATCGGTATAGGTGTTGGAATTGTCCACCGATACGGTGAACAATGCTCCGCCTGAAGCGGCGTAAACCGTAGCAGTAGCGGTATATGAAAACAGGTTGAGAAACCGCATTCCACAGGCCGCATCACCGATCATACCCCGGGTTATCCGGTGGTCCAAAAATATACCTGTGTCAATATAATCGGTAAAGTTAACGTAGAACTTGTTTCCCCCTTCGTGTATAACCGCTTCTTTTCCTTTATCGGCAAGCTTATCATACTGTTCCCGCTGTTTCCTGCGCTGCCTCCGTTTGAGAAAAACATTTTTCCGGTCTACTTCCAACACCTCAGGAATTACATTCATTACCGCGTCCAGCCGTGCCTTTGCCTTTATTTCAGGGACCGTTTTGGGAGGCCGGTATTCATTTACCACAATCCAAGTGTTTTCATAGGCATCAATAGAAATCGCATACTCCGGTACATCGGAATCGTAGAGTCTATAACAAGTCACTTCGTTCCGGCGCGCCCACTTTCCTATGTGTTTTATGTTTTTCTCTAACCGGTTTCGGAACATCCCGATTCCCCGGTTTGCCTCCTCGTAGAAAGAACCGTAGGCTTTTCCCTCCCGTTTTATTTTAACCGGCACTTTTTCTTCCGGTTTGCTCTTTGTAGAAGCATCCGGATCCCATATAGAAAACCGGTATAAGGAGCAGCGGATTGGGCCGTTGTACACAGTGTTTATTCTGTCCGCGCTCATCCCGATTTTCCTGGCCGCTTCCGAATCACTTGAGAGAACCGCGGCATCCCATCCCGGGAAACGGTTTTTGAGCGTTCCGCCCAGGGTTCGGAATACTTCTTCCGCCTCTCTCTTATCGCCTAAACGTTCCCCGTAAGGCGGATTGGTTACGAGAAGTCCTTTATGCAGCTCCCCGGGCGGAGAGATTTTGGAAACATCCTGCTGTCTAAATTCTATTACGGTATCCAGTTCTGCCTCCCGGGCATTTTCCCTGGCTGAATCAATAACCTTAGGGTCCCTATCGGAACCAAGGATCCTTCCGCCCGAAACTTTTTGCAATTCCGACAGGCCCTTCCGTTTCCGTTCCTCCGCCTCCAGGATAAGCCGGTTCCACAACTCCCGCCTGTGCCCCAGCCAGTTTTCAAAACCAAACTGCCGCATAAGAAGCCCCGGCGGGATACCTCCCGCCATAAGGGCCGCTTCTATCGGAATGGTTCCGCTTCCGCAGAAGGGATCCAAAAGTCCGCCCCCCGTTCGGTATATTCCGGGCCAATCGGCCCTGAGGAGAACCGCGGACGCGGTATTCTCCTTAAGAGGGGCCTCTCCCGTACGCTCCCGGTATCCCCTCCGATGGAGGCTTATTCCGGAAAGATCCACGCCAAAAAAGGCTTTTCCGCCTCCCATATGAAGGCCGATTCTAAAACCGGGTCTCCGTAAATCCACCTGAGGCCTAAATCCGTACTTCCTCCTGAAGGTGTCGGTAACCGCATCCTTCACAACTTGAGCTCCGTACATGGAATTGATAACGCCGGGGAGTGTCCCGGTTGCATCAACCCGGAAGGTGATTCCCCGCGGCATATGGTCAGGCCACGGTATAGAAAAGGCTCCCTGAAAAAGGTCCTCTCCGGTTTCCGCGGGAACCGTTTTCACTTCGAGATAAACCCTGCTTACCAGCCGTGACCAGAGACAAACCCGGTAACCCGTTTCAAGGGTTCCCGTATAGGCTGTTCCGCCTTTGCCGGGGTCCACATCCACCGCTCCTAAATCGGTTAATTCCGCGGCTGCAAGATCCTCCATGAATCTGGGACAGGGAGAATAAAAGTGGTACTCCTCCCTCACGCGTATACCCCTAGAAATTTCTTTTTCGTCACAAAGTTAGATTCCTTAATAAGCGTGCCGTCTTTATAATACCGGACATACGGAATAAGATAATTATTAAATACCGTTTCTTTAAAATTCATAAACTCCTTTGCTATGGGTGTCTTATTATAGACAAAGTAATAGACATCTACATCGATATCCGCTTCCCCCTTGGAGAGCCAGCCTCGCATGGCATGCCACTGCGGACACCAGTCCTGGGTCAGAATAACAGCTGTATTTCCAGAAGATTTGGTCACTTCTTGGCTGAATTCTTTATTGTTTACGGCTTCCTGTGCCTGTTTTATACTCATCTCTTTTAAGTTAATCACAATAATCCTCCCGGTCTGCCTTTTTCAGGTATATTCTCATACAAATATAGTTTTTACAATCTTAGAACCTTTGAGCATTTGAGGAATTCTCATTGACGCGGGCCGGCGGAAGGGGTATGCTTAAATTATCATGAAGATTGACGGTGTTCACTATAGAACCATTTGGGTGGAAGATGACAGCATCGAAACAGTGCGTATCATCGATCAGCATAAACTCCCCCATGCGTTCGAAATAATGGAGTTAACAGAGGTATCCCATGCGGTAGCGGCAATCAAAAATATGCATGTTAGAGGTGCCGGTTTGATTGGAGCCACCGCGGGGTTCGGCATGTATTTGGCGGCGCTGAAAAACCAGGATGAAGATTTTCTAAAAGAGGCCGCTTTTAAGTTACTGCAATCCCGGCCGACAGCTAAAAACTTGGAGTGGGCGATTAATAGGCAGCTTGCCATGATCCGAACGGTAAAAAAACCCAAAGAGAAAATTGACATGGCCCTTATCACCGCTCAAAAAATTTCCGACGAAGACGCGGAATTCTGTAAAAGGATTGGGAAACACGGCCTTCCCGTCATCGAGGAGATATACAATCAAAAAAAATCGACGGTAAATATACTTACCCATTGTAATGCCGGATGGCTTGCCTTTGTGGATCACGGTTCCGCCACTTCACCCATCTACGCAGCCTACGATAAAGGAATTCCGGTGCATGTCTGGGTGGACGAAACCCGTCCCAGAAACCAGGGAGCAGGTTTAACTGCATGGGAACTCGGAAAACACGGAGTTCCTCATCATCTTATTGTAGACAATGCCGGGGGACATCTCATGCAGCATGGTGAAGTGGATATTGTCATGGTAGGGTCCGACCGGACTACGGTAACAGGAGATGTTGCCAATAAAATCGGAACGTACCTCAAGGCTCTGGCAGCCCGGGACAACGGAATTCCATTCTACGCCGCCCTTCCGTCTCCTACGTTTGACTGGGAGTTGAAGGACGGTATAAAAGAAATCCCTATAGAGGAGAGAAGTTCCGAGGAAGTATGTTATGTTAACGGTTATTCCGACGGAGCTGCCCGTTCGGTTCGAATATGTCCGGATCATACCGATGCGAGAAATTTTGCTTTTGATGTAACCCCCGCCGGACTGGTCACGGGTCTGATAACGGAACGGGGGATTTGTGATGCCAGTGAAGAAGGTATATTAAATTTATATCCGGAAATGAGGGAAAAGACCTGAAAATACAGGAAATAAATTCCTCATTACAAATAGAGAATTGCTGAAACCAGGAGGATCCATGGCCAAGATAGGGATAATTGGAGGAAGCGGATTAGACAATCCGGAAATTCTTAAAATAGAAGAGATTATTGAAACAAATACTCCCTACGGCAGACCCACTTCACAGTTAAAAACAGGCACAATCGGCAGCATTCCTGTGATTCTTCTTGCTAGACATGGTTCGTCCCACACCATACCTCCCACCCAGGTAAACTATCCCGCGAATATCTGGGCGCTTAAAAATTCAGGCTGTACCCATATCCTGGCCACAACCGCGGTGGGTTCTCTCCGGGAAGAAATAGGCAGGGGAGATCTGGTTATATTAGATCAGTTTATCGATTTCACCCGTCATCGGACGGTCACATTCCACCACTACTTTGAACCGAACAAAGCAGTCCATACTCCCATGGCCGAACCTTTTTCAGCGGAACTCCGTTCGTTACTGGTACAATCAGCAGAGAAACTGCATTATAAGTATCATCCCCGGGGAACGGTGATTACCATTGAAGGGCCGAGGTTCTCTACAAAGGCAGAGTCCAACATGTTCCGAATCTGGGGAGCGGACGTCATCAACATGTCCATCGCTCCGGAAGCTGCTTTAGCCAACGAAGCAGGTATCCCCTATGCCGCTGTCGCCATGAGTACCGATTACGACTGCTGGAAAGAAGATGAAGAACCAGTCAGTTGGGAAGAAATTTTAAAAGTATTTAAGGCAAATGTAGACAAGGTAACCCGGCTTATAGTGGATACCGTTAACTCAATCAGCACCTGATCTAAGCTAAAGTTCATCACCTTCCCACCGGTATCCCGCCCCATGGACAGTGCGGATAATTTCCGGGTTTTCCGGATCCGGTTCAATTTTTTTCCTCAGCCGGGAAATATTCTGATCCAGTGTACGGCTTGAGGGAAGGTATCCAGTCCCCCACCCCGCGTCAAACAGAGTGTCCCTGTCAAGCACCCTGCCGGGATTATCATAAAAAGCCTTAAGCAGCCGAACCTCCCGGGGTGTTAAGGGTTTCATTTCTTCGTTCCGGTAGCACCGGAGTTCTCCGGGAACCACCCGGATAAACCCCAGCGAAAAGGGGGCCTCAAGGTCATCAGGGGATGCTGGTTGCCTGGTCCTCCTGAGGAGCGCCCGGATACGGGCTGCTGCTTCCCGAACGCCGAAAGGTTTAGAAAGGTAATCATCTCCGCCTAATTCCAGACCTACGACCTTATCGATTTCCTCCCCCTTAGCGCTGATAAAGAGAATGGGAACTGCTTTATCGACAGCCCGGATATCCCTGCACACATCGTATCCGTTTTTTCCCGGAAGCATTATGTCCAGACAAACAAGGTCGGGAGATTCCCTTTTGAAATGTTCCGCCGCCTCTAATCCGTCTCCGGTACTGCACACTTCATACCCCTCCATTCCGCAGATCTTCTCAAGACCGTTTCTGGTATGGGCATCGTCCTCCACAATCAAGACCTTTATCATACATCCGCCTCCCTTAGCGGTGTATGAAGTGTGACGGTAAACCGGGCACCGGAATCAGCATTCTCTACCTGAACGTCTCCTCTGTGCCGTTTTACCAAATCCATCACAATGGCAAGACCGATTCCCGTACCGGCCGCGTCGGTTAGATTATGGCTTCCCCGGTAGAATGGTTTAAAAATTTTTTTCCGTAACCCCGCGGGAATACCCGGGCCGAAATCCCGAACGGAAAACCGCGTAATGTCATCCTGCTGTTCGGTTGTAATCAGCACTTTTTTACCCGCCGCGGCATATTTTTCTACATTGCTCAAAAGGTTCCCTAAAATTTGCTGATAGGCATCCTGGTCCATCATCACCGTTTTCCCCGCATGCAAATCCAGCACTATCTTGATCCCGGCTATTTCGAAAGCTAAAGCAAAGCGCGCTATCACCTCCTTTGTTACCTCATCCGGAACCACAGGTTCCGGATGAAGAATGTTAGGAGAATCTTTCTTTCCAAAGGTGAGAATGTTTGTGATAAGCCTCCTCAGTCTTTCCGTTTCCGACAGAACTACTGTAAGAGACCTTCTGTTTTCCGTATCCAGGGAATCTCTCCTCAACTGAATCAATTCCAGGTACAGCAAAATGTTTGTAAGAGGGGTCTTCAGTTCATGGGAAACCTGATTTACAAAGGTTATCTTCCGTCTGGCTTCCCGGGACTCCCGGTATGTCTCTCTATAATAGTAAAACACCAATCCCGAAAGAACTAAAGCTAAAGAAACAAGTCCCAATATAAAACCAGCCCAAGGCGGGCGGTATTCCCGGGACGCGTCGGGCCAATAGGCAATCCTAAAGGAGTTCAATGGATGGTCTAAGGAAATTTCGATTTCCGGAGCTGCTTCTTTGTCAGAAACTCCGTTACCCCAGATATAGAGCGGTTCTCCGGAAGCTCCTTTCAAGACAAATCTCCCTTCCGCTGCTCTTTCCCCCATCGGAAGGGATTCTATAAGTTTTGCCGCAAATACAGTCCGTTCAGCTTCTATCCCGAAAATATCACCGGAAGACATCCTATAATAATAGATAAAGTTTGCGCCATTTCCCCAAAACCAAACGTGCCATCCGTACTCATCATTTTCCTGCTCTCCCGCGGCTGACTGTCCCGGAGGAAAGCCCAATTTGATTCCGGATTCCCATATGGATTCGGTCCTGTTTAGAAAATCTTCCTCCTGGGCGGAAAGGCTAAGGCCGGAACGGGGAAAAGCAAGTTTGCGTTCTTCATTCAGAAGAAATGCCTGACGTATCAACGGTTCCTTACGGGAAAGTTCCCGCAAAAAGGCAGGATCGGGGCTGGACACAGCTTCTGAGATCCTGAAGAACCGGTTTTCAATCTCCGCGACTTTTGTCTCCAATACTGCCGCGGCATCTTCAACTCTTCTTTGGTAAATATCATCATATCTTTCCCGTTCACGCTGAACAGAATTATTCATGAGTACGATACCGAGATAGGTGAGGATAAAAAAAGGGAGAGAGACCGCTGTAATGAGTAAAACGATTCTCCCCCGCTTCATTTACTGCTCCTGCTGGTTCTGTACCCCGTACTGAAGACTTCGAAGCTCCTTACGCTGAGCTTCCCATTCACCGGGTTCAAGATTTTTACTGCTCTCTTTAATTTCTTCACTAAAGGTCGATAGTTCCTCAGAATCAAGCTCTCTCGCATTTTTTTGCAAAAACATCACATTGTCAAGAAGCTTTTTCTTTGCAGCATCAACTTTACCGGCATCCCTAAGGTGAAGGGCTTCTTCACTGTTTAAGGCAGCTATCTGCAGAACGACTTCCGTCATCACAGAACCGTTTATATTCTGTTCCATCTTTTCCCGGTCAGCGGTAAAACTTACTTTCGGCGATAGATACCCGCTCCTCCTGGCCGTCGTCTGCGTATCGGTATATTCAACTGTAACATCGGCGATTTTCATTGCATCGTCCCGGAATCCCCCGTCGGCGGATAATTCTAACAGCAGATACTTCTCATTATTCCCGTATACCTGGTTGATTTCCGTATAAACAGTATTGCCGATTATCTCGGCTTCCCGTCCAAGAGAACGGAGCGGTCTAATGCCTTTCGAGAAAACAATCCGTACCGAAACATTTTGTGCCGCTACCGAAAGGGTGTTCTGAAATTCCTTAAGAAAAATCCGCGGAAGATCCGCGGGTTCCTGTACAAAGTAGTGGTTTCCGTCACTCCGTTTTGCAAGCTGGAACATCAGATCTTCATTGTAATCCAGTCCCAGACCGATAGTGGTAACAGATATTCCTTCCTCTTTCAAGGCCCCCCCGAAAGAACCCAATTCTCCGGGAGTAGAAGGCCCAATGTTTGCCAGCCCGTCTGAGAGAAGAATCACCCGGTTTACCCTGCCGGAGTCCCTGAACTTGCGTACCTCCGAAGCCCCCCAGCTTACACCGGAAAAAAGTGCTGTGGATCCGCCCGCCTGTATCCCCTGAATTTGGCTTTCAATCCACCCTTGATTGGAAACCGGGGACGCCGGAATCATTACATTCACACCATCAGCATACGTTATAAAGGAAAGGATGTCTTTACTTCCCAGCATGCCTACCGCGGTGGATACCGCCTTCCGGGCGTTTATGATCTTTTCTCCCGACATAGAGCCTGAACGGTCTAAAACCAAAGCCAAATTGACCGGTGTCCGTTCTTTACCGATAACATCGGAGCCGGTAAGTCCGACTTTTAAATAGAACTTTTGCCCGGTTTCATTGTACAGGACAGGATGTGATACTTCAACAGAAATATCCACATCGGCCGCGGCCGGCAGAATACCGAAAAACCCGAATGTAATAACAAGCACGTTAAAAAGAACCTTCTTCATTTTTCTTCCTCCCTGGTAATGATTGGGCAGCGCACCCAACACTAGTTATTATCCAAAGACTACCCCCTAAGAGCCGTCCAATGGTGAATAAGGAGTAAAAGGTTTGTAAAAAAAGTGTAACAGAAACAGCATTATTTTATAGAATTAGCCGCAATAAGGTGCTTGGCGCTGGTATAATCCGCCGAATACAGCTAAAATACGTTTTGTTATGGATTTTGCCGCCGCGGCACCTCTCCTTTTAACGGGGGGTACGATACTGCAGCCCGATAAAACCGTACCCCATGGGTCTGTTTTACTCAGTGACGGACATATTAAAGAGGTATGGGAGAAAGCCGAACCGGGCATATTATCCGGCATCTCTAAAGATGAAAAAAAAGTACTGGTGTTCGATACCTCCTCCGCTATCGTTTCCCCCTCATTGACGGAGTTTCACATCCACGGATGCGGAGGTCATAGTTTTCACGATTGCCGGGAAGATACCCTCATAAAATCAGCCCGGTTTCTCGCGGAACGGGGAATCCTCCGATTTCTCCCCACCCTCATCGGTGTTCCGGAGATGATTTCCGCGGCAGCCGGACTAGCTTTAGCGTATGGCAGTCCTGACCGTATACCGGGCCTGTACGTGGAAGGTCCCTTTGTAAGCCCGGAGAAGCGGGGAGGGATCCCCCCGGAATGCATTAAAGACTATTCACCGGGAGAATTGGAGCGCATCCTTGCCGCCGGCAGAGGTAAAATAAAAGTTTTAACAGCGGCACCGGAAAAGGTTTCCCGCGAGTACACAGAAAAATTAGGACAACAGAACATAATTGCAGCAGCGGGTCACTCGAAAGGCCGGCTTCAAAAACTGAGCAGCCGGGAGTTTCCCCTCATCACCCATCTTTTTAACGGCATGAGCGGTGTATCCCACAAGGAACCCGGGCTTGCCCACTGGGGGCTTATCGAAGATTCTGTGTATGTGGAATTGAACGGTGACGGACACCATCTTCATCCCGCTGCCATCGACCTTGTTCTCAGATGTAAAAACCGCGAAAAGATTATACTCATTTCCGACGCCGCGCCCCCCGCGGGATTAACGGAAGGAGCAACGGCTGTTTTTAACGGTGAGGATACAACAGTTTCCGGACTCGGCGTCTACAACAGGGAGGGGACCTTGGTGGGAAGCAGACTGCTCCTAAACGAAATTGTCGGCAAGATGATTCGGGAACACGGGCTCGAACCGCATACTGCTGTATCTATGGCCTCCTCTATACCTAATAATCTTTTAGGAATAGAGAACTCCGGAAAGATCCGCAAGGGATTTTCCGCGGACGTTTCGGTTTTCACTCCCGATTTCAGCAGATGCCTTCTCGCCATCCATAGAGGAAAAATTATACATAATTCCGGTGATTTACCCATGCGGGAAGAAGGCAAAGCGCGCTAAAGATTTTCCGGTTCGCCTAAGTCACGGCGAATTTCATCAATGCGGTAACCAAATCCGTCTCCCCGGATGGAAGAAAGATCAACTGTTCCCTCCCGCCGGCGGTAGAGACCGGGGTGCACCGATTCTTCCGGTTTAGATGCTTCCGGGTAAAACTGCATGGAGTTGGTCTCTACTCCCATGATTGTTCCGGCCCGGGAGGCAAGCTGGACATGGGGGATCTGTGCTAACATGGGATTGGTTAGATCCTGGACCATTAAAGTCATCCCATGGGCCTTTGCCCAGCAGAGCGCAAGAAGCGCCCCCGTCTGGGTCTTACAGGTTTTGAGGGCCACACCGTTCCAGCCTAACGTACGGCCTAGTTTTACAAGCCGCCAATCGTGGGCACTCTCGTCCATAAAAAGCGGTTTTCTTGCGGATACCGAATGAACGTCAATCTGATTATTCTCAAGATCGTACGGGAACGGCTGTTCCACGTAAAGTATCATTCCATAAATACGGGGAAAATCAATTTTCAGCTTGTCCAGCACTTCATTAACATATTCAGGATCATTTACCGTGCAGTTAAAATCGGCCGTAAGCCAGAGAACCCCGGTTTCCATCCCTATCTTCCCAATATCGACAATCCGCTGGAAATCCCAATCCATATCGCTGCCCCTAAGCTTGATCTTAAGGCACCGAAGCCCATCCCGGAGAATCCAGTCCTTGAGGAGAACGGGATAGCCGTCTTCCGGTTCTTTCCCCGTCAACTCACTTTTTTTCACCGGGTCCGTTCCCCCCACAAGATGCCAAGCCTCCAATACCTGGGGCGGATCGGGTAAGAGGAAATCTTCCGGAAACTTCCCGGCAAAACTGACGCCGGCGCCGTTTGCCGGTTCCAAATAGCCGGACAAATCGTCGCGCATGAACGATGACCCGTAAATATCATATACATGCGCGCCTGCCATTTTTGCGTACCCATCATGGTAGGCGATGTCAAAGGGAGAAAGGCAGACCAGAGCAGCAAGATACGGCATTTCCTGTGCTAATCCATTCTTCCTTGCTTCCCGGTTATAGGTTTTTAGAATCCGGGGTAGAACTTCCTCCTGATAACGGAATCCGGTGTCCATAGGATGCCCGCCGAAAGACAGCTCTTTCCAGGAAAGGGCTGCCTTTCGGCAGAACTCCTTGAGGTGCTCCTCCCGCTCATCGTATGAGAGAGCCCCCGGCCAAACCCAGGTTACGCTTAACGGGGTCTCCCCCCAACCGATAGAAACGCGGCCTTGACCGTCCTTCAAGGTGATGGAAACCCGGGCGCAGGTGACACGGTCAACTACCTCGCTGCCGAACTTCAAGGGTACACGGGTTTTTATAGGAATAAAATACAGCGACACATCGGAAATATTTATTTTTTTACGGAGCATAGAAAACTCTAGCTTTACCTTGAAGTTGTGTCAACCGTTCTTCTCAGTCTGTCTGGCCATTTTTTCGATGATTTTTTCAAAGGCAAAGGGTTTGATAATAATCTCATTCATTCCGGCCTTGAGGCAACGGCTCTTTTCCGCTTCTCCGGCATAGGCTGTCATGGCGATAATCGGAATCTCCCGTCCATGGGGAATATCTTTTCTTATCTTACCGGTTGTTTCAAATCCATTCATACCGGGCATCTGGATATCCATAAGGACAAAATCGAATTGTTCCTGCCCGAGCAATGTAATTGCTTCCTCGCCGCTCTCCGCCGTTGTAACGGAAATATTATGTTTATCCAGCATTTTCTGTATGAGTATTTGATTGATTTTATTGTCATCCACAACTAACACATTCATCTCCCTGATCCGCTGCCAATCCCGCGGACTAAGCTGTTCCGTAATACCTGGTTCGTTCTGTTTTACTGCCGCCGCTTCTTTTTTTCCAAAGCCGAACACTGCGGTAAATGAAAACGTACTGCCCTTGCCCGGCTCACTGTCCAAATTGATGCTGCCCTCCATAAGGGAAACAATATGTCGGCTGATGGTCAATCCCAATCCGGATCCTCCGTATTTGTTCGCGGGGGTATTCTTTCCCTGAGTAAAACTTTCAAAGATCACCTTCTGCTGTTCCGGAGGAATGCCGATACCCGTATCCGTAACGGAAAACCTCAGCTTAATCACTCTGTCTATAATATCTTCGCGGCTGATAGTTACCGTCACACTCCCATGACTGGTAAACTTTACCGCATTTCCCACAAGGTTGATCAGAACTTGACGCAGTTTATACGGATCACCATACAGATATCTTGGAACATTATCCGCTGTTTCCGTTGTCAAAGCAATCTCTTTCATTACTGCTTCTATTCTAAAAAGAGATACCGAATCCTCTACCACCTGATTCAAATAAAAATGGGTTTTTTCCAGCTGCATCTTACCTGCTTCAATCCGGGACAGATCCACCACATCATTGAGAATCTGCAGAAGAGTTTTAGATGATTGAGAGATTATCTCAATGTAACTGTGCTGTTCTTCATTCAAGGAGGTATCCAGCAGAAGATCCGACATACCGATAACAGAACCTAACGGTGTCCGGATATCGTGACTCATATTGGTAAGGAAAAGACTTTTTACCCGGTTCGCCTGTTCGGCCTCGTCCTTTGCTTTCTTCAGCTGGTCATTGGCACTGCTCAAGGACTGGAATTGCTCCCGTACCGCCTCGGTCATAGAGCGGAAGTTGACCACTAGTTCCGACACTTCCGTCACAAAACTCTTAGGCCATTCGACAGCATTTCCGGAACGGATCTTCTCCGGGAGTCCCGTAGTGATTCTCCCGAGCTTTCCCAGTGAGCGTACCAGCATGGTACTGCCGAATCCGGTCAGGACAACAACAATGACCAGGATGACAAAAAACATTGCCAGATTAAGGGCAAAAGATTTATATAAAGCATTCTGATACGGAGCAGTCCCGGCATTCAGAACAAGGTGCCAATCGGAAATTTCGCTCAATTGTGTTCTGGTAAAATATACCGACTGTTTCCAGCGCTCCATTACGGATATGTTATCTTTAACGGGCGCCTCCCAAAGATAAACACCGCCTTCAAACACTGCGGAAGCTTCCGCCGGATCAAATCGGGAATAGGAAGGCGGATCACCCGAAGCATAGGAGGCTGCTACTATTTTATTGGTACGCGAGAATAAGGTGGCATTGAGGTTCCAGCCTGAAACGACATCGGACAGGATTCTTGAAAGATTATCCGGACAGGTTAAAAGATGCACCAATTCGTATCTGTTTTGGTGTATTTTTGCCGTCATGCTGATGCATGACCGGGGGATACGGCTGTACTGTATAATGATATCATCGTTGTTCTGGGCTTCTTTATCTTGTATTATCTTTTGTAATCTTTCATGTACGGTTTCTTCCTGAACTGTATCGTTCAGCGACTGATAAACGACCGCGCCGTCCGCGTCGGTGAGGACCAATCCATTAATGGTCGGATGTGATTCATGCAGGTTTTTCATGGTTCGGTTAAGATCATTTCCGGCATCAGTAATTTCATCCTTTGCGAAACTCAGCACAAGCTTGTGTTCTTCAATCCAAAGATCCGCCGCCTTGCGGGTTGCCTCCTGAGCTATACCGAGTTTTAGCTTGAGTTCCGATTCAATATTTCCGAGCTCTCCCCGGCTGGCGGAAACTATAATAAAAAGAGTGGGGATAACCAGCAGCGATACCGTTAGATTGAACATAAGCTGATCGACTGCCCGGGTGGGGTTCTTTTTATTATTGCTTTTACTCTTTCCGGTTTCCCACTGAATAAAACATGCTGCCGTCAGAATGATATTAACTGCCAAGGCATTGATAATCCCGTTTATACTCTGCTTAAACATAATAAGGAGGGAGCTGTTTATATCCAGTCCCATCACCAGGTAATAAAAAATAAACACCAAGGGTATTCCTAAAACCATCCAGTAAAACGTATCCAGCACCACAATGTTCCGGTTAGGCTTCCGCAGAAGAAGACCTACAAACAGGACTTCCGCGGTCATGATAATTATCGCGTAGGGGTGGTTCCATAAAATGTATGTATAACTGGAGGCAGCAAGCGCGGTCAGCACACCCGGCCAAAAACCGAATATCGTAAGGGCCAACAATGATGCAATGCTGCCGAAAATTAAATCAACATTAAAAAACAGTGTTATCTTGAAATGATTTCCGGCCACGCCTAAAGCCGCGAGTATTAGGGTTCCCGCGATTGTTGTAAGGAGAGAGTATCTTTTTGGAGAACCAATGGCGTTGCGCGAATGCAATATCATGCTGTATCACCCTACTAATTCTAAATTTGCAATTTAGAATTGTCTTTTTACCGATGTTATGCTTGTTAGGCTTAACTTTATACTTATGAAGCAATTGCAAAAATACCTTTTTGAATTCTTACTGGCAAATAAATTTTTATGTGAACTATAATTACGATTTTTGCAGTAGGCTCTTATAATATAATTATTCACTCTCAAGACTGATTTTGCAAGGATGAAAAGGGAATTTTGTCAAAATTCTATTTACCTTAACGCAGATTATTGGAGTTAATAGAAAAATAACAAACACGGCCCTTCTTGCGGGTTATCCGCCTTTCGCCGGAACACTCATCTTTACGGAAAAACCGAAAACCTTTATTATTCCCTATGCTTTTCTCGAGGAAAAGGCGGTTGGAAGCGGCTTACCGGCATGAACCCATGGACCGGCCGGCGGTATATGTCCGCGCCGGGTTCCCCGCGGGTGATTCAACTTATAATGAATTAAAAGACTTCCTTCGAAATAATACTGCCCAGAAAAAAATATGGTCCGCCAATAAACTCCTCTCTCCCCTTCCCGTTGTAGAAACCGTAGAACCTTTTAACGAGACCCATGAGAAAAAAACTTTGTGTCTTCATACTCCCGGGGGTGTTCTTAAGGAGGTCTCTCTTATAGGGATTGGAGGGAATCCCTCCATGGTAACGGAACATTTTTTAAAAGGTCCTGAAGATGCGTTAGCGTACCTAAGTTTGCCGGCCCGTATCCCATCAGGGAACACAGATGATTTTTTTATGAGAGAACAGGAACCCGGTGATACAGGAATTGTTGACTGCTCCCTGGGATTCAATCCCGCCGGCACTGCGGCAGCCCTATTCGGATCGGAAACATTCGCGCTCATGTCGGTAACCCGCCGTGAACTGCTTCACCGGCTGATGCGGCGGAGAACGGAGGTGATCCTTGCTGTTATAGATTTCGCCTTTAAAGCCGGAGCCGGCGAGTTCTGGTCCATGGCAGGTGAAGAGTATGTGGTGCCTCCCCTGCACGGACCTGATGATTTTGATGATTTCAACGCCCGGTATGACCGGGTAATCATCAACAGACTCCGGGAAAGGGACCACCATATGCACATCCATTGCCACGGTTCGGTCAAGAAGGTAATTAACCGGGTAGCGGAAATCGGCACAGCTGTATTTCATCCTTTCGAGGCACCTCCCTCCGGAGACATTACACCGAAAGAAGCAAAACAAGCGTCCCGGAGCAGGATGACCCTGGAAGGCAACATCCAGATAAGCAGCATGTACAACGGTACTCCGCGGGAAATCTATGAAGAGACACAAAATCTGATACATGATACATTTGATGACGGGACTGGTCTCATCGTATGCCCTTCCGCCAGTCCTTACATACCCGGCCGCGGTATAGATTGCCTGGAACAATTCAAGGCCATGACCGATGCGGCGGTGAATTGGAAGAAATAGAGGAGAACCAGCATGAAAAAACCGAACATACTTTTTATTTTGATAGACGACATGGGGTGGCGTGACCTGACCTGTTACGGCTCCGATTTCTACGAGACACCGAACATCGACCGTCTGAAATCGGAAGGGATGCTTTTTACCGACGCCTACGCGTCCTGTCCGGTGTGTTCACCAACACGGGCCAGCATCCTGAGCGGGAAATATCCGGCCAATGTGGGAGTTACCAACTGGATCAACCACCGGAATCCCGCAAGCGGTCACAGGGGCCGGCTTATCGACGCCCCCTATGTGGACCACCTGCCCCTGGAAGAAAAATGCCTCGCCGGAGCACTCCGGGAAAACGGGTATTCCACCTGGCACGCAGGGAAATGGCACATCGGCGGAGAGGATTATTATCCGGAAAAACACGGATTCGATATAAACATCGGCGGCGGGTATAACGGTTCTCCCGCCCGGAGCGGCTATTTCAGCCCTTGGGAAGACATCCCCACGCTAAAGGACGCGGACGTACCGGAGGGCATCTATCTAACCGATTACCTCACCGACCGGGCGGTTGACCTGATCCGGAACCAGTCTGAAGAAAAACCGTTTTTCCTGAACATGTGGTACTATTCGGTCCATGTCCCCATCCAGGCCAAGGAAGAAAAAATCAGGAAGTATGAAGAAAAAGCCAAGCGGATGGGACTGGATAAACAGAAAGCACTGGAAGAGGGGGAACGTTTTCCGGTGGAAAAAAAGCAGGACAAGCGGGTGATCCGCCGGCTGATCCAGTCCGATCCTGTTTACGCCGCCATGATAGAAAGCCTGGATGAAAACGTGGGAAAACTGCTGGACGTCCTGGAAGAAAAGGGTATCGCCAAAGACACGGCTGTTTTCTTTACCTCGGATAACGGCGGACTTTCCACCGCCGAAGGCTCTCCGACCTGTAATCTGCCGTTGGCGGAAGGAAAGGGATGGATGTACGAAGGGGGCACCCGGGAACCTCTCCTGGTTAGATGGCCCGGACGCGTTCGGGAAAACAGTCAATGTATTGAACCTGTTACCAGCCCCGATTATTATCCTACCATATTAGAGATCGCGGGACTCCCCCTGCTCCCGGAGCAGCACGAAGACGGGGTCAGCATTCTTCCGTTATTAGAAGAAACCGGTACCCCGGACCGGGAGGACATCTTCTGGCACTACCCCCACTACGGGAATCAAGGCGGTACCCCCGGCTCAAGCATCCGTTCGGGAAACTGGAAGCTGATTGAGTTCTACGAAGACGGCAGACTCGAGCTCTACAATCTGCGGGAGGATATCGGTGAAAAAAACAACCTGGCCGAAACAAAGCCGGACCTTGCGGAGGAGCTGCGTAAGCGGCTTAAATCCTGGCGGCAGCGGATGAACGCCCTTTATCCGCGGGACAACCCGGAGTGGAAACCCCTGGAAGATATCGATTGAGACGGGGAAAGAAATTCTTTTCGAATGATATATCGCAAGCTCCGCGTATGCTTAAAATCATCCAAAAGCATGCGATAAAATTATATTATTCAGACAAATACACCTCCTGATTCACGTACTGCATTAACCGACGATTACTGGTTAACAAGCGGTATTATCACAGGATTTATTTTTCTCTTGGTCTGTAAATCAATTCTACCATATGGAGACGGAATTGTTTTCATCGATATTGTAGAAAAACAGTTCTTACTCAATTATTGAAATATTTTTATTAAAGAACTATAATTTACAGTCAGTATAGAAGAAGAAATAGTTCCATTGAGAAGATTATGATTTACAAAGAGAGGAAATTAAAAATGAGGAAATCTATTCATATTCTTTTAGGCTGTGGTGTTATTTCACTGATATTGCTGGCCGGTTGTCCGACAGATCCCGAGCTTAGCAGAAATAAAGACTGGCTTCATCCGGATGCTGAGGCTCTCTATGCAGTCAGCAGCATTAACTCCCGGGAGGTGTCGGACATTGATCTTTACCAGCTTCTTTCTGACGGATCCACGGTTCATATTGCATTTTCTGAGCTACCGATTCAACCATCAGGTTCTCTTCTTCTTGTTACCGGCGTTACAGATAAATATGTTCTTCTTGTATTCGGGACATCACTTAATTCTGTTTCATCTGCTTACCTGCTC
>CAZUAE010000011.1:2425-20977 GCA_964618265.1 uncultured Spirochaetales bacterium | reverse complement strand
TGTTCTTCTTGTATTCGGGACATCACTTAATTCTGTTTCATCTGCTTACCTGCTCAGACTCGTCGACGGAAGTATTTACGACTTAGGTTCAATCGGAAGCGTAAAAAAAATGACCAACTACTACCGCGATCCGCCTCCATTCCAAATCGACAGTGACGGGAAGGTATACTTTCTTTCAGACGATTCCATCTACCGAGTTGATACCGGTACAGAGAATCCAACCGCACAAGTTATCTCCGCTACAGGGGACAGGGTCGATTACTTTGAAGTTTCTTCAAATGGGTATGCAGCATACCGCACCTGGGACGACGATATCCGTCTTATAAAACCTGGCGGCGGACTTGTACTTCTGCCCAGCCCAACTTTCTGGGCAGGACCGGACGGCGATATTTTTTATCACAAATATACATACGAATACAATGGCCAGGCCGGAGGATTTTACCAGATCTTCCACGTTGTAATTGATGAAACAGGATACTCATTTGATTTGATATCAGAAGATGTTGGATACATGACTGTACCGTGGTCCAGCCTTAAAGCGTCAACCAGCAATAGAGTATTTATTGCGGATGATTACATATACCGATATGTTATTGAAGTCGGAAATCCCTCGGGGCAGCCTCGGCGTCTAACCTTTCTGCCTGAATTCCAGGGGATCAACTTTATGACCGGCGCGGACAACGACCTGTTAATAACCGCTCTTACAGATACCTATCATACCTACCGGGTCGATCCGGTTTCTAATACATACGAAACGGTAGACGCGCTTTCAGGCTACGAAATACAGTCGATGTTCGGACTGGAAAATGACCGGTATTTGATAAACGGTTTGCGGCTGTCAGACGGAAAACTTGTAGTCGGCATTTTGGATGAAGCGGATCAATTGACAATCATGGAAGAAGAATCTGATAAGGAGATTCTCTATCTGGCACGGTTGAACTGATTAAATTCACACCGAAACCAGCCCTTTCAGGTCCCTTCCGTTTTTGACGGCTTCCTCAGCCGTTTCCCGTTTAAGACCTCCAAAGAGATAATGGACGCGTGGAATAGTTTGATATACACTTAAACAAAGAGGGGCAGGATGTCTGTGGATATCGAGGAAACAAAACGATTTTTAAACCGGCGGCGGGAAAAAGAAGCAAAAGAGTTAGAATCCCGGCTCGAAAAAGCCCGGGAAGATTTCTCTGCCATCGTTGCCATGATTATCCGGAAATATCATCCTGCGCGGATCTATCAATGGGGTTCACTCCTGACAGGAAAACATTTTTCAAAAATTTCAGATATCGATATCGGAGTTGAAGGGATTAAATCGGCAGAGCAATTTTTTCGTCTTTACGGCGATGCCGACGAAATGACAAAGCTTTCGGTAGATATCGTGGAACTCGATAAGATTGAACCGGAGTTTAGGGATCAAATTATTGCAGGCGGGAAAATAATTTATGAACAATCCTGAAAAAATAATTGTTCTTAAAAACATTATTCAAAAAAATACCGAAGTGCTGGAAAAA
This sequence comes from uncultured Spirochaetales bacterium, assembly GCA_964618265.1. Taxonomy (GTDB): domain Bacteria; phylum Spirochaetota; class Spirochaetia; order CAYLLE01; family CAYLLE01; genus CAYLLE01. The sequence goes on along the minus strand of CAZUAE010000011.1, from coordinate 19,469 downwards.
CTCGAACGGTTTTATGATGATTTTATAGAGCAGGAAATAAAAGAGGCCCAAACAAAAAAACAGTCTGCGGCTATTGTCATCGCGGATATCCTTGTTAATTATTACACTTGTGTAGAAACTATCTTCCTCCGGATCTCCCAATTTTTTGAAAATAATTTAAGCGCTGAAAAATGGCATCAGGATTTACTCGATAAAATGGTATTGGAACTAAATCCGATTCGGGAACGGGTTATAGGCAATGACGTGTATTACCTGTTAAGAGAATTATTGAAATTTCGTCATTTTAAACGGTACTATTTCCAAATCGACTACGATTGGGACAAGCTCGAATACCTTCAGAAAAAATTCTCCTACCTCCGCCCGTTAATAAAAAAAGACCTTGCCGGTTTTCAAAACTTCTTAAACCGGTTAATAGAAACTTCAGACGGTGAATAAACCCGGTTCATCTGTGCCCGCGCCTGTTCAAACAGAAACAAGCCCTTTCAGGTCCCGGCCGCTTTTGACGGCTTCCTCCGCGGTTTCCCGCTTCAGACCCACCAGGGGTATCCCCTTATCCACGGTATACCGGTATACTGCTTCCATATCGTTATATTCCGGCTGGGACATGTTAAAGCCATGGACCTTTTTCATCTCCGGTAAAAACGGCACATAGTGATCAACTCTTCCGCACGAATGAATAAGACCGCCGTCAAAGTGATCAAGAACTTCCGCGTTATACGGCATGATGAACTTCTCGTACATTTCCGGGGAGAGATTCATGGCGGAATCGTCCCGGACACAGATTTTCCCGTAGTGGCTGTTTCCGAAGTAGCTGTGGAGTCCGTGTTTCGGAGGAAGAAGGTCAAACCAGGCATCCAGAAATTTCTTGTAGGTGGCGGTGACGTGTTTCAGAAGATCATGTACCAATGTTTCCGCGTCGTAAAGCGCCACAAAAATATCGCTTCCCCAGAGAAGTTCGCATACATCCATGGGACCCTGACAGTCGGGGTGGTCGGTCTGGATATACGCGTTAATTTTCGGATACCGGGAAAAGATATCCCGGTACATCCGCCCGGCCCGGAAGATTTTATCTCCCCAGCCGCTGCTGAAATCGGGCATATCACCGTGTACAATTTCCCGCATTGCCGTTTCACCGCCCGGAATCGGCTTCACATTCGGAAGGCAGTGCAGTTCCCGGGGCATGATGAAGAGTTCGGTTCCGTATAGTGAGGGCATGATTCCGACCCCGTAATTGGAGCGGATGGTGAAGATTCCGCCGAAACCGTTTTGCATCCGGTCCGACACCATCTTGAATTGATGGATAACCATGAGTTCTTCACTTTCCAGCGCGTCGTTTATGTGGATCTCCGGCCATTCAACGGAAGGAGGAGGTATATCCCTTCTCCGGGGTGAAAAAATCGGGACATCTGATTTTCCGGACGCGAAAGTTTTCCAATCACTTATTATTTTTTCTTCCTGCTCCGGGATGAGCCGTTCTTCAATATCCTGTAAATACCGTTCCAATGTTTCCATGGCAAAACTATATCAGGGGATTACGCACAAATCTTGCGGAAAAAACCCAAATAGTTTGCATAAATCACCACAGAGGGGTACAATTTAATCATGGAACGGCCGAAACCGGGAAAAGCGCTTATAAAAAAGGATGTCATGTTCAGTCATCATATCAGTACCGGCGCTTACAGTCCGCCGTGGCATTACCATGACATCTACGAGATATTTTATGCCGCCGTGCCGGGAATCCGGTACCTTGTGGGTGATAGCATATACACCCTCGATGCAGGGGGGCTGATGGTATTCAACGGATTTGATGTTCACGTTTCCATGCCTCCTAAAGGTGTGCCGTACGAACGGTTCATCATTCTATTTCAGCCGGAATTCATTACCCCCTGGAACAACGGTGAAATTGACCTGCTCGACTGCTATAGGAAACGGGGTGACGATTTTAATCATCATCGGCAGCTGAATCGGGAGCAGCGGAAATATTTTATCAACCTGTATAACCGGGGACATCAGCTTAAGGAGCAGCCCGGGAACGGCAGCACCATCCGCCTCCGGCTTGTTCTTACGGAACTTCTCCTCTTCATTAACGAATTGTACAGCAGTCATTCTGCAGAAAAATCGGAGAAATTACCGGACCAGCAGAAAATCGAAAAAATTCTGCAGTATATAGACAGCCGCATCCGTGAGGATCTCTATCTGCCCGGTCTTGCCCGGGAATTCGGGATGTCGGTGAACAGGTTCAGCGATTACTTTAAGTCGTGTACTTCTTTTACACCAAAGCAGTATGTGATTCAGAAACGGATTCAGCTTTCCCGGATTATGCTGAGTGAGGGAAAGAGCGTGACCGAAACCGCTATGGATGCGGGATTCGGGAATCTCTCTCATTTTATCCGAATTTTCAAACAGAAAACCGGCCGGACCCCCGGGGAGTATGCTTCCCGTCTGTTATAAAGCATGCCCTTTCTCGTAGAAATGGTTCCCCTCCGAAGCGGGAGGTATTTCCCAAGCCGGCCGGACCGGCTCCGGGGAGACAACTCTCTGTTTCTACAAATAAAAACATTTCCCGCAAATATAGTTGACGAGGGAATAACCATCCCATAATATAGAAATAAAATTAAATACGCACTGGAGCAGTCATGAAAACAGCGGAAAAATTCTTTAACTGGGCCTACCAAACCCGGGCCAACACGGTGATGAAAATCCACAGCGGCGAGGAAATGAGCAGCGAAAAAATGTTTCTCAGTTTTACTTCCCACAATCCTGCCATGGTGTCAAACGGTCCCGCGGGATTAAATGCTTCTATAAAAGGTGTAGGATTTGTTCCAAAACCGGAACTTATGGAAGAAACACTGGAAGCGTACATCGAACACATAAAATCGTATAAAAAGGACGACAAAGATTACAGCCAACGGGGGCTGGAGATTCTGGTAAAACACCTGTACTCGCCGGAAGCTTCCGAAAGAATTGATTTTTCCCTTATCACCTCACTGGAACTGGCAAAGAAACACAGCTGGGAAAACTATAAAGTAAATCCGGAAGCTACCCTGATCTATTATCAGCCGCCGGTAATTTCCTATGAGCTCCGGGGTAAAATGGAAATTCATGAGGACGGGATCTATCAGCGGTTTGTGAATGCCCAGCACGATGTGTATCACGCGCCGAATATGGAAAGATGGCCCGAACGGCCGGCATATGTTTTCAGGATAGAAGAGATATGGGATAATTCCGTTGGAAAGGAAGCATTCGGAACAAAGATGCAGTACCCGTATTAACCGCGTTACAATTGCAGATTAGGAATAGAAAGATGAGAAAACTGATTATACGAACGAAATTCTTCCTTATAACCCTGGCGAGCGCGCTGGTTTTGTCCGGTATCGCCGCGGGCTGCGGAGGCGGCGGAGCATCGGGAAGAGCCGCGGACAAGAGTTTTACCCTCTACGCGGCCAATGTATCAACCTCCCTCCCCTCCACGTATATGCCGTGGTTATCAAATCAAGGGCTGTCCACGACTATTTCCAGCGCTGTGTACAGCACCCTCTTTACCTACGAGGAAGATACCGGTACCTACGAACCGAACCTGGCCGAAACCTGGGAGTATGTGGTGGAACCGGTCCGGGTACCGGAAGAGCAGGACTACTTGGAAGTAAAGGTTACGGTAAACCGGGACGCCCGGTGGAGTGACGGAAATCCCGTTACGGCTCAGGATGTGTATTTTACCTTCGATTTGGCCTCCGATTTCGGCAGGACTAATCACGCCGGTGCCCTGGCGTGGACAGGTGATCTGATGCACAACTATGAGCGGAACGCGTCGGGGGATTGGGAACTGGTACGCCAGGGGATTTTTACTCAGAATTATCCCGGACCCTACACATTCGGTGAAAATGAAGACACCGTGGTTTATTTTCATGTCCGGAAAGTTCTCGGCGGAATCACTCCGCTTTTTACAACGATATTAGTCCTGCCGGAGCATCAGTGGAAAATCATTTCACCCAAAAATAAGCTTAACAGCTCGAATCCGATACCACCGGTGGAAAAGTTATTTAAAATTCCGGTCGGAAGCGGCCCCTACACCCTTAACACTGAGGAGAGCAATAATAACATTATTGTTCTGAATAAACGGGATGATTTCCATCTGAAAGACGAGAACGGAGACGACCTGTACAAACCGGAAACCATCAAGTTCATTAATTACCTGGACATGAATGTAGCAATCAGCGCTCTGAAAAAAGGGGACGTGGACACGATTAATTCCTCGATTGACGCGGCATATGTGGAAAACTTGAGGAACAACGAGAACCTGAACGTCATGTTTTCCGAGGGACGGTATCTGACCTCACTGGTCCTGAATGTAAATCCGCCGGAGAATTACCGGACCGAAACCCGGGCGCTTCTGGCAGACCCTGAGCTCCGGAGAGCTATTGCTTTGGCCATGGACCAGGAAGAACTCATCGAACAGGTACTAAAAGGACGAGGAACTCCTGTACCGCCCGGACTGGTCAATCAGTCTTCCCTGCTCTATAATAATAAGGTTGAACTTCGGGAACCGGACCCTGAAAGAGCAGCCGAAATCCTTGACGCGGCCGGATACACCCTTCCGCGGGGGCAGAAGTACCGGAGCAAGGACGGGGTTAAGCTCTCTTTTTCGATTTCCGGGAATCAGGCATATAAAAACCTTATAAACTATATAAAGGTACAGCTGGAAAAAATCGGTATAGAAATATTTTTCGAAGAAGGCGGCAGCAACGCCGTTAAGGATAAGTACTATACCGGTGATTTCGACATGACTATTCAGGGGGTAATTTTCGACATTACCAATATCGACATGATGATGCGGGCTCACTTTGTTACCCGGGGCAGTTCATCAAATTACGGACAGCTCGAACATCCCGAACTGACGGAAAAGGTTGAGGAGATGCGGACCACTCTGAATGATGACCGGAAAATTGAACTGGTAAAGGAGATTCAGGAGGTCATTGCCGGGATCAATTATAAAATCCCGCTTTACTGCGCCGATGTCATCTCCGTACACCGGACGGATATTTATGAAGGCTGGACCGCGGTGAAGGGAGCTACCGTATATAACGAAGAAACCCTTTCGAATCTCAAGTTTAAAGAAGATTAATGACGAAGGCCGGATATGCAGAAGGGTTACGTCTATAAACGGATACTCTATACATTCTTTATCTTTTTCATCGTAGTCGCCCTGAACTTCTTCATTCCCCGGATCGGGGTCAGCGATCCGGCGGAGCGGTACTATCCCCCCCGGCTGGGAAGCATGACCGACACGGAATACGGGGAAATCAAAGAGCTGACCCGGGAACAGTACGGATTCGACAAGCCTTTAATCGTACAGTTCGGCGTCTATGTGGGAAGGCTTTTCCAGGGTGATTTAGGCAACTCCTTCCTGCCGGGACGCCCCAAAGTTTCCAGGCTGATCGCCGAACGGCTCCCCTGGACCTTGGTTCTCTCCGTCAGCGCCCTGCTGATTTCAGCGGTGGGCGGCATAATCTTCGGAACCTACGCGGCATGGAAACGGGGAAGGGCTCCCGACGCCATTCTCTTAGGCGCGTCCACCGTCAGTATTGCCGTACCTCCGTTCTTTATCGCCCTGCTTCTTTCCATGTTTTTGGGATTCCAGCTGGGATGGTTTCCCGCGTATGCCGACCCGTATATGACCAGCAACTTCGACTGGTCCGCCGGCGCCATTGCCGAAGTATTCCGGAACGCGGCGCTTCCGATAATCAGCATGTCCATCGGCGGAATCATCGGCTACGCCCAGAACACCCGGAACAGCGTTATCGCGGTTTCAAACGAAGACTTCGTTCTGACAGCCCGGTCAAAAGGATTAAATAACCGGCAGGTCCTTTACAAGCACACCCTGCGGAACGCCCTGCTTCCGATTGTTACGAGCTTGGGGATGAATATCAGCAGAATCATCGGAGGTTCTATTATTATAGAAAAGATTTTCAACTGGAACGGAATGGGCACTCTGTTTTTGGAAGCAAACGCGAATAACGATTACCCCCTGATGCTGGGAATCATGCTTTTCCTTTCCACATTCGCTCTGGCCGCGAACCTGATAACCGATCTCACCTACAGCCTGCTGGACCCCCGGGTCAAGGGAGGACGGTGATGCACCTTCTAGTAAAAGTATGGAAACACTCCCGGGGGAAAATCGGTCTTATCATGCTCATTATAATCACTCTAACCGCCGTGTTCGCCCCGCTTGTCGCGCCGTACGATCCGTACGACGTCACCCAGCGGGACGCGGGCGGTCTGCCGCCCAGCCTCAAGCACCCCATAGGGACCACCTCCTGGGGAGAGGACATCCTGAGCATGCTGATCTACGGGTCCCGGGTTTCCCTGGGAATCGGCATCGTCACCGGTCTCCTGATTGCCTGCATCGGAGCCCTTATGGGGACAGTGGCAGGCTATGTAGGCCGCGCGGCTGATATGATCATCATGCGTATTGTCGATGTGATGCTTGTTATACCGACGCTGCCGATAACAATTGTTCTGACGAACCTTTTCGGTAAAAGTTATCTCATGCTGATATTTATCTTTACCCTTTTCGGGTGGACCGGACTCGCCCGGGTCATCCGGTCCCAGGTACTGGTGCTTAAGAACTCGAACTACGTCAAGGCCGCCGACATAAGCGGCGCCGGCAAGTGGTACATCATGTTCCGACATATCCTTCCCGGGGTGAGTCATCTTCTGATCATGAGCACCGCGTTAACCAGCGCGGGTATAATGGTCGCGGAGGCAGGCCTGAGTTTCCTGGGCTTAGGAGATCCCAAGGCTATAAGCTGGGGCAAGATGCTCGCCGAAGCCCAGAGCGGCGGGGCGCTGATGCTCGGATACTGGTGGTGGATTATCGCTCCCGGAATCGCGATCTTTATAACCGTATCATCATTTATGCTGATAGGATATGCCCTGGAGGAAATATTCAATCCCAAAATGAAGCAGAGCAACAGCATCTTCAAACTTTTCCGGAGCCTGAACAACCAGTACATAAAAGATGTTTTTGATTCCATGGATGATCAGGAAGTACAGGATATCAGGGAACGGGGAGCAAAAATCCATGACTGACACACTCCTTAAAGTCCGGGGACTCAAGGTGCTGTTCCCCAGCGCGGCCGGATGTATCAGAGCGGTGGAAGGGGTGGATATGGATATCCGCCGGGGGGAATGTACCGCCCTGGTCGGTGAGAGCGGCTGCGGAAAAAGCGTTACCTCCATGTCTATTCTCAGACTGCTTCAGTCTCCCCCCGCCCTGATCTCGGTAAAGGAACAGATATTTGACGGCCAGGACATTTCGGCCTCTTCTAACACAAAGATGCAGAATATGCGGGGCAGCCGGATGTCCATGGTTTTCCAGGATGCCATGACTTCCCTCAATCCGGTGATGACGGCCGGGAAACAAATCGATGAAGTTTTCATCAAACATCAGAACATGGGAAAGAGGGAAGCTAAAAAGGCCTCAATAGAGACCCTCCGTCAGGTAGGGGTTCCGGCGCCGGAGAAACGGTATCACAGCTTCCCTCATCAGCTTTCGGGAGGTATGCGGCAGCGGGTGCTCATAGCCATGGCCTTTGCATGCAAGCCCGCTTTAATGGTGGCGGATGAACCGACTACTTCTTTGGATGTAACCATCCAGGCGCAAATTCTCGACCTGATGGACCACCTGAAGACGGAATTCAGCATGGCGCTGCTTCTGATCACCCATGACCTTAGTGTAGTCGCGAATATGGCTGACACAGTATACGTTATGTATTCGGGAAAGATTGTGGAACGGGGGAAAACCGGAGAAGTTTTTACCCGTCCCAAGCATCCCTATACCGCGGGACTGATCCGGTCTGTCCCGAAGCTCAGTGAGACACGGAAGCGGTTCACCCAGATTCCGGATACCGTACCCCACCCGATCATGAAGCCTAAGGGATGTTACTTCCATCCCAGGTGCGAGCGGGCTTCGGAGATCTGCCGTGAAAAAATGCCCGTCATAGAGACCCTTCAGCCGGAAAGACAAGTGAGGTGCTGGCATCCAAATGAATGATAATAACATGTTAGTACAGACAGAAAATCTCTCCGTTAACTTTCCGGTCCGGGGTGGAATGCCGTTTAAACCAAAGAAATATATTCAGGCGGTTACCGGTGTCTCAATCCGGGTCCGGAAAGGGGAAACCTTCGGACTGGTGGGAGAGAGCGGGTGCGGAAAAACAACCTTAGGGAACGCCGTGCTCGGAATTCTCGAACCCACAAGCGGCCGGGTCCTGTTCAAGGGAAAAGACATAAACAGCATCCCCCGGAAAGAGTTTTCCAAGCTTCGCCGGGAGATGCAAATGATTTTCCAGGATCCCTACTCGTCTCTAAATCCCCGGTTTGATGTCTACAGCATTATCGCGGAGCCTTTTGTTATCCGGGGTGAACTCACAAAGGCAGAAATTAAAGCCCAGGTACTGCGGCTTTTAAAACTGGTAGGGCTTGATGAACAGGACCTTTACCGGCACGCCACCGATTTCAGCGGCGGACAGCGCCAGCGGATCGGAATAGCCCGGGCAATCGCCCTGAATCCGGAGTTCCTTGTCTGTGACGAACCGGTAAGCGCCTTAGACGTTTCGGTGCACGCTCAGATTCTGAATCTCCTGATGGATCTCCAGGATCAGCTTGGTTTGACGTACCTCTTTATTTCGCATAACCTGGCGGTGGTGAAGAATGTCTGCTCATCCATCGCCGTCATGTATTTAGGCAAGGTTGTAGAGACGGGCCCAACGGAAACGGTGTTCAGAAATCCCCTGCATCCGTATACCCGGGCTCTGCTCTCGGCAGTTCCGAACATGGACATGGCCGGGAAAAAGGAGCGGATCATCCTGAAAGGGGAAATTCCTACCCCGATTGATCCGCCCCCGGGGTGCAGATTTTCGCCCCGGTGCCCGGAAACGCCGGGCGGCTGTTTCGACGGAGAAACGGTGCTTAAAGAGGCGGAACCGGGGCATTTTACCGCGTGCCGGCAGTATTAGGGAGCGCCCGTATGAATCAGCTGGAAAAACATTTCGAAGAGTTCAGACACAACACCATAGGGTACGGCCGGATGATCCCCACCCCGTACGGCGAAAAGCAGCTCCGATACTGCGACTACACGGCCAGCGGGCGACTCTACGGTCCTATTGAACGAAAAATAGCTGAAGATTTCGGACCGCTGGTGGGAAACACGCACACCGAAACAAATCTAACCGGGACTGCCATGACAGAATCCTACCGGTTCTCCCGGCAGAAGATCAAACAGCACTGCAACGCCGGGAAAAACGATATCCTGATCCACGCCGGATTCGGCATGACCTGCGCGGTCAATAAACTCCAGCGGATACTGGGCCTCCGGGTGCCGGAGTTTTTCAAGACACACCCGCACCACCGGGAACGGCCGGTGGTGTTTCTAACCCATATGGAGCACCATTCCAACCAAATCACCTGGCTGGAATCCATCGCGGAAGTGGTATGCCTAAAACCCGGTCCGGACGGATTGGTTTCGCTTGATACCCTGGAAGAAACCCTGCATAAGTACCGGAAACGTCCCGCCAAAATCGGGTCTTTTACCGCGTGCTCCAATGTTACCGGCATCGAAACTCCGTATCACAAAATCGCCGCTCTGATGCATAAGTACGACGGACTCTGTTTTGTTGATTTCGCCGCGTGCGCTCCCTACCGGAAAATAGATATGCATCCTGCCGCGGAGGAAGAACGCCTTGACGGCATTTTCTTTTCACCCCACAAATTCCTGGGCGGCCCGGGCAGCTCGGGGGTGCTGATTTTTGACGGCAGCCTGTACCAGAATCAGGTTCCGGATATGCCGGGGGGCGGGACGGTGGAATGGACCAATCCCTGGGGAGGCCGGAAATATATCGACGATATCGAACTGCGGGAAGACGGTGGAACTCCCGGTTTTCTGCAGTCCATACGGGCGGCACTTTCTGTCGCTCTCAAAGAGAAGATGGGGATCGATGAGATGGAAGAGCGGGAGAAAATGATTACTTCCCTGGCCTTCGGCGAACTTGAAAAGGTGTCCGGTCTTCATGTGCTGGCCCCAAACGTCCGGAACCGTCTGGCTATCATCTCTTTCTACGCCGAACGGATCCATTACAACCTTTTTGTCCGGCTGCTGAACGACCGGTTCGGTATTCAGGTGCGGGGAGGCTGCTCATGCGCCGGAACCTACGGGCATTACCTCCTCAATATCAACAAAAAAATTTCCAAAAGCATTACCGATTCAATAAATCACGGCGACCTCTCCCATAAGCCCGGATGGGTTCGGCTTTCATTCCATCCCATGATGACGGATGAAGAAGTATTGTTTGTTACCGAGGCGGTCCGGGCGGCAGCAGGAAATATAGAAAAATGGAAAGAAGATTACCGGTACGACAAGCATTCAAATCAGTTTTTCCACCGGGATCCGGAAAAGAATACCCTCCTTAAGCCGGAGGATTTGTTCCGGTTTTAAAAATCCCCCGGCTCTCACCGGGGGCACAGGTCTTGCAATCAAATATTACTATTCTCCGGCCGGTGTAAAGGTAACCGTTCCTAAATCCATGACGCCGGGTTCTTCCTGCATCACCACTATGTATTCGATGGTATCAACAGTAATTTCGTTTTCTGGTGAAAAGAGATCATCACTTGAAGTTTTACCGGTCATTACGAATTCGGAGCCGTCGGGCCGCGCTTCCGGGTCGGTGTATTTCAAGGTGAGGGAATTATCATCCCCTACCGTATAGTTCCCGCGGCCCCGGGGTTTAGCGGTAAGAACCTCAAACCGGCCGCCCTTCTTTATCAGCAGGGTAACTTCGGTGGAACCGCCCATTCCCTTTTCCGCGGTGCCCTTATAGGAGATCATGTCTTCATCGGTGAGTTTCCGGAAAACCAGCTCGGCAGACGGAGTACCGGACATAACCGCCATGTTAACGGTGATTTCTTTTGTGGCGGGATTTATGGTGCCTTCCACAGGTTCAGCGTCTTCCCTGTCCGGATTCAGGGTGATATCGCCGTTGGAGATGATAAAAGTACCGCCCTCACCGCTTAGGGTATTCATGTACCGCTTATCAGGCTGGAGTTCAAGAATTACTTCCTTACTGCCCATAACGGTGGTTATATAATCTCCCAGAAAGGGAGCGTAGACATCGTCAGGAGATCCGACCATGGTAAAACTCAAGTCCACCGGTTCTTTTCCCAGAAAAAAGGGAGCTTCGATGATCCCTTCCGAATAGGTTCCTTCGGTAGAATCTGAGCCCTCATCGGCGGGAACGAAGGTGATTTTTCCGTCATCGGAAATGGAATAAGTTCCCTGTTCAACCAGTCCCAAGATAGAAATGTAGAACTCGTAGCTGTTGTCCCCGGTCAGTACTAAAGATGCCAGGGGTTTCATCCTGGGAGACATTTCCCATTCCCCTTCATAGGTACCGGCAGCTTCTACCGCGGGTTCTTCCGCAGTTTCCGCTGTTTCTTCACCGTCTTTCCCTTCATCGCTGCCGCAGCCGGCAGCCAGCAGGAACACAGTCAAACTCAGTATCAATAATAACACAGGAATACCATAGACTTTTTTCATGAAATACCTCCTCTGTTTCTATGAACAGTAATGCTATCACCGATTATCGGACTGTGTCAATTATTCATAGACCCTTTTCCCGCAGGTTATTCTTGATTATATTGATCATATAAGGAGGCAAGATTGGGAGCAAAGCGGGAAAAACTGCTTCTAGTTTACAACGCCAAAAGCGGTAAATGGAGCCGGTTCAAAGACTTTCTGCATAAAATCTTTTCTCCAAAGACGTATCCGTGCAGCCTTTGTCTGTATACCTACGGAAAATTTTCGGTTAAGAAGGATTGGATAGAATTCATCCGATCTCTGCGCAGACCGGTAAAACTTTTACACAGGGACGAGTTCAGGGAACAGTGCGGATATGACGGCTCCGAAAAACTCCCGGCCGGCTACCTCTACCCCGACGATTGTAAAAACAGGCGGCAGATTATTACTGCCGATGAAATGGATTCATGCGGAAACCTGCATGAGTTAAAACGATTGATTCATAATAAATTGAAGGAGTTACAATGAAAAAACATATATACATCATGGCCCTATTAATCATACCGGTATTTTTATCCTGCGCTTCCGATTCGGATATGGAAAAATCTGCGGATTACACCGATCCTGAAGTTATTCAGGGACTGATTGACGATCCGCCGGAAAGCTTTTACCTGGTGGATGCGCGGACTCCGGAAGAGTACCACGGCGGGCATATACCCGGCGCCTTGAATTATCCCCTTTCAAGAATCGATGAAAAACAGCCCACTGAAGACAAAGATGCCTTAATTGTACTTTACTGCAGGACGGGAAACCGGTCCGGCCAGGCACTCCGGATCCTGGAGTCCTTGGACTACACGAATGTACATAACTTCGGGGGAATTATCGACTGGGACGGGAAAACCGTGGAAGGGAGCAATCCCAGGTAATCAGCCGCCGGATCTTTTTGCATCGTAGCCCTGTTCGTTCAGATACGCAACAATCTGATCAGCTTGATCTCCCTGGATGACCACCGTCCCGTCTTTTACCGATCCGCCGGTACCGCACCGTTTTTTCAGCTCACCGGCAAGGGCCTCCAGCTCCGCTTCCGGTTCCGGGATGCCGTAAATAACGGTTACCGTTTTCCCCCGGCGGCCCTTGGTTTCCCGCTGAACCCGGACGCCGCCGGAATTAGGGGCGGCTGATTTATTTTTTGATTTCCGCTTTTTTTTGTTTTGCTTCCGCGTATCGCCCTGATCACTGGACCATACAAAAGCGTCATCATCACTCATGTCGGAACACCTTACTTATATTGTTAATCGTTTCTTCGATCATCCGGTCCTTCTTGTCGTGGGAAAAGATGATGATGCCCTCTGCCTGAATACTGCCATTTCTGGCCCGGCATATTTTCTCCATCCATTTAACGGCCTGATTCCCTCCTGTCCACCGTCCGGGCAGGTGCTTTGTAACAAAACACGCGACCCCCTTGCCCTCCAGGGAAGGCAGCTTTTCCATATAGGTTTTCATAACCGGATTCAGGGAAAATGCCTGCACCGGCGCCGCGAAAACAACCGCCTGATACTTGGTTACATCGGGCATACTCACAAGGGTATAGTTCTTCCCCGCTGTGGTGCCCTCCTTTGTATCCGTAGTTACCCGCTCGACTGAAGCGGTGTGGCCGTCTTCCTGTAACCGGGATAGGAGCTGCTCCGCAGCGTTAAGCGTGTTTCCTGTTTCCGAATAAACAATGATACCGATCGTCATATCCGCCACCTTTAAACTTATACTTGCACAGAAGCGGATGTACTTCAAGGCTGGATGGGGTATATTCAGAGTCAGGAGCATCATGGTGAAGCGGAGACGCCGCCGGTCTACCCGGGGAAAAAGAAAATACTCGATTCCCTATCTCCTTTCGAAGCAGCCGAAATGGATCCGGAAGCACCCGTATTACAGCGCCATGATCCGGTCTCTCCGAATTTCCCCCTCCCTGACCGCTCTGCGGTTTAACGGGCAGTGCTGCAGACTGCTGCAGAACGCCGGGATCACCCCGGAAAATCTCAGCCGCTTTTGCCGGACATACCGGCTGCCCCGGGATCAGTTTTTTCCCCTTTTTCTCCGTATCCGTAAAGACTACCTGAATCACCGGCAGAGTCTCAAGCAGGCGAAGGAACACTACATCAGGGCGAAAATGGAAGAGCTGCCAGGGGATGTCCGACGTTTTCTGGAATTTTTCCGGGATATGGAGAGCAGGGTAAACGCGGAAGGTAAACATCCGGTTTGGGACCGGGAGATTTTTCCGTCAACCAAGAAACGTGTGCATCAGTATCTATCGCAGAACCGGAGTCAATGGACCGGGACCTTCGGGGGGTACTTCGCGGCGTTAACCTGCCGGTACCGGAGGATTTCGGAAAAAACAGCCGACCGGCTATTAGCGTGTTTTATACTCAACTGTCTGCCGGCGCATACAACGGCTCCGGTGTCGGGAGGGTATATGATCGGTTATCCGGACCGGAAGAAGATCATGGAACAGTTCCGGATATTGAGCATGGAGTATCACCCCGACCGGGGAGGTCAGCCGGAACTTTTTATCCGGCTGGCGTGGGCGAAAAATCTGTTGTTGGAACACAACGCGGTATCAGGGAGATGATATTTTTTCCAGAACGGCAGTTATATCATTTATCATGAAAGGTTTTCTGACAAACCCGGCCGGCTTTAGTTCCATTGCTTTTTCATAGGAAGCTTGATCTTCGTATCCGGTAATAAAAATCACTTTTAATCCGGGATTCATCTCCTGTAATTTTTCCGCGGCTTCGATTCCCTTGATTTCTCCCCGGAGATTGATATCCATAATCACCGCCTCTATCGCTTCACGCCGCGCCAACTCGAGAATCCCCCGTCCCGTCGCTACCGGTTTCAGTACATCGTACCCGCTCCGGGTGAGCCCGGCCTGCAGGATAATGGCCGGAAGAGTTTCGTCTTCGACGATTGCTATTTTCACAGGAAAACCCGCTCTTCCATGTTGCTTGTATCGAACTGAAAATCGCAGCAAAAGCCGTTTTTCCCGTCGATTTTCATCGAACCCTCAAGCTGGTGCTCGGCTATGCTTTTAACAGTCTGCAGTCCCAGATTATCCAGGTTATCAAAGATTACTGGTCCGGATAGCCCTACTCCGTTATCGGCATAGGTAAAAACGGCATCATGCCCGCGGAGCTTCATGGAAATGGAGATTCGGCCGGTCTCTTTATTCGGGTAGCCGTGCTTTAACGAATTCAGGATGAGTTCATTTATGATGAGCCCGCAGGGAACCGCTTCGTCGATACTCACTATTATGTTATCCAGATCAAGATGGGTTGTGATGGAAAGCCGCCCGGGAGAAAATGTCTGAACAACGTTTTCGGAAAGCTCCTTCAGGTAATCCTTAAGATTTATGAGACTTAATGTTTTTGACTGGTACAGTTTCTGGCGCACAAGAGCCATTGATTTTATCTTGGATTGCAATCCTTTAAAAAGTTCAGCGTTCTTCCCATCGGGATCCTATAAAATCTGCAGCTCCATCATGGAGGAAATGACCTGCATATTGTTCTTTATACGGTGATACAGTTCCCGGAGAAGTTCTTCTTTTTCTCTGAGCGCGGCAATGAGTTTGTCATCGGTCTGCTTCAATTCGGTAATATCATTATACGTGACCACAACACCGTACCCTTTCAGCGGAATGGGAGCAGCGGCTATGTTGAGCCATTTTATATTTCCGTTCGGGGTCTTGATCCCAAGCCTTCCCTCGGTTTTTTTGTTTTCTTTCAGCGCCCGTACGCTTTGATATGTTTCCGGATCAGCCTGGTTTCCCTCCTCATCTACCATTATCCATTCATTTCCGCTGAGAGACCTGTTCCCCTGTTTCTCCCTCGGCACAGAGAGAATATCTTCTGAAATTGTATTAGCTTCTATGATGCCGCCTTTCTCATCAGAGATGGATATGCCCAGGGGGGAAGGTATCGAACAGGACCCTGTATTTCTCCTCGCTTTCCATTAGTGCTTCTTTTATATTCCGCTCTTCCGTGACGTCCCGTGCAATC
This sequence comes from uncultured Spirochaetales bacterium, assembly GCA_964618265.1. GTDB lineage: Bacteria > Spirochaetota > Spirochaetia > CAYLLE01 > CAYLLE01 > CAYLLE01. The sequence continues at coordinate 3,851 of CAZUAE010000011.1, read as the reverse complement.
ATGGTTAGACTGACAACGTTTCCCCGCTCATCAAGATCAGGATTTATTCGGGCTTCGATATACATCTGACGGCCGGGGCATTCTCTACAAGGCGTTCAAAATTTATTTGTCTGTCATCCATGTGTACCCGGCTTAAGTGCATTCCCTAAATAATACCTAAATTGTCGGAATGAAACAACCGGAAAAAAAAGCTGCCGGGCATAAAACCGGCAGGAAAAGTTAGCGACATCTCCCATAACCTGATCGGACTGTTATCCGAATGTGGAGTATACCAGGGATTAAAATACCTGCTCATACTGGAGGGCAGCAGGATAACAGCTCCAAAACGAGACTTATGCGGCCCGGCCGCGGAGTTGCGTCATCCCCGTACCTTGACACCACAATAGGCCGAATCTATACTCAAATCATACCGGTGTTGCCGGAATATTCCATAAGGAGCAATGAAGTCAGGTATGAACACACATGCCCCGCAGCCGGACCCGCGGCGGCTGTACCGGCCGGCGGCCTTTTTCAGCCTTGACTTTGTTCTCACCTGGGGACCGCTCTGGCTGATAGTGATAGGACAACGTCTGTCCTGGTTTGAGCAAGGTACAGGGCTTCTAGTGTTCGCGGGAGTGAGCGCGACACTCTCCGCGATTTTGTTTGTTCATCTCACAGGTAACCGAAGCTTCGTACGGGATTTCTGGATCCGGGCTGTGGATCCAAGCAGAATTGGTGCCGTCTGGTGGCTGGTGATCCTGGGGCTGCAGCCTGTCATCAATTTGGTGAGCATTTCGCTCTCTTTGCTCATCGGCGGAGCTGCGGGGCAATGGCAACTGTCGGAGGAGTTTCTATCCTCACCAATTCTCTTTCTGCTCTGGATTCTGGTTTTCGGACCGATTCCGGAGGAGCTTGGATGGCGCGGTTACGGTCTGGATGCGCTCAGGTCGCGCATGAACCTGCTTCAGGCCAGCCTGTTGCTCGGTGTGATCTGGGCCGTATGGCATCTGCCGCTCGTATTTGTGCAAGGTTCTTTCCAGCAAGAATTGCTGGCTCACCCTGGAGCTTTCATCACCTACTTTGCTGCTTTTTTCCCGAGCAGCATCATCATGAGCTGGATCTACTATCGAACCAACCGCAGTACACTCTCCGCCATCTTGTTTCACTTCTCAGGCAACGCCGCAGGGGAACTCTTTTCGATAGGCCCTGAGGCCAGAATGATCGCGGTGCTGCTTGGGCTGCTTTTTGCCGCCGCGGTTGTGTGGAGGGAGCGGCCCATGTTCAGCCAGAAAGAGTTTCGGCTGACCCTCGACAGCATTCCTGCTCAGCGTGATTTTTTTGGGTTTTGATCCTGAAAACTTAGGAATAGGTAATGTGATTGGTTCAGTTATGGCATTTTTTCTCTATAGTAAGGTTATCATATTGATCCAGCGAAACAACAAGCACC
>CAZUAE010000011.1:0-2325 GCA_964618265.1 uncultured Spirochaetales bacterium | reverse complement strand
TTCCCCTTCCGGATCTTCTGTCTGAAAGTCCCGGGTAAAACTGGGTCCGTTTATCAGGCTCCAGGTATTGGGAAACTGAAACCGGATTGTATCGCCGGGGCGGGTGCAATGGCGGGGGGAGGGGTACGGCCAAAAGGGTCCAAAGACTCATGTGGGTTCTGTCTGCCGGGGTGTCAGGTTTCCGAAAACAACTGTCTGTGGTACTCCAGCACTTTCCTGTTCTCCGGAATATAGGCAGAGTTCCGTGTTTCATACGGGTCGTTTGCAAGGTCATAGAGCTGTTCATCATTACTGCCCGGATAAAACCGCGCGTATTTATAGTCTTTTGTGATGATCATTCTTCCTATCTCACTTTCAAGCTTTACCGCGTCCCGCCATTCGGGAACAGTTTTTCCTTCCGCTGCTGCCCTGAGGCTTCTGCCTTCAAGCCCTTCCGGGACTTCTGTTTCCGCATAATCACAGAGTGTAGGGATGAGGTCGAGTCCATTCGATATAAGGTGTGTAGTGTTCACCACACCTTCCGGGATTACTCCTTTTTGGGACATGAGCAGCGGAACGCGGCTCGCTTCGTTGTAAAACACGGTTTTATGTTCCAGTTTATGTGAACCGTCCATATCACCATGGTCACTGGTGAAAATGACAACGGTGTTCTCTTCTTGTCCGCTTTCTTTGAGTGCGTCAAGTACTATCCCTATCTTCTCATCAACCATTTCCGTGAGCCTGTGATACACATACCTGTGCATCCGCCACTCATCATCGGAATACTTTTCTCTGGCGTTTTTTCTGAACGGCCTTTGCTCAAGTAAATGATTTACCGCCTCAGGTTCACCCGCCTGGGGGAGATGGTTTTTAGGAAGCGGCGGGCAATGCTTTTCTATAAATTCACTTCCGCCTCCTCTTGCAATATCCAGGAATGTATCAATATTCCCAACCTCTGTCTTTCCGCTTTCTATAAGCTTTTTCGCCTGATCCGTTTCCGCGAAATCACGTATTGCCATGTAACAGATATCGTGAGGATTGATGAAGGACGCGACAAGAAAGAACGGCTTCTCCCGGTTCTCCTTTATGAAACCGGCACAATCTGCAGCAAGAGTATCCCGTTCATTCAAAGTAAGAATATCGAAACCAAGATCCTCCGCGCCGAAACCCGGGAGGTGCTGCTTCCCGCCGTACACCGCCTCATATCCGGCCTTTTTCATGACAAAACCAATTCCCTGCTTTTTTAGATTGTCTATCCGGTCATGGTCCACTTCACGGGTATCATTGCTTTTGAGGTTGATGTAGCTTGGCATTTTTCCGGTAAACAGGCTAAACCTGGAGGGAACACATACCGGGTCCGTGCAGTATGCCCGTTCAAACCGTACCCCGTGTTCCGCGATAGAGTCCATAGCGGGGGTGTTAAGGTGCCTGTTTCCTGTGCAGCTCATCATCTCCGCGCTCTGCTGGTCGGTCATGATAAAAAGGATATTCGGTTTCATGTGTTTCTCCGTGTTCAGGGAATATATTGGTACTTCCACTGACTTCCATTATAAGGGTTTTTCCGGTTTTATCTTTGATAAATGAAACCGCAATGTATTTTCTTTTTTTAACCGGGCCAGCTCTTCTTGATTAGTGTGGAAATATCGGAAACCGTCATTCTGCAACTTCTTTCCTTGTCTCTATCTCAGCTTCTGCTGCCCTCGAGTTTCTGCGCGAGCCACACTTTGATCACCGATTGACGTGTTACACCCAGTCGACTGGCTTCCCTGTCCAGCGATTCGACCATCCAAACAGGGAAGTCGACATTCACGCGTTTGATCTGCTGCCTCGGGCGTCGAGCTGATAGTGTGTCGAGATATTCGGTTATCTCTTCTCCGGACTCAAACGCCTTGTCGAACTCACTCGCCTTCATACAACTCAATCTCCGTATTTCGTGAGCGACGAACCGAGATGATTCGTACTCGTTCCTCTCGATAAGTGATAACCGCAGACCAGTGCTTGCCATCGATCCGTCCGATCACTATGTATCGCGGCTCATCCTCGGTGCGGGCCGGGACCTCAAGTACGTCCATATCTTCCCAGAGTCGCTGTGCACCGACGAAATCGATCCCATGTTTGTCCTTGTTTCTCTCACTTTTCGCGGGATCGAACTCGAACTCCATATGTATAGAAATTATACAAAACCTCTGCCTGTGTCAAGCAGAACCGCGGTTCCCTTCAGCGTAAGCCTGTCAGTGACAGATGAGATCCATCTCGGCCTTGCCTCCGTGTAATGCGGTTGATTTACAAGTTGGCCACTACTGTCAATATAGGACACAAGTAACTTAAGCTGCATCCTCCTTATTT
>CAZUAE010000010.1:94645-113823 GCA_964618265.1 uncultured Spirochaetales bacterium | reverse complement strand
TTTTTACCTAAACAAAATTAACGGCGGACAGAATAAACTGATTCGTCCGAAGCTGAAGCCAATCGATAATAATTTAGAAGCTCCTCCGTTGATCTGTTCAAGGACTGAATAAACTTGTTTTAAAATAATATTCAGCCGATTCGATTCATCAGCTTGCTGCATATTTCACCTACCGAATTCTTCCGCAGGTGAAGGGTTTCGGCGATTTCTGTACGCGTAGTCTGTTTTTTTTAAATAGATGCCTTAGAACAGCCTTTTCTTGGTCATTCATTCATTTCTTCTCACGTAGAAAGTGTACACCATATTCGCTTTCTTCCCGGCAGGAGAGTTTCCTAATCCCCTTCTCCGGAAAGAATCTCGAACTCTCCGACCTCCAGCGGTTCTCTGAACTCAGCCCGTGTGGTCACCTTGAACTCAAGGTGATTGGAGCCGTTCTTGAGTCTGTTCTCCGCAAGGCGGGTTTTGAAAAAGCCGGCATGAGCAATGCGCCCGAACCGTTCAACCGCCCCGTGGGTCCGTTCCGGGAACTCCAGCGGAGCACCGTTTAATTTGATATCCACCTGATCTTTGGGCATCAGGTTCTTTACGGCGATGTTGAGCTTAAAATCTTCCGATTCCGGGTCTTTGGTAAACCGGAACGGAAAAGCGGCGGAATCACCCGGATCCATGAGGGGATGGCGTTCGAACGCGGCGCCTTTATCGAAGGCAAGATATTCCCGGTAGAAATATTCCGGCTTCCGGCAGTAGAAAAAATGTTTCTTTGCCCCTTTATTCGCCTCCGTATCAACAGCTTCACGGAGCTCCGGATAAAGCCGTCCGAAATCAAACGTGTAGAAGTTATAAAAGCCGAAGTGCTCTGTCCCCTGACTCTTGACATTGTCGGCGATGGCCCTGATTTTGGGCAGGTCCAGAACCGTGTTATCTCCCAGGAGGGATACTTCACCGTTTTCAAAATCCTGATAGGGACTGACGTTGCCGTGGGTCACGGGGATGACGGCACAGGAGGTATCCCGGGCCAGATCAAACCATGGGGTAAAATCGATATTCCAGTCGGCGTAATATTTATCACCGGGAGAAACAAAATCCAGGAGGCCCTCTTTAATCCACTTCTCCACTTCCATGCCCTCCCGGCGGCAGAGTTTTAGGTCAAAGGGTACAACCGCCCCCAAAACCGGAGCGGTCCCGGACCTTTTTTCATTAAGCAGTTTGCGGACTTCCCGGATATAACCGGTCAGGTGCGGCGCGTTTTCTTTTTTCGGGTTGGACAGAAACGGCGGGGTTCTGCTGAAGTCGAGCTGAAGTCCCTGGTAATCGTACCGGGAAAGAATCTCATCGATGATGGAAAGGCGATGCTGCCGCACTCCGGAGACCGCGTAATCCATGCACCGGAGTTTTCCGATTGACTTCCAGTCCCGGAAGCCGAGATCTTCCCCTAGAGACCACTTTACATGCCGCCGCTCCCAATCAGCCCATTGAGATTCCCGGCCGTGATGGTCGTTCATTCGGATATTCGCCAGGACCCTGACTCCCGCATCCCGTATAAGAGGCACCACCGCAGCCAGAGGGTCCGGATCTTCCGCGTGATATGGAGACTTTTTCATCGTAGGATTTTCAGTCCCGATTTCGGTGGGATAGTTGGTCAGGTCGGGCGAGGCAGTGTCCAAAGCTACCTGGTCCGGGTTTATTGATAACAAGAGAGCCGCGACCTCACGCACTGCATCCATCGATTCGGCCCGGTGAAATCCGTTTAAATCATCGGTGATTGCCAGCATGGTAACTCCTCAGGTGTTCAGATTATTTTGATTGTACGGTTTCTTTGAAGGAGTAACAAGTGAGGTGAGGAATTACATAGGTGAAATAGGCTATTCAAAATTGCAAATTTCGAATAACCGAAAAGAGGAGCCTGTGTACTCACTGATAACCCGGCATTATCCGCCCTTGTTCTGAGTCAGGGCCGGGAGTACGCCAATGATGAGGATGATTCGGACGGCTGCCTGAGCATGGCAGAGCTTACGGAACTTAAAATGGCCGCGGACTTCGTAAATCTCTCGGCCTGCGAAACCGGCATTGGTATTTTTCCCAAGGACAATCCGGCCATGCTGAAAGAAACCGTTTCCCGGTATAATACCATTACAGATACTCAGACCTGAGACTGCTTAAAACCAGGTTTTTTATATTTTTATAGAGCCTTAATTGACTAAGTTTAAAAAAGTTTATATATTTGCTTCCTTAATAGTTAAGTTTGCTAAACAATTAAGGAATGCAATGAAAAATAACCGAACATCGTGCGGCAAGGAACTTTCTGCATGGTCTGAACTGACCATGCAGTTATCAATCCGGAATTATTACCTCTTCTTCCGTGACCGTAACTTGTCACACTCACAGGTGATCGTTCTTCATTTCCTGCAGCGGAACGGAACATCCACGGTAACCGATATCGGCAAAGCACTGTCCGTTTCCAACCCCGCGGCCAGTCAGATGCTGGACGATTTGGTGCACCGGGAATTGGTTTCCCGCAGAGAAAAAACCGGCGACCGCCGGGTGAGACTTCATGACCTTACCGGGAAAGGAACAGACCTTCTTCATCAGGCCGCGCTGGCCAGACAAAAGTGGCAGTCCGGACTCATAGAAAATCTAAACCAAGAGGAACAGATGCTGGTGAGCAAGGCGCTGCGCCTTCTGAACGAAAAACTTTCCGCGATGAAACCGAAGGAAGAAGCTCCGTGCTGCCATCCGGCGAAAGGGAAGAATCATGACTAAAATATTAAAAAAATACTTAAAGCCGTACACATTAGGAGTCCTGCTCTGCGCCGTTTTCCTCTTCATTCAGGCGAATATGGATCTTGCTTTGCCCGATTACATGTCCCGAATCGTGAATGTGGGGATTCAGCAGAACGGAGTGGAATCACCGGTGCCGCAGGTTTTACGGGAATCCACCATGAAACGGATTCTGGCCTTGAGTGATAATGAAATCAAGGGGATAATCAATTCTTCGTACGATCCTGTTACATCAGCCTCTCCTCAATACGAAGCGTACCGGGAGAAATACCCGAATCTGGACGGGGAACATCTCTATGTCCTGAACGAAGCGGGGGAGTCTTCCAGGGGGGAGCTCCGGGAGAAACTGAGCCCGGTACTTGCAGCGTACGGGTCCCAAAAAAAAAGCCCCGCGGCGGGAGCGGCAATGGACGGGATGATGACCGGAATGATCGCCCGGCGGGCGGAAGAACTCGGACCGATGATGGCTGAACAGGGAGCCGTACGGGTGATTCAGGACGAATATGAAGCCCTGGGTCTTGATACCGGGACGATTCAGAACCGGTACATCCTCTCCACGGGGGGCATCATGCTCCTCTTTACCTTGATTTCCATTACCGCAACAATCTTCTCCGGACTGTTGGCTGCCCGGATCGCCGCCGGGGTTGCCCGGAAGCTCCGGGGAGATTTATTCCGGAAGGTTGAACGCTTTACCGGGGAGGAATTCGACACCTTTTCCACCGCGTCACTCATCACCAGAACGACGAACGATGTGACCCAAATCCAGCTGGTCATCTTCATGCTTATACGGATGGTTCTGTTTGCCCCTATCATGGGAATCGGCGGAGTTATCCGGGCTTTAGGGAAAGCCCCGTCCATGGCCTGGATTATCGCTCTGGCGGTTATTGTTCTTCTAGGCCTCATCCTTACGGTCCTGATAATCGCCATGCCGAAGTTCAAGCGGATTCAAAAGCTCATCGACCGGCTGAATCTGGTAGCCCGGGAAAACCTGAGCGGACTGATGGTGGTCCGGGCATTCAACCGGCAGGACTTTGAAGAGGGACGGTTTGATCAGGCCAACAAAGAACTCACTAAGGTGAATCTATTTGTAATACGGGTGGGAGTGGTGATGATGCCAGCCATGATGCTCATCATGAATCTTTTGTCCGTAGGAATAATATGGATCGGGGCCCATCATGTTGCTGAGTCCACCATGCAGGTGGGCGACATGATGGCATTCCTTCAGTATGCCATGCAGATTGTGATGGCGTTCCTCATGCTCTCTTTTATCTTCATTTTCCTGCCCCGGGCCGCTGTATCGGGAAAACGCATCATGGAAGTGATAGACATGGAACCGGCAGTCAAAGATCCGGAGCATCCGAAACCTCTGCCGGTTCAGACGGAAGGCCGGGTCGAATTCCGGAACGTCTGCTTCAAGTACCCCGGCGCGGAGGAGGACGCCCTCCACGATATCAGTTTTACCGCCCTGCCCGGAAAAACCACCGCGATAATCGGTGCTACCGGATCCGGGAAAAGCACGGTGGTCAAACTAATTCCCCGGCTCTACGATGTCTGCGGCGGCGGGATTACCCTGGATGGAACCGATATCCGGGAGCTGTCTCAGCATGATCTCCGCTCACAGATAGGGTACGTCCCCCAGAAAACCACCCTCTTTTCCGGAACCATCGCTGAAAACATCCGGTATGCCGATGATTCAGCCTCCGACGACACGGTGCGCGAAGCAGCAGCAACGGCTCAAGCTCTGGATTTTATCGAAGAAAAGGAAGAGGAGTTCGAGACTTCTATTGCCCAGGGGGGGACAAATGTTTCCGGGGGCCAGAAACAACGGCTTTCCATCGCCAGGGCGCTGGTCAAAAAATATCCGGTGCTCATATTCGACGATAGTTTTTCCGCCCTGGATTTCCGAACCGAAGCCGCGCTGCGGAAAGCGCTTAAGGAGAAAACCGGCGGGAGCTCCATCATCATCATTGCTCAAAGGGTTGCTTCGATTATGAACGCGGATCAGATCCTGGTACTGGATGACGGGAGGATCGTGGGTAAAGGAACCCACGCGGAACTGATGGAACAATGTCTTCCGTACCGGGAGATTGTTGAGTCACAGATCGACATGAAGGAACCGGCGTAATGAATAAAAGAGAACAGGAGCTGAGGAAGGCTCAAGCAAAGAAAGCACCCCGCGGCGGGGGGCCGGGTCATTTCGGCGGAAGAGGAGCGGCTTTTGCCAAGGGAGAGAAACCGAAGAATTTCAAAGGAACAATGAAGCGGCTCATTTCATATATGGGCCAGTACCGGATTACCGTGGCGGTGGTTATCTTCTTTTCCGCGGCATCCACCGTGTTTTTAATTATCGGCCCCAAGATTTTGGGACAGGCCACCACCGCACTGTTTGAAGGGGTTATGGCAAAGATTACCGGAAGAGGAGGAGTGGATTTTGCGCAGATCGGCAGGATTATCCTGACCGTGCTGGTGCTGTACGGTATTTCAAGCTTTTTCTCCTACATCATGGGGTGGATGATGTCCCGGGTTTCAGCCGATATTTCGTACCGGTTCAGACGGGATATCTCCCGGAAAATAAACAAGGTTCCCCTTAAATTTTTCGACACCCACAGTCACGGTGATATCCTCTCCCGGATCAGCAATGACGTGGATACCATCAATCAGACCTTAAGTCAGAGTCTCACCCAAATCATAACATCGGTGATCACAGTAATCGGCGTCCTTATCATGATGTTTTCCATCAGCTGGAGGATGACCCTGGTTGCCCTGCTGATCCTTCCCCTTTCCGGAGTACTCATGGGGATTGTCATAAAGAATTCTCAAAAACATTTTAAACGGCAGCAGAAATATCTCGGGACAGTGAACGGACATGTGGAAGAAATGTTCAGCGGACACACCATCGTGAAAGTTTTTAACGGTGAAGAGAAGAGCGTCCGGGAGTTCGATAAACACAACGAGGTACTGTACGGTTCGGCGTGGAAAGCTCAGTTTCTTTCAGGATTTATGATGCCAATGATGCGGTTTATAAACAACGTAGGCTATGTAGGAGTTTCAATACTGGGCGGATGGCTGGTGGTGCGGAACGCCATCGCGGTAGGAGATATCCAGGCGTTCATTCAGTATATTAACAACTTTACCCGGCCCCTTACGCAGCTTGCTAATATCGGAAACATCCTCCAGCAGACCGCCGCGGCGGCGGAGCGGGTGTTCGAATTTCTGGATGAGGAAGAAGAGATTCCTGATACGGACAATCCTGTTTCAGCGGAAAACGTAAAGGGGAAAGTGGAGTTCAGCGGCATAACCTTCGGCTATGAAAAATCCGTTCCGGTTATTCATAATTTCTCCGCTACGGTGGCCCCGGGACAGAAAATCGCCGTCGCGGGTCCCACCGGAGCGGGAAAGACCACCATCGTGAAGCTGCTCATGCGGTTTTACGATGTGGATTCCGGCACGATCAGCATAGACGGTTATCCCGTCGGGCAGTTCACCCGTGAAGAATTACGGAGCTGTTTCGGCATGGTACTGCAGGATGCCTGGCTCTACAACGATACCGTTATGGAAAATATCCGGTACGGAAACTTGAACGCGTCTGATGAGGAAGTGATCGCCGCGGCATCGGCAGCCAGGGCGGATCATTTTATCCGCGCCCTTCCTGATGGTTATCATTTTCAGATAAACGAAGAAACAACAAACATCTCACAGGGACAGAAACAGTTAATCACCATAGCACGGGTCATCCTGGCAGATCCGAAAATGCTCATCCTGGATGAAGCTACCAGCTCGGTGGATACAAGGACTGAACTCCTAATCCAGGAGGCTATGGACCACCTTATGCAGAACCGGACAAGTTTCATCATTGCCCACCGTCTTTCCACGATTAAGAATGCGGACTGGATTCTGGTGATGAATGAGGGCGATATCGTGGAACAGGGACAGCACACCGAACTGCTCGAGCGGGGCGGGTTCTATGCCGATCTTTACAACAGCCAGTTTGAGCCTGAGACGGTGTGATCAAAAATTAGCCCTGTCCTGATACGCCGGGGAATTGATAGATCCGGCAGAGTAATTTCCCCTAACTCTTTTTTCCGTTACATTAAGGAATGGAGGTGCTTATTTTATGACAACCGGTGTCTTTGACCGCCTTACTCCCGAATTCGTGATTACAGCAGTGGAGCAAATTCTGAATATCGGATTATACGGAACCATTGTGCCATATCCCAGCTACATTAACAGAGTCTACGGACTCACCGATGACGCGGGGAGGGAGTTGGTGGTAAAATTTTACCGCCCCGGAAGGTGGTCCGAAGATGCTATACTGGATGAACATCAGTTTATTATGGATTTGGATGATGATGAGATCCCCGTTGCCGTACCGGTAAAAGACGGTGACGGTGAAACTCTTTTTGAAGCTGAGGCGGTAACTCCGGAGGGTGAAACGTCTTTCTATTTTACCGTATTTCCCCGGAGGTCCGGAAGGAACTTTGACATCAACGAACAGAATGATTGGCTGCGGCTTGGAAGATTAATTGCGCGGATGCATACTGCCGGAAGAAAAAGAGAGGCTTTTCACCGGATTCCCTGTCTCCCCGGAGAAACCACCAGACAGTACATCAACGAACTCAGGAACGATGGATTAATCCATCCCGAGTGCTTGGAAGATTTTAACAGGATTACCGAAACAATGCTTGACCGAATAATTCCCCTGTTTACCGATATTGATTTACACCGGGTGCATGGGGACTGTCACCGTGGAAACATACTGGACCGGCCCGGAGAAGGATTACTGCTTATAGATTTTGATGACATGATGCGGGGGCCGGCGGTTCAGGACCTTTGGCTGCTCCTGCCCGACCACGCCCAGCACGCACTGGGGGAACTCTCCCTTCTCCTCACCGGATACCAGGATTTTCTGCGTTTCGATAGAGAAGAGCTTAAGCTGATTGAGCCGCTCAGATTCATGCGGATAATCTATTTCCTCGTGTGGTGTGCCAGACAGCGGAACGATACAGGATTCAAAACAGCATTTCCATCCTGGGGCGGGAAGGCATTCTGGCAAAAAGAGGTAGAAGACCTGGAAGAACAAGCCAAAATCATTTTTAATGAACCGGACATATCCCGGCTTGTTTAATCACTTCCTCGAAAGGATTTTATCTATTATTATTTAAAGGTATGAAAGGTCAGCTGAAAAAAACCGCTCCCGGGGGCGGTTATGACGCAGTGAGAGAAATACTGAAAAAGGCAGCCCGGAAGGAGTCTTTCGGTAAAACAGTGCTCAAACTTGCCTGGACGGCAGGTCCGGTGACCTATCTTGCCCTCCAGGGCGGTTATCTTTTAGGATACGGTCAGTCAGCTCCCCGGGCGTTGTTTTATTACTTCGCGGTGTATACCGTGATCGCCGGAATCACTTCACTCCTGGTTCAGTTTCTCTATTCCGTTACCCGGGGTGCCCGGCTGGAACAGCTCCGCAAAAAAATGGAACTCGTGTTAGGACGTCTTCCCGATCTTATAATGAACATCCGGGATGAACAGCTGGAGCAGTATACAGGAAGAGACAGGGATCTGGTAGCTGCCAGGTTCATGATGGAAAACCCTGACGCCGGGGGTGAATCGGTGGAGACGGCTGTTGCAATGATCACAGGTGACATCAAGCTTGCTGCCGCTGCCCGGAGAATCGACTTGTTCCGCAGTCAGGGATTATCCGCCAAGGTCGCGGATGAGTACGCGGGAACGGAGGAACGGCTGCATAAACAGTGTTCCAGACTTGAAACCGAATACCCCGAACTATCCCGGCTGCTCCACAGCCGGTTCCGAGGAAATCTTCCCAGTAAGAAAACAGGGAGGCAGCGTACCCGTGGTTTTATCCAGCGGGTGCTTGCAGCTTCGGAAGAAGGAAATCTGGACCTTATGTTTCTTACCGATGCTGAGGAAATGCTGATACTGGGATTCGAATTCATTGCCGGCAAGGAATTCCCCTCCTTCCATCTCCGGTTCGAAGGGAGAGAAGCGATACTTCGGCAGGCCGCGAAAATGGACCAGGCCGTAAGGAATTACCGTGCCGCAGCTTACCGGAGAAACAGCGCCCTCCGGGTCCTTTCCAATTTCCTGGCCGCCCGGGGGTACGGAACGGTATTATCATCTTTAAGCCCAGTGCTGATAAACTCCCCTGCCATCTACACTGAAATCCGGAAGAACATGGAAATTCTGTATCAGGAGATTACGTCCGGTAAAGCCCCGCAGCGGATCAGCGATCTTCGCAAGGCGGTTAATCTGCACCGGAGACTCGAACAGACCGATCAGAGATTCCGGGAAAAACTGACTGTACTGCAAAACCGCTCCCGTGAATATGCGGAAGAAAAAAACCGCACAACAAACGGTGCGGAATCTCCCGTCATCCGTCCCCTTTCAACCAAGTTCCGAGGCGGGGTAAAAATTATTAAACGCAATACCGCACTTCCGGAGAAAAGGCGTCTGGCTTTTACCAAGGATTTTTTTGACATCTTTGACCAGACCTGGTGGCTCCAGCACAAACCGGGCACAATAAAAAACCAGGAATCGGAACTTTCCCGGCAGGAGCGGATACTCAAGATAAAAGAGACTGCCGTAGAGATCGGCCGGCTATTAGACCGGGAACTGAAAATCGAAAACTTTGCCGTCCAGCATACCATCGAAAGTTCCGGAAGCCCCTTCCTTTTTGCTTTGGATCCCAACCTTACAGCAAAGATAAAAATTGAATGGGCTAAATCCATGATCGATGAAATATCCCACGATGAAATTAAACAGCTCAAAAATATTTTGACAGCGATGATACATTTCCACGGCATCACCTTAAGCGGGTCTGCATATACTCAGTTAGCGGAGAAACACGGATTTGAAGCTGAAGAGTTAATCCCGGAAGAAAGACAACTTGCTCCTGAGAATCGATATAAAGTACCTGATAAACCGGCAGTTGCGGTTACCCCTCTGCCGGAGGATTACTTCCGGCTTGCTGAAGCAATGAAAACCAAAGGGAAAAAGGACCGTAAAAAGGTATTGTAAAAACCTGGTTTTAAGCAATTGCCTTAAGTATTTACATCGTTTTCTGCTGCCTGATGGAATAAAATGAGAATTCCTGGAGCAGCCTTTCAGCCTTTAGAGTAATTGACAAATTCATAGTATCTGTTACACTATTTTTTCTGTTCCTATGCTTAGCCGGCATAGTCTCCCCTTTGGTAAATAAAGGACAGCTCAATGCCATTGAAAACAGAATCCGTCTTTCCCCAAAAAGCAGACCCCGATCTCTGTAAAATTCTTTCCCGCTTCGGATTACGGTCAGAAGCGGTAATCCAGCATGCAGTATCCGATCTGGATTCCTCAGGAAATACACCGGTTTCATCCCGCTAATGAAGGTGTCTACCGTACCAGGTTAGCCCAGATGCGGATGTCTTCTACGGTATTTCCTCTGACCTTTTTTTCATGAGGCACATAATATTTTATGTAGGCTAAGCTGCGCAATCCGGTTCCGATTACACCGATTTTGTAAGATTTCATGGTTATCCTTTCTTAAAATAATGGGATTTTAATGCATAATAACACGGAAGGTTAACATTATTCACCAGGCTTTACATAGGTAAAAAGGCTATTCCTTTAACGGTTCCGTCACAAGGAAGGCCGTACCGGCAGCGCCGATTCCTCCCACAGCAGCAACAATAACTGATGCACCCATCAAGGTGATGACCGAAGCCAAGGTCCCTACCACAACGGGTGCAAGAATGCGCCCGCCGTAAAAAAAATCCTGCCGTGAGAGGAGATCAGATCCCGGATTGAACTTATTATCCCGATCTGTTTCCTTTCGAAATCATCGGTTTTACTTGGAATGCGCCGGGGAAGGAAAAGCACCGTGATTCCCATCGAAACGATCAGCAGGACCATCTGCACCACAAATACCGCCGGATATCTGCCTGACGGAACTCCGGAACCGGATCATGAAATCCCGTTCCTTCCCCTTGGACTGCAGGAACAGCACTCCTGAAACAGTCATTCCCCGATAACCGTTTGACAAAACCGGTATATTCCGGGGCTCAAGCCGATCATCCGGTCCGCGGGATACTCGCCCCGCCGATTTTACCGGTAACAGCATTAGTTTTCTCGTCTTGTATTTTTTTTGGGGCTCCGGCAACAAGTTCATCTACCTGTGGATTATTTGTCAGGGTTAGATTTTTTAGTGAGTCAACGCACGCCTTGCTCTCCTTCAATATTTTCCTTATTATCCTAACACATCGAGAGAGGTGAAACATTATGGGCCATGAAGAAATACATATAAAACCCCTTCCGGATCCTTTTCTATTTGACGATGGGTCCAGAGTAATAACACCCGGGGATTGGAAAAGACGGCGGGAGGAAATCCTTTCCTTAATACTTGCTGTTGAATACGGCGGATTACCGCCGGAACCTTCAAAGATAGTGGTAGAACCGCTTCATCCCAACAAACCGAAGCGGTTCCCCGGCTCGCATTATATCCAGTATCGTCTGATTCACGGAGACGATCCTTCCTTCCACTTCCGGTTGGATATACATATTCCAAACAGCGAAAAACCGGTACCGGTAATTCTCGACGGGGACGGATGCTGGCTGTATATTACCGACCTTACCCGGAAGGAAATCCTGAACCGGGGATATGCCCTTGCGGTATTCAGCCGGACGGAAATCGTCCCGGACATGTACTCCGCCGGCCGTGATACAGGACTTTATCCGGTTTATCCGGACAAGAAATTCGGCGCCATTGCTGCCTGGGCTTGGGGATATCACCGGGCCGTGGATGCTCTGGAGCAGATAGAAGGTTTGGATTCTTCCCGGATTGCCGTTATCGGTCATTCCCGGGGAGCGAAGACTTCTCTTCTTGCCGGAGCTACAGATCCGCGGATCGCTCTTGCCGCCTCAAACGCCGGCGGCTGCGGAGGTACCGGGAGCTTTCTCTTCCAGGGCGAAGACTGTGAACGGCTGGAGGAGATTCTCCGCGCAGTCCCCTACTGGTTCGGTCCGGATATAAAGAGGTATAAACAGAACGAGAAAGATCTTCCCTTCGACCAGCATTTTCTGGAGGCACTGGTCGCTCCGAGGCCGTTCTTTACCAACCAAGCCTACAATGATCTTTGGGCAAACCCGAAAGGGGCATGGCAGGTACAGATGGCCGCCCGGGAGGTTTACAGGTTCCAGGGAGCTCCGGACCGGCTGGGACACTCCTACCGTCCGGGCACACATGACCATAACGAAGAAGACTGGGCGACTTTTCTCGATTTTACCGATTGGCAGCTTTTAGGACGGGAACCGAACCGGTCCTTTTCAGAAAATCCATACCCGGCGGTCAAACCGGAATTCTCATGGAGAGCACCGGAAGGCCGGTAATCCGGCCGTTTCCGATATGCCCTCCTGTTTTAAGCAGTTACAATAGTTTTTATTTCACCCAGTAAGTAACTAAATTGAAACTCTGATCATTAAATTCCTTGGGGATCATCATAAGGCCCCAACTGAAGGACTCCTTGCTCCATTCCGCTTCGTTTTCAATACTTCCCACTACGCCCTCAATTGAAAATCCGCTGCTCACCGAGTGCTGACAGGCATATCCATGGTTATACCCGCCGGTTAGCTCCGCTTCGGCAAATAACAGCCTGTAGGAGTAGGTATGAGATGCCGTCAAGCTGTACTCATATAAGGTAAAACCGCTTTTTTCTTCTTCGTAAGAAATCGATGTCTGTCCGCTTCCCTGGGGAACAGCCGCTGTACCGGTATAAATAACTCCTTCTTCATCGGCCAGAAACGCCTGCATATCGGCTTCTGAATAATAAGAGGAAGGGTCTCCTAAGGTATGCACCAGTATTTCATCGGGAATTCTGTCTTCTTCCTTCACCATACTGTTGTAAAAATCAACTGTAAGAAGAAGCTGTTCGGGACTTCTCGGCACATTTATCGTCATATAGCTTCCCGCGGCTTCAGGATCCGGAGCGGTAAGGATCTCGTAAATATACATATCCACCGGTATGGCTGTAACAATAACCATATCGTTTCCAGCATCGGCGGAAAAACCGTAATCGAAAGACTTCGATAAAGATTCACCGTATCCCCACATAAACTCCTGCTCCACAGCCACAGATCTTCCGCCGCCGATGGAAAGCACATCACACACCGGGAGAGATACTTCCACACTGTATCCGACGGCAACCCCGACATTAAAGCCGTTGGCATACTCCCAGCTTTCCTCGGATCCGCTTGTAATGGAATAGGCTGTTCCGCTGTTATCGATATTCATGTACTCGTTATAGGGGGGTGAAGCCAGAACGGCAAGAATAACAGGCTCGCCGAACTCAAGCTCCCTGGATTCGAATTGAACAACCAAGCTGTCACTGTCGGTATTGCCCAAGGTCAGGGTCGGATAAGTTCTGTTTGCCGATACGGCAATACGTTTATATTCCACATACTCGAAAAGGCTGTTCCTGGCCCAGACAGTCAGATAATTGATATTGGATTTTGTTGAATCGTTCCAATCCGACAAATCTTCCGTCTCAAAAAAGACAAGATCGTCCAGTCCGTCGCCGGTAACATCTCCGGCACAGGAGATATCATAAAACATGTCATTCCGTCTCCAGGTATCCTGATTCGGAGTATCAAAAACACCTTTAGTAAATAATACCATCTCCCCGTCCGCAAGATTGAATGTTTTATCCATCACATTAAACTCATCCACTCCATCCCCGTCAAAATCCCCGGTAACAACCCGGGGTACTGCATAATTCATATGGTGATGAGACGAAGCCCCGTAGAGACCGGTAGCAAGAGAGTAAGGGGCTTCCATGATAGGTTTCCCTTGAAAATTACTGTTTTCCTCATCATACGGATCGATTAGTGCCACCTGCAGATGAGCAGAGTCGTCTCTTAAAACACCGGCAAAAACCAGTTCACTCATACCGTCTCCGTCCAGATCTCCCACAGCGAATTCCCCGGAGGAGTAGGCAGCTTGAGAACCTAAGAGAGCGTCATGATATACCGCGCTAACCTTTGGATCGATTCCTGCTCCCAAACCGAGTCCGCTTTCACTTCCCGCGAAAATATAGTAGTGCCCTGATGAGCTTTCAAGTTGTCCGTCAATTAGAACAAGATCATCGTAACTATCACCATTTAAATCTCCGGCTGCTACTCTGCTGAAAGGTCCAAGAGATTCGATCGATCCGGTTATTTCGAACTCTGAATCAAAAGTAATAATGTTTCCCGCGCAGGCCGCTGCAAAATCCGGTTTTCCGTCATTATTAAAATCTCCAGTGGTAAAATCCCGCTTGAAAAAATAGTTATACCCCCAATCCGGAGAAGTAGGTATCTGACCGGCATATTCGATGTTTTCTATAGTATAAGGTAGAACGGTATCTGTTACCGGGTTATATACCCTGAAGCTGATTGCGTTACTTGCGGCAATAAAAACAGCTGTAATAATTTCATCAACTCCATCACCGTCAATATCCGCTGCTACACTCTTTTTAGGCTGATTCATCCAGTCACTGCTTGGATTATCCAATAGGGCAACAAGATCAGCGCCGGAATCCGCGGCTGTATAGGGATTGCCTTCATGATCAGCGTTGTATTGAACATCATATTCCAGAAGGACTTCCGAACCGGTGTAACCCGTCAAGGCGGCGCCGGCTTCATAAATTTCATATATGGTCATAAAACTTTTAATATTATTGCCCATGGGATTTTTGTTTCCGACTGGTATGTTATTATCATCCACAGGTTCTTCTAGTTCAAGGTCAAATCCCAGTGAACCGAGTATTTCTTGATTGGTTTTATTATCATTCCCATCATCCTCTTTATTTTTGTTTCCGCCGAGGAAAAAATCACACCCAAGGAATGATATACTGAATGCAAAGACAAAAAATACCAAAAGAATAATTTTGGTTCTCATTTCCATCTATTTCTCCCTTTTAATTTTTTTATTTAGAATAGCCCAAGATTTAAATTCTGTAGTCCTTCCGGGTACATCAGTACTTTTTAATGGACTTTTTGGTACTTGTGAGATATTATTACCATCAAAAAACAGGGAAACATTAGTCTAAAGAGGCACTCGTCTTGCTGTTGAGTATAAACAACTTATTGACTGTTATTGGAATCTCTTTATCTATTTTTATGACAATCGTTCTCCTGAACCGGCCGAGTTTAGGGAAAACAAATATATATCTGATCGGTCTGATAGGCGCTCTGGTTCTTTCCCAGACTTTTTCTATTCTATTTTCCACGGATCTTTATCTTACAACTCCCTTTCTTATAAAGACTTATATACCGCCGCAGTTTCTAATCGGACCTTTTCTGTATTTTTACATCGCCTCGCTAACTGATGATACATTCACATTCGGACGGAATAAACTGATCCATTTTGTTCCTTTTATCGTTTCCCTGGTATACCTTCTTCCGTTTTTTATGCTGCCTGCAGACAAGAAAATTTTATTCGTCAAGGAACATGTCTCCCCGACAGTTCCTTCCACAATGGAGGAATGTGCTGTCTGGGGACTGTTTCAAATCAGCCTAGGATATTATATCTTCAGAGCATATTGGCTGTTCCTGCGGCATCAAAAAAAATTGAAGGGTATGCTTTCCAGCTATAACCGCAATACTTTGGGGTGGATAAATTTTTTTATGTTCGCGGCAGCCCTTTTTCTTATCTTTTTTCTGCTTATAGATATATTTATGGTCCTGGGCTACCCTCTTGCTTTCTTTAATGACATCATTACAGGAGCAATAAATATCGCAATACTGGTTATGAGCTGCTTCGCCATTATCAAAATTGAATATGTTATCGTTTCCCAAAACTCTGTATTAGAAAAAGGAACGCCAAAAAATCCCCTTCCCGGAGACTCTACTTTACAAACTCAATTTGATCACATCCTGTCAGATGTCACAGCTAAAGAATATTACCTAAAGCCCGATATTACTCTTCCGGAACTCGCAGCAAAGACAGGGATGACCAGGAACGAGCTTTCCCGTATAATAAACCGGGGAGGGAGGACTACTTTTTACGACTTCATTAATAAGATGCGGGTAGAAAGGGCCAAGGATTTACTCTTATCTCCGCAGGAGATCCGTATGAGTATCCTTGATATCGCGTATTCCTGCGGGTTTAATTCCAAATCCGCTTTTCATACCGCCTTTAAAAAATGGAAGGGCATGACTCCCCTGGAATTGAGAAAAGTTGCAGAGAGATCACGTAAGTACACATAATATGACCTATTCGTATTCAGAAAACAATTATCTTCCGACAACAAAAGACGAAATGGCAACACGGGGATGGGAAGAACCGGATTTTATTTTAATTTCCGGTGACGCATACGCGGATCACCCCAGTTTCGGCCCCGCTCTTATCGGCCGGGTTCTGGAGGCGGAAGGCTACCGGGTCGGAATTATCCCCCAGCCTGACTGGAGACGGGTGGAATCGTTCCGGGTTCTCGGAAAGCCGAACCTGGCATTTCTCATTAGTTCCGGAAATGTGGACTCCATGGTGAATCATTACACCGCGAACAGACGTCCCCGGCGGGAGGACGCGTATTCTCCCGGGGGAAAAACCGGAAAACGTCCCGACCGGGCAATACTGGTCTACACGGGTATGGTCCGGCAGGCATACAAAGGGGTTCCGGTAATACTAGGCGGCCTCGAGGCTTCCCTGCGCAGGCTTTCCCATTACGATTTTTGGTCCGATTCTGTCCGGCGTCCGGTTATTGCTGACGCAAAAGCGGATCTTTTGGTTTACGGTATGGGTGAAAGCCAAATCATTGAAGCCGCCCGCAGGCTGGCTTCGGGAGAAAACATATCCGCCCTGAACGATATCCGCGGAACCGTATTCCGGAGCTCTGCCTCCCCCGCGGAGCTGACGGACCCAGGGAATCCCGCGTATATTCCGGAAGCATTGATACTCCCGGGATCTGAAGCAGTACGTGAAAGCAAACAGGCATTTCTTAAGCATTTCAAGCTGCAGTACCGGAATACCGATCCGATTACCGCAAAGCCTCTGATCGAACCCCTCCCCCGGGGTTCTGTGGTACAGAATCCTTCGCCCTTTCCTTTGCCGCCTGAGAAGCTGGACCGGATATACGAACTCCCATTTACCCGGACCGCCCATCCCTCATATACGGAACAGGGCGGAGTTCCCGCGCTGCAGGAGGTGCAGTTCAGCCTTGCATCGTCCCGGGGCTGTTTCGGTGACTGCAGTTTCTGCTCACTGACATTCCATCAGGGACGGCACATCCAGGCAAGGACAAAAGAGTCTCTGATAAGAGAGGCGGAAGCACTCTCCCGGCATCCTGATTTCAAAGGATACATCCACGATGTTGGCGGACCAACCGCGAACTTCCGGATTCCCGCGTGCCGGAAGCAGCAGACAAAGGGCACCTGTCCGGACCGGCAGTGTCTGTATCCCGAACCTTGTCCGGCGTTAAAAGCCGATCACACCGAATACATCGACATTCTTAGGAGCCTCCGGAGAGTTCCGGGGATAAAGAAAGTGTTTATCCGGTCCGGAATACGGTACGATTATCTTGAGGCCGACTCCTCCCCGGACTTCCTCCGGGAGCTCTGCGCCCACCATGTGAGCGGGCAGCTCAAGACGGCACCGGAACACGTGAATCCTGAGGTCTTGAAACGGATGGGAAAACCGGAAATCCAAGTGTACGATACGTTCCGGAACCATTTTAAGGCGGAAACACGGCGGATTGGAAAAAAACAGTATATCCTCCCCTACTTTATCTCGGCTCACCCCGGATCGGATTTAAAAGCAGCCGTCGAATTAGCCGTATACCTTAAAAAGACCCGGTTTATTCCCCAGCAGGTTCAGGATTTCTATCCCACTCCGGGCACTCTCTCCACCTGTATGTATTACACCGGTGTTGATCCGCGGAACGGAGAAGAGGTTTACGTACCCCGGAGTGAGCGGGAGCGTAACCTGCAGCGTGCCCTGCTCCAGTTCAACGATCCCCGGAACCGGAAAAAGGTACGAGAAGCACTCAGGAAGGCGGGAAGAACCGATTTGATCGGAAAGGGAAAAAACTGTTTGGTGCCGTGATCGGGGATAATTATTATTCCCGCTGGTTCGCGCCGTGGATATGGATTGCAGGATTCCTATTAATAGCCACAGTCTTAGTATCGGTGATCGTTTTTACGAGAAGGCGCGGGAGGAATTACGGCAATAACCGAAAATCAAAGAAGGGTTTTGCGGGTCTGTACCGTTCTTCTTCAGTGCTGCGATTTTCACTGATTTTCGGCTTGACGGATCGGATCACTTTCCCTATCAGATTACTTGCAATTATTTTACATTTGATGTATACATTGGATCGTATTGCCTTTTCTTTTGGAATCATCAGAAACAGTCAATTACCACATATGTAACGCATTCCAAGTGTAATACACTGGGATGACCAATTGCCGCAGATGTTGCGGTCCTTTCTTTTCCACGTGTCCGGCGGGTAGAGAGTTGTACCACCCGGACTAGGAAAAAATATGAACACAAAAAAAAACGCGCCGCGTAACCGCGCGGCGCGGACAAGCAATGGGCCTAAGGTAGACACCGGTCACCTGAAAGGCGTCTTCACCACGCTTATTCCCGAACTTCAGCACGCGGTAGCAACCCAGGAATATGAAATCCCTACTCCTATTCAGGACCGGTGCATACAGCCTCTCCTGGAAGGCCGGGATATGATCGGGTGTGCCCAGACGGGAACAGGAAAAACCGCCGCCTTTTCACTCCCCCTGCTCCAGCGTCTTTCCCATCAGCGTAAAGGTCGTCCGGAACGGGGTACTCCCCGAGCGCTCATCCTTGTACCGACAAGAGAACTGGCAGCACAGATCGGAGACAGTATAAATACCTACGGACGCTATCTTAAAATAAATCACGCGGTAGTTTTCGGCGGAGTAAACCAGTTTCACCAGGTGAAAATCTTGAACCGCGGGATAGATATTCTCGTCGCCACTCCGGGGCGGCTCCTTGATCTCATGGGACAGGGACATATCCACCTGGAAGAGGTGGAAGTCTTCATCCTCGACGAGGTAGACCGAATGCTCGATATGGGCTTTATGCCCGATATAAAGCGGGTACTGATCAAAGTTCCGGAAAAGCGACAGACTATGTTTTTCTCGGCTACCCTCGCGGATAACATGAGGCGCCTTGCTCAGACTATTGTCACCAATCCGGTAGAGGTCACCATATCTCCCGAAACTCCGGCAGTGGAACGGATAGATCAGCGCCTGCTCTACGTAGACAAGAAAAATAAAGACGCTCTCCTTATTTCCCTCCTTCAGGACCCGGGAATGAAGAAAACCCTCATCTTCACCCAGATGAAACATGTGGCCAACAGGGTAGTCAAGAAACTCCAAGACGCGGGCATTCCGAGTGCTGTCAT
>CAZUAE010000010.1:90678-94545 GCA_964618265.1 uncultured Spirochaetales bacterium | reverse complement strand
GCTCGGTATAGAAAACGTATCTGAGTCTTTCGGGCTCCTATTGTTATCCAGTTCTATGGTAAAGGCGGGTAATTGCTTAGGCGATTGTATACACATAATTTAAAATACTATTCCCGGGACTACAGTACTCTTTACATAAAACTCATAAAAGTTTAACAATGAACTAAATCATGCACAACCGGTTTCGGTTAGGAGTGTCTGCCTATTTCAACAGGCAGCTCCGGGGATCAAAGAAATTGGATATTTTCTCTCACTAAAAACATATTATATAGAATACCCCGCGAAAGGAGCCGTCATTGTTAAAAGAATACCGAACTCTTCTGCCGTATGTGGGCCGCTATGCGCGCGCGTATCTGTTGGGAATACTATTCCTCTTTGTGACTAATTTCGGGCTTATCTATATACCGCAGATACTGCGGAGTATAATAGATATTATTGCCGGCGGCGGATTCACCCTGAACAGTCTTATTCCGGAAATTTTACTGATGGTAGGTATTGCTTTTGCTGTCGCGGCAGGCCGTTTCGGTTGGCGCTTCTTTATTTTGGGATCATCGAGGAAGGTGGAAAAGGAGCTCAGATCGGATCTTTTTTCCCATTTACTTACCCTAGGATCGGGGTTCTACGGAAGGATGAAAACAGGTGATATAATGGCCCGCGCAACGAACGATATGCGCGCGGTAAGAATGGCCGCGGGAATGGGGTTGGTCGCCTTTTTCGACGGATCCATCATGTTGATTGCCATTATTATCATCATGCTGTCCCAATTTCCTTCTGTCGCAATTTATACCATTATCCCGCTTCCGATAATTACCGCAGTAGTCCTGGGACTTGGTCCGCTATTAGGGGTCCGCTTCCGGAGAGTACAGGAAGGCTTCAGCAGTTTGAGCGAACAAGTTCAGGAAAATCTGGCCGGGGTCCGGGTTATAAAATCATATGTGCGGGAAGACCATTACGCTGAAACATTCGAACAGAAAAATATAGAATACCGTAAACGCAATATGAAACTGGTTCGGATCTGGGGATTCTTTTTCCCAATGACGCAGTTTCTTTCCGGAGTCACAATTCTTATACTGCTCATCATTGGGGGGACTTCGGTTATAGAAGGAAGGCTGTCACCGGGAAGTTTTGTCGCTATGATGAGTTATCTTACCATGCTGATTTGGCCCATGATGGGGGCCGGGTGGGTGGTTAACATCATCCAGCGCGGAGCAGCCAGTCTCGGCCGAATTAACTCAATTCTCCGTGAAGAGCCGGATATTATTTCTCCCCCAGGTGCAGTTAAAGAGATTAAGGATATCTCCATCCGAATACAAAATCTTACCTACCAGTTTGATGACGCCGAGGAGCCGGTTTTGCACGATATCAATCTAGAAATTGACGCGGGTACAACTCTGGGAGTATTGGGCCGCACCGGGGCGGGAAAGACAACCCTTATTAGAATGCTGCCGCGGATTCTAGATCCGCCTCCAAATACGGTGTTTGTCGGCGGCATCGATGTCAGGGAGTATGATTTAAAAGCGCTGCGGCGGGTCCTGGGCATAGTACCGCAGGATTCCTTTCTTTTTTCCGCTACAATACGTGAGAATATCGCGTTTGGAAATCCCGATCTCCCTGATGAAGCAATAAAGAAATACGCGAAAATGAGTACCATAGACAGGGACATAAATCAGTTTCCCCGGGGATATGAAACAGAGGTCGGAGAACGGGGAATTACTTTATCCGGAGGACAGAAACAGCGTATCGCAATAAGCCGGGCTATGGCGATTGAATCCAAACTGCTCATTTTTGATGACGCGCTTTCTTCGGTAGATACGGAAACAGAAGAGAAAATTCTCAAGGCATATCTAAGTTTAAGGTCCGGAAAAACTAATATATTAATCAGCCACCGGGTTTCCACCCTTGAACGTGCCGACAAGATCATTGTGCTTGACAAGGGGCGGGTCATTCAGGAAGGAACGCCGTTGGAACTGCAGCAGAAAGAAGGGCTTTACCGCGAAATATATCTTCTCCAGCAGTTGGAAAGAAAAGGGGAAGATATATGAGAGAAGAACAGATTATCAAGGGATACGACTCCGCTATCATAGCTAAACTGTTCAGGTTCATGAAGCCGTATTGGCCCATGGCTGTTCTGGCGGTAGCGGCCCTTTTGCTCGCGACCGGAGGTGAATTGTTACGCCCGGTACTGATTCAGCGGGCTATAGACAATCATATAATGGGGAATACCGTAGCTATTAGAGACGACCGGATTGGTCAGGGAGTACTATCTGATACTGAAATAGAGGAAGGTGCCCCCCTTATAGACGGATACCGATACGTGGCTGCCTCCAGTTTAAAAAACATTACCAAGGCAAAGCAGAAAGCTTTGGGGGAACAAGGCTTGCTGATTCGAAAAGACTTTATTCTTTTTCAGCTGGATGAAAAATCCAGGGCGGCAGCGGAGGCCCACCCGGAGGTGATTTCCACCGGAAGCGGATACGGTGTAATCGCACGGGAGGATTTAAAATCCCTTAACCAGGATGAAGTTATTACCCTGAGACGGGATGATGTGAGTTCTCTCCGCACTATAGGGGTTACATATCTGGTTGTTCTCCTGGCCGTACTGGTTTTTTCTTTCCTGCAGGTGTATTTAATGGCCTATACCGGACAGGGAGTTATGAAAGACCTTCGAGGCAGACTGCTGCGGCATACCATGAGACAAAGTTTAGGATTTCTTAACCGTACCCCCGTCGGCAGTTTTGTTACCCGGCTCACCAACGATGTTGAAACGATCAACGAGTTCTTTACTACCGTTGCTATCTCTGTTTTAAAAGATCTCAGCATGATGATAGGAGTAATTGTCACTCTTTTCCTGCTTGACCGGACGTTAGCGCTGATCACTTTAGCTACGCTCCCCCCGGTCATTGCCCTCACTCTTTACTTCCGTGTAAAGGCCCGGGACGCCTATCGCAATGTGCGTCTCTGGGTTTCCAGGGTAAACGCCTTCCTCTCGGAACATATCTCCGGTATCGCGGTAGTGCAGATATTTGCCAGGGAAAAACGCAGTTTTAAGGAATTTGATGAGCGCAATACAACGCTGTTACAGGCAAATTTAAAGGAAGTTTTTGTGTTTGCATTGTTCCGTCCTTTTACCCAGTTCCTTAAAAGCTTTTCCATCGGCATTATTATATATTTTGGTGCCAAGTATTTTCTCTCGGCAAGCTTAAGTTTAGGGGTACTGATTGCATTTATTAATCTGATTGAGAAATTCTACCGCCCTGTTATGGATATCAGTGAAAAGTTTACTATTCTGCAGTCCGCCATGGCCGGCGGGGAACGCGTGTTTAATCTGCTGGAAACCACCGAAAGCATCGAAGAGACCGCGGAAACCTTTCCCGCTGCCTCGGAAGCTCCCCTGCCGGAGGAGCCGCGGGGCCGCCTGGAATTCAAGGATGTGTATTTTGCTTATGTGGAAGATGAACCGGTCCTAAAGGGGCTTAAGTTTACCGTTGAGCCGGGGGAAACGGTAGCTATTGTCGGGTATACCGGCGCCGGGAAAACCACCATCACCAACCTGATCGCCCGTTTGTGGGATATACAGTCCGGCTCCATTCTCCTCGATTCTCATGATCTGCGGGAGTATCCCCTCGCTGAGCTCCGGCGGCATGTACAGCCGGTGCAGCAGGATGTGTTTCTTTTTAGCGGGAGTATTTTGGAAAATATTACCCTCGGAGCGGATATGTCCCGCGGCCGGATAGAGCGAGCGATAGAAGTAGTAAACGCGGACAGTTTTATAAAGCATTTGCCTAAGGGATTGGATACCGATCTTCACGAGGGCGGGACAAACCTGTCCGGCGGCCAGCGGCAGCTGATCAGTTTCGCCCGGATTAT
>CAZUAE010000010.1:74591-90578 GCA_964618265.1 uncultured Spirochaetales bacterium | reverse complement strand
GAAGGGGGTGTATTATAATCTTTATAAGCTGCAGTACCAGTTCGCAGGCGGGAATAATACAGGGTGATTAGGTTTCATTTCTCCGGAGCCTTCCCTGTATCATGCATCATTCCAGCCGCAAAACCCCAGGATTCCGAACAAAAAACCTCGGCGAATTTTGCGGCAATTTCAGCAGTACCCTGACATACGGCAAACAATCCGTCTACCCCTTTACCGGTATACCACTCCGCCAATTTTGAAATACAATCCGTATCGATCCTGTCTTTTTCGGTGAAGGGAGTCACCATGGCAGGCCGGATTTCGTCATTTATTTTCATGCTTTTACTGCTCCCGCTGTTAAACTCCGGGTAAAATACGTACAGTCTCAGAAAGCAGACCCTGAGATGAATCGGTGATAAAAACCGGGAAGGAAGGGCCCTCCGGCATTTACGTATGGTACAGGCAATGACGGTCCTAAAGCTATTCCCATTTACCGGAGCCGGTGTTTTCCGGAGTGCCTTTAACAGGACGCCGGAGCAGCTCCAGGATGGTATCAGCAGCCCAGAGAACCTTTTCAACTTCCTCTCTGCTCATATCTTCCAATCCCTGGATAAAACCGGGCTGAATAGGAGGCGGAGCATTCGTGAGGAATTCAGTTCCCTCCCGGGTGATGACAACATCAATCCGTCTCCTGTCACGAGAGGTCCTTGTCCTTTGGACCAGATTATGTTTCTCCAAACGGTCTACGATTCCTGTAACGGTACTGTTATTGAGGGTTAGTATCTTAGTGAGTTCGCTGAAGGACAGGGGTCCGTGTTCATAAATTTCCCGAAGGGTTATGAGCTGAGGAATGGTAATACCAAAGTGTTCCTGAAGGAATTTAGAATGGGTATTCAATTCGTGAGTAATCTGCCTGAGTCTTTTTGTAACCTGTATAAAAATAGGATCGATCAAAGCAGATCCATCGGCAGAATCCCTTTCTATCATAAGATATTATTACCCCATGAAGATACGTTGGTCAAACTAAATTTACAAAAAATTGAGGAATTCTCATTTTAACCTATAGGTAACAGGAAGAGACGTGATTTCTAAAAAATGCCGTAAAATAATCGAATAAAATGAGCATTCCAAGCATGACATGAGTAAAAAGGCAATTCTCAATTGCAAATTTAGAATTACTCACAAAAAATATTTATTAATCCAGTCCCCGGTGTTGAATAAAAATTTAATATGTGTTCTAATATTTTCAGCACAAAATATATTGATACAAATTATTTTTATAGAAAACTAAATACAGATGTCCACCCTTATTTAAGGGAGAGACAAGAAGGAGTATCAGAATGTCGAAAGAATATTTATTTACATCAGAATCGGTGAGTGAAGGCCATCCCGATAAATTAGCCGATCAGGTTTCAGACGCGGTCTTAGACGCATGTCTGAAAGAGGATCCTCTATCCCGGGTGGCGTGCGAAACATTCACCACAACCGGAATGATCCTTATCGGCGGAGAAATTACTACGAAGGGAACGGTCAAGTTCCAGGAAATAGCCCGGGAAACAGCCCGGAATGTAGGATACACAAAACCTGAATACGGTCTCGACGCGGACAGTATGGCGGTTATGAGCACGATCCACTCTCAGAGTCCTGATATCTCTCAGGGGGTTTCAGACGGCGAAGGGCTCTTCAAGGAACAGGGAGCAGGCGATCAGGGAATGATGTTCGGATACGCGTGTAACGAGACTCCCGAACTCATGCCCGCGCCGATTACCTACGCCCATCAGATCCTGCTCAAGGCAGCGGAACTGAGGAAGGACAAGGTAATACCATGGCTTCGTCCTGATTCAAAAAGTCAGGTTACCATGCGGTATGAAAAGGATAAACCTGCAGGAATTAATACCGTTGTAGTAAGTCATCAGCATGACGATGATGTTTCCTATGAGACAATCAGCAATACGATAATAGAAGAAATAATCAGACCGGTGCTTGCAAAATCGGATCTGCTTCATAAAGACACACAATTCTACATCAATCCTACCGGACGGTTCGTTGTAGGAGGACCCCATGGTGATACCGGACTAACCGGACGGAAAATCATCGTTGACACCTACGGCGGAATGGGCCGGCACGGAGGCGGAGCGTTTTCCGGTAAGGACGCGAGCAAAGTGGACCGGTCCGCGGCGTATATGTCACGGTATGTTGCGAAAAATATTGTTGCGGCTGAGCTGGCAGACAGGGCGGAAGTCGGTCTGGCCTACGCTATTGGTATTCCTTTTCCTGTTTCCATCAGAGTGGATACCTTCGGTACCGGTAAAATACCGGAAGCGGAAATCGAAGCAGCAGTGTCAGAAGTTTTCGACCTTTCCCCCGCCGGCATCGTCAACACTCTCGAATTAACCCGACCCATATTCAGTAAAACATCCGTTTACGGACATTTCGGCAGGGAATTAGACGAATTTATTTGGGAACGGACCGACAAAATCAAAGCCCTTCAGAGGAACGTCGGCAAGGGCTCGAAAATAGAACAGCACTCATAAGGAGAAAACAATATGGCAACAGAACCAAAAATTAAAGACAGTGCCCCGTACCGGGTCAAAGATATCGGCATGGCCGACAGCGGACGGTTGGAAATAGAGATCGCGGAAAAGGAAATGCCCGGACTTATTGCTACCCGGGAGAAGTACGCGGCGGACAAACCGCTTAAAGGAGCTAAAATTACCGGAAGCCTCCACATGACAGTTCAGACCGCCGTTTTAATGGAGACCCTCAAGGCACTGGGCGCTGATGTCCGATGGGCTTCCTGCAACATCTTTTCAACCCAGGACCAGGCTGCCGCGGCATGCGCTGCTGCAGGAATACCGGTGTACGCCTGGAAAGGCGAAACACTGGAGGAGTACTGGTGGTGTACCAAGCAGGCCCTTACCTGGCCGGACGGAACCGGTCCGAACCTAGTGGTTGATGACGGGGGAGACGCGACCCTCCTGATCCATCGGGGATTCCAAGGCGAAGAAGATCCTTCTATTCTGGATGAACCAACAGATAACAAGGAACTGCGGATTGTCAACAGGATACTCAAAGAAACCCGGAAGGAAGATCCTGATTTCTGGCACCGGGCAGTAAAGGAATGGAAGGGAGTATCTGAAGAAACCACCACGGGGGTACACCGTCTCTACCAGATGGAAAAAGAAGGGACACTCCTGGTTCCCGCTATAAACGTAAATGACTCAGTAACAAAATCGAAGTTTGACAATGTATACGGCTGCCGGGAATCGTTAGTGGACGGAATAAAAAGGGCTACCGACGTGATGATCGCCGGGAAAACGGCCGTGGTCTGCGGATACGGAGATGTGGGAAAAGGTTCGGCGGAGGCCCTGGCTTCCTTAAAGGCGAATGTGCTGATTACCGAGATAGACCCGATCTGCGCACTCCAGGCAGCCATGGCAGGATACCGGATTGTCACCCTGGAAGAAGCTCTTACAGAAGGTGATATTTTCGTTACCGCTACCGGCAACCGGGATGTCATCACATTTGAACACATGAAAAACATGAAAGACCAGGCGATCGTCTGCAATATCGGGCATTTTGATAACGAGATTCAGGTAGATGCTTTGAACGAAAGCGAAGAAGTAACCCGGAAGACTATAAAACCCCAGACCGATCAGTACACATTCAAAGACGGACACAGCATCTATCTTCTGGCCGAAGGACGTCTGGTGAACTTAGGCTGCGCCACAGGACATCCGAGTTTTGTGATGTCCAATTCGTTTACCAACCAGACCCTGGCACAAATGGACCTGTGGGAATCGGACCGGGGAATAGGGGTTTACCGTCTGCCGAAACAACTGGATGAAGAAGTAGCCCGGCTGCATCTTGAAAAACTCGATGCGCATATTACAAAACTTACTCCGGAGCAGGCCGGCTACATCGGTGTTTCTCAGGAAGGACCCTTTAAGCCGGAGCATTACAAATATTAAGGAGCAGAACATATGGCAACAGTAAAAAAACAGCAGTTTGGACCGGATCCGGTAAAGACCAGAGAATCGGATCATTATCAGGAAGAGTATATCGAAACCTTTGTCGAAAAATGGGACGACCTTATCGACTGGGATACCCGCGCGGCGGGTGAAGGATCATTTTTTATCGACATCCTAAAGCAGTACGGAGCTAAATCGGTTCTGGATGCGGCGACAGGAACAGGCTTCCATTCCGTCAGCCTTTTAAAAGCCGGGTTTGATGTAGTAAGCGCCGACGGAAGCGCGGAGATGCTGGCACGGGCTTTCGAGAACGCCCGCCGGGAAGGATTCATCATGCGCACTGTTCAGGCGGACTGGCGGTGTCTGAACCGGGATGTCCACGGCGAATACGATGCCATTGTCTGTCTCGGAAACTCTTTTACCCATCTTTTCAGTGAAAGGGACAGGAGAAAAGCCCTGGCTGAATTCTACGCTATGCTCAAACATGACGGAATTTTGATAATCGATCAGCGGAACTACGACGCGATCCTGGATAAC
Organism: uncultured Spirochaetales bacterium; assembly: GCA_964618265.1. GTDB lineage: Bacteria > Spirochaetota > Spirochaetia > CAYLLE01 > CAYLLE01 > CAYLLE01. Next base: position 86,091 of record CAZUAE010000010.1, on the reverse strand, counting down.
GGATTTAAATGCAAACATACCTATTACTACTGCGGGAACAATGTTTCCGCGGAACCGGTTCATGTTGATAAAGGACTTGCCCGGTTCTGCTACAAGTTTACCGATGGTGCTGAATATTTCCTGAACATGTTTCCGCTCCGGAAAGAGTATCTCCGGCGTCTTACCATGGAAGTTGGTTTTCAGAAGGTAGAGACCTTCGGCGATTTTCAGGAGACCTACCGGGAAGAGGAACCTGATTTTTTTGTTCATGTAGCTGAGAAACAAATTGACCTTGATAAGGAGGAATAAACAGATGAGTAGTAAAACTAATGATCCCGTAGCTACTTCACGGGAATATTATAATTCATCCGACGCGGATAATTTTTACTTTACCATATGGGGCGGTGAAGACATTCATATCGGTCTTTATCAAAATCCCGGTCAGCCCATAAGGGAAGCCGGCAGGCGCACCGTTCAACGGATGGCTGACCGGCTTTCAGATCTCGGGAAGGAAAAGAAAGTCCTGGATATCGGTGCCGGATACGGGGGAGCGGCCCGGTACCTGGCAAAGACCCATGGCTGCAAGGTTACGGCCCTTAACCTAAGCGAGGTAGAAAACCGGCGGGCCCGGCAAATGAACCGTGAACAGGAACTTGATCACCTGATAGATGTGGTGGACGGCAGTTTTGAAGACCTTCCCTTTCCGGCTGAAAGTTTTGATTACGTGTGGTCTCAGGACGCTATTCTCCACAGCGGGAACCGGAAAAAAGTACTCGAAGAAGCCGTCCGGGTATTAAAACCGGGAGGGGAACTGGTTTTCACCGATCCGATGATGGCGGATAATTGCCCCGCCGATGTACTGTCACCTATACTTGAACGGATTCATCTGGAAAATTTGGCGTGTCCCTCTTTTTACCGGAAAACTTTGCGTGAGCTGGGATGTGAGGAGGTTTCATTCGAGGAACATACCAATCAGCTTGCCCTTCATTATGACCGGGTCTTATCAGAAACAGAGCGGCAGGAAGAAACAATCCGTTCCGCTGTAAGCGCGGAATACTTAGAGAATATGAAAAGAGGCCTTCGTCATTGGGTGGAGGGCGGAAAGAAAGGCCATCTCTCCTGGGGTATTTTTCACTTCAGAAAAAAATAAAAATTATGTCGCCGAACTCTTGCCTTTGCATGGCCTTTGCCGGGACTAATCGCTCATTTTTTTCCGGAGGTGCCGGGGGCATTCCCCGGTATGTGTCCTTAAAAATCTGCTGAAGGTGTAAATATCCGAAAATCCGGTATTAAAGGCTATTTCGCTTACCGAAAGAGTGGTATAAGAAAGCTGTTTTACAAGATAGCTGCACCGAGTGGTGTCGATATACTTCTTTAAGGTCACCCCTGTCAGGTTCCTGAAAGTCCGGGAAAGGTGGGCTTTAGAACAGCCTATCTCTTCCGAGGCTTCGGCGACGGTAAGAGGTTTTCCTTTCCGCTGTTCGAGCATCATATCGATAGTGTTTCGGTAGGGATGCGTCAAGCTGCCGTACCGGCTGGCCCAAATCCCGGCTATGGTACAGAGAAGCCCTTCAGCGGCTATACGCCTTTCATTCCCCGTTAGGGCCGAATCACTGATTAAACCGGTAAGCAGAGAAGCAGCCCGGTACTCGGTACTCTCTGAACAGAGGAGACCCGCTATAGGCTCCACCGGATCAGGAAAAGTAAATTTGACCGTAATCCAGCTTACAAAACCTCCGGGGTAGGAGAAACTGTGGGAACATCCCGGGGGAAGGAGAAGGATACCCCCCGGTTCAAGAATCACACTATCTTGTTCATACAGAGCTTTTATCTCACCGCGTATTCCCGCTTCCAGCTGCCAAAAATTGTGACGGTGCGGTCGGGCAGCCCTTCTTGAATCGGTACAAACCGTATCCATATAGAGAATAGATACCGCGGAATAACGTGATGGATCACAAATTGACAAGTTTTGAGCATTATCTGCCATTTTTTATCCGGTCTATATTGATTATGCTAACATACATTAAACATGAAAACAATTGCCCGGTGCGGGGATGGAGGAAAAATGTGGAAAGAGTACGTTTAGGATTTATTGGAATGGGTAACAGGGGAGAACAGCTCCTTCAGGCATTTTTAAAACAGGAAGACGCGGAAATTTCCGCCTTCTGTGATGTGTACAAACCTTATGCGGAACGGAGACGGGATAAAATCGACTCACGGATAATGCGGATGGGCCGGGTACCGCCAATGAAGACGGAAGTGCCGGGGAAGGTGGATGTCTATAACGACTACCGGAACCTGCTGGAACGGAAAGATATAGACGCTGTGGTTATCGCCTCGCCGGACCACTGGCATGCCCTTCAGACTGTACACGCCTTTGAAGCGGGAAAGGACGCCTTCGTGGAAAAGCCGCTGACCATCACCATAGAGGAGGGCCGGAGGATGGTGGAAGCGGAAACTCGGTTTAACCGGATCGGCGCGGTCTGTCTGAACCGCCGGGGATCTTCTATTTACCGGGAACTTTCCCGGAGAATACCGGAGGGACTGATCGGAAAGATTGTTTCGGCCTCAGCCGCCAGAAACAGCAACATGTATCCCGACGGAATCGGCAGGTTTAAACCGGAAGACCCGCCGCCTGATTTTAACTGGGACATGTGGCTGGGCCCCCGGGCTTACCGGCCGTATCAGTATAATCTGGCTCCGTACTACTTCCGGTGGTGGTCCGATTATTCATCCCAGATGGGGAATTGGGGCGTCCACTATATGGATGTGATCCGCTGGCTGACGGGAGAAACTGCTCCGATTGCCGTCACTGCCATGGGCGGTAAGTACGCGGTACAGGATGACCGGGACATCCCCGATACGATGATGGTCCTCTTTGAATTCAGGAGCGGCGCTGTAGTACAGTTCCAGATAAATGAGGCATCGGCAGGTCAGTCCATTCCCCATGGCGAAATAGAACTGCAGGGGACAAAAGCGGTCCTTCAGGCGAGTCAGGACGGATATACCGTTATTCCTTCTCCCCCCGGGCAATTTCAGACCTGGAAGCATCTCGCGGAACCCGAAACGAAGGAGCTTGAGGGCGACGAAGCATACGGAGACCTTGGTATTAAGGAAGATTCCACGGCAAACCTTGCCCGGAACTTCATCGACTGCGTAAAAAACCGGGATACAAAGCCCTTCTGCCCGTTAGAGGAGGGACACCGTTCCACCACCTTTGCTCATCTTGCAAATATCTCCCTCAAAATGAATCAGCGGCTGGAATGGGACTCGGAATCTGAACGGTTTACCAATTGTGAGGCGGCAAACGAACTGTTATCATACGAATACCGGGAACCGTGGAAACTAACAAGGGACGGCAATGATGAACGTAAGTGATTACTGTATTTTTTCAAAACACCTCCAGTGCCTGAGCATAGAAGAAGCCGCGGAGATGGCCGCACGCGCCGGATTCACCGGTATCGATTTAACGGTCCGCCCCGGAGGACACGTTGACACAGCTGCCGCTAAGGCAGCAAATATAAACAACGCGGTAAATGCAATCCGGAAAGCAGGACTATCATGTCCTATGATGGTTACTTCCATTGTTTCCCCGGATGATCCGGAAGCGGAGGCAATTCTGTCTGCCGCTTCGGATTCTGGAATAACCCATTACCGGACAGGTTACCTGGAATACGATTATCAGGAGGGAATCGGAAACTGTCTGGACCGTTTTAGAAGGCAGATGGAAAAACTGAGCCGTCTAAACGAACAGTGCGGAATACACGGTTCGTACCAGAACCACGGCGGAACCCGTCCGGGTGCGGCGGTGTGGGACCTCTGGTACATACTGAAAGATTTAGATCCCCGGTGGACCGGATGCCAGTACGATGTAAAACACGCGGTGATGGAGGGGGGACGGTCCTGGGTCAACGGGATGCGGGTTATCCTTCCCTGGATAAAAAATGCCGACATAAAAGACGGCATCTGGACCAGGCATGATGACGGCAGTGTTCATCCCGACACTTCTCCCCTTACGGAAGGCATGGTGGACTGGAGCATATGGCGGAAGCTCCTTACGGAGTCCGGCTTTAACGGTCCTATCTCCCTGCACTTTGAGTTTTCTCTGGATCCGGAAAATCCCCCGGAACCGGGAAGCCCCGGATGGAAGGAAAGAATGCTGAAGGTGATGCAGCAGGAACTTGCTGCGTGCCGTGAAATCGTTGCGGGATAACCGTTGTCCCTTGACTCTCCCTTCCGGGGGCCGTGCGTAAAACAGCCGGCCGTCGATCTATTCCTCTCCTTTTCGCAGCCAGCGCTGCTTGGGTTCCTGGAACGCGCGCTTTTTTGCGATTACGGCAAATCCAATTAGTCCTGCTAACGCATAAGCTAGTGATATCCCCACAGAAAGCCAGAAATATACTGGGTTCCCGGTTGAGTATGTGTAGGCTGGAAAATTAATTGAGAGGATGAAAGGGATACAGATTGCGAATACCAGGGCAGAAGAAAACATGTAATCGGAAGCGGCAGGGGTTTCGAAATCCGGGTCAAGGACACGGAGAAGGGCGAGACCGGTAGGCATGGTACCGGTCATGCCGCCGTAAATGATCATCATGCGGTCAAAGCGGTGATCCTTAAAAATACGTGAGCAGAACCAGGGAACCGTCACAATTACCAGAATTCCTCCGGCAGCGGAAATAACCAGAATGGGGAACCAGTAAGCCGCGACTACTACCAGGTTGATCGCCCCCACAGCCCCTGCTACCATAAGATCGACTGAGAACCCTGCGATGCGGTTAAGAGCCATATTATCCAGGGTATATTGAATTTTCAGCTTCTGGATGATCTGTTTTGTAAGTATTGCCATAAGGGCAGCAAAGACAAAACTGATCCCCCAAAGATTTACTGCCAGCTCAGTCCCCAGATCACCGGCAAAGCTAAGAAGAAAGGTCAGCAGTTTTAAAAGGAGAAAGGTGACCAGATAGATTAAAAAGACAAAACCGGCAGTATAACTCAAACTGTCAATGGCTTCTGTTTCCGTTGTCATGGTTAAGCCCGAGGGTCTTTCGGAGTGCCGCGGAAAGATGCCGGTGCGTATACCGCGGTTTTCTATAGCCTGCCGTTTCTCCGGTGTGATCCATTGTTTACGGATTCCGTAGTTTATCAGCCACACTCCGCCGAAACAGGCAAAGAGAAATCCAACCGCGGCAAAGGTGAGCCCCACACTGCCGCCGCCCTCAAAACCGAAAGTCTGCCAGCCCTCACCGATGGCGTAGGCCTGCCCCGGTCCCAGGGCGAATCCCAGGGGAAGAAAAAAGCCCATCGCGGGAAAGAGGTCCGGGTAGAGGGTAGAGATAAAGAGAAATGTCAATAAAAGCCCAACCGTGGCCTGTAACCCATACTGAAAAACAACGGTTGTGGTAGTTGCCTGTATCCCCATGGTGCCTTTTCGTGATTTGGGAGGGGTTTTACGCAGAGTCATGGCAATAAAGGATATGCTTAACAGATGGTATACCAGACTGCCCAGTCCGTCGCCGGAATGGCCAAGGAGGGGAGCGGCAAAGTTATAAAAGAAAAGCAGAAGAAACCCAGCGGTAAGCGCATTGGGTATCAGATAGCGTTGGAAAAATTTCAGTTTTGAGCGGATTAATGTAGAAAGAAGCAGCGCCGCGGATATAATTCCAATATCGACAAAAAAAAGCCATGAAAAATTCATACCACCTCCATGAAAAAAAACATTGTAAGGATAATACCGTGAACGGGCGGTCTATGCAATTGCGGATGACCGTAATGTCAAGGGAGGAATTTCTCTTTTCAGCCGTGCTTCTTCTGTATAATTTGACCCTTGCCGGTTATCCAATTATACTGCATTAAAATCACCGTCCAAGGAGCATCCATGGAACCGTTTTACACCTTTAGACTGGGAGAAAAACAGCAGACAGACCGGGAAAATCTCGCGGAGTATCTGGAAATATTCCGCCGTAATCCGGGATGCTGCGACGAAGTGTGGTATTCAACCTACTATGGCTACCCGCCTCTGGAGCGGCACCGCGAACTTGCCGCGATGTGCAGGGAACACGCGGAAACAATCAGGAAACTGGGCATCACCGTCAGCCTGCAGATCTCCAACACCATTGGACACGGGGAATATCAAAAGGTCAAGGATTTCTCCGGATTTGTCTGGGATGATATGGCAGGCCCCGACGGGACCCGTGCCGTCTACTGCAGCTGCCCCAGAGACCAAAGGTTTCTGGACTACCTAAGCCGGACGGTCCGGTATTATTCAGAGATGCAGCCGGGTTATGTCTGGATCGATGACGACCTGAGGATGCAGCACCATAAGCCAGTTGATTTCGGCTGCTTCTGTGACCGTTGTCTCACCGCTTTTAATAAACTGCACAAAACCAATTACAGCCGGGAAGAGCTTGTAGCGGCTATCAATCAACCCGGATCATATGAAACCCGTAAGCACTGGTCACAATTTAATCAGGATTCCCTTACAATAGTGGCATCCACAATCTGTAACGGAGTAATGGAAGTTTCTCCTGATTCCATCGTCGGAGTTCAGCAGGGATCTTTTGCTTCCCGCAGTTATTCCGGAGGTGATTTCCGGAATCTGTACCGTAAGATACGGGACAGTACCGGAAAACCGCCGGCATGCAGACCCGGAGGCGGAGTTTACAACGACCACGCGCCCAGGGAAATGCTTAGAAAGGGTCTGAACCTGTGTATGCAGACCTTACGGCTTCCTAAAGAGGTTATTACTTCCAAAGCGGAAGTTGAAAATATCCCCCACACGGTGACCGGGAAATCGGTCGGAGGGACTCTAGTGGAGAGCGCCCTCTATCTCGCCTTCGGATGTACTTCCTTGAGTTACAGCGCTTTCATGACCTCCAATGAAAGACCTTCCTTCCACGAGCCCCTCATGGCGGGTCTCAAAAAATGGCGTCCGTTCCTCGAATGGTATGCCGGCCTGAACCGCGGAACCAAGAACGCTGGAGCGGGCATCGTCTTCAGCCGTACCCCCTATAAGCTGGACATGAAGAACATGCCCCCCTTCGCGTGGGCATCCTTTAACGGAAAAGAACTGTTTGACCTTACAACCTACGGATTACCCCTAACCTGGTCCGACGCGGATCCGGATGTGTTTCTCCTCCATAATCAGGCAGTGGATGCCCTTTCAGATGATGAGCTTAAAGAGCTTTTCGGTAAAGGAGTAATTACCGATGCCCAAACTGTGAACAAACTGAACATCCGGGGGCTTGGGGACATCCTCAATCTGGAAACCGAAGCGTTCGAGGTGCTGAAGGGCATCGATTTTCTGACGGACCATCCGGTAAACGGCCCATACGCCGGTCAGACCTGGTACAACTTTTATACATTACGGAATCCCTTCCCGCCGTTAAAGATCAGGACCGAGAAAAACCCCTCCTCAGAAATTATTGGACATTACGTCCTCCGGAACCGGGAGGACGCATTCCAAGGGATCTCCGCGGTTCTGACGGAAACCGCTTCCGGAGGACGCGCTGCTGTTTTAGGCTACAATCCCTGGAGTTACCTTATCAATTCCGGCAAACGGCACCAGATCCTCAAAGCTGCTGACTGGCTTTCTAAAGGAAGCATGCCGGTTTACTTGGAAACTCCATCCCAGGTTGCGGTAATACCCCGGACCGACGGGGAAGGGCAACTTGTGAGTGTAATGCTCCTCAATGTAAGTATCGACAGCTCCCCGGAACTGAAACTCCACTTGAGGAACTGCCGGAACAGTACATTCCGCTGGCAAGTCCCGGAAAAGCAGGGTTGCAGTCTTAAGGCAGCCGGGTCCGGGGAGTACGATTATTCCGTCACGGTAGGCCCCCTGAAACCGTGGTCATTAGGGGTGGTGGAGACTTAGTCCTCCGCCGCGAGATACGGCGCGCCTAGCGCTTCCTGAACCTGAAGTCCGTGATGGGGTTTTAAATCTCCCTCTAAGGAAAAGATGACGGTACTGCGGCATTTCAGCTCCAGGAAGATGCTCTTTCCCGCAAGCTCAGAGATATTCTTCTTTTTCCAGCGGGGAGTTAATTGGACCGAATCTCCGGTAAAGGTAATAGAATCTGAAAACTCATAACCCGGGATTTTTTTATAATTCTCATCCAATACCTGAAATTGCACCGTTCCGCAGGGAGCACTCATGTTTAAGGAAAGTCTCTCTCCGGTAAGTCTCAACCGCTTGAACCTTAGGTAGGCGTCATACCCTGTTGTTTCCAATCCGGTAAAACCGTGCTTCCTGATTCTGTAGAAGGAAAGGGCGGTCCGCCCGTGTTCCGCCGCGTAATCCGGGAGTTTCCAATCGGGATAAGCCGGGGAAAAGCCCGTGCCGTGATCCACCCGCGTAGTTCCGGCGCCGAGAAGCCACTCGGTTCCGCCGGGACTTTCGTACATATTGGCAGGATAGATCCCGCCGCACCCGAATTCAGGCGGCATGGGTCTTTCTATCATGTATTCCCGGTTAGCCCGGGACCAGGCCATTCCGTTATAACTGTAAACCAGCGCGTTATCGGTTTTACCTGCCATTTTAGTGGACACAGGATCATTCGGGTCGGTGTGGTATATCTGCAATGCCCCCAAAAAAATTCCCGGCAAGGGATACACCACAAGGCCGTAATACTGAGTAAAGTGTTCATCGAATGGGTTTGGAGAAAGGATGAGTGTTGGTTTGGACCACTCCTTTAAATCCTTAGAAAAAACCGCCGTAATTCTCCGGTCCACATGGGCACCCCGGTAGATTATCTGATATCTCTCCAATGCGGAATTGTAAAAAATATTATTTATAGTATCCGAGGTGTGTTCACTTATCCTGTAAGAAGTGCCGGTGTTCCAATTCAGCCCGTCGGGACTTACCGCCACATACCCCTCAGCACGGGTCTGTTCCTCTTCATTCACCTTCATCACCACCGTCTTGTACCGTTCTTCAGGCTTTTCCGTATACGGGTCCCGGTTGACGAAGAAACTGCCGGGGACATCCATCCCTTCCAGTTTTCCGGCGTCTTTAAAGTTGATTCCGTCTTCGCTTACGGCGTAATAGGGAGCCCGGTCCCAATCCCTGGCAACATCCTTAATGGTTGTGTAGACAAGTATATACCTGCCTTTTTCTTTCTGATGGATAACGGTATGACCGCCGGTTATGTCTTTTCTATAAAATTCTCCGCATTTTTCCACCCTAAAAATTTTTTTCCGGAACCCATGGCAGGAGTCTATAATAAAATCATCAAAAAATAGAAAGGTATTCATTTTTCCCCCTATAAATCAGGCATGATACCACAAGTTGCCGGAAGGAAAAAGGAATACAGCGTGTTGACCAGGGAGATCGTTTTCACTACCATCCTTTGGTATGAATAGCAAAGACCGGGTCAGAGCGGCCATAAACAGACAACCCGTGGACAAGGTGCCTTTGGGTTTTACTGAAGGTTCATGACCCGAAACCCGTACCGGATGAATATTCCCCTGAAGATTTTCCGCTTCCGGCCCCGGAGTCCTTCCAAGCCCCTGATCCCTCCCGGTTCGCGGTATTTGATTTTATTCTGGAAAAGTTCGGGAAGGACCGGTATATCGCCGGTCCTTCCGGGGGCTTGAGCTGTATGCCCCTATTAGGAGGGATGGAGAAAGGACTGATGATGTACGGCCTGTATCCCGAAGCGGTGGCCGCAGCGGCCAGACGGAACGGGGCTGTGGAAAACCTTCGAGACAAAACAGCTCTCCGTCCCGGAGTCGACGGGGTCATGATTGAAGAAGACATGGCCGGATCAAACGGACTTATGATATCTCCCAGGCAGTGGAGGGAAATCAGCAAACCGGTACTTGCCGGACGGGCTGCCAACATTAAGAAATCGGTAGATCAGATTATTCTTCACAACTGCGGCAGAAACATAGAAATCATGGAGGATATCATCGAGTGCGGCATTGACTGTTATCAGTCCCTGCAGACAAACGCCGGTATGAGTCCGGAAATCCTGACAGGAGAGTTCGGAGACAGACTCTCTTTCTGGGGCGGAAGTCCTGTGGAACTGCTGGTGGGAGGGACTCCCGGGGAGACGCGGAAAGCGGTGCGGGATGTGCTGGAATCTACCGCGGATACTCCGGGATTTATCTTTGGGCCGAGTCACAGTATCGCCTTCGGGAGTAAATACGATAACTTTATGGCTATGCTTGATGAGTTCGTACTCTGTCGCGGCCGGGGTTAACGCACGGATTTGACGGTGGATTTATAATTCAGAAGCCCGTTTGGTTCCTTGCTTTTCTTTACTCAATTTGGCTAAGGCCAATGATGTTTTACGCTTAACATCTATTCCGTAAGGGCATACTATTTTCTCGGCTTCTTTTTTTATAGCAGACTGATTAAACTTCCTATCCTTAAATCTTTTCCCGGCGGTTTCTCCCAGGGGAAACCAACCGGCCAGCCTCATCCTCAAGGCGTAATCAGCAGGATCGTGTTCTAAGTAATCTACCACCTGCCGGTCCACATAACCTTCCAGCCTGAAAAGATCTTCCAGCTCCGGACCGCAGATTCCGCACTGTCTGCAGACATAATGTCCGAGTTCAGGAGCATTTTTTAGAACTTCTTCCCGCTCCGCTTCCCAGGGCGTACCTGAGGGCAGCTTCCGCTGAAGCGTAGAGGAAACCGTCGGCTAAGGGTTTCATTGCGGTAACCCCGATTCCCTTATTCTTTGCAGCCGGTATGATTTCCGCAGAAATTTCGGGTAGATAACATTAGTAAAAAGGCAATTCTAAATTGCATATTTAGAATTGCTCAAAAAAAATACAGAAACTTTAAACTTCCTCATTCCCGGCTCGGAAATCATCAGCAAACCTGAAGCAAAAATCATCTCTATTAATACCTTCACAATCTATTCTTTCGTTGTCAAGTATTGAAACCACACCTGTGATAGGCCGCTCAGTATCAAATATAAATGAATTAAAGGTTAGTGCTGTTCTCTCATATATAAATATCTCTTTAATTAGATCTTGAATTGTCCTGACCAGGAAAAAATTACACCGGGATTTTATTACTAAATTATCATTAATTTTTTTATTGACATTACCTTTAATATAATAATCAGTCTTATTTCTGTTTAATTTTATCTCTATTATTTGATTGGCTTCTTCATCAGAAAATAATTGTGTTACTAATATACTATTATTTCCGGAAGCAGGCACCGGATAAAGAACGGTCGTAAAACCAGCATTATTTTCTCTATCTTTCATCTGGATCAATGTAGCCGAGGGTTCTTTATGACCATACTCATGGGACACCCAGCCCTGAATGGGGTTTTTTTCTCCAGAAGCTAATCTTAGAGACAAACCTTCATCATTGCGAGGCACAGCCGTAATAAGTTCTGGGCCATCTTCGTAGCAGGTTCTGATTGGTTTAATTGAGGCATCCAGGGTAACTGCCACCGGTTCAAAGTGAAGTAATGAAATAAATTAGAGAATAATGACCGGCATAAGGAAAGCCCGCGGAAATACTTTCCGGTCTGATCCCTTCCTCTCCCCGGGTTAGTAT
>CAZUAE010000010.1:0-74491 GCA_964618265.1 uncultured Spirochaetales bacterium | reverse complement strand
GAAAGCCCGCGGAAATACTTTCCGGTCTGATCCCTTCCTCTCCCCGGGTTAGTATATATTTAAAATCCTCTCTCCCGACCCTTGTTATACCGTCTTTTATTAAGTTACTGACATTAGAGCTGTGAGCATCTCCCAGACCCGGTGATTTTAAGCCGGGCTTGACATTATAAGCAACATACTCGAACATTTTCTCAAATCGTTCATTAAAAATGTCAGGTAATTCATAATTATTCCATTCTGCAAGATCGATGGTATAACCAAAGTATTTAACATACCCCAGATAATAACCCATTGCCGGTTCTTTGCCAGAACCGTCGGGGTAAACAATATTGGTAATAGCATCTGTTAATCTTTCATAGCCGGTATCAAGGCAATATTTTGCGTTTTTAAATTCGGGAAAGAGTATTCCTAGATAAACCAGTGCTTTACTAGTTATAATATATTGATTGGCCGCCCTGGGATTTTTAACTAATCAAATAACATGATCATGATAAAGAGATGATAACAATTTTAAAAGAAAATCAGCAGTAAGCGATGATGAAGGCAGGAGATAAATCAGAGCATCTAACCATTCATCAGCTCTACAGCCGGCACTCAAAGAAGTCCAGGGACCGTCAACATAACCGGGAAATAAAGCTTCATGATTCCCTGTTAAGTGAAAGCGCAGATTTTCGAGGTGATTCTCATTTATCCAGTTATCAATAATCTTCACCCATTCTCCGGCATATTTTTCTTCACCTGTATAGCGATAAGCCTGGAGCAGAGGCTTAAGCCAGTAATGCCGTGAGAGATGAGTAGGCCACTGCCAGTCCGCTTCCGGTGCCCGCCACCAGTCAATATTTTCACCCAGATCCTGCCGGGGAGTTCCCAGTAGTTTAACCTTGTGTTCCATAATCAAATCTGCTTCTTCTACCTGAGATGCAAATTCACTCTTTTTTTCTTCAATCTCTTCCTGAGAAATAAAATATTCCGGCCAGTCCCGGTTTTTTATATAGTTACAGAATTCAGCGGCTGCTCTGTCATACTCATTTTTTTCTACAAACTCTTTCACCTGCTGCAGATCACCATAATATAGATCAATCATTCTAAAAAATTTTTCTCTCAAAATTATACCCCCATGGACCGGATCGGGAATCTCCGGGATAAACCGAAGAAACTTATCTATACACTTATTATTGAAGGATTTCGAATCTTAGAAGAATACCCGATGATAAATGATCTTCTTAATCAGAGCAACTGTCACCAGCTTTTACCTCCATACTTTTCCTGATGATAGGATTTACCGCGGTTTCCCTGGTATCCACGGTAGTAACGTGCCCACCGCTGCATCCAGGATATCTCCGGCTGTTATTCCGGTAAGTGCTTCTTTTAAAGCCGGCATTGTATCGTACATGGGTTATTTGCCTCTCCTTAGTTCTCCTTCAACAAAAACGGCTCGGATACTGAAATCTTCGTCCATTATCACAATGTCGGCATCCATACCGGCGGAAAGGATTCCCTTCCGGTTAGAAACACCTAAAATCCGCGCCGGGGTAAACGAAGCCATCCGGACTGCTTCTTCCACAGGAGCTCCGGCCAAGCAGACCATGTTTTTTACCAGCCGGTCCATTGTGGCGATGCTTCCGGCAAAGGCGCTCCGGTCGGGAAGCTTGGCAACACCGTCCTCAACGATGATGTCCCGTCCTCCGGTTCCCTTTGCCGGACCTTCCGGAGAACCCGCTGCCCGGTTTGCGTCGGTAACCAGAGCAATTTTGTCGGGGCCTTTGGTACGGTAGGCAAGACGGAGAAGCTCCTGAGGAAGATGCTTACCGTCCGCGATAAGTTCTACGGTAAAGGGATCCATGAGATAGGCCGTCTCCACCAGTCCTCCATGCCGGTAGGCATTAATCCTCCGGGTCATGGTAAGGGCGGAATAGAGATGGGTAATGTGGGTAAATCCCGATTCCAGAGCATTAAGCCCGTCTTCTATCAGTCCGTCGGAGTGACCAATGGCCAAACGGATTCCGGATCCCCGAAGCCGCCGGGCCAATTCCAGACAACCCGCGATTTCCGGAGCCATGGTGACGGTTTTTACGATGTCCCGGAAGAACAGGATCTTCTCCGCGTCCTCCGGAGCGGGGCTGCCGATTATTCCCGGTTTCATGGCACCAGCCTGCTTGGGATTCACAAAAGGGCCTTCCAGATGAAATCCCAGAATGGTTCCTCCTTTCCTGTTCGGGAGGGCCTTTCGGTAAAGGTCCAGAAAACGGTACTGATCCTGAGAACTGATCTGGGCTAAAGCCGGAGTAATGGAGGTGGTGCCGTGAGAAAGATGAAATTCCGCCATACCGATAAGCTGGTCTGTTTCCCCGGAAGCCGCATCGAATCCGCCGCCTCCGTGAACATGCATATCGACAAAACCGGGAGTTATCCAAGCCCCTTCAGCATCGACCGTTCTGCATCCGGAAGGAAGGTCTTCAGAACTACCCAGGATACTTTTGATCTTCTTCCCTTCCACAATGAGAGTATGATTTTCTAGAATTCTAAAGGGGGTAATAATCTTCCCGCCCTCAATAGCGTATGTATCTGTCATGATACCTCCTTCAAGCTACATCCGTTCCGGAGCTTCGATCACCAGAAGTTCTAAAGCTTTTCTGATTATTTCCGCAGTCTTGGCGCAGAGGAAAAGCCTGCTGTTCCGGACATCGGGATCCTCTTCCTTCAATACTGAAAGGCTGTTATAAAAGGTGTTAAAAGACTGGGCCAGATCAAAGATGTAGTCCGCGATGATATTGGGTTTATAACTCTCCGCGGCGGATATCACGGTCTGGGGAAACTGGATAAGGGTGTGTACGATTTTTCTCTCAGTCTCCGAGATTATCTTTATCTTAGGCTGAACATCCTCAAAGGAGATACCGGCTTTCCTGAAGATAGAACAGATCCGGGCGTGGGTGTACTGAAGATACGGGGCGGTATTTCCTTCCAGACTGAGCATTTTGTCCCATTCGAATACAACGGTACTGTTCCGGTTCTGACTAAGATCGGAGTACTTAACCACCCCGGTTCCGACCATACGCGCCACATTCCGTTTTACGTCTTCAGGAAGATCAGGATTCTTCTCCGAAACTACCCGGTATGCCCTGGATTCAGCCTCGTCGAGGAAATCGGAAAGGTAGATGACATTTCCCTTCCGGCTGGAAAAGGTTCCTTCAGCGAACTTCTTTAGACCGAAACCTGCGTGTAACTTTTCAACGTTCCATCCTGCCATATCCGCTATAGTAAACACCTGCCGGAAGTGGGTTGACTGCCGTACGTCCACCACATAAACAATCCGCCAAGGATCGTAATCCTTGATCCGGCTTTTAATACATGCCAAATCGCTGGTGGCATAGAGATAAGCCCCGTCCTTTTTCCTGATGATACAGGGATGGAGGTGCAGTTCCTCCGGAAAAAACACAACCAGCGCCCCTTCACTTTCCCGGGCGATTCCCTTGTCCACCAGCTCATCTACAACTTCCGGCATAATATCATGGTAATGAGATTCGCCATAGCAGGTGTCAAAGGAAATTCCCAAACGGCTGTATATTTCCTCATAGGCTTTCAGACTGGAATCGATAAACTTCTGCCAGAGAGCTACATTCTCATCATCACCATTCTGAAGTTTTTTAAGTTCTTCTCTGGCACGCTCCACAAGAGATTCGTTTCCTTCAGATTCCTGTTCGAATTTGACATAAAGCCGCTCCAGCTCCTCCACGGGATTGTTCCGGTAGTTTTCTTCATCGAGCCACTCCCGGTATGCTACTATTAGCTTGCCGAACTGAGTTCCCCAGTCCCCGATATGATTGTCGCCGACTGTTCTGTGTCCTAAGAATTGATACATCCTTTTAATGGACTCACCAATAATGGTGCTGCCCAGGTGTCCTATATGCATCCGCTTGGCTATATTAGGAGCTGAATAGTCGATTACCACTGTGCCGGACTCCTCCGGTGTAACCGGCTGTCCGGCGGATTCCATATATGTTTCAAGGCTTTCTTGTCTAAGATGTATGTTTATGAATCCGGGACCGGCCACATCGATTTTTTCGAAGGGATTATCATCCGGTATATTGTCCAGAATATCCTGGGCAATCCGCCGGGGGTTCTTCTTCAGCGGTTTTGCCAGCATCATTGCCGCGTTCGTTTGAAGATCACCGAATTTGATGTCCTTGGTGAACTGCACCTGGATATCTGTCTTTAGATTTTCAGTTCCGTCGATTTTTTGTACCGCTTCCTCTATGATTCGAGCCGCGTCTTTTGTTATTACTGCCATGGAGTATCCTTTGCATTCCTGTAATTTTATCCATAGTACTATGAAAGAGCCGTTGAAGCAAACATCCTGATAAATCTGTAATAATATAAAGAGAGCAATGGGTACAATGAACAATTCTAAATTTGTAATTTAGAATTGCTTTTTTACTCATGTCATGCTTGGAATTCCTCATTCATAGCCGAAAATCAAGAATTCCGTTATAATAAGATCTATGACTGCCTCTTGTATTCCCTTCGAAGGACCGATTTACGACTGCCACGCCCACCCCCGGGGGCTTTCCGGGAGGGGAGCATTGGACGGAAAGGCGGTAGACCGGCTTATCAGCCATGCAGCGGAACTGGGGGTTTCCGGAATGGTAAGTCTGGGCGAGGTTCTTTACAAGGTAGAAGGATACGAAGAAGGGGAAGTACGTATGATAAACGACCGCAACCACGAACTCGCATCCAGGAATCCCGATTTTTTTCTTCCCTTCTGCTTTCTGGACCCATTGCTGGGTAAAGATTTTATCCGGGAGGAGATCGGCCGATGCGCCAGGGAATACGGTTTCAGACACATCAAGCTGGAAACGGCCTGTAATGTGTCCCACCCGGCTGCCGATTCCGTGTTCGAAGCGGCAGAGGAATACGGTTTCCCCATTCTGGCCCACGTTACGGATAACTGGACCGTGGGAAAAATAAAGAACCAATCCGACTCCATGGATCTCCGGATAAAGGCTCTCCGGTTTCCTAATGTCACCATCATTGCCGCACACCTTACCGCCATAGGTGTACGGGGGGTACATGCCCTGGCCGATTGCCCTAACACGGCTGTAGATACCTCCGGGATGCAGCCCGATGCGGGAATAGTCGAATACGCGGTACGGCACCTTGGGGAACACCGGGTTCTATTCGGATCGGATGTGCGGGGAAGGGACTTGAGTGTTCAGATTGCCCAGGTAGCCGGCGCTGATTTACCCCGAAAGATTAAGCAAAAAATATTTTGGGACAACTCCCGGGAGTGGCTCAAGCTATGATAATCGATGTAAATGTCTCCACCGGGGTTTGGCCTTTCCGAAAGTTCAGCATTCGGACCATAACGGATCTTGAATCTCACCTTAAACGGGAGCGCGTCGATGCCGCTCTCGTATCATCATTGGAACCGGTATTCTACTCCGATCCGGAACCGGCTGATGATGCACTGTTGGAACAGACAAAACACTCCGGAATGCTCTACGGAGTGCCGGTTATCAATTTATCGCTTCCTACCTGGCCGGGAATGGTTGAGAAATATTTGGCACTGCCGGAAACAGCGGGAATCAAACTTCATCCATCTTACCATGGATACAAAATTACCGGTCCCCAAATCCGGGTGCTGGCTTCCCGATTGGAGGACTGCGGCGCCCCGCTTGTTATAAGCATGCGGATGGAGGATGAACGGCTCCATTACTTTAGGATAACGGTTCCTCCGGAACCTGTTGAAGGAATTCGAGAACTGGCACTTGAGTTTCCGAACCTGAACATTATTGTTTTAAACTGTTATCTTGCTGAGATCCGGAAACTCAAAGATCCTCCGCCGAATCTCTTTACCGACATCGCCTTTGCTGAAACCCTCTACACCTTGGAAAATGTCCTTTCCTGTTTCCCGGATACCCAGATCCTGTTCGGTTCCCACACTCCTTTTTTTGTCACCCTAGCGGCAAAGGTAAAGGCGGAATGTTCCGAAGCAGATCAGACAACCAAAGCGCGCGTTCTCGGCGGAAATGCCGCGGAACTATTTTCCCTTCCGGGATAATCGGTACCCCTAAAAAACTCCTACACCTGCAGTCCCAACAGGGCGGAAATAAAAACGAGCAATTCACCAGTCTGCCTGATTGTATTCGGCGCCGGGGAAACATGGCTTTTTTTACGCTTAATAAATATAACTATGCCGATACCTACTGCGGTAATATAGATGACAATTACTGCTCCTAAAAGAATAAAAGTAAAAACAGGTGTTTCGAACCAGCGGAGCTTCAGATAGGTGTTTATAGCGGCAACCTCATGCATCTGCCGGGGCAAACCGTTATCATCCTGAACAAAGAGGAGTTTTCCGTCTCCCTTTTCCTGTATGAACCGATACGGTCCGGTCCTCTTGTATGGAGTACCGTTAACAAAAAGCCTCCGGCTTTCCCCGGAAACCTTGGTAAAGGAAAACAGAGACCCCGCTTTTTCCAGAGTGGTTTGGTTGATCCGTGAGGTCCGGTAGTATCCGTTAAAATCATTAAGAGGCGGAAGACCGGTATACTCCTTTTTTTCCTCTGGATATTCCTCTGCTAACCACCGCTCCGTCACCGCCGTGGGCGAGGAAGGGACTCTTCCGGTGAAGGATACAGGGCACCGAAGTTTTTATCTTCAAAGCCGGCGGTATGGGTTGCCAGATGATTAACCCTCACCGGATCAGGATAGGTTTGAGGCAGCTCCCAGCCGGGCAGGTTCGAATTGACATCGGCATCAAAATTGATCTTTCCCTCCTCCGCAAGCTGAAGAAGGGAAGCCCAGACAAACACCTTGGAAACCGATGCCACATGGAAGGCGGTATCGCCGTCCGCCTGTACGGTGCCCTCCGCGTCGGAAAAGCCGTACCCTTTTGCGAGCTGTACCTTTCCCTCGGCAACCAGGGTTACCGCGGCACCCCTGATATTATACGCCGAAAGATGGGCTTCCATCATGCCGTCGATAAATGTTTCAGCCGGCGGAGGAATTCGTACCATGCGGGACGGGGGCGGCCGTCTTCGTATCGAATCAACCCGATCGTTTCTAGTGTTTCGGTAAAGACATCGATGAAATCCTCAGATACACCTTCAGCGCTCAGGATCTTTTCGAAAACAGCGCTTGCCTCCGGTGACCAATCGACCAGCTGAAAAACATAGGCCGCACGGATGCGTTGCCGTTTCTCCATCTCCTCGAAGAAGACCTCGAAGAAACGCCGCTGTATCTCCTCGTTAGAGGGGAGCAGGTTCGATCCACTCCACATGCCCAGCTCCTGGATCACGACCTGCTTCGATCCGGAGACTTCCAGCATTCTCTCAATATCTCCGCGGATTTCGCTCTCGCTCTGCGGTTCGTAGTACGGAAATTCGACGGCCGCCTTTGAACCGTAAAAGTTGAAGCAGGCCGTATCGCTCTCATCAATCAGCGCCTGAACGCCGGGTTTTCCTATTCCGATATTTCCCTCCGCGATTGTGGCGGTCACGGCCATCCGGTCATCAATGCCGCGGATATACCGCCGCGCCTCCTTCAGAAATGTCAGCACCTCTTCATGCACGCCGGGAATATCGCCGAAGCTGTTGTCCGCCTCATTGGCTACCGAAATCAAGTACCCGCCGTAATCTATAAGCATCGGAATCACCCAATCCATCAAATTCTGAAAACGGCGAATCAGTTCGGGATCGTCCAAGGACAGTCCTTCCAGATACTCAGGCAAAACAGGACCGCCGCTATCGTAAACCGAAATCAGCAGGAAGGTCTGCAGATCATCCCGGCGGTACTCTCTGAGCCGTTCCTCGAGGGCATCAGTATCGTACACACCCTGACTCGGTTCCAGCTCATCCCAGTCAATCTGCAGCCGGCCTACGCTCATGCCGGCCTGGAGCGCCTCCTGCCATCGAGCTTCGATTGAATCGGCAGTTTCGGGCGGATTGGAGGGGTTGAACCCGATGATCATTCCAGGAAACTGTCCTTCCGCGAGCAGCGGGAGCTCCGCCGCCGGAGCGGATTGATGGTTAGTTCCCTCCTCACCGATTGCGCATCCGCTCGGGAGGAAGAACAAAGCTGAGAAAAAGATACAAAGAAATAAAGTTGTTCTCACGGCTCTCTCCTCAGTGTAATTAAAGATAGGCATATTGTGTCAATATCCGGAAATAACAGGGGCTGCCTACTGTTTCAGTTCCATCAATCCTTTATAATCCACAAAGTCCTCGCTGGAGAAACCCAGTTCTTCTAATATACGCAGACACCGGTACCCGCCTCCTAATTCATCAAGCCGGTGGGCGTCGCTGTTTAATACGAACTTGACCCCGGTTTCACGGGCCAGCCCATACATCCGCTTCATTTCCCTGATTGACCGGAGGTCCGCTTGAAACTGAAAGGAAGTGATCTCGGCTGCTTTTCCGTGTTCCTTCATGGCGCTAAACGCTTCCTTAAACTGATCATCGCTTACTAATGAAATGATCCTTTGATGCTCTTCCGCACCACCGGGATAATAAAACGGATGAGCTATTATATTGGCGTAAGGTTCCCGGGCCATCTCCATAGTAATGCGGTGAAGGTATCGGGCCTTTTCTTTATCACCGGCATGGCGCATATGACCGGTAAAATGATGTCCCAGAAGAATGTAATCAAGTCTCGGGGGGTCATACCGCACATCAAAGGAGTACCGGCCGCCGTCGAAATAATCTACTTCCCAGCTGTAATAAATCTTTATATCCCGCTCGGAACCGCGAATGATATTTCCCAGTTCAGCATGTTTATCTCTATCAGTATTTTTCTGATCAAAACCTTTCGCCCCTTCACTGCATATGTGCACATGATCCGTTATCCCGATCTCTTTGAATCCCAGTCCGGCGGCGACCTCCGCGATTTTTTCTACAGATACCTCATCGGGTGTATCATAACTAACCGAGGAATGGATATGGAAATCGCTCCGTATATTCATCATGCGCAGTATTCCGGATTATGCTTCGCTGTAATCTTTCGGATAGCCGCCGAAGAGCTTCTTGAAGAACCGGTGAATCCCGTGCGCGCCAACCGGCGGAAAAAACATGAGGGGGCAGAAATCGTATACTGTCTCCAGTCCTTTTTCCCGTGCCAGTTCTACCCCGCCGGAACGAAGGCGCAGAGTGATTTATATCCGAGGATATTCGGATATGAGGCGCCCTTCATGGGGATAAGGGTGAGTATCCCGCAGATAGCCGCAACGGTAGTTATCCCTAAAAGAACCTTGTAGGATGTTCTGAATATCTTTTATTCTCCTTTTAAAATTTCACGTAGTATAAATGAAGGAAGCCGGTTTTGTCCAATAGCTTTTCTCACGGCTTCCCATATCCTTCTCCGAACCGCGGCTAAGGATTCTACTCCGCTCCTAAACCCGCGAAAATCCGGGAATCCCGGTCGGTCAGCGTATCCAGCTCCCCGGTCTCCGCTGCCGCCGCGAAAACTGCCCCGGGATACGGACTCCGCATGGCCCTGGCAATAACCCCTTCTCCGACGGGAGTATACTCCCGGTAATCCGGAAACCCCGCGACAATTTTATTTTTCCAGTTACTCATGGTTTCTGTAATCCGCCGGTGATTCTCCGCCGCCTTCAGATAAAACACGCGGTAACTTTCCCCGCTGATAAGTGCGCAGAGGTCCAACAGATCATGTACCGATCCCCTGGCTCCGCTTTTAACCGCGAGCAGTTGAAATCCGAACGCCTCCTGTTCATATTTATCCAGCGACCGGATAAGTCCGGAAACGGCCTCATTCTCCTCCGGTGAGCTGCCGCTGTCCGGTAAAGGCGCTATCCGCTCCGAGAGTTCAAGTACTCCCCCGGGATACAGAGAATATCCTGTTTCCATATACCTGTGAAAACCTGACTCCCACAAATCCCGGACGGTAGACTCAAAGTCACCGTATTCTAAAGTCTTGACCGACTCTATCAAGAACTCCTTGCAATTATCCCGGATTAAAAGTCCGGGGGGAATGGTCCGCCGCAGAATCCGGCTGATCTTTGCGCGTCCCTCTTCCGTGAGGGAAAGGAAAGCGAGCCCCGTCATGGCCCCCTGAACCGGAGCAAGCTTCGCCGCCTGGGCAGAATCAGCAGCAAGGTGAGCTTTAACCGACAGAAGCTCTTCCGCCTCCCGTACGGTTTCCTCAGAAACCATTACAAATACCGCACCCTGATCACCATCGAAATCGAGGTTGAACCACTCACAGAGGATCGGATTGATGGTAACCGCGGGTCCCTTTGCCGGGACCGGTTTAAACGACGTAAGCGCGGTATCCGAAAAGGTAGGGGCCCGGTTCAGGAGGACCCGGCCGGCGGCCATTTCACGGGTCAGCAGTTTTTTGATTTCAGAGCTGATCTCCCCTCCGGATTCCGGTTCTTCGGCGTCCAGAACCCAGCGTCCCTGTTCATCCCTTCCGAAAAGATCAAGGGCGATCCCGGAGGGAAGTCCGATCTCGTCCAATCCAAGCGAAAAATCCGGGGCGAACATTCCCCGGGCCGATCTCCGGACCTTTCCCCGGATAGTCATGTGCTGCTCCGTAAGGAGCCGGCTGAAATACGTCTTCAGCGCCGCGTCGAAATCCGACAGAACTGTTTTTTTAAGTGACCGGGGAAGCCCGCCTGTCTTCCCGGTGTTTTTATTTTCCCGGACCAGCCGGTTCCAGAGCTGCCTTTCTTCTCCCTGACGGGCCGCGGTTTTTAGCAGCTTCCTGGGAAACCATGGATGGGGCCGGGGAACGGACAATTCAAGAACAGCTTCTCCCTCGGGTTCATCCCAAGTAAAGGCAAGCCCTTTCCGTCCGTCTCCTTCCGTTTTTATACCGGAAGCCGCGAGCCGGTTCCGTACTTCTTCAAAACTATGGGAGAATTCAGATTCCCGATTCTGCAGTTCCGCTAATTTTCCCGCCTGTTCCCGGAGTATACGGTAAGCTTTTTTTCGGAGCAGCACATCCTTCTCCATCCGTCCCTGAAGCATGCAGTCCGCGGAACCCCGGGAAACTGACATCCGGTTCCGGGAGTCCATCACCGACACACCCCAATAGACCCTGCCGGCAATACTCGGGTTCTCTAAGGCTTTTCCATTTATCCGAAGGATCTGCTTGTGTTTTTCCGGCAATACCGGAAGGGGCCCTCCCAGACCAGCCGTTACAAAACCGGCTTCCGTTTCCGCTTCCCAGCTTACAGAAGCTTCCAGCAGCTGGCCGATGTTCCCCCGGGCATGGATGCTTACCGGGTCCACCGCCGCGTCCGCGGGAGTTCCGTCTTCCAGTACGGGCATGCTTTTATCAGTCTTTACCGCGGAAACGATCCCCTTCTGGCCATGCCGGTTAGCGAGCCTTATACCCAGGGCGGAATCGCCGGGAAACCCGAGGGCTTCCGCCGCCCCCCGGCGAAGGACAATTCCCTCTTCATGAGTCTCCGGCCCCATGGAACAGTAAACGGTAAGCAGATTTCTGCCGTACCAGAAGTCAGGGTCTTCCGGTTCGAATCCTGTCCGGACCAAGGCCGGTTCCGCCGTTTCCAGAAAACGGCAGGTCCGCATCAGGGATAGGGCCACCTGTATCCTGGGTGGACGGTTAAACAGGAGAAAGGGAATCGACGATGTTACCGGACCGATCCGGTCCTCAAGTTTTTTTCCGGCTCCCACCAGCATCCCCCGGACAATGGAAGCGCCCGATGCCAAGGTAACAACCTTACCCTCTTTTCCTTCAGGCGTATCCACCGGACAAAAAATACCTTCCCAGGATTCCGGAAAGAACTCATAACCTTCCGGATTGAGGAGCCGTCTCGGATGGATTATACGGGTGCAGACGTTTGTTTCGTCCCAGATCTGTCCCCGGGAGTCCAGAAAATCACGCAATAAAATATCGACAGGAAGCCCGGCGGATTCTGTCTCCGGATCTATCCGGTCCAGGAAAAAATCCCGAACCTGCTCTCCGGCACAGAGAACGGTTCCTCCCGCGAAATCGGGCTTTTCGGCAATCGGTATAACTACAACGTTATTACCGTCCACAGAAAAAACACCCCGGTCATCAGGAAGGGGGAGCTCGGTATAATCGGTCTCCTCATTAGCCCAGGCAATTCTCAAATCCAGAGTATATCTGCCGGTATTTGAGCATGTAACCGTAAATAATCCTTTGCCTAATTTCTGAAGATACTCCTTGTAAAATCTGATCATCGATTCTCTGTGCCAAGAACAATCATTCATCAATTTTCCTCCTTAAATCTCATCTGCCAGCCGGTTCTTTAAATCCAGTCTGGCATAATAGAACCTCGATTTGACCGTGCCTTCGGGAATTCCAAGCCGTTCAGCCATCTCCTGGGTGGTCAAATCTTCCTCAAGGAAGAGTGATATAATTTCTTTTTTACTTTCAGGAAGCTGCTGCACCGTTTCCTGCACCGTCCGGCGTAATTCCCGCCTGATAAGCAGATAATCCGGCTCCGCGTCTTTGCCTTCCGGAAGGCCGGAAAACTCCTCTACCCTCCGTCGGACTGAAGCGGCTTCAATTTTTCCTTCCCTCGACCTAAACCAGTCAAGGGCCGTATTAACGGCAATCCTTCTGATCCACGCGCCGCCGGGACCCCGCCTGTCCCACTGATCACACCGGTTCCATACTTTAACAAAGGCTTCGGTACAGAGCTCCCGGGCGGTATCAGGATTCCGTATTATCCGGATGATTGCCCGATACACAGCGGTTTTATGGCGCTGATAGAGGAGGTCGAAGGCGTTTTCATTTTTTTCTGCTATAGCTTCCAGCAGTTCTTCATCACTCTTCATCTACACCTCTATGACGGAAAACCGAGGGATTAGTTCAATGTTTATTACATAAAACGTACATTATTTTTCGAAGCATAAACTGAAGCTGTTCAGAAGGATACGTTAGTATCGATTGTTTCTAGAACAACCCGGAGGTCAGCACGAAAACAGCTAAACCGTGGGTTAGGACTACAGGAATCAGACCGAACCGGAACCGTACCAGACCGGCAAGGCATCCTTCCCAGAGGGCAAAAATCAGAATGCTTATCCCAACGTTCCTTACATTATACGCAAGAAAAATGTGACCGAAGGAAAAGAACACTCCCGATAAAAGCCCCGCGAAGACAGGCTTCATATTTTCCTTGTCGGTAAGCCAGCCGTACAGATAAGAAAAACAGGGCAGCACCGAGCACCAAACCCGGGGTAATTGTCAGAAAATAATCCAGGATCAGCATGCTTATTTATAGTCTGACAAAAAATTTTAGTTCAACTAGGCGGGAAGTTATTTGGTAGCTGCCGCAGCTCAGTCCGCTGTTTCTTCCTGTCCCAGAGCAGGTAGAGAACGGTAACCAGAGATGCCAGAGTATCCGCGACGGGGAAGGAAATCCAGACGCCTTTCAGCCCGAGTACCATCATCAGAAACCCGCAGAGCACTGCCAGAAACAGGGCGTTTCCGCCGGTCCGGTAAGCCCGTTCCCGGTTCCCGGGTCAATATCCTCTGCCCGGCTGAACCACCGGAAAAGGAGCGGGAGTGAGTTTTCCGTTTTTAACAAAGCCTTCAGGACGGTTCTCCAGAACGCCGGTAAGCTCCTCCCGCCACCAGCGGATACGTTCCTGCCTTTCAGGATCATCAATAAGATTCCGGGTTTCACCGGGATCCGATTTAAGATCGAAGAACTGTTCCCGGCCGTCCTCGGTAAACCAGACAAACTTTTCCTCTCCGTCGGTAAGTCCTTGAAAAGGTATGGTACAGGCGGATTCAAGATGCATATAGGGCCGCCAATCTTCGGCCTTTTTTCCCTGTAACAGCGGAAGAATGCTCCTTCCGTCCACACTGTCCGGAACATCAACATCCAGCATTTCCAAGACGGTGGGCATTATGTCTTCAATTCCCACCGGAGCATCCACAATAGTTCTGGGGGTAATGCCGAAACGCTCAGGCGCCCGGACCAGAAAGGGGATCCGGGAAGAGCCTTCGTAGGGCAGTCCCTTCCGCCACAGATAGTGGTCTCCCAGCATCTCCCCGTGATCGGAAAAGAAAATGAAAATAGTTTCCTCGTTCCGCTTTTTATTCTGTTTTTCTATGGCAATGAATATCCGGTGAAGCTGGTCATCAATATGATTAATAAGACCGTAATAACCGGCCCGGCAGGAAAGCAGAGCTTCCCCTTTCAGGTTGACCATGAGCCGTTCCGGCCCCGCGGGGCAAACTCCAAAACCCAGTCCGTCATCCGGAGGCTTAACTGCCCAGTCGCCGATTACCGGATCCGGCACCCCGGTGCGGAGGTACCGGTCAAAGTAGAATCGCGGCGGAATAAGGGGCGGATGAGCCCCTATGTAGCTGCAGACCATAAAATAAGGAGAACTGGGATCCCGCCGCTGGAGAAAATCCAGAGCCCGGTTTGTGGTCCAGGCGTCCCGGTGCAGACCGTCACTCATGTGCCAGCTCCGGGCGCTCCAGTCGTTATGCATCACTCCGGTGCCGTAGTATCCCCCGGATCCCGGGGGCTGGTATTGCTCCAGGTACCGGTCGTAATCGTCCCGGTCCGCCCGGTGATCGAAAATTTCCATATGATCAAAGCCGTACCGCTTCCAAACCGGTGTCTGGTGCATGCTCCGGCCGATCATGTATGTCTGATATCCCTTACCGCCTAATATCCCGGGAAGGGTAGGTGCGTTCCATTCCACATTGGGATTCCCGAAAATACCGTAGGTTTCGGGAAACTGTCCTGACAGGAAACTCCGGCGCGCGGGGACGCAAACCGAAGCGGCGCTGTAGGCATGAGAACATCTTGCTCCTTTTCCCCACAACTCGTCTATGTTGGGAGTAAGAAGGACGGGATGCCCCTCGCAGGAGAGACAGTCTCCGCGGTGCTGCTCGGTAAATATCACACAAACATTCGTTTTCTTCATCATGAAGCTCCAATTATATTGTCAAGACATAGAGGAGAAACCGCATGCCTTGGACTAAAGAATCAATTTCGATCCGTTCGTGCATGGTATGGGCGCCTTCTCCCCGGTAAATTCCAAAAGTTACAGATGGTATTCCCAGACTGATGGATATATTTGCATCCGTACTGGAGGGATAAAAATAGATCGGCATATTCAGCAGGTTTCCGGCTTCTTTGACCTTCCGGATCAAACCGCTGTCCTCCGGTGTCTTCCCACCCGGTCTTTCTGCAAGCAGGTCAATATCGGCACTGCCTCCCAGGTGGGCAAACTCCTTTGCCGCATTTGTCACGGTATCCCGGAATTCTTTCTCCAAACGATTTACCGCTGGTTTATCCACACTCCGCATATCCATGGAGAAGGATGCCTCTTCGGCGATGGAGTTCACACTTCTCCCCCCTTCAAACAAGCCGATGTTATAGGTTGTACGGGGATCACGGGGAACCTTTATGTCATAAATTCTTCTGATTATTTCCGCGGCAATTTCGATAGCATTACCGCTCCCGAAATCATGCCAGCTGTGACCGCCCCGTGCCGTTACCCGGACGGAAAACCGTTTGGAGGCCACCGCCTGATTCATCACCTTTTCACTTTTTCCGTCAACGGCAATGACTTCCGCAATCTCATCACTATATTTAGCCATAAGATGCCTCATCCCCTGAAGATTCCCCATTCCCTCTTCTCCCACGGAAAAAGCAAAAAGGATACCCCCGTCAGGCCGGCAGTTTTTTTCTATTATATATCTGGCTGCCAAAATTAAAGCCGCGGTATTTGCACTATTATCACCTACGGATGGCGCACAGAGATAACCATCTTTTATCTCCGGATGTATTTCCCGGGTACCGTCAAAGACCGTATCAATATGGGCAACAGCAAGAGTTACTTTCTTATACTCCCGCGAATCGTGCCACAAAAGGACGTTTCCCTCCTGATCAATTTCAGCCCCGGTGGAACCGGGTATATTATCCAGGAGTTTTTTTATATATTCAGCTTTCCTCTGTTCATTGCCGGTTGGAGAGGGAATGGCAGTAATTTCTTTGATAAGACGGACTAGCTCATCGCTGTTTGCATCAACAAAGCGGTCTATTAATTTTTTATCCATGAAGAACCTTCTGTTGTTATCAAAGCTTCTATCATTATATAAATGAGTATGCGATTGGACAAGGGAAGCTCTGTTGTGACAGCAATTCCCGGTCAACACCTTGTGTGATGTATTAAATAATATTGTTTTTCTTTCTTCTATGTGCTAAATTGATGTCATTAAGCCCTTGTGTATCATTTTAAAAAATTATTGTTTGGATGATTCCTGCAAAATCCTATTTTTTTGCAGCCGCTTTATACAAACAGTAATCGTTTTCAGCTGAGGCAGTTTTCAAAAGGAGAGAGCATGAAACTAAAATTTTCACCATTATTGATTTTTTTTATCATACTGTCAGCTTTTCTAGTTACTTCTATTGGGTGTCCTAACTCATCTTCAGACGATACTGATGGTGATGGACTTAAAGATACTGATGAGATCTCTATCTACCACACCAACCCGGATTTATACGACACAGATGGAGACGGGTACAGTGACGGAGATGAAATTACAACATATCAATTTAACCCTTCCGTAAATCCCCATAAATTTAATCCGAGGGTCGCGGATGTTCCGAAGATTGGCCTTACCCTGCAGAGCCTCCCGTCTATCGTGGTTCATTATACGACCTCGGAAGGATCATCGAATACCGTCTCGCAGGATTGGGGTACGGAAACCGCCACATCCAGGAGTAAAGACCAGACCACGACGGCAACGAAATCGGCATCACATACGCACGGCGTAAAATTGGGAGCTGAGCAGGAATACAGCGTCACCGGTGTAAAAACGACGGTAAGTGCCGAATACAGCTACTCCTACACATCAACCGCGTCTAATTCAACAAGCTTCTCCGCCAGCCAAACAGCCTCAAAAAGGGACACATACAATCAATGCCGGTCTTATGAAAAAAACAATGAATATTCGGAAGCCAATGGAGAACTTCAGACCATAATTGAAATCTCCAACATCGGTGATATTGCTTTCACCGTTAAAAATCTCTATCTAAAGGCAACCGAATTCGATCCTGTCATACCGGAGAGTTTATCTCCTGTTTGCGGGCTCAACAGGGATACCGGAACTTCAACCTTTCAATCATTTTCGTTAGCACCGGGTGAGAGTTTTCAGCTTAAATACGGGGGCGACATGGATCTCGGTACAACCCACAAGCTTCTTCGGGATACACAGAATTTGATAATTGATGTGGAAAGTTATGAATTAGTCGATGAAAATGAAAAACCGTATGTCCACAACACCACCGAAATAGGAACCAAAACTACTTCCATAATTATTGATTACGGTCCGGGGTTAGAAGACAGTAACGGTAATCCCCTGGTGCCCGAGAAATATTTAGTGGCTACCAATTACAAGCAGAACGAGCCCGGTACAACTTTGGCTGCCGCGGTTACCGACATTTTAAACCTGGAATATGAAATCGGTACCGTAACCTGCAACGGAACAGACCAGACCAATCTAAAAACTTTCAACGATATTACCGCGGACGGGGCTTTAACCGGTGAAACCGCAGGCTACTGGATCATTATCCACACCTACACCAGAGAGGGAATGGAAGGCACCGACTGGTACACTCCGGATATAAGTTATGATCTTTCCGAGATAGAAATACAGGCCGGTGACAATGTCCTCATCTTTCATACCGAAGACAAGGACGGCGACGGTTTAACAGCCAGGCAGGAACTCTCCTGGGGCACCGATGACAACAACACCAACAGTGACGGAGATTCTGACGGAAATGATTACGAAGAAGCAACCGACGGAGACGATCAGACTCACCCCGCAATATACGGCCCCGTTACCGATGATTCGGTAAACAGAGAAAGTCTTCCCGACGGAATCACTCTTTTTGAACACAGCAATTATGAAGGGGATTATAGGACCTTTACGCCATTGGGAGACGGGAACATTCTGGATCTGAGCCAGGAAACCCTGGATTCGGGAACAGCTGCCGACAACACGGTATCGTCAGTCATCATAAAAGGAGACTTTCAGGCGGCGCTCTACGACCAGCCCAATTTCCGCGGGAAGAAGGTAATCCTTACCGAAGATATCAAATATTTGTCGGATTCCAATGCTAACGACCTTGCCTCATCGGTAAAATTTTTCTCCACCCTGGACGCGGATACACTCACTTTTTCCCAGTTCGCGGCTATCAATCTCTCCGGCAGTACCGCATTCCAGCAATTCGAGGATTTGACCATGGGAGATTTCGTTGATTCGGGAGGATCCGGATATCTCGAACTGCTGCACAGTGTAGCCCAGGATTACTTTTACCTGTACCAATACAACCAAACCGACGGGACGATGGAGGAAGTAAAATCATTCGATACAAACGCTGCTTTCGGATTCCCTTTCGACCGCGCGAAAGACAGTAACGATAATTGGATTTACGGAGACAGAATATCCAGCGGCGATTTTTACCACAGGGACGAAGAAAAGCTCAATGTAGACGGTGAATCCAGCGGCGACTATCTGGATGAGATCATCTTTATGGATTACGACGATAATATATATGTCATAGACCCCCGGTCAACAGCTTCGGACAAGATTGTTTCGGAAATCACCGGCTATGGTACAAACCCGGGCGACTGTATCGGCGCGGGAAACCTGGACGGGACATTTCCCGGCTGGGAGTTTGCAACAGCTCTGAATACCGCGGATGAGATAGAAATACGGTATCCGGACAATGGGCCGGTGACAGGAGATCTTCCCCAGAGGTATATTGACGGGGATCAGATGACTGTGGGAGAATTAAACGGAGATAATCAGGCTGAAGTAATAATCTTAAAGCACGATCCTTTAGGAGAAAACTACCTCGGCGAAATACAGATTTACGACATCAGTAATGGAAACGTAATAGCAGCTTACACGCCCGGCGTGGACATCATGTATTGGGATTCAATTGCGGCAGGAGACGTCAACGGCGACGGAATCGATGAAATAATCTGGGGAGCAAGCCAGGAAAACGACGGAAACGGCGACATATACATCATCCAGTGGGACGGTTCCGAAGGCAGCGGCGGGTTTACCGAATTGGGATCCATAACCAATGTTTTTTACAAGGGCGACCGGGTCATTGCAGGCGATCTAAACGCCGACGGTATAGCGGAAATAGCCCATGGATGTCATACCAGCGGGAATATCACGGTGTATACAAAGCAGTAAGGAACAGATGAAGTTAACAGCCCTTCCCAATCATGCTGCGGGAAGGGCTTTTTTACGCGGAGGAAGCTGCGCTTCCCCGCGAACCCCTACAGGCTTATCCTCGATAAGCATAGGTCGGGCTGGGCGGATTTGAACCGCCGACCCCATGACCCCCAGTCATGTACGCTAGACCACTGCGCTACAGCCCGATGCTCGAATGTTTTCGATAGGGTGAAAAGCTATCATGTATGGGATGGGTTGTCAACACCGCCGTCAACAGCATGAGCACTACCAAAAAAAGACCCCAGCGGCTTTCATTACCGTACAGCCAGAAGATATCGAGATAATGTACACGCCGGCCAAACTCCGGCAGCCCAAATCACCACCGCTAATCCTCCTGCCCAATCTGCGCATACCCGCGGTTTATTCCCTCCGGTTCACATACTGTTTCCTAAAATCACTTATAGAAATTCCCAGCTGTTTTTTAAAGCAGGTGCTAAAGTAATGTGACTCGGGGAATCCAACTTTTTCAGCTATCGAATACGCGGGTTCATCACTTGATGAGAGAAGATCCACCGCTTTCTCAATTCGGAGCCTGGTAAGGTACTGTTTGAATGTGCACCCGGTATTTCTAGTAAAGCTTCTGCTGATATACGATGGATTGAAATCAAACAGAGAGGCCAGTTTACCCAAAGACAAGTCTGGTTCCCGAAAATTTTTTTCCACGTAATGCTTTATCCTTATGAACCCTCTCGACTCTGACTGCTCGTGATGATCGGAAACATACCGGCAGACATTCTGGACTAGGGAAACAAGAAAATCTATTATTTCTTTTTGTGTCTTCAAACTAAGTGTATATTCCGTAAGTGTCTGGGAAGGATCAGGAAGCAGATTCTGTGCCGGAAAGCCTATTTCAGGAAGTATATCCGTAATTCTCGCGCTTATTCTGGTCGCTAAAGCGGTTGTTTTTGATTTATCCATGGTGTGGGACAAGTGATGATCAAACAAATCATCGACTATCTCTTCGCATTTTGTCTTGTTTCCCATGGTCAAAAAGAATTCAAGGAGATTGATGGTCTCCGTAACCTGACTATTATGCCCGTCCTGATACAGTTGTGATTTTAAATTCAAAAATAGTTTTACTGCTTCTCTGTAACTTCTCTGAATGCCGGTATACCCCCGATATTTGTGTCCCGCAAAAACGGTAAGACCGGCCTTTTGTTTATACCGATAAATCGGGATAGAAACATCTGTTTCAGGATTCCTTATAATAAAAATCCCCTCCGAATCTATTTTTAATAGATTTATATTAAAATGAGCCTGTTCCAAATACCGTTTTAATTCGGACGCGCTGTCCTGATACGGGCAAATTGCCGCCTGGTAAAAATCATCATGGGAACCTAAATTAAGCAAGTCTCGAATTTTCGCGATATCCTGTTCCGCAGAAATATTCCCCCGAAGGAATTCTTTAAAAAGGTATGATTGCACATAGGAAAAATTATTTTCTTCCGGAATACTAACCGTCCTCCGTTCAAAACTTTCGTAAGAAGCTCTAGAGATGATATCGGTTACTTCTTCGTTATCTATCGGTTTAAGCAGAAAGGAGAACACTTTTGCTTCAATCGCCTTTTGAGCAAATTCAAACCGCTCATGACCCGTAAGCAGAATGACCACCGTTTCAGGATGGTGCCGGTGCATATGGAACGCCAGTTCAATACCGTTTTTCCCCGGCATCAAAATATCTGTAAGCATGATATCCGGCGCTTCCGAGTTTGACAGCAGCTTAATCACTTCCTCCGTACTTCCCGCTTCCGCCGTTATTTCTATTCCCAAATGCTTCCATGGAATGCTTCTCTTGAGTAAATCCAAAACAGGTTTTTCATCATCCACAATCCAAAGTGAATATAAACCGATTTCACTCATGAACCGCTTCCTCCAGGATCAAAATTCTAGCAATGGTTCCTTCAGCAGGAACACTATAAATATCAAGCGAGGCTTTTTTGCCGTACGCTATTCTCAACCGATCTTTGATGTTTTTGAGCCCGTACCCTCGGGATAAAACCTTTTCAGGATTTTCTATACCCTTTCCATTATCCTCTACTTCCAAAAGGAGGCATCCGTTTTTTCTCCCGCAGCGGATATGAATATTTCCCGGCTCATGAAGCGGTTTGATTCCGTGGTACAGCGCGTTTTCCACAAGGGGTTGAAGAAGTATCTTGATGATGTAAAGATTCTTTACCCCTTCATCTATCGAGTACGTTACACTGAATATTCCGGAATTACGGATTTCCTGTATTTCCATATACCGTTTTACCGTAGCCAGTTCTTCCGCGACGGATATCTTGTCTTTTCCTCCGCTGAGGGACGTTCTAAAAAAACGGCCGAGAGATTTCAAGGCTTGATAACTGTCCTGACTTCCGTCCCGAATTGCCAACAACGCAATAGCATCAAGACTATTGTATAAAAAATGAGGTTTAATCTGCGCTTGAAGGGCACAAAGTTCCGCCTTCTGTTTCTCCTCCTGATCCTTTCTTTCTTTTATAATTAATTGGTGAATCCGTTTGATAAGGGTATTGTACCCGTTCTGCAGCAGACCTATTTCATCATTACGGTCTTCAACTGTCACAGGATCAAGTTGCTCCGCCCCTTTTCCTTTCATTGTTACGGTTAGGGTATGGATAGGCTGTGTAAACCTCCGGTTAACAATAAAAGAACCGAGAAACACAAACAGACTGTTAACCAGGATGATTATGACCGCGGTGCCGGCAAACGCGGATTTATCAAAAATCTTTTCCCGGACTGGAGGAATCCGCACAAAAATTTCAGTACTCTGGGCCTGTACCGGATCCATCCACGGTCCGCTCCATTCGCTTTCAAACAAGGAGCGAGAATCATTTTTTACGGTAGTATGAATTGATATTGCCGAATCCGGTTCCTCAAGGTTAGAAAGAATCTGAGGAATAGGAATATTAAGCATCAGAATACCGATAGCTTTCTGCGTTTCTAAATCATTAATTATCCGAATCAGCGTTATAGCGTTTTGATACGCGTCTCCGGAAAAAATTCCGCCCCCGTTTCTATAGAACGATGCCGCTCCCTTTAGACTGATAACATCATCCAGCCAGACGGCATCAGACATACCGCGGATTTGAACCGCCGTCCTGGCTTCAATATCAACCGCGAAAAGGTCTCCGGACAACGTGAACATATAGATTGATTCAATGAGCGGATCGTTCTCGACCATCAGATCCAGTCGTTTGCGGACATTGTTCCAAATTACCGCTCTGACTGTACGGTCTGTATTTTCCATAAGGGCCTGCACATCCCGGTCCGCTAAAATAAGTTTTGATGATTTGTTCACATCCTGAATCTGAACAGAAAGTGATGATGACAGGTCTGAAAGTTTCTGTTCGGAAAGGATTTTGTTTTTTTCGTTCAAAGTCTTAATGTTGATGTAACTAAATATAACGAGACAGATAATAGTTGTTGAAATGATCAATCCTAAATACGCGATTGAGAGTTGGGACTGCATGGATAAATCCCGGAACCTGATCATGTCAGACATACTACCACATGAAAGGTAAAATTTTTATACCTTCAGGTAATATTTCTGTATTCAATTTTCCTCATTCTGCCCTGATAATAAAAGAAATATTATTAGGAGGTATTTCATGAAACGAATTTTTTTCATGTGTCTTGCAGTGATACTCACTGCCGGATTTGTTTTTGCGGGAGGGCAGCAGGACAGTGACGCTGCTGACGCGGAAAAGGAAATTACGATTTGGACCCTTTGGAGTGATCCCCAGTCAATCGACGCGAATTCCCGGGCCTGGTTTAAGGCGCTTGATGCCGCGGAGGCTGAATTCCCCAATGTAACGTTCAAGCACGATAGTGCTGATCCTGAGTCGTACAAAACAAAGATCAAAACAGCGGTAGCAGCGAACGAAGTTCCGGACATTTTTTACGTGTGGGGTGCCGGTTTTGCCCAGCCCTTTGTGGAAGCCGGAAAAATCCTTCAAATCGATTCGTACTTGGACAGTCAGGGAATAAGAGAACGTCTGGTAGGAGGATCGGAAGCGAACTTCATTTATGACGGAAAAACCTACGGTCTTCCTTTCGGCATGCAGATTGCTTCATTATACTGTAACCGGGAACTTTTTAACCAGAACGGATTGGAATATCCGGAAACCTATGATGAACTGATCAATGCGATAAAGACGTTTAGAGACAACGATATTACCCCGATTATAGTTGGAGAGAAAGATCTCTGGCCGGGAATGTTCTGGTACGATGTCCTCGCGTTAAGAACCGCCGGAGCTGAACTTTGTGCTCAGGCTCTGAAGGGCGAAGTAACCTTCGACCGGGCGGAATTCATCGATGCCGCGCGGAAACTGGTAAACCTTGTTGAAGCCGAAGGTTTTGATGAGTCCATATTCGCGCTTTCCAGAGATGAATCCGAGATTGCCTTCCTTCAGGGAGACGCGGCAATGTATTTTATGGGCAGCTGGTTCAACGGATCAATCTACTCTGACCAGTCCAGTGTGGCTGGAAAAATTGACGCGATCCGGTTTCCGGTTGTGTCCGGCGGGAAAGGCGGCAAAAATGAATTCTTCGGCGGTGCGGGTGAAGGTTTTATGATCGATTCTGAGACCGATGACCCGGCTCTTGCTGTAGAAATAATGGCGTTCCTCGCTGAAAACATGGCCAAGGAATCCTACATCCTCGGTTCAGGTCTCCCAACATTTAAAGTGGAAATCCCCGATGACGTGGAACTGAATAAGCTGACTCGACAGGTAGCGGATCTTACCGAATCCGCCGAAGCTATGGTGATATGGTGGGATGTTTTCCTGACAGGAGACGCTGCCACTACTCATAAAAATCTTGTCGCGGAATTGTTCGGCGGTACTATTACTCCGGAAGAATATGCTGAAGAAATGGCAAACGTTCAGTAGAATTATTAATTACTCTCTTGTCTCTGTCTGCTCCCCGGGAGCAGACAGAGATACATAACATCAATAGCATCTGAGGTTATTCATGGCTTTATATACGGAAAAAGGAAGAATACCGGTTTTTCTCGGCGGTGCTGTTGGGGTGTATCTGCTTATTGTTATCATCCCCCTGGGTATATCGGTATTCTACTCTCTTCTGAACTGGAACGGATACGGGAAAATGATTTTTTCCGGCCTCGCGAATTTTACCGAATTATTCCGGGACAAAGTCTTTGTAAAATCTTTGATAAATTCTTTTTTGCTAGCCTTCTTCTCTGTATTCATACAAATCCCCATCGCGCTTCTTATCGCCCTTGCTCTTGCGTCAAAGACGATTAAAGGAGAAGGATTTTTCAGGACCGTCTATTTTATTCCTGTTCTCCTCTCCAGTGTAGTTATCGGGCAGTTATGGCTTAAAATCTACTCGCCAAAATACGGGATGCTCAATAACCTGTTAATCTCTCTCGGTCTGGAAGATGCGGTAATGAACTGGCTGGGTGATCCTAGTATAGCGCTGCAGTCCGTGTTCATCCCGATTCTCTGGCAGTACATAGGATATCATATGCTGCTCCTGTACGCGGCAATCAAATCGATACCTGATGAAATAAACGAAGCGGCCCTTATCGATGGAGCCGGATGGCTGCAGCGGTCCCTTAGAATCACCATCCCAATGATCACCGCCATGATACGAGTATCAGTGATCTTCGCGGTAACCGGTTCGTTCAAATTTTTTGACCTTATTTACGTCATGACCAACGGGGGGCCGCTTCACTCAACGGAGGTGCCTTCAACCTATATGTACACCATGATATTTTCCAGATCCAGATACGGGATGGGAAGCGCCGCCGCCCTCATCATAGTCCTGGAATGTCTTTTATTTACACTCATAATCCAGCGCGTTTTCCGAAAAAAACATGAACTATAGGATTGAAAGGATGAAAAACAAGACTTCGCTTTGGAAATCAGCTATCTATGTTCTCCTGGCACTTTTTGCCGTAATCCAAATTTTTCCGCTTGTATATCTCTTCCTTATTTCCCTTAAGTCCAATGCCGAAATTTTCGCGGGAAACGCTCTGGGGCTTCCGGAAAAATTCCTATGGAAAAATTACGCATACGCCCTTACCACCGGCAATGTCGGACAATATTTTTTTAACAGTGTACTTGTCACCGGCGGGACTATCGTATTTTCAGCGCTGCTTTCTTCAATGGTCGCCTATGCCCTGGTAAGATTCAACTTGAAAAAAAGAAAGTTGATCCTTCTTGCTTTTCTGCTCGGACTTATGATCCCCCTTCACGCGGTGCTGCTCCCTCTGTTTGTCGTATTCGCGAAAACATCTTTACTCAATACAAGGTGGAGCCTTATTTTCTCATACGTCGGTTTTAGTCTTTCCCTGAATATTTATATTATGGTTGGATTCATCCAAGGCATCCCCGTTGAAATAGAAGAATCCGCGTTTATAGACGGTTATTCAGTGTACCGGGTTTTTATGATCATCGTGGTTCCTCTGCTGTTACCCGCCCTGGCAACAATAGCTATTTTCACCTACCTGCTCTCCTGGAATGAGCTCATGTTCGCTATCACTTTTATTAACGAAAGAGCGCTAAAAACACTTACCGTTGGAATAATGTCCATGGTCGGGCAGTACGTTACTACCTGGGGGCAAGTAGGGGCAGGATTGATGATAAGCTCCCTCCCGACCCTGGTTCTCTATCTCTTCATGAGCCGCAGAATTCAGGATACCTTTGTAAGCGGAGCCATAAAAGGCTAATTTGATATGCCAAACACGCAGGCCCACTCGCGGCAAACCTATACGCTACCGTAGCTGCAATTTTTCAGCGCGACCGGGAATTGTTTCTACCGTAAATAGTTGTCCGCCACTGCCGCGGCCAAAATTGTGCTTTCCATCACCCGGTCCAGGCGGATATACTCAACATCGCCGTGGGCGGTGGAAAGATCGTATCCGATGGGGACAGCAGGTATTCCGCCATAGGGAACTATGCGGGAAGTGTCTAAAACCGACATAACCCCCTCCTCCTTGGGAGAATGACCCAGCAATTCCCGGAAGGCACTTCGGTAAGCTGTAACGATTTCAGCTTCAGGATCCACGGAAAACGATTCTCCTACTAAAGTCATTTTTACCTCTGCCTTTATCCCTTCAGGAAGCTGATCTATCGAAATAAGAGTACCCAACTCCTCCTCGATTTCCCGAAGAGATCTATCCGGGTTCCAACGGGCTGTTCCCTGAGCATTAAGGGTAACAGGCATACGGTTGTAAAAGTCTCCGTAATGAATCTGACCGACAAATAGACTCTCAGGTCCTAGCAAGGTGTCCTGAGGTCTTTCCCGGAACGGATTCTCCGCCATGTTTTTCAGTAAGGTGAGTGCGGCAGGAAGAAGGGCGTTGTCATCGGGATGACGGAATAATTCATGGGTAACCTTTCCGCGTCTCCGTATCTCCAAGTCCCATATTGCCTGCCCCTTCCCCTTAAGGACCAGTCTGTCCTCCGGCCCTTCAAAGACCAATGCGGCATCCCCTTTCATTCCCCGGGAAAGGAGATCCAGTAGTACGGAAGAATCCCCGTAGGGAGCTTCATGAAGCCCGTACGCCGTTACGAGCAGTTCCCCGGGAAAATCTCTTTCCCGGGCGAAAACATCCAGCAGTTCAAGCATTCCTGCTAATCCGCACTTCATATCCGCGGAACCCCGGCCTGAAATTTCCTCCGCGGTACGTCTTGGAGGCTCGTGAGGCAGAGGAATGTGATCAAGGTGACCCGCTAACTGAAGGGTTTTTCCCGGTCGGATTCCTTTGAGTCTTGCTATAACTGCCGGACTCTCCGGTTGGGTTTCGTCGAGGGTTACTAAAGCTCCGGCTTCCTGGGCTAACCGGGAAAAAAGGAAAGCTGCATCCCGTTCATTTCCGGTGGGGCTGGGAATCTGAACCAATTCCCAAAGTCTGTCAGATAGGCGGTCCCGGTCAATGGCTTTAAAAAGTTCGTCCCTCATGACAGCGTCAACCTACCCGGCCAAGGGCTTCCCGCGGACTCTTTTCAACCAAAGAGAGTAGTTCATCAATCTTTCCTTCCCGAGCGGTCATCATCGTACCGATCTCGCATTCGCTGTTCCTTACTCATCTGTTATTTCGAAACAGTAAAGGGAACCTTCCGATAAGCCCGGTTTATTGCGCTTAAAAACGCCTTAATCCCGGCATTCCCGATATTGGTGTCCACTCCGGTTCCCCATGTTTTCTCGCCTTCCGCAGATTCAATTTCTACATACGCCACAGCCTCTGTTCCTGACCCGGTTCCTAAAGACTGTTCGTGAAAATCCATGATGGAAAAACCGGTAATTCCAGCCTGTTCGATGGCTTCAGCAAAGGCATCAATCGGACCGTTACCCCTTCCCTGAGTTTCAAACTCCCGGTTCTTAAGATTCATCTTACCCCGCCATAAGGTTTTCCCGTCTCCCTCTGAATCCTGTTCGGTATGAAAATGAACTATCCTTAACGGATAATCCAGCTGCAGGAACTCCTTACGGAATAGACTCAAGATTTCATCCGCGGCAATTTCCCGTCCCAATTCATCGGAGAGATCATTTACCGCTTTTCCTAGTTCCCGGTGCATCCCCTTGGGAAGCTCATACCCGTATTCCCGGCTTAAAACATAGGCAACTCCGCCTTTGCCGCTCTGACTGTTTATTCTAATAATTGCTTCGTAATTCCTGCCGACATCCCGGGGATCGACGGGAAGATAAGGCACTTCCCAGGGTGCATTTTCTCCAAGGTCCTTCCGCCGGTCCATACCTTTTTTTATTGCATCCTGATGAGAACCGGAAAAGGCGGTAAATACTAAATCGCCGGCGTAAGGATGCCGCGGAGGGACATCCATTCCAGTACAGTCCTCATAAATTCTCCGTACCTTTGGAAGATCGGAGAAATCTAAACCCGTCTCTATTCCATGACTGAAAAGATTTAGAGCAACAGTCACAAGATCGACATTCCCGGTCCGTTCACCATTTCCGAACAAGGTTCCTTCCACCCGGGCGGCTCCTGCCAGCATACCAAGTTCGGATGAAGCAACTCCGGTTCCTCTGTCGTTATGGGTGTGGAGGCTGATTACCGCGGCTTCCGGATTTTTCATGTGGGTGATGAACCATTCTATCTGGTCGGCGTACACATTGGGGGTTCCGTATTGGACTGTTTCCGGAAGATTCAGAATAACCGGATTATCCGCGTCCGGCTCCCACACGTCCATCACCGCCTCGCAGACTTCCAGGGCAAAATCAGTTTCCGTATCGGAAAAACTCTCCGGAGAGTATTGAAGCATCACATCGGTTCCCTTAAGCTCCTGTACATATTTTTTAACCAGCTTTGCGCCTTTAACGGCTAGATCTTTTACCTCATCCATGGACATCCTGAACGTGATCTTACGCTGGAGAGTTGAGGTTGAATTATAAAGATGAATAACCGCTCTATCGGCACCCTTAACACTTTCTACCGTCCGGGAAATCAGATCCTCCCTTGCCTGGGTCAACACCTGGATTGCGGTATCCGAAGGAACTCTTCCCTCTTCAATGAGCCGCCGGGTAAAATCAAAGTCAATTTTTGAGGCCGACGGAAAACCGACTTCGATTTCTTTAAAGCCGATATCCAAAAGGAGATCGAACATCGCCAGTTTTTTACCGATACTCATGGGAATTGCCAGCGCCTGATTTCCATCTCTGAGATCTACGCTGCACCACCTGGGTGCCTGTTCGATTTTCTTGTCAGGCCAAAACCGTTGTTCCATATTGGGCTGCGGATAAGGTTTGTACTTTGCCATATTCGTTCTCCTCTGTTAAAAAAAATGCCCGCCTCCGGATAACGGGGACGGGCTATCGTTTTCGAAAATGGAGCTCCTTCTACAACTCCATCAGCTCACAAACGCAGTCCCCGCCCATGGCGAGGTTTGGAAGGCTGAGGTATAGAGCTGCGGGATAAGAAGGTTTAATCATTGGGAAAACTGTATGGTGAATGGTAGAAAATGTCAAGAGAAAAAAAGATCAAATAAATCGGGTTACATTATTTTACTATTGCCAAAATTATGTTCTAGCAGCGGAAATTTCCGGTCTACCCGATTTAAATTTATATATTATATGTAATTATGGCCTCTTCTAAATAACACAAGGTGTTGACCGGGAATTGCTGGGTTTAGCTAGTTTGATCCTCTTATTATAAAGATTTAGAATGCCTTTTAGGCATGAACAAGAATCTTGGCATTACTAAGCAAATAGGGAGGCACAATGAAAGCGAAACTCTTTCTTCATCCGAAGGTAACTATTGATACCATAGATCCCAGACTTTACGGAGGATTCATCGAGCATCTGGGACGGGCCGTTTACGAAGGCATATACGAACCGGACCACCCGACGGCGGACGAGCAGGGGTTCCGTCAGGATGCGCTTGAGCTGGTTCGGGAACTGGACATGCCTGTTACCCGGTATCCCGGAGCTAACTTTCTCTCCGGGTACGACTGGGAAGACGGAGTCGGACCTCTGCCGGAAAGACCGAACCGGCTGGGGACAGTATAATGCACAGAGAATTCCCCCGCTACCGGAAGTATGATCCCGCTGTTGAGATACGTCATCTCACCCCCAATCTTTCAGGATGCTGGCACCGGTTTTTCGACACTTCACCGATCAGCCCCTCAGGCCGGTATTTGGCGGTCACCCGTTACCCCTATGAAAACATGAGTCCCGCTCCCGGTGAGGAGGCGGAAGTTGTTGCAGTTGACCTGGAAACAAGAAAAGCTGCATCTGTCGCTAAAACCCGCGGCTGGGACACTCAGTTAGGTGCTCAGTGCCAGTGGGGAAAAACCGACCGGGAACTTTACTTTAACGACATGGACACAACAGAATGGCGGCCTTTCGGAGTCAAACTGGATCTCTTGAACGGTTTAAGGCAGGACCTGGAAGGAACTGTCTACATGGTTTCACCGGACGGGAAAAAAGCCCTGTCCCCGGATCTTACCCGGATGTGTTTGACCCAAACAGGGTACGGAGTACGGGTTCCTCCAAATCGATTTCCTCTTTTTCCCGGCGCCCCTGAAGAAGACGGGATTTGGATTACCGATACAGTCACAGGAAAACAGGATCTCCTTTTACCCCTTTCTAAAATCGTTTCAAAACTGCGTGAGCAGATCAAGCCCTGCACCCTGGAAGAGGGGGATTTTTACTGCTTCCACCTAAAATGGAACCGGCAGCAAACCAGAATTATGGCGGTTATCCGGTGGCGGCCCCGCGGAGTCGGCGGAGCCCGGATCTTCCTCATCACCTTGGATCCGGACGGAAAAAATATCCTCATGGCAATGCCTCCCTCGGTCTGGGGTACCTTCCGGGGACATCATCCCCAATGGCATCCCGATGGAGAACACATCATCATGAATCTTGCACTAGAAGGGAATGAACACGGGCTTAGGTTCGTCCAGTTCCGATGGGACGGAACAGACCGTAGGGTTCTTGTTCCAGGCATGACCGGTTCCGGCCACCCATCGATTCATCCGGAAGGCAGATTTCTCCTCACGGACTGGTACGAGTACGAATCCCCCTATAATGATGGAACCACTGCTCTCCGGTGGATAAATTTGGAAACAGGAGAAGAGACCGAACTCGTACGCATAGCTGCCAGGCCTTCTTACGAGGGTCCGCTAAAGGAACGGCGGGTGGATCCGCATCCGGTATTTGACCGGTCCGGAAAAAGAATCATATTCAACGCATGTCCTAATAACGTCCGCGGAGTTTATATGGCTGTCTTGGAGTAGGGAAATCATGAGAGTCTCTATTATTTTAAATGACATCACATTGATTGATGGAGAAACACTGCCATCAGCCGGGGCAGCTAGGTTTTCCACCTCCCTGGACTGCCGATATTCTCCGGCTGGGCGTGAAAATCGATACATGAATTGAAATATTCATCTAAAAGGATTATATCAAACTCCCTTGCCATCTCTACGGCAGTTTTTTCTTCCAAAAGACTCTGTATCATAACACTTCCCACCTTACCGGGATCATGAATATGCACCTCAGGACCGTATTTTCTTTTCATTTCGGCAAGTTTTTCACGGTTTTTGTCCAGATGAGCCATGCATCGGTCTAAATTTATTGCCGCAGTCACCGTGTTGTGATAATTCGTGGTAGCAGCCACAATTTCGCCAAACGGGTTCCGTATCTGCGAAGGCAAGATAGGTCCGGCAATAGCTCCGGCAAAAAAACTCCGGCATGAGTATGCCCAATACCCCTGCATCAATCCCCCGTGATACATGGAACTGAACAGGAGGAGATCCGGACCTTTAGACTTATACAGTTCCCTGAGATCATCAAAATTAAGATCAAAACAAATAAGACACCCCAGCGTACCGAAGTCGCAGCTAATAAGACCGTACCCGCTGCCGCAGAGGATTCCTCCTTTTTCACGCTCCGAGAATACGGGATGGGCTTTATCATATATCCCCGCGATTTCACCGTCTCTGCCGATAACTGTCTGAGAGTTTCTAAAACTGCCGTCTTCCAATTCCCGGACAGCAGAATATACCATGTAGCAGTTATTCTTTCTGGCAGTTTCCCGGAATAATTCAAGGATCTTTTTTCCCCGGAACCGGTAATAATCCGGTAACAGCTGTTTATCATCCTGCAGATCCTTCGGCCGGTCACAGCATTCCGGAACCAGTATCAGATCGGGTTTATCCAGCAGAGCCGGTGGAAACTGATCTTTCCAGAAGCTGATCATCTTATCAACTAAAATTTTTGAATCAGTAGTTCCAAAAAGCGGATGGGTATGGCCTATGAGGCCGATTTTTGCATATCGGGACATACTTCCTCCTGGAGGCAATTGTATCACCCTCACCGTTAGTGGACAACTATTCAGAAGGGAGGTCTGTTATCTTTTCCGGTCCCTGTTTGATCTTCTTAATTTCTTCTGTATCAAGATTGAGAATGATGATTTGTCCTCCGTAGTTGTGGGCTTGATCGTGACCACGGATCACAACCCGGATCACTCCTTCGGGTATTTCAATAGTTTCAGAACGGGTAAATTTCCTCATACCAATGTGCCTAATGTGTAAAGAAGATATATGATTTTGCCTATGAAAAAACTCGCTAAGCCAGTAAAAGTTGCCTTCGGTATTTCTTTGTTTCTTCTCCTTTTAGGCATTTTAATTGAGAAGGTCAAAAGTACTGCATGACTGACCGGGTTAAGCTTATTAGGAATCCGGATCGGAGTCCATTATTACCAACGGTCTATCACATTCCTTAGCTCATCCTCTTTAATTGGTTTTCCAAAAAAGATATAGTTAGAAAATGGATATTCTTGTTTTATCTTCTCGGAGTGGTCGTAGGCACTTACAAAGACCACCTTTGTTTCAATTTGTTTACTAATTTTTTGAGCA
Source organism: uncultured Spirochaetales bacterium (assembly GCA_964618265.1). Lineage (GTDB taxonomy): Bacteria > Spirochaetota > Spirochaetia > CAYLLE01 > CAYLLE01 > CAYLLE01. Next base: position 41,909 of record CAZUAE010000010.1, on the reverse strand, counting down.
ATTTCGATTCCATCCATTTTCCCCGACAGGCTTATATCCAGAAATGTTAAATCCGGTTTTGATGCTAACGCAAGATCAATAGCTTTTTCTCCGGACCAAGCTTCTCCCACGATAATACACCCGAGTTTCTGGAGCATAAGACGCATAGCCATTCTTACCAAAGCTTCATCTTCAACTAACAGGACCCGGGGAGATTGTTTCATGGATACTCCAAAAAAGTTTTCCAGCAGTTTTCTAACAGACTGCCCTTTGCTCTTTGCTTATATATTATTACCCAAACTGCATTGCGTACAGTTCGGCATACCGTCCGTTCTTTTTCATTAGTTCTTCATGACTTCCCTCTTCCCGGACAGCACCTTCTTCGATCACCAGAATCCGGCCGCACTTCCTTATGGTTGAAAGGCGGTGGGCGATGACAATTACCGTCCTGTTTTTCATCAGCACATCCAGGGCTTTCTGCACCTCCTGGTCCGATTCGGAATCCAGAGAAGCTGTATCCTCATCTAAAAGCAGGATGGGGGAATCCTTCAAAAGGGCCCGGGCAATGGCGATCCGCTGCCGCTGCCCTCCGGAAAGATGCACACCCCTTTCACCCACAAGGGAATTGTACCCTTCACTGAGCTGAGTAATAAAACCATGGGCATATGCGGCCCTGGCACACTCCTCAATCCGATCCGGTGGTGCACCCGGTTCGCCATACGCTATGTTTTCCGCAATGGTCCCGTCAAAAAGATAGGTATTCTGCGGCACATAGGCAAACTGTTTTCTTAACTCTTTAAGGCTGTACTCTGAAAGGGGCTTATGGTAGAGGAGAATACGGCCTTTATCCACATTATAAAATCCCAGTAAAAGTTTAAGCAGTGTGCTTTTCCCGCCTCCGGAGGAACCGGCCAAAGCAACCACCTCGTTTTCCCTAATTGAAAGATTTAATCCGGAAAACAGGGGATTCCACCGCCCAGGATCAGTACGCCTCCAATAATGAATAATCCTATCCGGCTTAATGAGTAGATAAGGTTTCCCCCCGCTGTCATCCCCATGTTGAGGAAAACCCGCTTCATTGACCAGTTCAAGGTCTTTTCGGAAGTTTCTATATCGTTTGTGAGTCTTGATATCAGGTCTCCGGAATGGTGCGATTCAATATAACTCTGGGGCAGCCGGTAAACATTATCGTACATGGCATAAAGAACATTCCTTTTTATTTCCAGACTGGAACGGTAAAAAAGAACCCAGAAGAGCGGAATGATGGTCATGGCTCCCAGCAATCCGAAAAAGAAAAACAGCGCTCCATTGATAAGAGATCCCATACTCCCTTCCGATATGGCATCAGCCATCCATTTTACTCCCATGGAAGCTATAAAAACAGTAATAAAAGATTGAGAGCTGGACGAAATCAGCCCGAAAAAGTAGTTTAAGATCCATTTCCCCTTTAAAAAACCATAAAATCTTAGGAGCCGGTTATTTTTACATAGTCTCATCTTCCACTCCCTCTGTTTCCCTGAATTGATTATCATACAGCCCGCGGTATAACCCCGAAAGCCCGTACAGCTCCCGATGAGTCCCTCTTCTTCTATTTTGCCGGCCTTTATTACCAGTATCCTATCGGCATGTTTTATCGTGGATAGGCGATGGGCCACCACAACTACGGTGCGTCTCGAATCCTTCAGAAAAGTTAAGGATAAAATCCATACACTGGGACCGGTGTACCGTCAACATAGTAAAAAGATACATTCTTAATCTAAGTAGAGGAATTTCCATTCCGGCCTTACCAGCTTCAGTATCCTCTTCAGACTCGGCCAAAACTTCTTATAATCGATTTTTTTTGTGTTATTGCCGGCCAAGCAATCCCCCTTTCAAAAAAATAATGCACATAACCGTTAGAAAAACCTGGATATTATTTAAGACGAAAAAATAGAGAATGCTGTTTGATTATTTTAAAAACCCTTAAGGGAAAGAGAAATTCTGGACCGGTCGGTATCTACATCCAGCACCCTAACCCGGACGCGCTGCCGCACTTTTATTACATCCCGGGGATTTTTCACAAAAGAATCAGACAGTTCGCTTATATGGACCAATCCGTCATGATGGACCCCGATATCCACGAAAGCGCCGAAATCGGTAACGTTGGTTACGATTCCCGGTAATATCATATTTTCCTTTAGATCTGCCAGCTCCCTGATTTCTGAAGAAAATTCCATCGGGGTGTATCTTTCCCGGGGATCCCTTCCTGGTTTCTCAAGCTCCTTCATTATATCAGACAGAGTAGCAAAGCCGGTAGTTCCATCGACATACTTTTGTAAGTTTACCGTATTCCTTGCTTCTGAACTCTCCATTAATTGCCGTATAGTATGACCGGTGTCCTGTGCCATGCGGATTACCAGATCGTACCGTTCCGGATGCACAGCGCCGGCATCCAATGGGTTTTCTCCGTTTCGAATCCGAAGAAACCCGGCGGCCTGCTGGAAAGCTTTCTCCCCGATTCCCGGAACTTTCTTAAGGTCTTCCCGGTTCCGGAATAATCCACTGGTTTCTCGATAAGTTACCACCGCATCCGTTGTTTTTTTTGTCATACCCGGCACATAGGATAAAAGTTCTCGGCTGGCGGAATTAAGCTCCACCCCTACTTTTGCTACACAGGACATAACCGTTTCTCCTAAAGCCTGTTTAAGTTTATTCTGATCCACATCGTGCTGATACTGCCCGACGCCAATGGAAGCAGGATCTATCTTTACCAGTTCGGCCAACGGATCCTGAAGTCTTCTGCCGATGGAAACCGCGCCCCGAACCGTAACGTCTTTATCAGGAAATTCTCTCCGGGCAGATTCCGACGCGGAATATACCGAAGCTCCGCTTTCGTTAACAGAGATTACCGGGATGCGGGGAAGGGCATTCCGGCAAAATGCTTCCGCTTCTCTTCCGCCGGTTCCGTTTCCCACCGCCACCGCTGTCGGGTTGAATCGAGAAGCTTCATCTTTTAAGATCTTTGCCGCTTCTTCTGTCTTGTTATGGGGAGGAAGCGGGTATACGGTTACGTTATGGAGTAGATTTCCTCCATCATCTAGAGAAACCGCCTTGCAGCCGGTACGGTACCCGGGATCCAGGGCTAAAACCGGACGACTCCCCCAAGGATCCTCCAGGAGGATCTCTCTTAGATTTTCCGTAAAAACCCGAATTGCCTCATGGTCTGCGCGTTCCTTTAAGGTTGAGAGGAGTTCCCGCTCGAGGGATGGTGCAAGCAGTCTTCGGTAGGCATCTTCGAGGGCGTCCTTGAGATAATCCGACCATGGAGTTTTCGGAACCCGGAAGCGGGAAAAGAGAATAGACAAAGCATCTTCCTCTTCCGGAAGGGCATGAATGGTAAGCAGTCCCTCCTTCACCCCCCTAAGGATTGCCAGGATTCTGTGGGAAGGAACACGTTTAACCGGTTCATGGTAGTTTTGATAATCACGATATGTTTTTCCCGCTTCCTTCTTTCCCCGGGCGGCTTTTGAAATCAGATAAGCCTTCCGCGAGAAAAGGTCCCGCAAGTTCCCCCGGATGTCTGCATCAACGCTGACAGTCTCCGCAATAATATCTTTTGCCCCCTCCAGCGCGTCATCGAGAGATTCAATACCTGCTTCCGGATTAATATAACCGGGGGCAGCCTTTCGAGGATCTTCCGCGGCCCGGAACATCGTCTCCGCAAGACTTTCCAGTCCCGCCTCCCGGGCTGCCGATGCCCGGGTTTTCCGCTTAGGACGGTAAGGAAGATAAATATCTTCGAGCTCCGCTTTACTCTCCGCGGAAAGAACCTTCCTTTTCAATTCTTCTGAAAGCAGACCCCGCTCCCGGAGACTATTTATTACACCGTCCCGTCTTTTTTCTAAATCCGTCAGACCGGCCGCGCGGTCCCGGATCCCGGTTATGAGTACTTCATCGGCTCCGCCGGTCATTTCCTTCCGATAACGGGCAATAAAGGGAACGGTAGCACCATCCTCTAATAGGGAAAGAATGTTTTTAACTTTTTCTTCAGGGACTGAGAATTCATGAGATATTTTTTTCTGAAGAATCATATGTAACACCTGCAGTTTTTACTCCAATGTGAATCCGCCGGACCGGGCATCTTCCCGGCACAGCTTGAGTACCCGCATCACTTCAAGAGTATCTTCCAAAGGGACAAAAGGCTTTTTCCCCTGTACAAAATAACGGTAGCATTGATCGTAGAAATTCACCTCCTGATAATCGGCAAAGGGGATTTCCCGTACCTCCCAATCGACAGAATCCTTCGGATAAACCCGGTCTAAAGCGGCCAAAGAATCAGAAAGGACCGCGTCTCCGAGTTGAGCTGGATCTATGGACCTGACAATCCAGCTTTTTTTATCCCAATCGTATTCAACACTTCCATACTTACCCAGGATCAGCCACGGAACAATTTTAGAAGCGGAAGCTGTATTTATATCGATATCCAAAATAATACCCGATTCGGTTTCGATTACCGCCTTTACCACATCGTCAGCATCTCCTAAGCTGAGAATTCTCCTCAGAGCACAGGAAACTTTTTTTGCGCCTCCGCCGGATAGGTAAAGAAGCTGGTCGATATAATGAGCACCGTAGTTGTTCAGCATCCCGCCGCCGTACTTCGTGAATGCCTGCCAATCGTTCCGTCGTACATAATTATGAACACCCCGCTTCATGAGAAACACTTCCCCAATCATACCTTTAGATAGAATATCTTTAAGGGCAGCTACTTCAGCACGTGCCCGATGAGGCTGATAGACCATGAGCTTCCGTTTTGACTTAGCCGCGGCATCTGCTAAACGGGAAGCATCTTCATAAGTCAGGGCCAACGGTTTATCACAGAAAACATCCGCTCCATGGCTGAAGGCTTCTAAGGTCTGTTCCATATGGAAAGGTGTGGGGGTAGCAATAACCGCCAAGTCGGGTTTAACATTCCCGTAGAGTTCTGCGGAATCTGTAAAAGTCCTGATTCCGTAGGCCTTTTCGGCGTCCTTTCTCCGTTCCTCTACCGGATCTACCACCGCTTCCAAAATAAATCCTCTATGTGATGCAATCTCTTTTATGTGAAAATTCCAACCGATCCGACCCAATCCGATAACCGCTGTTTTAAGTTTTTTCATAATACAACCTCTTTTTATTTTACCATACAATACTACGATCCGGCTCTCTTCGTCTTCCCTCGGCGGGACTGTTTCTCAGGACCAGTTGTCCGCGTGTCATTCTGGATATATCGCGGTTTTTACAGAGGCTCAGGTGAGGTTGATTACTGTGCGGCCGGTTTTGCGGGGAAAAACAAAACCGGCAAGATACTTAGGCTAAAGCTAAAAGGATGCGTTCTAAAACTTTTTCGCGGTTTAATGGTTTTACAATGTAGTTCTTTGCTCCGGCTAAGAGAGATTTCTTTACCAAATCATTCTTTCCCAAAGCGCTAATCATAATAACCAGGGCTTCTTTGTCGAACTCCAGTATTTTTTCCAGGGCTGTTACCCCGTCCATCTTGGGCATAGTGATATCCATGGTGACAAGGTCCACGTTGGGATGAAGGTCTTTATATTTTGCCAATCCGTCTTCTCCATCAGTCGCGGTAGCAACTACTTCAAAACCTGCTGAAGTTAAGATTTGGCTTAACTGTTTCGCCACAAAAATCGAGTCATCAACAATCAACACTTTGTATGGTGTTCCATCCGGACGCTGCCCATCCGGTTTCTTTTCATTTATTGCGGGGTAATCTCCCTTTGCCTTCACAACTTGCCTCCTGTGCTTTATTACTCATTCGAACAGTATTTAGCTTAGTGCACAGCGAATGTAAATGCAAGAAAACTGATAAATTTACGAGCAATTTTAGGCTATTACATTCACATCTAAGAATATAAATTATTATAAAATAAATAATTAAATCAATCGGAAGTGGCTGAATTTTTAGATTCCGAACATTTTTTCTTTAAGGTCCAGGTAGTACAAGTAATCATTCTCATCAACATCAGGCGGACATCGATGGTCACAAAAGGGGATAAAGCCTCCCTTTTCGACCAATCCCTCAAGACTTTCTAGATAAGATTTGATGGCTTCTTTACCTTTCCGCAGTTCCATTTTGTCCACACCGCCCATTATCCTAAGTTCCGGACCGTATTCCGCAAGCACTTCCCCGGGATGTCCCGACCCGTTAACTTCAAAGGGGAACATACAATTTATTCCGCCTTCCATGAAATAGGGGATAAGGGGACGAATATCTCCATCGCAATCGGTATACCATATATCTATACCGTATTCATCCAGTTTTTTACGTATCCGTTTGTATCTGGGAACAATCACCGATTTGAAAAAATCGATAGAGACGATGGGCCCGTTTTTAAACGCGATGTCCTCCCATCCGGAAGCAAAATCGAAGGAAAAGTGGGGAAGCAGAGCGTCCATATTCTGTTCCACCAGCAAGCACACCTGCTCCACCATGTCTTCTACCATGTCGGGATAATCGTAAACAGCATAGGCAAGCCCTTCAAAGGTAAGCATGTCCCGAATCTTCCCGATAAAGGAGCCGCAAAAAATACCTAACGGATAGGTCCTGTCGGGGGGATGCTTCTTTTTAAGCTCCTCAATATCAATCTTTCTGCCGGGAGAATCCAGTTGGAAACGTTCCTCCTTTACCCGTTTCCAATCGTCAGGTGTTTTTACTGATGAGTTCAGATAGTGGGGTATGGTTGCGTGTCCATCCTTCGGAAGTTCCGCGGTAAGGCCGTCCCCGTTCATGAGTATTCTTTTATCAGCTGTTTCACTGATAATCTTTTCGGGAAAGGGAGGATCCATCCAGTTATTACCACGAATATCGTGGACAGGATCAAAATTAAAAAAAATGTCCGCCTCGCTATTACTCGTAATATTATTATCCCGGAAAATCTTCCACTGTTCAAAGTTGTCCTGCCAGTATCCGAACTCCATATTAAAACACCGGTCGGTTTTTTCGTAGTGCATTTGCTTAACAAACCGTTCCCGATCGGTCATTGTCCCTTTCCATTTATCTTTAATAGGTTTTATTTTCAACTGAACCTCCTGCGGCCTTTTTAACGATGATTATTTATAATTCTGTTTCGAGACCCGCCACTCGAGCGTTGAGTTTAGACAACCGGTTGGCTAAAAGTCTTGCTAAGAAAATTCCGTAGTGAGGATTATTCTTTATAAGATTCACAAAAGAGTTTTTCGATATTTTAATAAGTTTACTTTTTCCGTTAGACCGGACTGTAGCGGAACGCCTGTTATTCAGAAGAAAGGACATCTCCCCCAGAAACATATCAGCAGGAGTAAGAGTTGAGATATATCTTCCCGAGGAATATATGTCTAATGTACCGGTAACGATATAGTATAGATAATTGGATTCTTCATTTTCGGTAAAAACTGTTTCTCCGTCCTGTACCGTCACTTCCTCCTGGTCCGCCAAAATACCGGGAATATAATTTGCTCCTTCCATCCGGTGAGGAACTTCGAAACTTACCATGTTGCCGGAATTATTGTATGCCAAATTTTCCATGTAATGTGCAGCCATTTTTATTCCATGCCCATGGGAATTAAAATTAACTTCATGTTCTTCGGGATTAACCCTGTTTTTCCAGTCGAATCCGTTTCCTTCGTCCCGGATGGAAAAAAATGAGCGTTCGGGAGTTATTTTATAACTAAAATATACCTTTTTGCGCCGAATACTCGGGGCTTTACACTTTTCTCTTATAAGTTCCAGAATATCACCATGCGTATCTAACCAATTGGTTTTCTCTTCGTAGCTTATACTGCAATTTCCATGTTCCACCGCGTTCATCAAAAGTTCAAAAAGTGAAACATGGACACGGTCTTTGCCGTCCCTGTCAATATAGTTTGAATTATAAAGATAATTGGAAACAATATTGGCCACAACCTTTACATTAAAGGCATCATTATCCATTACAAGTGAACCTGAAATGTTCCGGATAAGATAGTTTTGAAGATCCCGTTGAAACAGGATCTGACGATTCTGAATAAGTATTTTAAAGAGACGGAAGAAAGATTGAACGAAATCATTCCGGCGAATCACACTGATAACATTGGAATAGGGGAGTTCTTTCCAAAGCTTGTCTTCATCATTTTCCCGGCAAACTCCTACGATGCCGCCATAATGGAGCCAGGGATCCTCCTTGATTGTCGCAAGGATATCCATTGTATCTACTCCAGGGTCAGAAAAATTGATGATGTTTATTTCCGGCAATTCATACCTGAGATATTCTAAAGCTTCAGGGGCATCATCAAAGAAAACCGGAGTAAAATAATACTGAAATTTATGGCAAATTTTAGTAATTCTATCGTTTATTTCCCGGTCCGTCGACATCACGGGCATTTTTCTCATGAATCTGTAAAAATCCTTCCTTTTTTAGTTACCTGAAGCAATTGCAAAATCAACTGTCATTATTAGATAATTCACTGAGAATATCAAGATCTTTTTTTGTCAATTCTAAATTTACAATTTAGAATTGCTGCGAGCGGGAGTTACATCATATTCTGCAGCTTCCTACTTCTTTCCGAACAGAAAAGATTCCCGTTTCTCCGGCTGGTTCATCCCCTCCTCCCAGTAATAATAAGGAATCTGTTGTTTAGCCCCCACCGTACAGACAAAATGGTCATCCCCCGAATCCAAAGCATGAAGCACCACCGTCCCCGGGAGATCCTGCATACATTCATCAACTTCGAAGGCTGCATTAAGCACAGCATCCCGGACCGGGAGACCCTGTTTCAGATAATATACTATTAAGTGGGAGGCGTTTGTACGAATTGTTAGTTCTCCAAGTCCGGTACAGCCGCCGGCGCCGTACCGGGAATCACAGTATGACCCGGCGCCTATAACGGGGGAATCACCCAGTCTTCCGGGGTACTTCCAGGCCCAGCCGCTTGTACTAACTCCGGTAGATATACCCTGTCCAGGCCATCGGGTTATAAAAACGGTTGTTCCCTTTAAAGACTCAGGGTCCACGGTAGCCCAAGCCCGATCGGTTCCGGTCAGGGCCTCATGACCGGAAAGCCATTCGCGGTATTTCCGTTCCGCCTCCTCGCTTAAATTATCACCTTCCTCCTCTCCGCATTCCCGGGCAAACTGGGCAGCCCCTTCCCCCGCCAACAGAACATGAGGAAGTTTTTCCAGAACCTTTTTAGCTACTGATATAGGATGCCGAAACCCTTTTAAGGCCCCTACAGAACCGCACTTTCTGCTGTTTCCATCCATTAAAGAAGCATCCAGTTCAACTTCACCGCTCATATTAGGCCAGCTCCCCCAGCCTACACTGTGTACCGACGGATCACTTTCCACGATTCTAATCCCTTTCTCCAGCGCATCCAGGGCTTTATCTCCATCCTTGAGACAAGCTACAGTCTCCCCAATACCATTTTTCCCAACCCTGTTAACCAATACTGTTGCTTTCATTTATTTCATATCCTTTAGATTGAATTTTGTACATGCAGGAATTATACTCATATGATGGCAGCTGTAATATCATTTTTCATCATACTGATGATATCCCTCATCATTGTCAGAATCGCTACAGTCCTTCTAACCCTTACAGGTATATCTAGAGAGGCCGCAAAATTTCAAGCCAGGTCCGCCTTTACCGGCACGGGTTTCACTACAAGTGAAGCTGAATACGTTGTGAGTAACCCCTTTAGACGAAGAATTATCATGGCACTGATGCTCCTCAGGAACGCCGGCTTTGTCACAGTTATATCCACGATGACACTTTCATTCGTCAATACCCAAACACCACGTGATGTCCTTATCCGGATCGGACTACTAGCCGGCGGGGCTCTCCTGCTGCTTCTGATATCCCGGCTCCGGGTTTTTGACCGGGTTCTGAGCTTCATTGTAGAACGGGCTTTAAAAAAAATCACCAGTATCCGGGTTGGGGACTATGCCAGTCTCCTCAATTTAGAGAGTAACTACGAAATTAGCCAGTTTATCATACACCCCGATAGCTGGATGAACGATAAGAATCTTACGGAGATGAAATTATCCGATGAAGGGGTCCTGGTTTTGGGTATTCGGAGAAGCAACGGCAGCTTTATCGGTACCCCCCGGGGGGAAACATACATTCACCAGGGGGACAAAGTAATAATGTATGGCCAGGAGGATGTTCTAAAATCGGTGGGGGACCGCCGGGCGGGACTGGAGGGGGACATAGAACACGAAGAGGGTGTACAGAAGTATCACCATTGGAAAGAGTATGACCGGAGAAAAACACCTCGAGAAAAACCTTCCATTATTAAACGGGTATTCAAGCGTTAGCGAGCCATTGTTTTAGAGTTCCGGCATCCCGTAAAAAGGCTTCCGGCGAATCATCCTGAACAAATTCCAGGAGTGCCCAGTGATATCCTTCTCCCTTACGCACAATATCGAAATACCGTTTCCATTCCTTTTCACCTTCTGAGAGAGGAAGCCGTTCATTTGTCCCTTGACGCCATGTAAAAACATGAAGCCAAAGGAGCTTTAGAAGGACCTTTTTAAGGCCGTCCTGACGCTCCTGGAAGGACTCATCCGTAGGCGGCTGCCAGTAAGTACCCAAAGCTGTATGAGGCGCTTCTTTTTCCAGGAGGTTCCGGGCGGATTCAGCTGTATCCGTCAAGGTATTCCTGTGAAACTCATAGGCTAAAATGATGTTTTCCCCGCTTGCCAGTTCAGCGGCTTGATAACTTTCATCAGCTATCCGTTTCCGGTAATCTTCCTCCGCCTCAGCGGATCCTTTGGTTCCGGCCCAAATCCGGATTACCGGAGCACCCAATTCAAGTCCGGTTTCCAATACCGCTTCAAAGGTGAGATCCGGATTATCAAACTTATAGTAGGAACCGTACGAACAGACAGTTAATCCGGCATCTTCAGTCATTTTTCTTACCCTGCGGGCAGTTTTAACATCACCATGAGGTACATGCACATCTCCGCCCCATTCAATCCCCTGTACTCCCCCTTGCATACAGAGACCAATTATGTCCCGGGGGGACAATTTCCTGAAGGTTATGGAGACCAGTCCAGGATTAATCATACTTCCTCCTGCAAAAAATTAGCTTGAAATCCAATAACGATACAGTTAGTATACAATAATATCTTGCTGATGTTTACCGGTATCCTTCATATTTAAAAAAATGAGGGGAGACTTGTTTTATTTGTAGAGGTTCTGTAATGATAAGATACCTAAAGCTTTATTTCCTGCCCATCATTTTTCTGATCCTCTTGACTGTTACCGGCTGTGCCACGCAGCAGATCAATCAATTAACCGAGGAAAACAGAGAGCTTCTTGCAAAACAAGATGCCTTAGCGGATAGAATAGCGGAACTCAACCGGGAACTGGCAAACCTCCGGAAGGATTACGAAAACCTTAAACAGTCCAGGGAGGAGGCCGTTAAGGAGAATGAATCTCTTTTAACACAAAACCGGAGACTTAAAAAGGAACTGGAGTCTGTTAGGGAAGAATTGTCCGCGGCAGAGGAGAAACTCGCCGTCTTGGCGGAACTTACCGCAGCGTTAACTGCACCGCCAAAATTATCACCCGATATTCCGGTGCCTCCTCAATCCATTGCCGGCACTTATAAACTGAATCCGCCTGAACCATCTCCCGTATTAACAGAAGGACAGATTTATCTCGATCCAAAACAAATCTCCCGGCTTGAAGTTATATCTGCCGGTGAAGAAGAAACATCCGTCCTCAGAGACCGGGAAACGGGAATTTTATGGTATCTGGATAAATCCATTATCAACCTGGATGCCGCATTTTATCTCTATTTCGGAAGAGAAAAGACGGATAATATTTTCCTCCGAATGGCCCTGAAAACCCCGTTTCCCAAAAGAGTTCCAAGAAGTACCGAATCTTCCATTAGGATAACCACCGATTCTCATACCTATACTTTGCGGTCTTCGCTGGGTATCATAACCAGAATCGAACAAACGGCTATATGGTTCGAATACATAGATTTTCTTGTTACCCCCCTGACATTTACCGTACTTACCGATGTAATTTTATCCAGTATATGTGTACTCGAGGTCAGTACCGGAGACGGCTATAACTATATTCGGCAGCTAACCGAAGAGGAGCGCTCTTCTCTGAACTCCATTCTCTATGTTTACCGTATCCTTGGGGGAGATTTTCCCTACTACTACTAATGCAAAAATTGTGTTTGGAGAGGGATCCTCATTTTATTCCATCAGGCAACAGAAACAGCATGATTTTCTATAATTAGCCATAAAAATAATCGAATAAAATGGGAATTCCGGGCTTTACATAGGTAAAAAGGCAATTCTAAATTGCAAACTTAGAATTGCCGGTGTCAGGATGCAATTTGGGAGCTCTTATAAAGAATTAACCAGCCTAAATCAGGTAAACCATAATTTCCGCATTAGTAATAAAAACGAGCTGCTCAAAGGAGAGCAGCTCTTAGGTTAATGTACCATGTTACACTTATTAGTTTATCAGGGCCGGCTCCTTTTTCTTGGAATTTCCCTTTTTCTCCCGGAATGATATTTTTCCGTTTCGTATGTTCACCATTACATGGCTGCCGCTCCAGAATCTTCCCTTAAGAATTTCCATGGAGAGAGGATCCTCAATTTCTTTCTGAATAACCCGTCTGAGAGGGCGGGCTCCAAACTTTTGATCGAATCCCTTTTCAACCAGGTACTCACGGGTTTTCTTTTTAACCTCAAGGATAATTTCCTTTTCGGCAAGCCGCGTTTGTACTTCACTCAACTGTATGTTGAGGATCCGGTTAATGTCATCCTTAGATAAGCTGTCAAATACAACGATTTCGTCTATACGGTTAATGAATTCCGGCCGGAAAAACCGTTTAAGTTCATTCATAGCCGATGCTTTAATTTCTTTCCTATTCATTATACCTTCGCCAGAGGTAAATCCCACCATGCTTTCGCGGTTTATCTCCCGGGCTCCGGCATTTGAAGTCATTATCAGCACAGTGTTTCTAAACGAAACCAGGTGTCCCAGATTATCCTGTAATTGACCTTCCTCTAAAACCTGCAGAAGAAGGTTGAATACATCCGGATGGGCCTTCTCTATCTCATCCAGCAGGATAACACTGTAGGGGCGTCTTCGAATCTTCTCAGTTAAAAGCCCCCCTTCTTCGTATCCGACATAACCGGGCGGGGAACCTACTAGTCTAGAAACATTGAACTTCTCCATAAAATCGGACATATCGATCCTTATCAAGGCATCCTCGTTTCCAAACAGGAATTCCGCCAATGTTTTTGCTAAGAGACTTTTTCCCACTCCAGTAGGTCCGAGAAACACGAAGGAACCCAGCGGTCTTTCCGGCGCGCTTAAGCCGGTGCGGGATCTCCGAATGGCCGACGCTATAGCGGTGATAGCTTCGTCCTGGCTGATCACTTTCTTGTGCAGTTCGTCCTCAATATTGAGAAGTTTTTCAGATTCAGTTTGAACCAGCCGCGAAAGGGGAATACCGGTAATTTCAGAAATGACATACTGAATATCCTCTGAATCAACAATATTTTGTTCGTTCTTGAGGGAAAGGCGCCACTCTTCTTTCATCTCCTCTACTTTATTCTGCAGCCCCCTTACTTGATCGCGGATGGCAATTGCCCGTTCAAAATTCTGCGATGCCGCTAATGCGTGCTGTTCTGATTTTAGCCGGTCAATCTCTTCCTCAAGATCCCTAAGTTCATCAGGGCGATCGGAATTGCTGATCCGTTTTCTTGAACCCGCCTCATCAATAAGATCAATTGCTTTATCAGGCAGGTGCCGTTCAGTTATATACCTTCTAGAAAGAGCCGCGGCAACCTCCAGAGAACCGGGAGTATAGCTGACATTGTGATGTTCTTCGTACCGCCCCTTAATCCCTCTTAGAATCTCCAGAGTATCATCTACGGATGGTTCATTGACGTAAATTGTCTGAAACCGGCGTTCCAGAGCGGCGTCTTTCTCAATGTATTTTTTATATTCGTTGAGGGTTGTAGCACCAATGCACTGTATTTCCCCCCGGGAGAGGGAGGGTTTTAACATATTTGATGCATCGATTGCTCCTTCGGCCCCTCCTGCTCCGATAATTGTATGAAGCTCGTCGATAAAGAGTATGATATTTCCCGCGGAAACAATCTCCTTCATTACCCGTTTAAGTCTTTCTTCGAATTCTCCCCGGTATTTCGTTCCGGCAATAAGGGACGCTAAATCCAACGTGAGAACCCGCTTCCCCGTTAAAACATCAGGAGCGGAACCTTCTACGATTCTTTGAGCCAAGCCTTCAACTATGGCAGTTTTCCCAACACCGGGATCTCCGATAAGTACCGGATTGTTTTTCGTCCGTCTGGCAAGAATTTGAATAACCCGCTGTATTTCCTTTTTACGGCCGACAACCGGATCGAGTTTTTTACTCTTGGCGGCTTCTGTTAAATCCCGGGAAAATTCATCTACTGTTGGGGTTCCTTTTTTATTCGCCCCCACATTTACCGGTTTGCGTTTTTGCTGCGATGCGCTGGACCGGGAAAAACCCTGACCGGCATCGCTCATTTCAATTATTATCTGCCGAATGTTGTCGGCGGTAACATTATGTTTGAAAAGATACTTTGTGGATTCACCTTCGGTATCTCTGCAGCAGGCTAAAAGAAGATGTTCAGTTCCAATGTACTCATGTTTCAAATTTTCTGCTTCTTTAGCCGAATCTTCCATAACCTTTTTCCCCCGGGGAGAGAGGGGAACATCCCCTAAAATAAATCCTCTCCGGTGCTTGGGAATAGATTTTTCAATTTCCACCTGCATTTTAACCGGATCTATGTTCGCCTTCTGCAAGGCTTTATATGCAAACCCGTTACCCTCTTTAAGAATTGCCAGCATAATATGTTCCGGCAGTAGCTGATCGGAATGAAACCGTTTAGCTTCATCCTGGGCGAGGACGGTGAGTATCTTTTGTGCTCGTTGCGTTAAACCCTTAAACATTTAATTTCCTCCAAACCCTTATAACGGATCCTATATCCGTCTCAAAGGTTGTCTGTTTTTTATTGATCAATAATCAAGATCAAATCTAATTCCTTAAAAAACTTGGCTTTAAGCAATTGCAAAAAATAGTCTCCAAAGCATTAAGATTGCTTAGAAGAATCATAATTCACAGTTCTTGCAATTACCTAATTCATCAACAAAAAACAATCCAGCCTTTGCTGCCTACTATATAATATAATACAAAAACCATATTTATACGTTATTATTTTATGTTATTTCCTTAAAAAATTCATCCGTATATTGACCATACCAAAACAAATCGTCTGTGTGTATTATAATAGTATATAGGAAATTTGTCCACTTTTATTTATTACTAATATTGTCAATATAACGGCTCTTACATTGAGGTATTCTCATTTTATACCTTTAGGCAACAGAAAGAGGCATAATTCTTAAAAAAAGCCGTAAAACAATTGAATACAATGAGAATTCCAGCATTTACATTTTTCACTGCGGATGTTAACGCCGGGAATTGCAGTTTTCATTTGTCTTATGAGATTTCTTCTAAAAATTTTCTAATACATTCCGTATGATAACTGCTCTTTGGGCATTAATCATGCTGTCATCAAAATCATCGGAAGAAATCCCTAAGGAATGTAGAATATGAGATTTCTGAGTCAGAAAAAAGAGGGAAGTTACTACATGGAGGGGTATGTAGTCAATAAAACCTAAAGCAATTCCCAACCGCAAAGAGGAAAGTAAATTAACTGCTTCCTTAGAAGACATTACCCGGGAATTAGTAAGCAGACCATAAGCCCGGAAAACGATGTCCTCCACCTCTAAATACCCGGCTTCCAGGAGCTCTTCCCTGGCTTTTTTTTCGTATCCCACCAGCTGCTCCGTTATCGTGTTAAGTTTCTCAATAATTTCCATTTCCTTTAGCCCAAGGGAGATCCGGTTAGATACCTGATAAATGTTTCCGAGAGAACCTTCTTCTTCAGTAAAAAAACCTTTTACCGATAATCCCATTTTATTGATTATACCAAAAGCCTTCTCTAAAAGTGATGTAACAACCAGCCCCGGCAGGTGAAGCATGACGGAAGCTTTTAATCCGGTTCCCAAATTGCTAACCTGTGTATTAAGATATCCCCATTCCATGGATACCGCGTAATCCAGCTCATCTTCCAAAGAGCTGTCTAAAATATCTACTTCGTTGAATATCTTCTCCAGGCTAAGTCCGCCGTCTAATCCGGTAAGTCTAAGATGATCAGTGTCATTGATTGTGGTTATAACTTTTTCATCCTTCCGAAGGAAAACTTTTCCGTTTTTCTTTTGGGGGTACTCTTCGCTGATTAAATTCCGCTCCATGAGGAGGTTGCGCTCAATGGGATTCAGCGAGTCCATCTCCAGAGGAACGTATTCGTCTTTGTTTTTAAGATGAGAGAACACATCCGATACTTCTTCAACAATATGAATTTCGTCATCAGGATTCATCAATCCGGGGAAAGAATGTTCTGCAAGATTTCGGGATAATCGTATTCGGGAGGAAATCACAACATCAGCATCAGGACCCGCTGTTTGAAACCATCCACCCGATTCACTTAGACCGGGAAAATCACTCATAATTGATCCAACTCTGTGAGTTTATCACGGAGTTTAGCGGCCCGTTCATAATCCTCCCGCTGAATCGCGGACTCGAGCTTCTTTCTGATGCGCTCCCGGTCAACAAAGAAGGTTTTGTAAGCATGCAGACGATTAGGGAATTTGCCGGTGTGACGGGTTCCCATTTGTTTGTCCCGTAACATTGCTGTAATTTCCCGGTTAAACACATTGAAGCACTCAATACAACCGAGTCGCTCATATTTTTTGAATTCCTTCAGTGTAAGAGTACATCGGGGGCATACACGGTTCTTTGTGCTGCTTCCGCTCCGGCCCTTATCCAGCAGGAGAGCCTGAAGAAGTTCCGATGTAGTGGTTTGAAGGATTTCCGCATTTTTACTGATTCCGTATTTTTTCGCGCAGCTTTGACAGAGACCGATCTCCAGTTTCTTTTCCCCTAGGATCTGTTGAATGTTGATAACTACGTCACCTTTTCCACAAACATCACATTTCATACTCTATATTGTATCGGAAAAAAGAAAAAAAATACAGTCACAAAGCAGCATTTCCCGTCACTAAGGCAAAATTAGTGTAAATCTAATATTTCCTAAGCACTTCAAAGGGCTTGATCTTACCGGCGCTTCGGGCAGGTAAAAGTGATGCGGCAACGCAGAGAGCGATAGAAAATATTGCCACCAGAAAGAGTTCGCTGCCATGGATGTTTATGGGTATTCGTTCTAAGTAGAACTCACCGCTAAAAATGGTAACATCCCCTGTTTCAATGCTGAGTGCCGGAGAAGCCAACCACTCCCAGAGCCCCTTGAAGAAATTGAGCAGCCATTCGACTCCGAAAAGGATTTCATTTACATTAAGCGCCGCGAGGATCCCTAAAAAAATACCTAAAAGAGTCCCGAAAAAGCCGATGAAGAATCCTGTAATGATAAAGGAGCGTGATATTAGTCTTGGGCTGGCTCCAATACTTTTAAGTATCGCAATTTCCTGATTCCGTTCCATCACCATCATAACTAACGATGATGAAATATTGATTGCTGCAACACAAACAATCAATCCCATGATAAAAGTCAAAAGCAATTTTATTGTGCTGTAACTCATATACCGGGATTTCTCAAGATCGTACCAGGTGTACATAAGCCATGTCACAGGTGTTATTTCCTTTATTCCGCGGATGGTGCTGCAGAGTTGTTTATTCTCTTCCGTTCCTGAAATCTGAGCAATGAATTTTGAGAACCCGGTTTTTTCCGCGCACCCTCTTCCGGCGGAGTAGGTCTTAAGGAGAAAGGGATCGGTTACCTTTAATCCCACCAGCCTCCGGCTGTCCTTTAGAGGAAGCACCCGCTTTGCTCTTTCCAGAGAAATAAACATCCAAAGTTTATCCAAATCCTGGTATCCGGAAGATACTATCCCGGTAACAGTAAAGGTACTGATCCGCGGAATATAGGGACGATTGGGAAGGCTCCGAACTGTTAACAGTTTTATGCTGTCACCGACTTTAACTCCGAGGTCTTTAGCAATAGCGGAACCTAAAACTGCCGATTGCGGATCATTCAGATCAAAATTTCCCGAATCAACCTGGATGTATCTTCTAAAAAGGATATCAGTTTCCCAGAGCTCCGGAGAGATTCCGCGGACGGAGGCCCCGCTTCTGCTTTTCGGGGATGAAAGAAGGCCGAATCCCTGCTGTTCCCGGTAAACGGAGGTGACTTCCGGAAGAAACGCGAGCTTCCGGGTCATCTCATCTATCTCGGAATCTTTTGCCGGCTCGGGAGGGATCAGCTGCAAATGGTAGGTTCCCGTTTCGATGAATCTGGAAGTGATACCCTGTATCATTCCGTCGGATACTTCCAAAACTACAACAAGGGGGACTAAACTTAAACCTATTCCCAAAACAGCCAGCATAGCCCTTCCGCCTCCTCCGGAGGAGGTGCCCCGCAGTCTGTCCCGGGAACGTTTCCCCGTAAGATAACGGAATGCCAGCATTAGAGAAGTTTGGAGCTTCATACCGGAACTATACTCCCCCGTTCCAGATGAAACCGGAGATCGCCGGAAGCCGCCACAGCTGCGTCGTGGGTAACCAAGGCAAGGGTTTTACCGTAACTTCTAACCAACTGAAAAAGCAGCGATTCCACGGACCGGGAATTTCTTTCATCCAAGTTTCCCGTAGGTTCATCTGCAAGTATTAATCCGGGATCGTTGATGAGAGAACGGGCTACCGCTGTCCTCTGTCTCTCCCCTCCGGATAACTGAGTAGGGTAATGATTTTTTCGGTCCAGAAGATCCACCGCACTGATCAATTCCAGAGCCATTTCCCGGGCATCCCTTTTGGTCTTACCAGCTATCAAAGCGGGAAGCATTATATTTTCCAAGGCGGTAAAATCTTTTAACAGATAGTGAAACTGGAATATCAATCCCAATCTTTTACTGCGGTATTCCGTTAACTCCGTTTCGCTCATGGAATCCACCTGGTATCCCATAGAGTAGATGGAGCCTTGGGTTGGTAAATCAAGACCGCCCACTAAGTTCAAAAGGGTACTCTTTCCGGATCCGCTTTCTCCCGTGATTACTGTAATGCTCCCTTCGGGGACAGTAAGGGAAATATTATTCAATACTGTAAGTCTTTCATTACCATTGGAAAAAACTTTGGTAACTTCCCGCAGTTCTAACGCGTTCATTTCATTCGTACCTCATAACCTTCGCCGGTTTAATCCGTGCAGCGTGACGGGAAGCGAAAAAAGCTGCCGCTACAGAAGACAACAGGGCAAATAAAAAGATCAATAGAGTTTCACTGAAGAGAATTCTTACCGGGACTTTAGTCAGGTAAAAATAGGCCGGGGAAAAGATAGAAAATTCTTCACCCCCTAATCCTAATCCGGGGAAAAGGCCCCCCGCAATGGATATGATTAAGTTCACCGTATCTTCTGCAAAGCGGAATACTCCGTTTATGTTTACAGAAACCAATAACCCCAATACTGTGCCTATCGCGGCCCCTGAAAAACCAATGTAAAAGCCGTCTAAAAGAAAAACGGAGCTGACCCCCCGGGGTGAGGCTCCCATCGCCTTAAGCACTCCTATCTCCTCCGTCCGCTCATATACAGTTCGCCGGAGTGACTGGTATATATTGGTTCCCACCACCACAAAGATCAAACCGATCAGGACCATCATCATCACTTTTTCCATTCTCAGGGCGCCGAATATGGACCTATTATACTCGCGCCAGGACACGATTTCGCCGGACTCTCCGGGCAGGATCTTTCTTATCCTATTGATCGCTCCTTTGTCCCGATAGCGGTCATTTAATTTTATTCCCCATACAAGGGAACTCTCCTGGCTGAAAAGTTCCCGGGCATCCTCAATCGAAATGAATCCCCACCCGATATCAAATTCCTGATAACCCGATTGAAATATTCCCGTAACGGTAAAACTTTTTTCCACGGGAGCAAGGGAGGTGAATCCTTTCCCGCCGAAAGTTACCAGTTGAACTGTTTCTCCTAAAAAGACCCCCAGTTCCCGCGCAAGACCTTTTCCCAGAACAATTGAACCGGTTTCTCTCAAGTCAAAGGCACCCTCCTCAAGCCCCAAATAACTTACTAAAGCAGGATCATACTGATAAGGATTTTTAGGAAGGGCCCGGATTAATGCACCGGTATTACCGGGGAAATATCCCCGGATCAATGTACGGTATTCCCGGAAAGGGAGAATCGCCCTAATTCCGGATAGTTTCCCGATGCGGTTCTGCAGATTAAAGGTAGCGGCGGATTCTTTCTCCCAAGTTATCTGAAGATGGTAGCTGTTGATCTCCAATATTCCTTGAATGGTACCGGCTTGAAAACCGTTCATTACGGCTATAACTGCTATAAGAGTCATTACTCCAACAGCAATTCCGGCAACAGACAATATAGAGGCAGTATGCCCTTTTTCCTTACGCCGGGTTTTGAAATACCGGGAAGACAGAAAAAACAACCAGGACATCTTCATGTTTCATTAATTCCTGCTGCGAATAACCTCTCCATCCTTAAACACCTCTTTCTTGATGACCTTACCTTTCTGGTAATATACCCGGAGAACCAACTCCTCTTCATCGTAGATATCTTCCTGGTAGCTGTCACTTTCGGTATACCGGGTTACCACCAGTAAAGCATCTTCCCGATAATACGCCTCCTCGTAAAGAGTACCTTCTTCATCATACCGGTACTCCATCCTTTCTTCCACACCTTCCCGCAGGACAGTTTTTCTTTTGAGCAATCCTTCTTCGTAGATGTATCGGACTTCAGAAATGGTTTCTTCATCCCGTTCTACCACCTCCTCTACGAGGCTGCCGTCTGCTCCGAAGGTACGTACGGTCCGAATCCTCTCCGGGCCTATATGTATCGTCTGCTCAAGTTCACCCTTACCTTCCTCCTTGTAGATATATTCAGTGCTGCTTATCTTCTCTCCGCTCCTGTAACTGGTCTGCTTAACCAGGTTTCCCTTACTATTATAATGACTGACTACGGTCTTTGCGGGTGTTTCAGCTGCCGGATTCTTCTTATGCCATTCCGTTATTAGAGAGTCGTCGGCATATCGGTAATGGGAAATTCGGTAAGAGCCGTCCGGAAACTCTCGTTTTATCTGCCGGAGAAAACCATCTAAGGTATATCGGTAATAATCCGTATATACCTTCTCCCCCCCTTCTTCGGTCAATTCTATGGAAGAGAGGGTCTTGCCGGAATACCGGTATGTAAAAATACCGGTAAGCTCTCCCTCCTCATATTCTTCTATATGCTGTATTAGACCATCGGACCGGTATTTTCTAGTCCTGATTAATTCCCCTTTCCGGTATTCCCGTTCCGTTTTGAGTTCACCGGAAGGGAACAGGACTTGCTCTGTCCGCTCTACCTCCTCTTTATCTTTAAAAAGTGTTTCGCTGCGGACATCACCTTTTTGCTCAATTTTAAGGACGTAAGGGTATTCAGTTAGCCCATCCGGTCCGATCCTTTCAAACTGCATCCCTAAAGGGTTCGAACGGTAATATTCCTGGGCGATTAAAAACATACCCAAAATTATCAGAATGGTATTAAAAATGAAAATCTTTTTCATTACTTCCCGGAACCTAAGAGTTCATGGACATATTTTTGGGGATCAAACGGAACAATATCTTCGGGCTTTTCACCTACTCCCAAGAAGGAGATGGGAATAGCAAGGTTTTTAGAAACCGATACGGCTATACCGCCCTTTGCGGTGGAATCATATTTTGCAAGGACAATGCCGTCTACGCCAACGGCTTCGTGGAAAATTTCCGCCTGACGGAGTCCGTTCTGACCTGTAGTGGCATCGATTACCAGAATTTTCCGGTAGTTGGGGACCTCCAGCTTTGTTCTTACGATTTTATCTATCTTTGTCAGTTCCTTGACCAGGTCCGCCCGATTGTGCATTCTCCCGGCAGTATCCGCCAGCACAATTCGCTCATCCCTGGCCTTTGCGGATGTTACCGCGTCAAAAATAACCGCTCCAGGATCCGAGCCGGGATTTTGACGTACAACCCGCATATTCATTCTATCTCCCCATAATTCCAGCTGATCGGCAGCAGCAGCACGGAATGTGTCCCCGGCGGCTAAAACGACATCTTCACCGGTTTTCTCCCGGTAATAATGGGCGAGTTTTGCGATAGAAGTGGTTTTACCCACTCCATTCACTCCAAGAACCAGAAAAACATTTATGCTTCCAGGTTTAATATCCAGATGATCTGTGTGCAGCTCCCGCAGGATGATGTTTTTCAGAATCGACAGGGCATCTTCTGTATATTTTACACTTTCCTTTTTTATTCTTTCCCGCAGTTCATCTGAGACTTCCATCGCCATAGAAGCTCCCAGATCTGCTTCGATTAAGCTATCTTCAAATTCCTCAAAAAATGATTCATCAAACTGATTTCTATTGAAAAGGCCGGATAACCTGACACCTAGACTTTTCTTTTTCATCATTAAAAATTTGGTACTCCTTTTTAAAATTGATGTACCCTGGAATGGTATTCCGCAGCAGTATCAATTAAGTTTATTAGTTTGATAACGGTGTTTACCAATAATACCCCGCTGGCAAAAATTCCGCCTAAATATCCGTAATAAAAACCGTTTCCCAGATTTGCAAAACGTAATCTTTGACCAGTTCCTTCATCGGTCTGATAATACCCCAGAGCATAATTCTGGTAAATGCCGTTTAATACAAGGGGAATAGGTACGGAAACCGCAAAAAAACCTAAAGAACGGTAAAATGACCGCCGGGACCGTTGAAATTCTTTTTCCGGATCAAGCATCGTTAAAACCAGCGGGACGTCTAATTCGGCACCTTTTTGAGTTTCCGGTGAAATAATAAAGAGAGAGTTTTTATACCCATCCCGGATAACGCGTCCGGGACTTACGACTTCAGGAATGGTAAGTTCCTCCGGTGATGGCCCCCGGTTTAAGGATTTGAAGTAAACATCCGCGGGTACCGCGGATCTTATTGTGACGGTTTTTTGGGGAATACTCTCCAACTCCGGTTTTATCTCTCTCCGGGTTCCGGCTTCCAGGTCAACTTCCTTTTGGAACTCCCGATAACCCTCGGCCCTAACGGTTATCTCAACCACACCGGGCTCTACAAAAGGGATTTCCGTTTCACCAAACCCCATTAGCTTCTTATTTATCAAGATTTCCGCGGAATCGATATTGGGTATTACCGTTAAAGAACTCCAGCGTCTTCCCAATAATCTTTCGGAGATATCGGTAACCCCGGCTGTTATCATGGACGGGATATCTTCGCTCAACCCGGCATCTTCAAACACAACAGAGTCCTCACTTGTTAAACGGTTGAAGAGATGCAGTTCTAAAATCAGATATCCTTGTACCTCCTGCAGAACCCCCCAAAGAAGAGCCTCCAGGTTGTGCTCTGCGGCATAATTTTCAAGTATCTCAGTAACATTGTCCGTTTCAGGCACCAGGGTAAAGGGAGGAGGCATCATATCCCCATCATTTGTACGGTGTATCAGCGGGAGGATCTCCGGTACATCCACCTCATCCATATTATAATAATCAGCAATCTTTAAGAGAACATTTCTCAATGCCTTAATTTCTTCGGTCATGTCCCGATATTTATTCTTATACTTCTCTTCCGTGAATCCGGAAAAAACAAGACGGTCCCTTTGTTTCCTCAGATTATCAATTTTTTCGGATACCTTATCTTTCGCATCTTCCAACAAAGATATCCTGTAGGCTTCTTTTTCCCGATCACTTAAAACATGTGATTTTATCCCCTTCATCCGGTCCGCGGCCATCCGGGAGAAACTCGTTAGGAGGTACTTATTACCCGCGAAAACCCCATCTCCCGTCAGCGCGGCGTACCCTAACTGCCATTCCTCTATACGCTGTTCCGGTATAAACTCTCCAGGTTCTAAGGCGTAGGCGGCGAAGGAGAAAACAAGCAAGGCAGGAATAATGGTAACAAAACGTCTCATTCCCATACCTTCCCCGTGGAATCAAGTACTGTAGAAACGGCGCTTATTACCCTTTCAGGTTTAAAGGGTTTAACAATGAACTCTTCAGCTCCCAAACGGATAGCCTTGATTATCATTTTCCGTTCCCCCAGGGCGCTGCACATGACAACTCTAGCTAAAGGGTCATACTCCTTGATTTTCTTCAAAGCTGTAAGGCCATCCATCCGAGGCATGGTAATATCTAGAAGAACGAGATCAGGGTTGAGCCTGATATAACAATACAATCCGTCACGCCCATTTTCCGCCTCTCCAGCTATTTCAGCGCCGGCCCGGGTTAGTATCTTCTTAAGCTCCTCCCTCATAAACTCCAAATCGTCTACAATAAGGATACTTCCCCGTAA
Organism: uncultured Spirochaetales bacterium; assembly: GCA_964618265.1. GTDB lineage: Bacteria > Spirochaetota > Spirochaetia > CAYLLE01 > CAYLLE01 > CAYLLE01. The sequence continues at coordinate 17,508 of CAZUAE010000010.1, read as the reverse complement.
AGCTCCCAAATTCTGCCTCCGTTATTCCGCCTTAGAATGAGATTTATGGGTAGACCGCCACTGCAGCTGCAGATACTCTTGAATGAATTCGTCTAAATCCCCATCCATCACAGCCTGAACGTTTCCTGTTTCTTTCTTTGTGCGGTGGTCCTTGACCATATTGTAGGGATGAAAAACGTAGGATCGGATCTGGTTACCCCAGGATATGTCTTTTTTCTCTAAGGCCTTCTTCTCCAATTCCTCTTCCTGCATTTGCTCATAATACTCGAAAAGCTTGGATTTTAAAACTTTCATGGCCACATCCCGGTTTTTATGCTGACTCCTCTCGTTCTGACACTGGACAACTATACCGGTTTCCAGATGGGTTATACGTACCGCGGAATCCGTTTTATTTACATGCTGTCCCCCAGCTCCCTGGGCGCGGTAGGTATCCACCCGGATATCCTCCGGTCGGATGTCTACTTCGATATCATCTTCGATAACGGGAGAAATATGAACAGATGCAAAAGAGGTGTGACGCCGACCGCCGGAATCGAAGGGGGAGATACGTACCAGCCGATGGATACCGGACTCCGCCTTAAGGTAGCCGTACACATAATCACCGTCCACCTGAAGGGTAACTGATTTAATACCCCCCTCAGCCTCCTGCATGTCTATTATCTTCATGGAATAATCGTTTCGTTCTATCCAGCGGGTGTACATCCTCAGAAGCATATTTACCCAATCACAGGCTTCGGTTCCCCCTGCTCCGGAATGAATTGTCAGGAAGGCGGGATTCGGATCGTATTCACCGCCTAAAAGTTCCCGGATCCTTAATTTTTGATACCGTTTTTCCTGTTCCTCCAGGGATTGACGAATATCACTCTCCATGGAAAGATCGTTGTCTTCTAATGCTAAAGAACATAATTCGACTAGATCATCGTTTTCTTTTTTTAATTCAGCCCATGGTTCCAAGCGGTTTTTAAGTCGTTTATGTTTTTGGAGCTGCTTTTCGGCATTTTCCCGGTCGTTCCAGAAATCCGGTTCGGCAGTTTCCAATTCAATATCTTTTATCTTTCTCTGGATGCCTTCCGGGTCAAAGATACCTCCAGGTATCATCGATTTCCTGTTTTAAATGATTTAACCGTGTTTTTAGTTCTTCAAAATCCTGTATTGTTTCGGCCATAAGGCCCTCCAATCATTTTCCTTTTTTTGGTAATATACTACTAGAATTACATTTCAATAGGTATAAAGTCAATACTGTATTATACTTAAGGAGAAATTATCGTTTTATACCTTTAACTCCCAGAAAGGAACATGGTTTTAAAAGAAATGGCTATTAATAAAAGACAAATGACAAAATACGCAAAATTAATGCTAGGCGCAGCTGCTTTACATGAAGGTGACTGCCTTTTTATACGGGCTGAACCGGTCCATTGGGATTTTATAAATATTCTGACGGAAGAAGCATACCGCGCGGGAGCAAAATACGTACATACCGAAAGTCAGCATAAAGGTCAATTACAAAAGAGAATACAAAACTCATCCCCTGAAGACTTGGATTATCTGCCGGAATTTCACCGAAAGCGGTACGAAGAAATTATACGGGACAAATGGACTTTGATTTCAGTATTCGGTGAAGAAAATCCTGATCTGCTGAAAGGGCTTGATCCGGGAAAAGTAGCCCGGATTACAAAAGCGGTTTCCGAACAGAGAAAGCCTTTTCTAAAAGCAATACAAAATAACGAACTAAGCTGGCTTGTCGCTGCTTTTCCCACTCCCCGCTGGGCTGCCAAAGTACTGGAAACGGACCCCTCTGAGGCAGCCCGGGATGAGCTGTGGGATATCCTTATCCCCATTCTCCATTTGGAAAAGGATGATCCTCTGACGGACTGGACCAATTATACCGAATTACTTAAAGAGCGGAGTAACAAATTGAACAAGCTGAGACTCCGAAGACTGCATTTTAAAGGTCCCGGGACTGATCTATCGATCCATATTCCGGAAAAAGCATTATGGGCCGGAGGACCGGATTATGCTCAGGATGGGCGGCGGTTTATGCCGAACATTCCGACCCAGGAGGTATATACGCTCCCTGATTTTCGAAAAACCGAGGGTACAGTTAAACTAACTATGCCGGTCCGGATAATGGAAGAAATGGTACGGGGCGGTACGTTAACGTTCCGGGAGGGAAAGGTGACAGCCTTCGATGCTGATGAGGGCAAGGAGGCCTTAAAACGATATTTAGAGCTCGATGATTCGGTTAGATATATCGGCGAAATTGCATTGGTGGATTCCAACTCTCCGATATACCAGTCGGGCAAAGTTTTTTATTCCACGTTATTGGATGAAAACGCAGCTTGTCACATTGCATTGGGCAGTGCGTATCCATCCTGCCTTGAAGGCGGATCTGAAATGAGCGAAGATGAATTGTCCCGCAATGGGGCTAATGTATCGCCTCATCATACCGACATAATGATCGGATCCCCGGATGTGAATGTAACGGGAACCACTCGGGAGGGTAAAGAAATCCCCCTCATTAGAGAGGGGGCATTCAAAATATAACCCATGTCTTCTATTAGAGGAATTCTCATTTTATACTTTCAGGCAACAGAAAAAAGCATGATTCTCAAGAAAAGCCGTAAAATAATCGAATGAAATGAGATCCCCCTTCTCTATTGGTAAGAAGGCAATTCTAAATTTAGGGATTGCTGCTTCTGTTATTTCTTGACTTTTATCTCGTTAACAATTTTCATACCGTTAGGGGCATTGTGCTCTGCTATTTCTTTAGCCCGTTCTTTACCGTTTTCCATTTCAGCACTTCCCAGCAGATGCAGAACATCTTCCCCGGATTCCCTTTTCACCGTAACAGAGACCTCATCATTATCTAAAATTTGAGGGTCTTCTTTTAAAGCCTGTTTAATCAGTGCGACAAGCTTGTCTCTGTCTTCGTCTCTAATGATGCCTGTCCAGGCCGATGCTTTTACCGGATCGACAGGACCGCTGCCTGCGCCTGGACCGGTGTTATGGGGATAACTACTCATATTAAACTCCTTTTACGTTTTAAGGTACAAAACCACAGTTGTTACTATAGTTTAACCATACTAATATACCAAAAAAAAATAACAACGACAAACGGTAAACAGCAATTTCCGGTCAACCCGATTTAAATTTATATATTATATGTAATTATGGCCTCTTCTAAATCACACAAGGTGTTGACCGGGAATTGCTGAACGGTAAAACAGTGAAATCAGCAAAGCAATTCTAAACTATAATTTCGGCATTACTCCTTAACCAGTCTCACCAGTTCACGGGCGCGTGAGCGGATGTTATCCAGATCTTCTTCGTCCGGAGCGCCGTTCCATTCCGCGGGAACCAAGTATTCCCAGTTAAGTTTTGATGTCAAGGTTTCCCATTCTTTCTGCGCACCTCCTGACCATCCATAGGAACCGAAGCGAAAAACTTTTCTATTTTTTACATGCTTCCGGTCGAACAGGTCGAGGATGCCGGCCATTGGAGGAAACATTCGGTATTCATACGTAGGCATTCCTACAATAAGCCCGGCGGATTTCCATGCGGAAGAAAGAATATAGGAAGAATCATCCTGGGGAACCTGATGGACATGAATAGGAATCCCTTCAGAACGTACCGTGCGGATTATTTCATTCACCACAGAACCGGTATTTCCGTACATAGTACCCCAGATAAGGGTAATTTCCTGTTCCGCGGGACCCTCTAGATAGGAAGCATACTTCAAATACCGGTCGATAATAACCGAAGGGTTCTCCCGCCATATAATACCGTGAGAGGGAGCAATCACCTTAATTTCTAAGCCCTCCAGCTTAGCCACGGCCCGTTCCACAAACTTTGAAAAACTTGAAACAATATTGGCGTAATACCTTAGGGTTTCCCTTTCGAAGAACTCACTCGCTTCCGAAGAAAGCTGATCATCGAAAACAGCGTCCTTTAGCGCACCGTAAGAACCGAAGGCGTCGCAGGAAAAGAGCACTTTTCCGGAAGTCTCATAGGTAACCATGGTTTCCGGCCAGTGAACATTTGGGGCTTCCACAAATTTCAGGACCTTTCCCCCTCCTAAATCCAGGGTATCTCCGGTTTTTACTTCACGGATTCCTTCATGGATGCCGTAGAACTGTTTTACCAGAGCAGCTCCCTTTGCTGTGGTGAGAATTTTTATTTTTGGATTCTTTTGCTTAAAATCCTTAAGCCATCCGGTATGGTCGGGTTCTAAATGGTTCAGCACTAAGTAATCGATCTTCGAGACGTCTAAACCGATGCTATGTAACTTTTCGGTAAAACCCGCCGGAGCATCGTCCCAATCACGGACCAAGTCTATTAAGGCAGTCTTCTTTCCCATAACGGCGTAGGAATTAAGGGAAACTCCATCCGGTATGGGCCAGAGTCCTTCAAAAAGATCATTGTTGGTAATATTGACACCAATATGATATATTCCATCTGTTATCTTTATGGCCTTCATGCTTTCATACTCCTTGTTGAGTTCTTCATCAATACATTATATCTATACTAATAATTGTTTAACAAATTTTCCAGGTGTTTGTTTCACTATAAAATTAATATTTAATCCATCAGGATTCCTTCAATTTGAGGGTTAAAAAACGGTCAAAGGCAGCCGCAAACGAGGCAATCTCCCTATTCGACAGCGGACCTTTTCCGGCACAGGGGATTCCGGTATTCCTTAAGTGCTGCATAAAATTCCGCAAGGAAAGACGCTCCCGGATGTTTTCCTCAGTAAACAAATTTCCCCGGTCATCGAGAACCGTACACCCCTTCGATATCACCTGATCAGCCAAAGGAATATCCCGGGTTATTACTAGATCTCCTTCGGAGGAAGACTCAACGATGTAGTTATCAGCAGAATCAGGGCCGCCCGGCACCGTAATCATCTTTACCATTTCCTTAGAAAAACTTATCGGCCGATCCGCGACAAAAATCACCGGGAATCCGGTTCTATCCGCACCTTCTTCTATAATACGTCTTATCCGAGTCGGACAGCTGTCGGCATCAACCCATATGGTCATTGGTTCTCCATTATTCCCGCGGCAGCCCGGAAAACCTTTCCATGACCGTTTAGAGTGTATTCCCCTTCGGAAGCGGGAATAAAGAGAGATTCTCCCCGCTTAAAAGTTTCTTTCGAGGAATCGGATGCTGCGGCGCGTCCTTCTCCTTCAGTACATAAAAGTATTTCCGGAGATGATGAGCGCAAGGTGCATCCCTCCCGGGTAAGTTCAAGAAAGGCGAGTCTAAACTCCGGAGCCGGTGTCTGAAAAAATTTCCCGCATCCGGAAGGTTCCGCTACAGGATGGAGAATCCGCGGTTTTCCCGTTCGGAAGGTGAGCACATTCATCAATTCCGGAACATCGATATGTTTCGCGGTATTGCCGCCCCGCAAAACATTATCGGAGTTGGCCATTATTTCGATTCCGCCGCCCTGGATATATGCATGAAGTTCGCCGGCATCTAAAAACATAGCCTCCCCGGGATTTAGTTCCAGGGCATTTAAAAACAGGGGTCCTAATATTCCGATATTTCCAGGATAATCATAAGCAATCTTTTTTATGATTCTTCCGGTAACATCATCCACATTACGGGACATTTTTACAGCTGCTGACGTGAGTTTTTCCCGAACATCACCGGGAGATTCCATTATCTTTTTAAAGAACATTGAAAGCGCTTCAGAAGACTGATCACTCTCAAGACGGCGGAGCGGTTCTTTCAGGTAAGGAAACAAGTTAGAGGGAAAATTATTGATAATCTCTTCAACCGGACGAAATCCTCGAAGGGCCAAAAAGGAGGTAAGGGCACAGATGAGTTCCGGCTTATGATTCGGGTCCCGGTAGTTACGGTTAGGGGCATCTATGGGGATGCCTGCTTTGTTCTCTTCTTCATACCCCTTTCCGGCCTGCTCCAAGTTCGGATGAGCCTGAATGGATAAACTCTTGGCCGCGGTCAGAACCTTAAAGAGGAAAGGGAGCGTACCGTATTTTTCAGCTACTTTTTTCCCCAGGATATGTTCAGGTTCGGTATCGATTAGTTCAGGCAGGGATTGTTTAATTCCCGCACATACCACTTGGGAAGGCGCCTTTGGATGAGCCCCCATCCACAACTCTGCTTTAGGCTTATCGGTTCCGCCCCCCAATCCCAGCAGCCTGGGCATTTCGGTAACGGAACCCCAGGCATAATTTTGAATAATGTTTTCCATTCTACAGATCATACGTATTAATGTAGCGAACTGGACAGAGCGGGTCAATCTATGGCATTTTCTTAGGAGGAATTCTTGAGAATCATGCCTCTTTCTGTTGCCTAAAGGTATAAAATGAGAATTCCTCCGGTCAATACCATTTGCAATGGTCAAGGCGCCATATATCTATATAATAATTTATATTTGTAGATGTGAATGTAATCGCCGGAAATTGCTAGTAAGGAGGAGTCTATGTTTTCCAACGAATCTCCCCACAGAAGATATAATCCTTTAACGGGTGAATGGATCCTGGTTTCTCCTCACCGTACAAAGCGTCCCTGGCAGGGACAGAAGGAAGAATCGGGAGAAAATAAAATTCCTGAATACGACCCGGATTGCTACCTCTGTCCAGGAAACTCCAGGGCAGGAGGGACGGTAAATCCCAATTATACCGGAACTTTTGTATTTACGAACGATTTTTCAGCCCTGCTCCCGGATACCGAGCCTGGGCGGAGAGATGAAAGCGAACTTCTTATTGCAGAAAGTGAACGGGGTATATGCCGCGTTATCTGTTTTTCCCCGAGGCACGATCTAACTATTCCCCTAATGGACAGAAAATCACTAAAAGCTGTTATAGATACATGGGTTTCTGAATATAAAAAGCTCGGGGCGGAAGATTTTATCAATTACGTTCAGATTTTTGAAAACAGGGGCGGGATGATGGGATGCTCCAATCCTCATCCCCATTGCCAAATCTGGTCTAACGAATCTATACCGGTAATACCCGGACTGGAAGACAGGCATCAGCGGGAATACCTAACCTCAAAGGGCTCCTGTATGCTTTGTGATTACGTAATACTTGAAAGCCATTACGGAGAAAGGGTAGTACTTGAAAATGAGTCTTTCTGTGTGATCGTTCCGTTCTGGGCTGTGTGGCCCTACGAGGTGATGATAATACCGAAGGAACACCACCTAAACATGGCTGAACTGAGTGAAACTGAAAAATCAGATTTGGCAGACGTCATGAAGCGGTTGGGAATCAGATATGATAACCTCTTTAAAACTAGTTTCCCCTACTCTATGGGGATTCATCAGTGCCCAACCGACGGAGAAAACCGGGAGTGGTGGCACTTCCATATTCACTACTATCCGCCTCTGCTCCGTTCAGCCACTGTAAAGAAATTTATGGTGGGCTATGAGATGATGGCTATGCCCCAGCGGGACATCACCGCGGAAAGCGCCGCGAAAACGTTACGAGACCTATCAGAAAACCACTACACGGGGAGAGGATAAGCCCATGCAGGCCGAATTTAAAGACGTTTACCCGGGAGATTGCCAAAGCCGGGAAAAACGATACAAAAGAATAATCGACGGATACCATAAAAGATTCGGACCGGGAGACATACGGTTTTTCTCGGTTTCCGGACGCACCGAACTTGGAGGGAACCACACCGATCACAACCATGGTGTCGTTCTGGCTGCCTCTATAGACAGGGATTCCGTCGCTGCGGTCCTGCCCCGGAACGATACAACGGTAAACCTTTTCTCCGAGGGATTTGGTGATATATCTGTGGATCTTGCCGATTTAGAGCCGCGCAAGGAGGAGGAAGGGACTCCGGCTGCTCTGATCCGGGGGGTAGCTTCCGCCTTTAAGGAGCGGAGATATGCCATAGGCGGCTGGAACGGGTATCTTTCCGGAGAGGTGCTTCCCGGTTCCGGATTGAGTTCCTCGGCTTCCGTGGAAATGCTCTTAGGCACCGTATTTAACTCCCTCTACAATGATGATGCTATAGATGTTATAGAGCTGGCGGTGATAGGAAGGTACGCGGAAAATCATTTCTTCGGTAAACCCTGCGGCCTAATGGATCAAATCGCCTGCGGAAGCGGGGGAGTCGTATCTATCGATTTTTCTTCGGTTAATGAACCAAAGGTCGAAAAAATAATCAATCGAAACACAGGAACAGCTCCTTCATTTGAAGAAGCGGGGTATCTCCTTTTCATCGTAAACACCGGAGGCAGTCACGCCGATTTAACCCCCGAGTATGCCGCGGTTACCCGGGAGATGGCGGAAACGGCGGCATGCTTTAACAAAAAGGTGCTCCGGGACGTTGATGCTGATGAGTTTTTCCAGCACCTGCCTAAGTTGCGGGAACAGGTAGGAGACCGGGGAATTCTCCGGGCCATTCATTTCTTCCGGGACTCAAGGAGGGCGGAGGAGCAGGCGGAGGCACTGAAACACGGAAAAACCGGACGGTTTTTAGAACTGGTACGGGAATCGGGTATATCATCATTGGCATTCCTTCAAAATTGTTCTGCCCCAACAGCAATACAGAACCAAAGTATACCTCTTGGGATCTCTCTGAGCGGACCCTTTACCGGAAAAGGAGGGGCCTGCAGAGTCCACGGAGGCGGATTTGCCGGAACAATTCAAGCCTATATTCCTCTAAGGAACGGAGATTCCTACACCCGGGAAATGGAACGCATTTTCGGTGAAGGTTCGGTGATGAGAACATCTATACGGGAGTTGGGTGCGGTAGAGGTGATTTTTTAGGTCTCCCGCAAGATATCGCTTATCTTTTTCAAATCCAACGGCTTAATGAGTACACGGTCCGCACCGGCCTGTCTAAAGCCCCTGTGGATGTTAAGCCCTGAATCGCCCGTTAATGCTACAATAGGCGTATAGGCTCTTCTCTCTCTTTCCAGCTCCCTTATTCTGCGGGTAACTTCAATTCCATTTAAACCTTCCATGTGCCCATCCATGACGATAAGATCGTACGCGTTTTCCTCCACCAAAGATAGGGCTTCCTGACCGCCGGCTGCCACAGTCACCTTGTCGACATTTTTTTCAAATAATTTTTCAGCAATCTTACCGCTTAGCTCATCATCCTCCACAATCAGAACATGCATCGGTTTTTTCGGTTCTTTTTCTTCCGGAACTTTATTTTTTTCTTTATTGAAATTGCCCGGAGATTCCTGCAGCTTGAATGTCCCCCAGAAGGAAAAGGTGCTGCCTTTCCCTGGTTCACTTTCCACTTGAATATCGCCTCCCATGGCGTTTACCAGTTTTCTGCTTATGGCAAGCCCCAATCCTGTACCGCCGAATTTATGAGAGATTGAAAAATCGGCCTGGTTAAAAGGACGGAAAATTTTCTCCAGCTTCTCCGCTGAAATTCCGATACCGGTGTCCTGGACTGAAAAACTAATGGATACCGATGTATCCCTGTATTCTTTCATCGATACTTCCGTGATAACAGACCCTTTACCGGTGAATTTTACAGCATTACCAATAAGATTCGTTAGTACTTGGGAAAGCCGCGTGGGATCACCCAGAAGATGACGGGGAACATCCGGAGAAACATGAGTATCGAAGATTAAATCCTGATTATTATTTTTAATAGAAAAAAGCCGAACCACTGAATGTACCAATTTGTGTAAATCAAAACAGGTTGATTCAAGGCGGAGTTCCTCAACTTCAATTTTCGAAAATTCAAGAATATCTTTCACGAGTTCCAGCACGGTACCGGAACTCATCTTGAGAATATCGATATACTCCTCCATTTCCTGTCTATCTATGGTCTCCTGCTGACCAAGAAGATCGGCAACTCCGGAAACACTGCTCAAAGCATTCCTCACCTCATGGCCAAAATCCGCGATAAAGAGGCTTTTTCGGAGGTTGGCTTCCTCCGCTTCCTCTTTGGCCTTCTTGAGCATCTCTTCGGTCCGTTTTTTATTCTCGATATCCGAGACAATACCCAAGAGCCTAACGGGGTCTCCCGAATCAGACCGTTCTATTATTTTGCCTTCCACCTGTATCCATCTGGAACTTCCGGCTGCAGTAGTAACCTGAAATTCCTCTTCGATGACAGGCAGTTCATTCCTAAGATGTTTCTGAATCAATGTTTTCAGCCGGTTGTTTTCTTCCTTCCCAAGAAGGGTCTGAAGATCATCTTCTGATATGGTACCCTCTTCCGGCAGGTACCCCAGAAGCTTAGGAACCTGTTTAGATATTTGAATGGTACGCCCGGGAATATCCCACTCCCACACACTTTTCCCGGCTGAGTTCAGGGCTATCCGCAGCTTCTCCCTGCTGGAATTTAATTCAGTCTCCGCCTTTTTCCGTTCGGTAATATCTCTTCCCACTGCAAAGATGGTTTCCTCATCATCAAAATGGATGAACCGCAGGAAAAACTCAAAAGTTATTGATCTTCTGCTCTTTGTGATCATTTCGATTTCAGATTGAGCGGCGGACTGTTTGATAAGAGTGTTTATTATCGAAGATAAGCCATGGAGCGATTTTTCCGAGACCAGGATTTCAAAGGGAAGGCATACTAGTTCCTTCCTGGTGTACTCCAGCGTTTGACAAGCGCTTGTATTGGCGTCTCTTATTTTAATCAGGTTATTCTCACGCTCAAGGGTAAAGATGAATATACAATCCAGAATATTGTTAAAAAGAAACTCGTACTTCCGTTCTGATCTGCTCAGTGCTGTCTCGGTAATTTCCAGGCAGCCTAAAAGATCGGAGTAAAAAAGAATACCCTTAAATGCGTCACCTTCAAGAACGGGCAAGAACTCGCTCCCTTCCCTGACCATGACCTCCGTTACTTCTTTTACCGTCATCTCCGGATGGAGCTCCTTGGTGGGCTTTATACAATCGACAGCCAGCACCTTAGGATTTTCAACGATATCCCGGATAGTAAGAAGTCCCGCGTATTTTTCTCCTTCCATCATCACGAGACAGCACTTCTTTAAAAGAAGATGTTTTATTTCCGCCACACTCACATATGGATTTATAACCGTAAAATCCCGCCGGTACAGAGTTTCAATTGTCATGGATTCCTCTTTTCCTGTCTAATGATTCTAGTCTAATGATCCTTTTATCGAATCCACAGAGATTGTAATATTAAATTTAACATTGAGAATTTCATTTTCGGAAAGAAAGGAAAACACCTCCCGCTCAAGTATATTGAGGATTCTCTTCTTATCCATCTTTTTAAGTATTTTTTTGTTGATGAGTACCGCCTCCACAACCGGATGTTCAATTTCGATGAGTTCAAAACTGCCCGGGGCCATCAGCTCAAAACAGAGATAAAGTCCCTTTTTTCCCTGAGGGCATTGATTTCCCAAAACCAGGATATCATTAATCGGCGGAAAGGATACTGACTCAAAGTTAAGATCTACCCGGTATTTTTTTTGCTGTCCTTCACTCATGATATACCCTCGGTCAGCTTTTATTATAATCAACGAATTGTTATTATACCAATATTTTTTATAACTTTCCTCAACCGCTTTGGGTTACCTCAGTTTTGCAGGGAACTCCTTCCATCGCCAGGGCCGATTGGCCGATAAACCGGAGAGTGTTTGAGGAAATCATGGCAATTTGGAGAATCATCGTGTTTACTGAGAACTCACCGGAGGGGTTTTGAGCAATTCCAAATTCGCAATTTAGATTTGCCTTCTTCCTAAGATAAGCTTATCCCCGTTGATCTTTTGCCGCTCGCCGGGTAGAATTGTAACTCACACTATAACAGCACGAAAAAGTCTCGTGCCTATATCAACCGATAAACGTAAGGAGATTTCCGTGGACTATTCACCGCTGCAGAACGAGCGCTTCAATTACTCCCCAAACCTTCCCCCTGTTCTTCAGGAGGACCTGGGAAAAATAGAATTGGCATTAGGTGATCCTACAGAATCAATAGGAGACACAGAGGACCTGCGCCTTCTATTTGCCAAAACCTACGGTAAACCCGTGGCCCGTTTTAAGGCGGGTAAGGGAAAGAATAAATCTCACTCTCTAACGGTGGGTCTTATCCTCTCAGGTGGTCAAGCTCCAGGAGGACACAATGTAATAGCAGGATTATTCGACGGACTCAAAAAGGGGAATCCCGACTCCACACTCCTGGGTTTTCGAGGAGGCCCATCGGGAATACTCAAGGATGATGTACTGAAAATAACAAAGGATATTATCGATGAATACCGTAATACAGGCGGATTCGATATGATCGGTTCCGGTCGAACAAAACTGGAAACGGAGGAACAATTTCAAAATGCTACTAAAGTGCTCTCCCGGCGCGGCGTTGATGCCTTAGTGGTAATCGGCGGTGACGATTCCAACACAAACGCGGCACTCCTGGCAGAGTATTTCGTAAAGGAGGGGCTACCCATCCAGGTAATCGGCGTTCCCAAAACCATCGACGGCGATTTAAAAAATGAGTACATCGAAACCTCCTTCGGCTTTGACACAGCAACAAAAACCTACGCGGAACTAATCGGAAACATAGAAAGAGACGCAAACTCCGCTAAAAAGTATTGGCATTTTATCAAACTCATGGGCAGGTCAGCCTCTCATATCGCCTTAGAGTGCGCCCTGCAAACACATCCTAATGTAACTCTGATATCCGAGGAAATCGCCGAGGAAAAACAATCCTTAGATGATATAATTGAATGCATCGTGAATGTGATTGTAAAACGTTCGGAAAAGGATGAAAATTTCGGTGTAGCCCTGGTTCCTGAAGGACTCATCGAATTTATTCCGGAGATGAAAAGTCTTATCGGTGAATTAAACGATCTTTTGGCACACCATACGGCTCATTTTACTACCCTGAATACCTATGAGGATCAGTCGGAATGGGTGAACAAGAACCTCAGCAGAGACTCATCCTATGTTTTTTCTTCTCTCCCCACGGACATCCAAAGACAACTTCTCATGGACCGTGACCCTCACGGCAATGTACAGGTATCCAGAATCGAAACGGAAAAACTGCTGATTGAAATGACCAGCGACCGTCTGAAAGAAATGAAAAACGAAGGCCGATTTACCGGAAAATTCAGTTCTCAAAGTCACTTCTTCGGGTACGAAGGCAGATGCGCCTTTCCGTCAAATTTCGACGCCGACTACTGCTACTCCTTAGGATTCACCGCTTTTCTATTGATAGCGGAAGGCCTGACGGGCTACATTTCCGCGGTCAGGAATCTCGCATCAGGAAGGGATAAGTGGGAAGCGGGAGGTATACCGCTTGTGATGATGATGAACATGGAACAGCGGCATGGCTTTAAGAAACCGGTAATACGGAAAGCCATGGTGGAAACGAAGAGAAAACCATTTCTTACCTTCAAGGAGCACCGTGAACGGTGGGCTCTGGAAACCACCTATCGGTATCCCGGAGCAGTACAATACTACGGGCCGCCGGAAATTTGTGACGATCCCACCATCACACTGAAACTGGAACAGTCATAAAAGAACTTCCGGAAGCAGTAATTACCCGGGAACTGCTGTTTCGAGGAATACATTGCAGATAAGAACCTCTACCGGAGGACTCCCGGACGAAGAAGAACCGCATTCTTTCGGGCACACAAGTGTCCCTTTTCGACCGCCAGGGGAATCTCCTGATTTTTCATAAAGGCGGAAGAAAATCCTGCAGTAAAAGCGTCTCCACAGCCTATAGTGTTTATCGGTTTCAGTGTTTCAGGTTCAAGGAAGCCGATATTATTTTCCCAAACATACAGAGTTGATAATTTGCCTCTGGTAAGAACCGTTATAGAACCAAATTTGCTGTAAAGGTTGAGCATTTCTCTGCCTACCCGTTCTAAAGTTTCTGCGTCCTCGAGATGTTCACTGAGGAAATCGACATCTTCCTGCATAAAGGTACATACAAATTCCGACAGATTAGGCATTATTATGTCGGGATGGTAATCAAGAGACCCTGTCAGATCAGCTCCCCGGACATCAAGAACAACCTTCTTCTCCTTTGTTTTTGCCAACCGTACCATCTCCGGAATCAGGTCATCCGTGTATCCAGCCGCTTTGGAACCGGAAAAAATCACCAAAGAGACATCATTCAGCAGTTCTTCATATTTTTCCAAAACCCTTTCCTGCGTACCCGTTTCTACCGGCGCTGCCTCCTCTATTATTTCGGTGGTTGTATTCTTTAACCGGTTCAAGAGGGTATAACCGAACCGTATCTCAGAACCGGAATCTATACCGTGGAGATTGATTCCATCGCTCTTAGCCAGGTTAAAGAAAAGATTCCGGTTTCTCCCACCAGCGTGGGTCAAATGCACAACCGGTTCATCCAGGTGCGCTAAAACCCGCGTCGTATTTATCCCCTTCCCGGAGGCATCCAGAAAATATTCCGAGGAACGGTTCACTTCGTTTTCGTGCAGTCCTTTTAATAGTAATGTTTTTTGTAATACCGGATTTAATCCTATGGTTAAAAACACTTTTAATCCTTCCTTGTCTTCTAATGCAAAAATTATGTTTTTATAGATCTGTAAAAATCAATCTTGATTTTGCCGTCATCAGATTTATATAACCGAATCAATTATGCTAGAAACCGTTTTAAGATCCAATCTAACGGGATGATTTTTCTGACTACTTTTCCTTGCTAAAGAAACAGCTTCACTTGGATCGAAACCGTAGATTTTCCACCTTGAAATTCCGCCTTTCTTAATCAGTTCCCGGAGTTTTTTTACAAGGTAATTTATATTTTCCTCATTATTACCGGAATCGTATCCGGTAAAAAGTTTGCATACCTTAGAGTATTTCATTATCACCGGATGTTCATACATAATCTTCTTAGAGGTCCAGAGAATGCTTTCCGGAAGCAGAGAACCGCAAACCACTCCGTGAGGTATGGAATAAAGCGCTCCAGCTGGAGACGCTATCCCGTGGACTATGCCCAAACCTGCATTAGCGAGACAAATCCCCGAAAGATAAGCTGCATATGCCATTTTTCCCCGGAGTTCTAAGCTATTGTTACCTTCAATAAGCTTCTCCAGAGAATCTCCTGCAGCGGATATACCCGCTTCAGCCATCATATCTGTAAACGGGTTGGCCATTGTGGAAATATATGCTTCCACAAGCTGGGTAAGAGCATCGAGACCAGATGAAGCTGTAATTTCAATTGGACAGGAGAGAGAGAATCTGGGATCTAAAACAGCTGCATCGGGTATGTAGTTTTCATGCCTAAGGGATTTCTTAAAACCATCGGCACCTACTCTGGAAAGTACGGCATTTTTCGTTGCCTCCGAACCGGTTCCCGCTGTGGTAGGTATTGCAGTAAAAAAAAGTGTTTGGCCGGAGGGGTTTTTTTCTCCAACTCCTTCAAGGTAATCAATTATTGATCCTTCCATTTTCGCAGCAGCTGCTGCTGCTTTTCCGGCATCTATAACACTTCCGCCTCCCAGCGCAACAACACCGCCGGCATCGAACTCTTTAAGGGTATCAGCCAACTCATCAACGATATCAGGAGAAGGTTCTCCCGAAACAACGCTATCTGCCATTTTAATACCTTGGGAAATCAAATTTGAAATAAGACTATTCAACGGCTCTGTTTCCCGTATCGATTTTCCCGTCACGAGAAGTATACGGTTAATAGATTTTCTATGCAGAACCTTTGGTAGCACATCCAAAGTATCTTTACCATAATACAATTCTGGTATTCTAGATATTTTAAAGCTGTTCATACGATGGGAGTATAACTAAACAACCTGCTGCCGTCTACAATATAATGATTTGAAGAGGAATTCTCATTTTATTCAATTATTTTACGGCTTTTCTTGAGAATAATGCCTCTTTCTTTTGCCTAAAGGTATAAAATGAGAATTCCTCGATAAGGCAGGGAAAAGACTTTCGCGACGATATAAACACCTCCTGTATACTTGAAAACCTTCACAGAAGGTGGCTGCGGCAGTTGCACGTGAACTGGTTTTACTGTAGAACGCTTGACAGGGGTCACAACATATCAGAATTGCTCGATTTGAATTGATGATACAGTATATATCCAAGTATTTTTGTTAGGTATTGGGCTGAATCCTGCTGATTAAAACATAATAATAACCAAATTTTCATTACTTTTTCATAAAAACCGTTATAAATGATATATTATCCAAGAATTATCGAAAAATATTTGCCAATTTTCGGTATGTCAGTGTATTATAGACATGTAGAATAATAATCCAATTTTACTTGTAGGAGGAAAGTGTAATGAAAAAAGTTTTAATTAGTCTATGCATCCTTTTTTGTTTGACCTTCTCTGCTTTTTCCCTTGATTTACAGGACGTAGATGTAAGTCAAATTGACTTAAACAGAGTTGATTTATCGGGTGTTGATTTTTATTTTCATGGACCGATGGAAATCTATGTAACTGGTGTAGAATACGAAGGAGTAGAATATGCCGCGGTCTTAGATTATGACGGGGCAGGAACCTTTACGGTGAAAGTTCCAGAAACAGTGACCACAAGTGGAAAGCCGATGTCCATGGATCTAAGCGAACTAACTCTGTCTATGACGGATGAAGGAATTCGTATCAGCAATTTAATGATCGATGGGTATGACTATTCCGGCTCTTTGGCGTATGTACCAAAAACCGATTTCCAGATCGCCAGTTTCAGCGGACGAGAAGCCGAAGATAAGGGTGCAGACCCCGCAGAACTTGCAAAGATGAGGAATAGAGTTAGACTTTTAGAATCAGAGCTGGAAGAAAAAGAACAGACTATCAAAGCACGAGAGAGCATGATAGAAGAGAAAGATCAGAAAATTACCCAACTTGAACAGCAGGCTCAGGAGACTACAAAACCGGGGAGAACCATAACCGGCCCCCCCCAAAAACAACAAGTAACCGTTGGTGGAGTTACCATTCCTGAACTTCCTAGTCGAACAGTTCTTTCATCCATCAAGAGTCCATCTTCCACCTATGGTGACTGGAGTGCTTCAGGCAGTACTGCAAGGCAGACAGATGAAACCATGCTGGATGCGAAGTATGTCATGAGTTTACCGCAAAACCAAGATGAATATCTGTATACCTTTACCGCATCTTCTTCTGATTCGGCATGGACGGGTCATGGACTTCATTTTCTAGGCTCAGGTTCAGAAAAAAATGGTTACGGATTCGGAAAATCTTACCTGGTGTGGATTACGAGAGATGCCAACGTGCAAACCGACAAACCGTTTGTACAAATTTATAAGTCCTTTAACGATACCTGGATGGTTCAGGTTGCCAGCCAGCAGATAGATGTTTCTGTAACTCAGCCACTTCAGGTAGACACCTATGTAAATACAATTACCGGTCTTATCGGCGTAGCTGTCAACGGAGACGTGATAATGGCCTGGCACGACCCGGATCCTATTACAAGAGGTAACAGTGTAGCTTTCCGTGCACTTCATAAAGCTACATTCCAAGGCTTAACGGTGAAAGCCGAATAAGGCTGTTTCAGTTTTATCTTGGGGGCTGTCCAATGGGCAGTCCTTTCTTTTTTATACTAATGCTAAAATTCTTTTTCTAAGAAACTTTTGAAGCAGACAGAAAAAAAAA
>CAZUAE010000009.1:120220-122415 GCA_964618265.1 uncultured Spirochaetales bacterium | reverse complement strand
ATGGAGCCGGACCGCCCCGGCGGAGAGTGTCTCTGTCCATTATGTCGTCGTGAATAAGGAGTCCCGCCTGCATTAGTTCCATGGCGGAAGCTGCGGCCAAAGTTCCGGGAGAGCCGGTTTGCCGGTAAAAATCTTCGGTTATCAGGACCAGCCCTCCCCGGATCATCTTGCCCTCCGCAACAAACTTTCCCAACCGTTTTCGCCAGGAGAGATACTGTTCAACGGGGGGAGTATTGTTCGAAGGCTTATCGGAAGGGAGTTCCGGGGAAATTTTTTTATGGAGATAAGCGGCCTCCCGCTCCAAAAACGATTCAAGCCAGGGGAGAATGTCTTCCTTTTTCCGGACAAACTGCTTTTTTATTTCAGCACTGGTCATGGGGAAAATTGTACCGGTTTACCGGGAGAATTGCACCCCCCGTTAGGAATTCCATCTCCAACTGTCAGCAAAACACCCTTCTAATTTTCACAGGCGAACCGGACCGTAACCTCGGTACCGTTACTGTTCCGCGCAAAAAGTTCGCCGTTCAGCTGCTGCGTTAAAGCCCGCGCAAGACCAAGTCCTGAACCGATATTGGTAAGTTCCTGGACGGATTCCGGAATCCCGGGACCGTTATCGGAAATTATCAGTTCTCCCAGTCCTTTTCGGTCCTGCCGGAGGATAACCCGAATCGCGGGATTCTCTACCGCGGGAACGGCGTATTTTGCCGCGTTGGTAAGGATTTCGTTCAGGATGAGTCCTAAGGATACGGAAGCCTTGGAGGATACCATGATATTACTGAGGGATGCTTCAATTTCTGTATGTTCCGGGAGAATCAGACGGGTAATGTCGTCGACAACTTCCTGGAGCAGTTTGCCGGCATTTATCCGGGTACTATCATCTTTTTTAGATAGGTTCTCGTAGATCTTGTTCATGGTGTTTACCATGTTCTGAGCCTTCATCAGCCCTTCCCGGGTTTCTTCATTCGGGGCGGAAAGTATCTGAAGTTCCAGGAAGGAACCGATTACATGGATATCGTTCTTTATGCGGTGGTTGGATTCCCGCATCAGAAGCTCCTTTTCCTTGAGGAGTTTTTCCACCTCCCGGGTACGGTCGGCAAGGGTTTTCTCCGCCTTAATCTGCGCGGTGATGTCCACCAGGGTAACCAGGTACTGGTCCGTCTCACCGCTTTCGTTCCGCTGTGCCCGGATATCAGTTCTCGCCCAGAGGGGGAGCTTTGTATTTACCTTTAATTTGATAATGAGATTCTGGTCCTCTCCATTCCGAACATTTCCAAGGGCCTCCCGGAAGTTGGAATCGTCAGGATGACTGATGAAAGAAATAAAGGACTTACCGATCAGGTTCTCCGCTCCCGGTCAACAAGGATAGCGAAGGTAAGATTGGCCCGGGTAATTATTTTATCTTTATTTAACGTAACATAACCGCAGGGCGCAAACTCGTAGATGTCATGATACTGGCTCTGAAGCTCTGTTAATTCCTCCTGGGTTTCCCGAAGCTCCTGGTTCTGGATCTCAAGCTCCACCTGATGGACCTCCAGTTCCTTAATAAGGCCCATCACCTCTCTGCCTTCCCGGCTATGTTCCGGATGAATTTTACCATCCAAACCATTCATCATCTCCTGAGCACGCATTCGTAAGTCTTCAAATCTGCGGTCATTTGCTGTGTTCATACCGTTTACCTTTCTTTTCTTCCAAGGCTTGGATCTGGAGCAGAATCCGGTAATCGTGTACATGATCCGCCGGGAGGATAGTTCCTGTCACAATGAATTCGGTCTCTAAAGGGCCCGATCTTAAAATTGCTTCTTTTATCCATCAACTCTTTCAATTGATCCTTGAGGCTCTTCCCCACACTCCTGCTCACCAACTCAAAAAAAACATCTCCCTCTAAACTTTTTATATCCTTCCCGAACCACTGGGAGAAAGACTTGTTTGCGATGAATATACGTCCCTCATAATCAAGCACTGTCAAGGGCTGTTCATTCATATCGAAAACAGCTCGTAGTATAATCTCCCGCTGTTTCTCCTTTTCCCGGCTCAGTCTCTCCAGCTCCCATTGTGTACGTTTCTGGTCTGTGATGTCACCGAAGGAGATAACCGCTCCGTCTACCGTGTTTTCCGTTGTCCTGTAAGGGGTGATTTTCATATTATACCATTTATCATCCCCGGATTTAAGTTCTTTTTTTACCGGCTGAAGGTTC
>CAZUAE010000009.1:0-120120 GCA_964618265.1 uncultured Spirochaetales bacterium | reverse complement strand
GGAATTTTCCTTTACAAAAAAGGAATCCAGCCGTTCCCTGCTCACATCCTGCTCGATACTCTCCCGGAAAACACCTTCCCGCGCTTTTTTAACCGCTTCCTCATCGATATCGGTAGCAAAAACCTGAAGGGAAACTGTTTCGGAAAGCTCATCCATGACTTCCCGAATAGTCATGGCAACTGAATAGGCTTCTTCCCCTGTGGAACAGGCGGGAACCCAAACACGGAATGTTTCCGGAGAACTCACCTCCTTAAAGTGATTTTGTATCGTATCCTTAAGGGAATCGAATGATTCGGAATCCCTGAAAAACGAGGTGACCCCGATGAGAAATTCTTTGAAAAGGGTTCGCGCTTCTTGCTTATTATCTCTCAAAAAGCGGATATAGTTATCGATCCTGTCTATTTGATTCAGATTCATCCGCCGGATGATTCTTCTTGTACGTGTGGATCGCTTATACCCGGAGAAATCGTGTCCCGTGACCTGTCTCAAAACCGCGAAAACCTTATTAAAATCCGGATCGCTTAAAAGCTTCCGGTCTTCCTTAGGAGCAGGATGCAGCCGGGAATCATCGAAGTGTTTTTTCAGAAGGCCCGGCATCTCCCCGGGTGCCGCGGCTTTATCAATGACCCCCGTTTCCAGCGCGCTTCGGGGCATCCCGGAATACTCAGCCGACTCCGGACTCTGAATAAGTACCAGTCCTTCGGCCTGCTTGATCTCCTTGATTCCCCGGGTGCCGTCGGTACCGGTTCCCGAAAGAATTATGCCTGCGGACAGATCCTTTCGGTCCTCCGCCAAGGACTTAAAGGTGGCATCGATGGAAAGACGCGGTCCCAGCCCCCCGTTGGCGTACTGAATCGTCCCGTTATAAAAAGCGATGTTGTGTCCGGGAGGGACAATGTAAATATGGTTCTGTTCGATTATCTCACCGTCTTGAATCATGTTAACGGGAATTTCGGTATGCCTGGAAATTATTTCATCCAACCGGGAGGGCGAGTCGGGCTTTGAATGAATAATAACGATGTAGGCCATTCCGGAATTTTCATCGGCCTTAGAAAAAAAATTCTCTACGGCCTTGAGACCTCCGGCTGAGGCACCGATGGCTATTACGGGAAAGTCCCTCTTTTTTTCTCATTCATACTTTTTTTCAGATGCAAACCGCGCGGATTAAACAGCATTACACGGTCGTGACAGGATGGATATACCCGGATACACATAAAAAATTCCCGGCAGACTGAAAGGACCGGCCAATCACCATCATCTGACTAAAGTAATTATATCAAAGATATTTGAAGCGATCAAGAAAAAATGAACTTGGGAACTTGGGGAGGAGTTCTCATTTTATACCTTGCTTTACATTAGTAAAAAGGGCTTAATGATCGCAGGCGTTTTCCCCGGTCTTCAGGGTTCCCGCAAGACACGCGTTTACGATATTCTCCGGGGTGTCCGCGGGAGCTCCAGTGACAACCCGGATGCCCTGTTCAGCAAAGAGTGTCTTGGCCCGCTGTCCCATTCCCCCCGCGATAATCATATCGGCCCCCTGTTCAGTTAAAAAACGGGGAAGAAGCCCTGGCTGATGGGGAGGTGCTTCTATGTACCGCCGGTTTGTAATTGTCTTCTTACTATCGTCGGTGTCAATGAGGGCAAAACTTTCGCAGTGCCCGAAGTGCATGGCCAGCTTTCCCGCGGCCAGGGGTATTGCTATAGTCATTTTTTGTTTCTCTCCTTGGTTTTGCAGATGCGTTTTTCTGACAGCGGCGCTTGTTTATTTTCCATGCTGCCGAGTACTTTTTTTATAATATCACCCATCTCCCGTGCCGCCAAGGAGCCGGGGTTATTCAAAAAATAGGCCTTTCCCTGATCGGCGGCAGCGCCTATAGCAGGTTCGAAGGGAAGGGACCCCAGGCAGGGAACCTCCATGTCCGCGGCAATGGCCTTTCCGGCACCGGAGCCGAATAGGGGTACAACCTCGCCGCACCCCGGGCAGACAAGGGAGCTCATGTTTTCCACAACCCCTAATACCGGAACGTTCACTTTACCGCAGAAGGTAACGGATTTCCGTACGTCCACGGCGGCAATCCGCTGCGGCGTGGTAACGATCAGAGCTCCGTCTAAGTTTTCGGTAAGTTGGCAGACCGTAAGGGGTTCGTCTCCTGTCCCCGGAGGCGAATCGATAACAAGGAAATCCAGCTCTCCCCAAATTACATCGGAGAGAAACTGCCGGATAACTCCCGCTTTTACCGGCCCCCGCCAGATTACCGCGTCATCGGCATCTTTTAGGAGAAACCCGATGGACACAACCTTAAGGTCTTCGTAGAACACGGGATATAATTCTCCTTCCTGCCCCTGGATTACCTGTCCCTGAAGTCCCAGCATGTCCGGAATACTGGGTCCGTGAATATCCACATCCAGGAGTCCGGTTTTGTATCCTTCCCGCATCAGGGAAACCGCCAGGTTCACCGCTACGGTACTCTTCCCGACTCCTCCCTTGCCGGAGAGTACTACCAGTTTATGATTAATGTCTCCCATCCTCTTTTTGAGGGTTTCATCCTGTATCTCTTGTTTTGTCCCGCCTCGCGTCATCTTTCTAGTTCTCCTCTTTTTCTAAGGACATCCCAGCATTTTCTGATATCTTCTCCCGCGGGGGTATCGATTTCAACGGGAGTAAGAGTCTCCACCTGCGCCTTTGTAACACCCGCATCGTAGCGTACTCTTCCCGCCGTTTCCGCGCCTTCACGTTTCGCTAAGCCCTCTATCCGTTCGGTCATCTCCGGATTCAAGTCCCACTTGTTTACGCACACACTAACGGGAACCGAAAAATGCTTTGCCAAGGACATTACCCGTTTTAGGTCGTGCTCCCCGGAAAGGGTCGGCTCCGTAACGGCCAAAACCAGATCGGCCCCAGTGATTGAAGCAATTACCGGACATCCGATTCCGGGAGGACCGTCCACTATTATACTGTTTCCGTTTTCTTGGGCAATTCTTTTCGCCTCCCTCCGGACAATGGAAACAAGCTTTCCGGAGTTTTCCGCGGCCGCGGCCAATTTGGCATGGACCATAGGTCCGCACCTTGTAGATGATATCATCCATTCCCCTGAACGGGCCTCCGGAAAATCGATTGCCTTTACCGGGCAGAACCGGACGCAGACCCCGCATCCCTCACAGAGGTTCGGGTCGATGGAGAAATCAGCATCGAAAACGTTTTCGCCGTGCATGACAACGGCGCCGAAGCGGCAGTGTGATAGACATCCCCCGCAGGAAATACAGTCGGCTTTGCGGATTACCGCCTCATGACCGCCGGAAAAATCGTGCCGTTCCCTAACTTCCGGATCCAGCAGCAAAAAAAGGTCCGCAGCGTCCACATCGCAGTCCGCTGTCACCATTTTTTCCGCCAGGACCGCGAAAGACGCGGCCAGACTGGTCTTTCCTGTCCCCCCCTTACCGCTGATCACTACCAGTTCCTTCATTTTGTTGTCCTTTCGGTAAGGGCTTCCGCGAGTTTCTGAAAAGCCCGCCGGTACTCCGGGATTTCGTCCGTCATCAGTTTTCCCCGGGAGTACGCTTCCGCTATCCTCCGGTCATCCGGAATTTCCGCGAGGAGGGATATTCCCTCCCGCTTTAAGTAATCCTCTACCCGGTCGTCGCCGATACCGGCCCGGTTTATCACTACTCCGGCAGGAAGTCCGAGTTCCCGGATCATATCCACGGAAAGTTTTAGATCGTTAAGCCCGAAAGGAGTAGGCTCGGTAACCAGCACCACGTAGTCCGCGTCGGTAACAGCGGCCGCTACGGTACAGCCTGTACCTGGAGGAGCGTCCAGTACCGTTACGGTTCCCTTTGCAAGCTGTCCCTTAACGGCCCGGACCAGCGGAGGCGCAATGGACACCCCCACCTCCAGGCGGCCCTGTATCAGGGTGATATCCCCGGTATGGATGGTCTCCACTACTCCGATTTCCCGGTCCGATTCGTGAATCGCTCCCTCGGGACACACCTTGGTACAGCCTCCGCAGCCGTGACACAGTTCGGAAAACACCAGCGGTTTTGTTTTGACGGAAACAATGGCGTTGAACTGGCAGAAGGAGCTGCACTCACCGCAGGAGGTGCATTTCGTCTCATCAACCTCCGGTACCTGAATGGTTACGTGTTTCCGTTTCCCCAAATAGCCGTCCAGAAAAAGGTGACAGTTCGGTTCCTCCACATCGCAGTCCGCTAACTGCACATCGGCCCCCAGCGTCCGGGCTAAATTGAGGGACACTGTCGTTTTCCCCGTGCCTCCTTTACCGGAGGCTACCGCCAGTATCAAATATCTATCCTCCCGTTAAACTATACCCAATGGCTGTCGACATCCGCGGCACCTGCCCGGGCAAGTTTTCCGTCCTTAAACAGTTTCAGAGCTTCCGAGACAGTTTCCGCTTCCGATGTATATACCGCTATGCCCGCTGCGTCGAGTACCCGGAAGGCCTTCGGACCCACATGACCTGTAACAACCGCCTGGGCACCCGCGTTGGAAACAGTCTCTCCGGACTGAATCCCCGCACCCTGGGGGGCGTTCAGATTCTGCTCATTGTTAACGATTTCAAAGGAATCCGCTCCGGTGTTATATACAAGGAACTTCGGCGCCCTGCCGAAACGGCTGTCCAAGGGCGCCTTTAGGTCGTTTCCTGAAGTGGTAAACGCAACTTTCATGTTTTACTCCTCACCGCTTTCTTTTTCCAATTCCGAAAGCTGCTTGTCCACCATCTCCAGTTCTCTCTTGAGCATCTCCGCCTGCTGACTCAGCGCCTGACGCTCCGCTTCCGGATTGCGCTGTACCGGTCCCTGATAGGGGTACGGATAGGGATTCCCGTAGGCGCGGAACCCCGGCCCCCTTCCGGGGAAAAAACGGTTCCGGAATCCCCGGCCCCGTCCTAAACCGAGGCCCATTCCCCGGCCCCCTGCCGGGTCCGCGTATCCCGGCATGCTGTATCCGGCACAATACCCGGCCTGCCGGCCTGTCATTGGTCCCATTCCGTTTGGTCCTGTTCCATCTCCTCTCGGCATAATATTCTCCTTCTAATGCTAAAATTGTTTTTATCCAAATTCAGGGCACCTAATTCCTTATGACAGACCCGTTGTACCGGTCTAACAACAAATTAGGCATTACTACACCCTAAATCCCATTAATATTCTCTCTCACCATCGCGGTACCGCAACGGGAGCATTTCCGTTCGACACACGGCACACCGCGGACGTGGGGTTCGGTTTCCCCGCAGGAAGGACACACACATCTTCCGACAGGCCCCGCGCCGAAACCTCCCCGTCTGCCTTCTGTTTTACCTCGCCGCATTCTTCTTCCTCCCCGGCAGCCCGGCATGATAAAGACATCCTCGGTAAGTCTGCCCTCCTTCCAGGCTGAAATCACCGTCTCCAAGTCTCCTGAAATAAAAGGAACTACATGAAGTCCCTGGGCCAGCAGTATCTGATGAAGCTCCCAGGAAACAGCACCGCAGATAAGCTCGCGGACACCCCTTTCCGAAAGACTAAGGACCCGCTTGAAGGGCGGCTCCCCAGGATCGGTTTCAGCGGCTTCCCGGGTAAGCTTTCCATCTCCCAGTTCAACTATTAAAAGTTCCTTCGCAGTATCAAAAACCGGGGCGATCCGATCCTTCCAGCAGGAAAATGCCGCTTTCATGCCTATACTATTGCATAAAACATGCCAAAGAAGCTTATGAGGCGTGATTTTTTAATTTGTTGTAATTAAAAGAATTATCCGATTCTTCGTTGAGCGCTCCCGGCAAACGGGCTGCGTATACGCAACACTAACCCTCCCAAGCCGTTGCATAAACGCTACGCTCCGGTGCTTCGTCCGTCCCTGCCGGGCGGAGTTATTCCCAGCCGCTTCATCCTGCGGAACAAGGTGGTCTTATGAATGCCCAGATCATCCGCGGTTTTCTGCCGGTTGTAGTTGTTCCGTTTAAGGGCGCTTCGAATGGTTTGCGCGTCCAGCATATCCCGGGCCGTCCTGATATCGGTTCCGCCGCTATTCTCCCGGGAAGCAAGTTCATCCGGCAGATCTCCCACACCGATCACTCCTTCCTTTCTAAGAATGAAGGACCGTTCCATTACGTTTTCCAGTTCCCGGACATTCCCGGGCCAATCGTGGGCTAAGAGCAGGGAGAGGGCTTCCGCGCCGATCCCTTCTATGTTTTTCCCGTGGAGGATATTGAACTTCCGGATAAATTGATCAGCCAAAACAGGGATGTCTTCCTTCCGTTTCCGGAGCGGCGGCAGCTTAAGGGGAACAACGTTTATCCGGTAGAAAAGGTCCTCACGGAACCTTCCCTCCCGCACTTCCTTTGAAAGGTCTTTGTTGGCAGCAGCGATGATCCGGACATCGGTCCGCTCTGTTTTGGTTGATCCCAGGGGTTCGTAAGTTTTCTCCTGAAGCACCCGGAGGAGCCGGACCTGCAGGGCCTGACTCACGTCGGCTATCTCGTCCAAAAAGAGGGAGCCACCGGCAGCCATTGCGAACCGGCCGGGTTTGTCTCTTTCCGCCCCGGTAAATGCTCCTGCCTTGTAGCCGAAGAGTTCCGATTCCAGCAATGTGTCCGGCAGAGCACCGCAGTTTACCGCGACAAACGGTCCGTTCCGCCGGGGGCTCAGATCGTGGACGGTACGGGCCAAAAGTTCCTTCCCGGTTCCCGTCTCTCCCAGAATTAAAACCGTGGACGGACTGGAAGCCGCCGCCGGGAGCACCTCCAGAATCCGCTGCATGGACGCGCTCCGGCTGACCAGATCCCCGGCGGAGAACCGTCCCTCCAGTTCCTTCCGGAGAGCCTCCACTTCGCTTAAGTCCCGGAAGGTTTCCGCGCCGCCGACAGTATTTCCCGCCTGATCCTTAAGCACCGCCGTGGATACACTGATAGGTATCCGGGCTCCTTCGGCATCAATAATGTATCCGGATTTACCGATCGACGGCTTTCCGGTGTGAACTGTCCTAGCCAGAGCACAGTTCTCCCCGCACATACTGCACCGAAATACATCGGCGCACCGCCGACCTATAGCCTCCTCCCGGGGAACTCCGGTTATCTCTTCCGCCGCCCGGTTGAACGAGGTAATCCGCCATTCCAGATCCACGGTAAAGACACCGTCGGATATGCTCTCTAGGATAGTTTCGGTGGACGCTGGAAGCCCGGAGCCGTTTTTATTCATACGGTATGATACTATTTAACTGTAGAAATTTGAATGAGCCCGGATGGCAATTATTACCGCGGCTTTTATAATTCTTTCATTTGAAAGATACCTGGAGGAATTTCTTTCTGATCATCCGGAAGCGCGCGGGGATGCACATATTTAAACAATATCTCTCCATCAGGTATTATATCACCTTTAGCCATTTAAAAGATTTTCCAGATTTGCAGTTACTTTATCTTCCTCCGTAATATCCGCAGGGGGAAGGTCGTAAAATTTGGAATCTTTAGATAATTCAAATTCCAAGTGCTTGCTGTCTACTTCAATTAATAAAAAATTATTCTTCAAAATTACCTGAAAAGTAATATGACCCTCTGGTGTTGGAGATAGTAACACTTTTACAAGAGAGTACATGTCTGAATCTAATAAATAGATTTTCATCATTAAAAGAAATGAAATTGAATTAGTTATAGTCGGAAGATCGGGTTTCACCGAGACTCCATTTATCCAATCATCAGGAAGTGAATGCAGCTTCCACAAATATTCAATACGGTCATTAATAAAATTTCTAAATTTATTTTTTTTATTCTCGTAAATGAACTTCATTTCTCTATTTTCATTAAAAATACTTATGCCTTTT
This sequence comes from uncultured Spirochaetales bacterium, assembly GCA_964618265.1. Lineage (GTDB taxonomy): Bacteria > Spirochaetota > Spirochaetia > CAYLLE01 > CAYLLE01 > CAYLLE01. The sequence goes on along the minus strand of CAZUAE010000009.1, from coordinate 112,313 downwards.
TCCGGAGTTTTATTATCTTGAGATACATCAAATGAACTGGGATTTGAATGGGGAGCGAAAATAGTATCTAAATATTCTTCCATGTTTCCAGCACCTTCTTCGAGAATGTTTTTTCAAAAGAATGAATCTGAATTTTATGAGCTTCATTAAACCAATCAGTGTATATCATATTTAGATCATCAATTGACTGAATCATGTGTTCATATCTCAACACATTTTTTTCATCCCTATTCAGGGTTTCTATTTTAGTGTTTAGAAAAAAATTTTTTTTATCAATAAGTTCTGAGACATTATAAGAAAGATTCAACTGTCTTTCACCAAACATTGGCAAAGCAAATGAAAACAAATTATTTACTGTAAATTTTTTTTTGAACATTGCGTTTAGATCAATCCTATTATGATATGTTAAATCGCAAGATATAATTCCATCATAACTTTGTTCAATGAAACACAAGTAATTCTGTAAGATATCATTAAACTTTGTATATAGATTATTGAAACCAGGGTAATGTCCTACTGTTTCCTCATCCCCCCGTATCCAATTTAAATACAATTTATTTTTTTGTATTTGAATTAGAAACTTTCGATCATCAGATCTAAATCTAAAAAGCGCCTGCCCGGTCAGAACAGGATCAAAATGTAGCTTAACGGTACCAATCTCCGAGATAATATAATCACTAATAGGATTGCTTAATTCAAATTTGGGGTATTTCTCGTATAATTTTTCACAATAAAATGAAATAATGCGTGAGCTCTCTTCGATAGGTCTTTTGAGGGTTATCCCAAAAATAACCTCAGAAATTGGAGCATTCGAATATTTCATAACATCAGTATATCTCCACCAGTTATCATAGTCAACATTTTCTATTCAGCACCAGCACCTACCTACCCTTTTCCTGCGTCAGGCTGTACCAGTTACCCGAATTATCTTTAAACAAAGCCTCGACAGCGTAGAATTTTTCCGTCGGTTTTTTTATGAATTCTACCCCTCGGGACTTGTACTCCTGGCAGGTCTTCCTGCAGTCACCGGGGTACACAGAGGCATACCAAATTAACAGGAAAAATTCTCCCGGTAAAGCAATGAAACGGGACGGCGGAGACTCGATCTTCCGGGCTCAGGTGGGGCTGGAACCGCTTCAGACGTTTATTTCGGGCAGAATGATGAAGATGGAAGATTTCTGCATCCAGTGGATGGAAAACCGGGATGAAATTCTCAAAAGGTACCGGATAGTCGCGGAGAAGCACCGTGAACTTTATCCGATTTTAGCGGAATCTCCGGTGAAAATAATTAATTACGGCGGAAATGTGGTATCGAAAATTATCGGGGAGGACGTTTTCCGGCAATACTACCTTCCCCACTACCGGGAAGCCGCGGATCTTTTCCGGAAGCACGGGAAAATGACCGGGTGTCATCTGGATTACAACAACAGACTGATCGCCCGTGCCGTGGCGGAATCCGGCCTCGATTACATCGAAGCGTTCACTCCCGCGCCGGATACCGATATGACTCTGGCGGACGCCCGGCAAAGGTGGCCCGATATGATCCTTTGGCTGAACTTACCCTCATCGGTCCATCTAAAAACCGATGAAGAAGTCCGGAATCATACCGTCAATCTTTTAAACGAACTCGATTCAGCGGAAGGGGTGATCATGGGAATTACCGAAAATACTCCTCAGAACCGGGGGTATGAGACCTGTCTCGCCATTATGGACGGCTTGGAACAGCATCACCGTGATTTTCCCGGAATGTATCCCGCAGAATAAACCGCGGCAGACTTACAAGGTATTCCCCAAGCCGGAATCGTGTGTTATCCTGCAGATGTTTTATTACTTTCAGCAATAAATAGGGGTACCCTATGAACAATATCGACGAACTTTTGGAACTCTACCGATATATGGTAACCGCCAGGGAAATGGACCTGATAGAGGAGGAGTACACCGGCCGGGGAGAAGCCTTTTTTCACGTCTCCGGTGCCGGGCATGAAGCATCGGTGATGCTCGCTCCCTTTTTAGAGGACCGGGACCGGCTCCACTGCCACTACCGGGACAAAGCACTTATGCTCGCCCGGGGAATCACCCCGGAAATGTTTTTCCTGAGTCTTTTTAACAAGCACAGCTCCCATTCCCGGGGCAGGCAGATGAATGCCCACATGAGCGCTCCCGAATTAGGCATCCTCAGTTTGGTCGGTCCGGTGGGGAATTCGGCCTTACAGGCGGCAGGAGCCGCTTCGGTGCTTAAAGAGTCGGATCCCGGCGCGATTGTTCTCTGTTCGTTAGGTGACGGTATGTCCCAACAGGGTGAAGTTCTGGAAGCGGTTGCTCAATGCGTCCGGGACAGCCTTCCGGTTCTGTTCCTGATCCAGGACAACGCGTTCGCAATCTCCACAAAGACGAACGGGAAAACATTTTACCGGACTCCTTCGGGAAAGCAGGATGAGTTTTATACGGTACCTGTGACCTGGATAGACGGCCGGCACCCTCTGGAAGCCTGTCAAGCCTTCGGTAAAATTACGGAGAGCATCCGGAAAGCAGGAGAACCCGCCATAGCGGTAATGGAGGTGGACCGGCTCTCGAATCACACCAATGCCGACGACCAGAGGATGTACCGCAGCCCGGAGGAGATACAGCATGTCCGGGAAACCGGTGACCCCATCATCAACCTGCAGCACGTACTGGAAAACAGCGGGGTTTCTCCGGAGGATCTATCGGAATTGGCCGATGGTATCCGCGGCGAATTGAGAAAGCAAGTCCGAAAGGTACAGCGAATGCCGGAGCCGGAACCGCTTCACACCGCAGTAAAGCCTGTTCCGCGGAAACTCACCGCGCCGGAATCGGAGTTCCGCGGCGAGACGCCCGCAGAGGACGGACTCACCATGCTGGAGGCGCTCCGGGAGACGCTCAAGTTCCGGCTCGCAAAGGACGACCGGGTTCAGCTTTACGGCGAAGACATTGAAGACCCGAAAGGCGATGTATTCGGAGTAACCCGCGGGCTTTCCAACGAATTCCCCGGCCGTGTTCTGAACTCCCCTTTAGCGGAAGCTACCATAGTGGGGACGTCTATCGGTCAGGCCTTAGCGGGTAAACGGCCGGTGGCATTTCTGCAGTTTGCCGATTTCCTTCCTATCGCCTATAATCAGATCTTCGCCGAACTGGGAAGCATGTACTGGCGAACCGACGGCGGGTGGCAGGCTCCGGTAATTCTGATGGTAACCTGCGGCGGGTACCGTCCGGGCTTAGGGCCTTTCCATGCTTCCAGCATGGAGGGAATCGCAGCCCACACTCCGGGGATAGACGTATTTATGCCGTCCACCGCCGGAGATGCCGCGGGGCTCCTGAATGCCGCCTTCGAAGGCGGAAGGCCGGCCATTTTCTTTTATCCGAAAAACTGTCTGAACGACCGGCGGGAGTTGACCGGCCGTGAGGTGTCCCGGCACCTGGTTCCCATCGGAAGAGCAAGAACAGTCCGCGAGGGAGAGCATCTAACCCTTGTAGGCTGGGGGAATACTGTCTCCTTATGCCTGAAAGCTGCCGAAACGCTGGCAGAAAACAGCGTTGCAGCCGAAGTGATCGACCTCAGGAGTATTGTTCCCTGGGATAAGGAATTAGTACTGAAGTCTGTAGAAAAAACACACCGGCTGATAGTGGCACACGAGGACAATCACACCGCCGGAATGGGCGCTGAAGTTATATCCACGGTTATGGAGAGCACAGCATCTCCAATAGCAGCGAGGCGGGTAACCCGGGGAGACACATATGTTCCCTGCAACTTCGCGAACCAGCTGGAGGTACTTCCATCCTACCGTAGAATTTTGGAAACAGCAGTGGAGCTTCTGGGGGGAAGTGTGATCTGGAAAAAATCCGGCGCCGCGAAGCAGGGGCTCCACACCGTGGAAGCCATAGGCACAAGTCCCTCTGATGAATCGGTGACAGTCGTCACCTGGAACATCAAGGCGGGAGATCTTATACAGGAAGGACAGCTCGTGGGGGAAATGGAAGCGGACAAAGCGGCCTTCGATTTTAAAAGCCCAATAGAAGGTACCGTTACGGAGCTGCACTGCGAGGAGGGGGACACCATCAAAGTAGGGAGCCCTCTGTTTACCGTAAAAAGCGGTGAAGGGGCTGTCAACCTTAAACCGGTAACCCGGGAGGAACCGGGGGAACCCGTCCTAACCGGTATCGAAGCGGAAACAGGTAAAAAAGAGCGGACTGTTTCCGTCTCATCCGCGAAAGTTTCCGGAACCGGAATTACTGCAGGCATTGCCGGTATCACATATAAAACAGGCTCCAGGTTTGTACCCAACACAGAGATTTCTAAAATGTGTCCCACATGGAGCCCGGATGATATCTTCAAGCGTACCGGTATTAAATCCCGGCAATGGGTCGCAGAAGGAGAAAATGCCCTTTCCCTGGCCGCAGGCGCGGTGGAGGATCTTTTTAAGCAGACCGGAATAACCATGGAAAACATTGACATGATAATCTGCTCCACCGGCACTCCCTTGTATACTACACCTTCCATGGCAGCACTGATTCACCAAAAATTCCAAGCACGCTCGAGCAAAAAAGATACCGCCGCAATGGACGTTATCGCCGCCTGTTCGGGCTATCTCTACGGTCTTCAGATTGCATACGATTATCTCACCGGCCGACCGGATCACCGTGTACTGCTGGTCACAACAGAGGTACTCTCTCCCCGCCTTGATACTTCTGATCCCGCAACTGCGCCGATATTCGGCGATGCCGCTACAGCTTCCCTTGTAACAGGTGACGGCGGAGGGACAGACAGCCGCTTTAACGTATTCCGGCCTGTTCTCTCAGCCAAAGGAGACCCGGCAGAAACGCTGATTGTCCCGGCCGGGTCCGACGGGGTTGTAACCATGGACGGTCCGAAAGTATTTCAGCAAGCCGTAAGGGCCATGGTACGGATGCTCAAGAATGCCTGTGAGGAAGCGGGAACTACCCCCGATGAGTTATCGCTTGTAGTTCCGCATCAGGCCAATCAGCGGATAATAAACGCCGTACGCCAGCGGCTTAAGGCGGATAAACAGAAGGTATTCAGTAATATTGAAACCTTCGGAAACACATCAAGCTCCACAATTCCCATATGTCTCGCCCAGCTCGGGGATACCGTCAAACAGGGAAATCTAATCGGACTCACCGCTTTCGGGGGCGGATACACATTTGCGGGGGGAATTCTAAAAAAAACAGGCTCCTTTGATTAGAGATAACTAGTTATTCGTTTATAAAAACCGTCACTCCCGAAAATCTACCACTCCGCCGGCATTGGAAATATCCGATCTTAGCTTTTGAATATCCAGAGCAGAAAAGGCAAGGTTGTTCCGGACTGCATGATACGCGGCAGCACCAGCAGCCTCCCCCATTGCCATAGCCGGGGCCATTACTCTGACGGGACCCAGGACATCCCGTTCCACGCTGACCGCCCGGCCCGGACAGATCAGGTTGTCCGCCGGTTTCGGAATCATGACCCGGTAGGGAATTGGGGTGATTTTCTTTTTCCGGCTCCGTCCGTCCATGGGCTGAAGACTGGGATTTTTCGGATCAGGGAGGTCCCAGCAATAGGCTGAAAAACCGATTGTATCGGGAAACTCGGCGCCGGTAATCAGATCATCCACGGTAAGGATAAAATCTCCCCGGATCCTCCGGGATTCCCTGACTCCCAGCCGGGAGGCAACCGACTTGATACGGGCGTCACTGCAGCCGGGTATATGCTTCCGCATTATTTCCAAGAGCTGATAAATTTCCTTACGTCCCGCCATGAACCCTTGAGTCACCGATTGACCGTCCGTACCGTCGATTCCGGTGATTCTGGGGCTGTTCACCAGATAGGTATCATCATCCAGGAGCCGGACTGTAATAAAGCGGTTCCAGGAAAACGGCCAGATCCCTTCCTTCTGCCATACCTCTATCTCATCGAGAAAACGGGGAGCATCATTTTTATCTATATATTTTTTCAGTGCTTTTCCGTCTATCCGTTCCATATGAACCTGGAGTGTAACAGGTGCCGAGAGCCGGTCCTCTTCCCTTCCGAGGACAGTCTCACATCCGCTGAGTTGGGCTAAATCGGCATCTCCTGTAGCATCGATAAAAACCTTTCCCTCCGCCGCCTGGAGCCCGGACTTGTTATGGAATACCGCATGAGTAATTTCACTATCCCTCTGAAACACATCGAGAACCGTTGTCTTTAGAAGGAAAGAGACAACAGCATCCCGCATCTTTTCCTCATAGAGGAGGGCCATTCCATTCGGATCGACGGGTATGCCGGCGGTTAGGACACCTCCCGTATCGGGATTCCAGCCCCTGGGATCATACCCCTTCCCAGGCTTCGGCAGCGGAATCTCGGCAAAGCCTCGAGCTGTACCTTCCTCCGCAAGCTCTCTGCAAATGCCTCCCGCTACCCATCGTTGACCGTCTTCAGTCCTTCCTCCAAGCCAATGGGACACAAGACCGCTGGCGGCCATCCCGCCGAGACAGCCTTCCGACTCAAGAAGCAGCACCGAAAGACCCCGCCGTGCGGCGGCAAGGGCCGCGGCGCATCCTGCGGGTCCGCCGCCTGCTATAACGGCATCGTACGATCCGGTAACGGGTATTTTTGCTGTATAGGGTAGTGTTTTCCGCAACTTTTCCTCCATTGCTCCCCTTCACGGTAAAGCACTCTTTTTATTATCCTATAGGAGGAGGAAGAACTTTGGAAGACAATATCAGATATAACATACGGCGGCAAATGGTCTCCCGGTTACACGACATAATAAAGCGAAGGTACCGGCGGGAGAATCTTGAGGACTTACCTCAAATTAAGGACAACAATCTCCTTTTAGATATTGCACAGGATGATATAGACCAAATCGTCAGGCTTTTCAGTGAAATGATGTATCCGCCGCTCGAGGAACGGGAAGAGCGGGATAAATCCATGGAAATCCTTATGCATATCCTGAAGAATCCCATCAAACTGATTCATTATCTCCCAAGGATGCCGAAAATAATTGCCCGGTACGGCAGGTTTTGGAAGGCGATACATGCAGGTATTGATGTAATTTCCACCTATAAAACCTCTACAGCTATCGAGGAAAAGGCACTTGCCTATATTGAATCATATATAGAAGAATCCGCGAACCCAGAGGACTTGCGGATTAGCGAAGCTTTAGTGATGGATGCCTACCATTCCGTAAGCCAGCGGGAAAACAGAAAGATGATCAGAAAGATCAAATATCTCACTGAAGCCGGCAGGGACGCAAATCTCGTTAAGGAATCCGTAGCGATTCTGGAAGAAGTGAAGGCGGAGCAAACCAGCGAAGAAGAAGGAAAAGCCGCTGAGTTTATAATCGGTCTTTTAAAGCATCTCGAGGAACTTGCAGCTTCGTATCCTCCGGAAAAACTGGACAGAATGGTGGAGATTGCCGAGGTCGTCGAGACAGCCTACCTGGAGGAGCTGATGGAAAAATGAGAATTCCTCGTGTACAAAAAAACATGTTGGTTTTTTTAATAACATGTGATACAATTTCTTACTACTATTGAGGCTCTGAAAAACACAAACATATATCCTGTGTTCAAACAAAAAGACCTGGAGGGTTTGCAATGCAAATACGTCAATTATCCTTAGGTCTAAAACGGGTTATTTCTTTCATGCTGATCATCTCATTGATGCCCCTTTTAGCATTCGCGGAAACAGCCAACGCGGAACCGGCCGAAAATCCCGAGTATCAGAAGGGATATGAAAATGGCAAAGAGGCCGCTAAGGGCAACGGACTTTGGTTTTTATCAGGCTTTCTTCTTCCCGGCGTCGGTCTTATTCTGCCGTGGTTGTTCAGCCCAAAATCGCCCACGGATGATTTAGCGGGAAAATCCAGCGAATACGTAGAAGGATATAGCGATGGTTATAAGAAAAAGGCAAAAGTAAAGAACTTTGGCTGGGCTCTCGGCGGAACCGGAGCAGCGGCAGGAGTATCCATAATTGTCGGGTTAATCGCGATTCGGCAGGGATGCAGCTCCTGCGGTGACTCTATCGGAAGCAGCTGCGGAAACAGCTTAGGAAGCAGCTGTTCCAGTATACCGGTTATTTCCAATTTCCAGCGGGCATACAATTCCGATTAGTATACATATGGATCTGTTCCAGGGTAATAAAGGGTATTCAGCAACACTAATTCTATTGATATTATTTTTTTGTATACCCCGTATAAACAGTGAGGAGATCAGAACATTTCAATCCGATTTTGAAAGAATAGCGGTGTCGCCAACAGGTACCAGCAGCTATATAGGTAATTTGTTCTATACAGCCCCCGATATTGTTCTGATTAAATTTGAAAGTCCGCATCATCAAATGATGCTCTTTGAAGGGGAAGAAGTTATTATCTACTATCCGGAAGAGCATAAGGGGTTCCGATTCATCAGCATGCAGAAGCAACTGGCAACTTTTCCCCAGACCTTTCTCGGCGCACTTAAAAACGATTTCGGGCTAGCGGAAGCGGGATTTACCATCGTGCTTAATCAACAGCGGGAAGAACATCTTCTAACATATTGGTCTCCTCCGCAGGAACTGCGAACAACAATAGACCGTATACTCGTTGTTTCCCAAGGCGGACATCCTGTATCCATAGAAGCTTTAGATCCGAAGGACGGTATTCTTTTTCGGGTTTCTTATGACGATTTCAAAACTATTCATGGAAATGTATTCCCCGTACAAGTGACATCGGTCCGTTATGATGATGGCAGAAAATACAGTGAAGTTGTTCGTTATTACAACCAAAAGGTAAACGAACCATTACCGCTTGATATAGAAAATTTTTCCATACCGGAAGATGCTGATATGAAGGATGTACAGTGGTAAAGTTACGTTTTTTACTGTTTTGTACCGTTATGATTTTATTAGGATGTTCTCTTTTCAGTGATGAATCGTTGAATAACGAGCCTTTAATGAAAGTAAATGACTGGTATTTTCTTATGGAACATACAGAGAATCGGGAGGAAAAACTTTCCCGGAAGTCTTTCGTTAGAGCATCGACAACAAATGAGTTAAAATTGTATCTGGAACTGCTCATCCAGATCTATCAAACAGTCATCTCCACACAGGATCAGCCTTCCTGCACATTCACTCCCAGTTGTTCCCAGTACGCCAAGGAAGCGGTAAGGAAGCACGGACCCCTGGGAATAATAATGGCAGCTGCCCGGCTTCAACGTTGTCACGGGATGAGTAGGGGATACTATCCCATTCATCCGGAAACAGGAAAATACCATGATCCGCTGGACTGATAAAAACAGCTTTCCCCTCCTCTTATGTGGCTCAATCATCCTGATGACGGTTACTCCCTTAGTGACATACGCGGATTCGGGTGATTTTGCTTCTTCAGAGGGCATCCTCAATTTTGCCTATCATCTCTTTCAGGAGGGTGATTACCAGCGCTCCGCGTCGGAATACACCCGGTATCAATTCCTCTTTCCGGGCAAAAAGACCGGCTTTGTCCTGCTCATGAAGGGAATCTGCCACAGCCGTTTAGGTGAATATAAGAAGGCATTAGATGTGTTTTCTTCAATACAGGAATCTGACGATGAACTGCGCGCGGTAGCGGATTACGAAACTGCGCTGGTATTTTTGAATAGACGAGAATACGTCAAATGCAGAACCTACCTTTCGGAAACTGAACCGCCGGGGATCTCAGATTTTCATGATAGGTATATAATAACAGCTTTTACCTATCTCTTTGAAAAAAAGTGGGACAAAGCAGATAAAGCATTGACGAAAACCGATTCCATACTTAAAAACGACCTTCATAGTCTGGCAACTGAGGGGAGCAGGACACTCCGAAAAAGTCCTGTAGCAGCTGGTATCTTCTCTACAATTTTACCGGGTACCGGTAAAATGTATTCCGAACGGTGGCGGGACGGCCTTTTCTCTTTTGTGAGCATCGGTACATTGGCGGGACTTTCAGTGTACAATTTTTTGACCGACGGTACCGGTTCGCTTAAGGGATGGATCTACGCCGGAATTGGAGGACTTTTCCATTTCGGTAATATTTACGGTTCAGTTGTGTCGGCTCAAGACTACAATACATTTCAGGAAAAACGTTTGGAGGAAAAGATATCAAGACTTCTCTACGCTCACTATTGATTCTACCGATATTTCTCCTATCCCAGCCTGTTTTTTGCGAAGAGTTAGTTTTAAATTTGGGTAATCACCTTTTTAAGCAGGGAGAGTATACCGCGGCAATAACCGAATATAAGAGGTACCTCTACTTTAATCAAGATTCGGAAAAAAAAACCGATGTCCTTATGCGGATTGCCAGAGCATTCCGTGAAGAGGGAGACCTTTCAGAGGCTCGTTACTACTATTTAAAAGCCCAAGACACAGCGAAAAACACAGAAGAACTTGCTGACGCACGTATGGAGACAGCATTTATTTCAATTTTAGCGGGAGAGTATACCCGGGCGGAGTTTGAACTGCTTCAGCTTTCCAGTATTCCCGATTTAGCCAAGAAGACTGAGCAAAAAATCGCCTTCAGGCTGGGAATCGTTTACACATTTACCGGAACATGGGATAAAGCCCATAAAGAATTCAGCTTTGCCCTTTCGGACCAAAAAAAGACCATGTCTCAGATCGAATCAATCCTGGAAGAAGCTGCCGCCGTGAAGAAAAAGAAACCGACCACTGCCAAAGTCTTATCCACCGTTTTGCCGGGACTCGGTCAGGTATACGCTGGATACCCCTTAGACGGACTGGGAGCACTTCTCATTAACGGCGGAATATTCTTCCTCTTCGGCCATACCATCGCAGACGGGCATTATCCCGAGGCGGCGCTGACATTTCTATACCTGGTACTCCGTTTTTATCCGGGAAACATTTATCAAGCCGGCCAAAAAGCCAAGGCCTATAACAACCGTCAGGAAGAGATGTATAGAAACCGGATTCTCAGAGTATTAGAGGAGGTAGTATCGGAGCCTTAGCTAAAATCCGGAATTACAATTATCCGTAGAAAACCTTTTTGGATGAAGTATTACTTTATAAGCTTCAAAACGCATACCCGAATCCGCTATCTTCATAGCTGCCATTCCGCATCTCATTCTAAACACAGCCGTTTAATCACGGGGTCCGGTGCTCCAAGTTCGGTCCCGCGGCTTCCGGGGGAACAACTCCCGATGATTACATCCAGCTCTCCGGGCAGCCATATTTTATTCCCGTCCATGTCGATCACTTTCAAGTCTTCTGTTCCTAACTTAAAATTGATCTTTACTTCTTCCCCTGCCCGAACATGGAGCCTTTTAAATCCCTTATGCTCCGAAAGGGGCAGGAGAAACGGGGCATCTAACCGGCGGAGATAAAGCTGAACTGCCTCGTCGCTGTCTATAGACCCTTCATTTTTTAGTATCACCGAGAGGCTTAGGGTATCTCCCTCTTTTACGGATTCATGGCCGGTTTTTAAATCAGTGTAGGAAAACCGGGTATAGGTCAATCCAAATCCAAAGGGATAAAGAGGTTCCTCCTTCATATATTTGTAGGTACGCCCCTCCATGCTGTAGTCCTCATACGGAGGAAGCTGTTCGGTACTTTTTGGAAACGTTACCGGGAGTTTACCTGCCGGAGAAACATCGCCGAACAGGATGTCCGCCAAAGCATTGCCGCCTTCTTCGCCGGGATATCCCGCCCAAATCACCGCGTCGGAGAGCTCGTGTACCTCAGGCACCGCCAAGGGACTGCCGGACAGCAGGACTGTTACTACCGGCTGAGGACCCTCTTTCAGTTTTCGGAGAAAATCGACCTGTCCTGCCGGAAGACCGATATTTTGACGGTCCCCCAAATACGGAGACGCCAGAGCATCACCTTCCTCACCTTCAAGGGAACCGTCGATTCCCAGAATCGCGATTGTTACATCGGATTTATGGGCCTCGAAAATACCCCACTCAATGGGATTTATGTTTTTCCGGTCCAAAAGCACCCCCGGCCGGTAGTCCAGCGTAACGTTTTTCCCGATCCTGCCTGCCACACCTTCTACGGGTGTAACAATCCTGGGGTTACTTCCGTAATAGTTGCCGATTAAAGCGCCGATGTTGGCGGCATTAGGACCGCAAATATAAATATTTTTACGATCCTCCTTCAGGGGCAGCACATCCCCGCTGTTTTTTAAGAGAACTATTGATTTAACCGCGCTTTCCCGGGCCAGTTTCCTGTGTTCGGGACAGTCCACAACCGTCTCTGTTAAACCCCGGTACGGGTTGTCCTCCTCCGGATCAAACATTCCCAGCCGCAGCCTGGTACGCATCAACCTGAAGACCGCTTTATCCACCAGCTTCTCATCCAGTTTTCCGTTCTTTACCGCGGCTACAACGTATTCATAGGTGCAGCCGCAGTTAAGATCGCAGCCGTTCCGGATTGCCAGCGCTACCGATTCCTCCGGACCGGGCGTTACCTTGTGGTGTTCGTGAAAATCTCTGACAGCCCAGCAGTCGGAAAGAACATGCCCGTCGAAGCCCCACTCATCCCGGAGGATATCTTTCAATAAGGTCCTGCTGCCGCAGCACACCTCTCCGTTGGTACGGTTGTACGCGCCCATAACCGCCTCCACCTTACCCTCTTTAACCAGCATCTCGAACGCGGGAAGGTAGGTTTCCCGCAGGTCTTTAGGGGTCGCCCTGGCATCAAATTCATGTCTTAAAGCCTCGGGTCCCGAGTGAACAGCATAGTGTTTTCCGCAGGCCGCGGTTTTCATGATCTTCGGATGGTCTCCTTGAAGGCCACGGACAAAGGCACTCCCCAGTTTTCCTGTAAGGTAAGGATCTTCTCCGTACGTTTCCTGTCCCCGTCCCCATCGGGGATCTCTAAATATGTTTACATTAGGTGTCCAGAATGTAAGCCCCATATACTGTCCCCGGTTTCCTGATCTAACCGCCGCGGCGTACTTTGCCCGGGCTTCATCGCTGATAGCTGAAGCCACCCGGTAGAGAAGATCCTCATCAAAGGTAGCACCCAATCCTATGGCCTGGGGAAACACAGTGGCTCTTCCTGCCCGGGCAACCCCGTGAAGGCACTCGTTCCACCAGTTGTACTCCGGTATATTCAGTCTCGAAACGACCTTGCTGTTATGTAGAATCTGAGAAGCTTTCTCTTCTAAAGTCATTCGTTTCACCAAATCCCAAGCCCGTTCCTCCAAAGGAAGGGCCGTATTAAGATATGCGGGGTTATTTTCCATAGTCTCCTCCTGATCCGTTATACTCATAGAAGTATAGCAGGGAGACACGATGTTTCCAACGGATAAAGATTACAAGCGAAAAATAACCCTTGAGCAGGCGGAAAAGGAATTCTATACTATTCATAAGAACGTTCCGGAGGGATAAGGTTTTGAAAAATTCTCTTTTGATTTTCATTATTATTTTCCTTTTATTATTTTTCGTAAGCTGTACTGCCGACAGAAATCCGATGGTCGGTACGGAGGATAAAGAAGGCGGTGTATCTGGTTTTTGGGCTGGTCTTTGGCACGGTATTATTGCTCCCGTCACTTTTGTTATATCCCTCTTCTCTGATAACATCAGCATGTACGACGTGTATAACAACGGAGGGTGGTACAACTTCGGTTTTCTCTTAGGTCTTGCGGGATTCTGGGGAGGAAGCGGAGGTGCCGCGGGTGCCGGCGCAGGACGCAGAAGGCGTATGTAGGAAAGCGGGATAAGAGCCGTTAAAGACCCCCGGGAAGATTCAGGAGGATGTACCGGAGGTACCACTGAAGCTATCAAGCTCTTTAAGGATGATAACGAGTTTTTTTCCGCCCGGGTTTATCACTGGGGCGGTAAAGATTACGGCAATCTCCGGGGTGATACAGAAAAGCCGGCAGCCTTTCTCCGGGGCCTTTTCGAGGATTTTGATGCGTTACTGAAATAGGAGTCGAATTTTTACAATTCTAAAAGCTGATGCCGCGATTTCCCCAGACAAACTCCCTTAACGGGCACACCCGTAAATTTTTCAATAAGAGTTATCATTTTCCCGGCAGTCTCCGGTAAATCATCAGCCTTCCTGCATTCCTCAAGGCTGCCTTCATACCCCTCTATTTCCTCATACCGCGGAGTTACTCTGCTTAAAACCTTCGCGCTGGCAGGAAAATCTGTTTCACCGGAATGAGATGATTTATAAGCGGTGCAGACCTTAATTACCGGAATGTCTGAGAGGAATTTTAGACCTGTGAGAACCAGTCCGGTTGCGCCATTGAGACGGGTAGTATGCCGCAGGGCCACCAAATCCAGCCATCCGATCCTCCTGGGCCGGCCGGTTGTTGTCCCGTACTCATGAGCCTTTTCACGTATTTCCTGAATCGAACTTTCATCAGATTCGGTGGGAAACGGACCGGCCCCGACCCGGCTCATGTAGAGTTTTGCCACCCCTATGCTGTTTGCGATGGGTATATCACTTAAACCAGTGGAAGTATATATGCTTGGCACCATACAGTTACTGGAAGTAACAAAAGGATATGTACCGAAATCAACATCCAGGAGAGTGGCATTTGCCCCTTCAAAAAGAAACTTTTTGCCCTGAGATGCTGCATTCCGTAATAGTTCGGTTGTATCGCATATATGTCCCCTCAGCAATTCGGAAACCGCTTTGATGTTCTTCAGCATCTCCTCAGCATCGAAGGGATCAAAATCAATATTCGCCAAAGCGCTTAGTGACTCGCAATGCGCGTTCTTTAGTTTTACAATCCTCGGTATAACATCTTCCAGGAGGTCGGTATCCAATATATCCACTGCCCGGACCGCGGTGGACCGATAAGCCCGGTCGGCATAACAGGGCCCTATACCCCGCTTGGTGGTCTGCAGCAGGTCGGAGGAAGACGAATCCGCTGCCATGGCAGCATCCAGCAGCTGGTCCTCCATTTTGTGATAAGGCATGACCAGATGACATCGGTGGCTTATCTTAAGATTATCTTTGGTGACGGCAACTCCCGCCGACCGCAGGGTTTTCATCTCCTCTAATAAAGAAAACGGATCGAGTACCACCCCGTTGGCTATAACATTCACTTTACCGGAATGAAGGATTCCTGAAGGTATTAAATGAAGGGCATGTTTTTCTCCTTCCACAACAACTGTGTGTCCGGCATTTGCCCCTCCATTGTATCTTATAACATAATCATAATTGGGAGACAGAAAATCGACAACTTGGCCTTTCCCCTCATCTCCGAATTGCACTCCCGTTACCGCACAGTTTCCGGGAAGGTTAGAAAACATAGCAACTCCTCTTAACTGATACAAATAATATTGTTCATATTGCGGCTCTAAAAAATGGTAGTTCTGAAAGAGCCTCCATAAAAACATAATTTTGGCATTAGTAAACAGCACAGCTCAGTTACCGCGCAGACAGCTCCTATTGTGAGAGTTTTTTCCGGTTTAGGCAAGATGACGCGGAAAATGTTTGTGATAAGGAATTCTCTTTTTATACCATCAGACAACGTTTGTGACGCCATCCTGTTGACAGGAAGATTCCCCCTTTGTAGAGTATGGCAGGATGAAAAAGAATATTATATTCAATACTATACTCTTTTTTCTCTTTCAATCTATTTTCTTTCTCATCTTTACCCTTATCTATTCTTTTGATTCTACTGTATGGGCTTCATTTTACCTGGTTAATTTCGTTCTCCACCTGCTCCTGGCGGGTTTTCTCATCATGCGGCGCAAAGATTTTGTGCTCCTTCCGGAGGGGAAACCTCTTACCAAGATCAATACCGCCAACTTATTCACGATTTTCCGCATTAGTGCTGTACCGGTAATCACCTACCTCCTCTTACTTTCCGATCAATATTCTGTGGTGGTACCGCTTTTAATAATTACGGTTCTAGCCTTCATTTCCGATTACCTGGACGGGCAAATATCCCGCCGAGCTAAACAGAAAACACGGATCGGTCAGTACCTGGACAGTATGGGGGACTACATAATCCTTCTGGTTCTCTCTGTGGCATTTGTCTACCACGGTTTGGTATCCCTATGGTTTTTTCTACTGCTCCTTTTCCGGCTTATATTCCTATGGAGCGGGATGGCGTTCCTGATGTTCTACCGGGGAAAACCGGTTACCGGTTCCACCGTTTTTGGGAAAGTCTCTATTTTCGCGGGGATGTTTGTCTATGCCGTCGCGGTTCTTAAACTGTTTCCCGCATTATACGGGTTTGCTGTGGAGATGGTCTATTACCTTCAGATTAGCACGGGGATCTTAATCGGTGCCTCCATCATCGATAAGGCTGTTTATCTAAGAAATACTTTTAGAGAAATACGGGAGAAGAAACATAGAGAGGTTAACATAATTTAAGAGACGGAACTCTTTCTTAACAACGGTTTAAGCTCCTTATATTTATCCTCTCTAAAATAGGTATAAAGTACCTTGTATCCGGATTTTAATCTCTTGCTGATTAATTTTCTCAAAAAAAGATCCATCTCTTTGCGGGTGTCAAATACATATTCCCGCCTTCGGCTTTTTCTAAGATCTAATCCCCAAGAAACACTCAGGGCATAAGGACTAAAGAGATCACCCTGCCAATCATGAATGTGATAATAATACACCTTCTTCGGCGGAGTTATCTTGACAAGGGTTATCATCATATTAAAGATATCGACAGGATAAACTTAAAGCATCAGAAATTAATTCCATACCATGAATACCATGGATGCTTTGCAATGCAGCATAAGAGAATTACACCGATAGTGTAGATAAAATTGCGCCAATAGTGATTTTTTACTTGCCATTTGTTTCCAACTAAAATATACTTATTATTAGGTATAGAACAATGAAAAGAATAATAGTCATTGATGACAATGATGAGTTATGCGGCTTTTTCAAGAGAATTATCGAACGTGCAGGCTACACAGTAAAGACATACCAGAACGGAAAACGGTTTTTCGGAGAAGCCTTAAATGCTCAGTACGATCTTATTATCACAGACGTTGATCTCCCGGGATATTCCGGCATTGAAATGATCCAAAAGCTGATGGATCTTGACGTGGTTTCCCTGGTACCTATTATCTTCCTGTCCGGAACAACCCAAAGAAGCGATATACCGATTCTCGCGGTGGATGATAAAGTTTTAGCCGTTGATTTTATGGAAAAACCGCCTAATTTTGAATGGCTGCTTTATAAAATAAAATTCCTCTGCAGATACCGCGAAATTGTACAGAACATATCCCGTTTTCAGACCATAAAATAGCAGCACGTCCAGGCATGCGCATTCATGAGTATAAACGCAGGCGGGATTTCCCTTATAACTCTTCAGTTTGAATCTCCATGTCCCGGTTGAAAAACAACCGTTTTCCCGAGAGGAGTTCGAGTTCAATCTCGATACTGCGTTTGGTTCCGCTTAAACCGGGTAAGGAGAGAGAAGAGAACAGCCATTCTAAAAACCGAACCGATACCCCTTCCGGCCTTGCTGCTACGGCGTTACCTCCGGCTCTTTCTCCGGAATATCCCTCTATCCGGTTTATCCAGAAGAATTTTCTTCCGCCAAGGAAGAAAAACAGTTCATGAAAGGTATAAATCTCCAAATCCAGGCGTATTTTACTACCGTTAAATTCCTGAAAAAGAGGAATAGCATAGGGAAGGCTGATTTCCGCAAAAGAATAATCCTCTTCCATAGTAAGTACCTTAATTTCAGCAATAGTTGTTTGGGGATACGCGGAAGGGATTGGATAAAAAACAGCTATTCCCAGAGCCAGAGCGGCTATAAGAATAATTCCCAAAACCAGGCCGATCCATTTTAAACGGAAGAAGACCGCAAAGAAAAGGGTAAATGCGCCAAAAGACGCGCCAAACAGGGGAGTAATAAACTCTGCAGGATCAGAAATAAATGTACCCGTGAGCAGAACCAGAACAGCAATTGCAATAAGGAGAGGGGCCGATGTCCATTTTATCCGCTTAGATTTTGTCGGATTTTTCCTCCTGCCGGTACGGATGGTAGCCCAGGACAACGCTATTCCCACAGGAGCGGCGGCAAAGAAACACCAGAAAAATGGATTTGTTATCAGATGATTCCAATAATGCATTATTACAGTTTATATACTTCCTCCGATTTATTCCTAATATATTTTAGGAAAGGATCGGCATCTAGAATCGTGCCGGTGGCCTTCCGGCAGATTTCTTCAGGAGTTTTTACTTTTCCCCAGGTGTGTATATTACTTCTCAGCCATTCAAGGATTGGGCTAAAATCTCCATCTCTGATTAAATCGTCATACCCGGATATTTCCTGCTCCATAACCGCCTTGAATTGCGCGGCATAGAGATTGCCCAGGGTATAGGTGGGAAAATAACCGAATAGACCGGCGGACCAGTGGATATCCTGAAGAACACCGTGTCGGTCATCGGGCGGAACGATACCGAGAAGTTCTTTCGATTCTGAACGCCACGCATCGGGTAAGTCTTTTACCTGAAGGTTATCGGTTATAAGGGCTTTTTCCAGGTTAAAACGCAGTATGATGTGAAGATTGTAGGTTACCTCATCGGCTTCAATCCTGATAAAGGAAGGCTCTACCCTGTTTACTCCCCGGTATAAATCAGCAGGATCCGTATCTCTGAAATTTCCGGAGAATATTTCTGCCGCTGCCGGAAAAACCCATTCCCAGAAGGGAAGGGAACGTCCTATCCCGTTCTCCCAAAATCTTGATTGACTCTCATGCATTCCCAAGGAAGCCCCGTTGCCAAGCATGGTTTCGCTGATATTTTTATCATATCCTAATTCATACAGACCATGCCCCCCCTCATGAAGAACACTGAAAAATCCGGAATTGAAAAAATCCGGATCATACTTGGCGGTTATCCTTACATCGTCCGGACCCGGGGAAATAGTAAAAGGGTGCTCCGATGTGTCCAGCCGTGCCCGGTCCCGGGGGAAACCTATTGCTTCAAGGACCTTTTTAGCCAGCTTTTTCTGATCATCCGGTGGAAAAGACTGGCGCAGAACATCATCTTTAATTTGCGGAGCGCTCTTTATCTTATCCATAAGTTTAACAAGTTCCCTTCTAAGGTCAGAAAAAAGCTGGGTGATGAATTCGGTATCAGTATCCGGCTCATATTCATCCAAAAGCGGATCATAGGGATGCTTTTTATAGCCGAGGCATTCAGCTTCTTCCTTCTTTAGAGAGATGATTTTTTCAAGGGTGGGCAGAAAAGCCTTAAAGTCATCGTTCTTCCTCGACTCGGCCCATTCTGCTTGCGCCTTTCCGGTAGTTTGGGCTAGTTCTCTTACCAAACGGACGGGAAGCTTCTTCTGTCGCTCGTAATTCCTTTTCCATTCCCGAACTAACCGTTGTTCCCATTCTGCTTGGGGCGGATCGGATTCCAGCTCCGCAATTAGTTCCCCCACCCGATCATCCGTGGCTTTCCGGTGGATTAAGTCACTGAGATAGGCAACCTGCTCAGCCCGAAACGGGACTCCATTTTTAGGAAGATACGTTTCCAGATCCCAGGCCAACAGTTCCGCCGCGGACTCCAGAAGAAGGACTTCCCTGTCTATAGCAAGCAGCTCTTTCAGTTTTTTGTTCATCATTCTCTCCTTCTTAGTAATCGTAACAGCTTCCGCCTATAAACTCCCTAATGAGGGAGTCTTTCCAAACATAATCTTCCCAGTTACCGCCGGGTAACTCATCAAACATTTCTGTAATTCTGCCGGCCCGCTCGCAGGCATCTTCCCGTTCGGGATTATTCCGGTATGTCTCCACAAATCCGGGAAAGAAATCAGCTAAGCGGTTTTTCAGTATAGGTAATTCCGCCGGCAAGAAGCTGTTGACCATCATATCGGCATGTTTAATCCTGGAGATAATATAGTGCAGCTCACTTCGCCGAACAAAGTGCCAGTGCAGCAAAGTCTCTTCGGGATTGGAGTTTCTAAACTGCATATCTCTGACCATCCTTCTGAGCATTCTAATGTCAGCCCACCGGACAAACCTGTTGTTTCGGTCCTTTATCTGTGCAAGTGTCTCTATATAAATCTTCACTTTTTTTTCGGGATCGACAGATTCCGTCATGGGCTCAAAAAATCCGTGCAGACTGTCAATCAACAGAATATCATCCGGTCCAAGGGATATTTTGTTCCCTTCGTAAAACCGCCGCCCCTCTTTAAAATCATAGCAGGGCATTTCTACAGCCTTCCCGTTAAGGAGCATACCGATGTGCTCGTTTAAAAGTTCGATATCAAGAGCCTGGGGGGTCTCATAATCCCGGTCTCCGTGGACGTCTTCCGGATGGGTCGAACGGTCAAAAAAATAGTTATCGGCATTGATGGGAACAAATTTTTTCCCTTCCTTTACAAACTCTTCCGTGATTTTAATGGTCGTAGTGGTTTTGCCGGAAGATGATGGACCGGAAACAATAACCAGCCGTGTATCCTCGATCTTCGTCCGGAGAAAATCCCGTACCCGGCCTACCTGGATCCGGTAAAAATCCTCAGAGAGAGCAACCAGCCGGCCGAAGTTTCCTTTTTCCGCATATCGGCGGATATGTTCTAAACGGTAACATTCGTTATCGACTCCCCAGAGAAGCATTTCCCAAAGCTTTCTGTAAGGAATGTTGTCGGAGGAGTAGGTCATGGTTTCCCTGCCGGACCGCTTCAATGCGTGCTCGTACCGGTAGAGGATGTAGGCCTTTGCTGTCTTTGCGTGTCCCGCCTCGATCAGCTCTTTTTCAACCTGGTCCTGCACCTCTTCTACCGAAGGATAATCTTCGCGGCACCGATATCTGCGTTCCATGGTATCCGCAACCCGGGAACTTATCTCTTCCGCGTTCTGTCTATCTCTTCCCCCGACGGCTATCGCAGCTTGGTAGATGGCAAAAGTAATTTTCCGGGGATCGAAGGGCACGACCCTTCCGTCCCGCTTAACAATTTTTTCAGGCATTACAAAAGTTCCTTCCGGGCTATTTTACCCAGAAGCACCGTGGAGAGAGACGCTGCCGTTAGATCGTTCTCCTTTTTACCGTCCCGCAGCCGGATTGAAACCGTTCCGTTTTCCTCTTCCTTCTGTCCCGCTACAACCATATACGGTATTTTCTCTCCTTGAGCCTTCCTTATTTTCGCGTTCATTCTGGCTTCACTAAGGTCCGCCTCAGAACGTATACCGGCATCCACAAGCTCCCGGTTTATTTTTTCAGCGTATGCATTAAAGGCGGGAGCAACGGGGATAACACGAACCTGCACAGGAGAAAGCCAAAGCGGGAATGCTCCGCCGTAGTGTTCGATGAGGATGCCGAAGAACCGTTCCAATGAACCTAAAAGCGCGCGATGCACCATGTATGGCCGTTTTTCCTGCCCGTCGGAGTCCACATAGGTCATGTCGAACCGCTCGGGCAGGTTAAAATCAAACTGTATAGTGGACATCTGCCATTCTCTTCCTAAAGCGTCCTTCACTTTTAAATCAATTTTCGGACCATAGAAGGCCCCGCCCCCTTCGTCCACTTCGTACTCCAGCTCTTCGTGTTCTATCGCGCGTCGTAATGCTTCCCCTGCTTGCTTCCAGTTTTCGACATTTCCGACACTCTTCTCCGGTTTTGTGGCCACATAAGCCCTGATTTCCTGAAATCCCAGGGATTTCCACATTCTCAAAGAGAAACGGAGTACTTCAAGAATTTCATCCTCTATCTGTTCAGGGGTGCAGATAATATGGGCATCATCCTGAGTGAAACCCCGCACCCGCATGAGTCCATGAAGGACTCCGGAACGCTCATACCGGTAAACCGTTCCAAGTTCCGCCCACCTTAAGGGTAAATCCCGGTAGGACCGTGACTGATTTTTATACACAAGTATATGAAACGGACAGTTCATGGGCTTCAGATAGTAGTTCTGGTTATCTATCTCCATGGGAGAGTACATGTTCTCTCCGTAGAAATCGAGATGTCCGGAGGTTTGCCAGAGCCAAGCCCTGCCGATGTGAGGGGTATAGAGTATATCATATCCTGAAGAGAGATGCTCATGTCTCCAAAAATCCTCCACCGCCAGCCGAATTCTGCTTCCCTTAGGATGCCAGTAGACTAATCCGGCTCCGGCTTCCTCATGGGTGGAGTAAAGGTCCAAATCCCTTCCCAGCTTTCTGTGATCCCGCTTCTCTATCTCTTCCAGTTTTTGCAGATACAGCCGCAGTTCTTTAGGGTTTTCCCAAGCGGTTCCGTAGATGCGTTGGAGCATGGGATTCTTTTCATTTCCCCGCCAATACGCTCCGGCAATGGAAAGCAGTTTAAACGCTTTCGGATTAAGAGCTTGGGTACTTTCAACATGCGGTCCCCGGCAGAGATCGGTAAATTCTCCCTGGGTATATAACGAGACATCTTCCCCGGAAGGTATCTCTTCGAGTATTTCCAGTTTATAGGGTTGATCGTAAAACCGCTTCTTTACAGTATCTGAAGTAACGATTTCTTTCTTGAAATCCTCTTTCCCCTTGATAATTTCGCGCATCTCCTCTTCGATTTCCGGCAAATCATCCGGGGTGAGACTCCGGGGTAAATCAAAATCGTAGTAAAAACCGTCCTGGATCACCGGACCGATTCCAAGTTTAGCTTCCGGAAATTTACGTAGTACCGCTTCAGCCATTACGTGAGCCATAGAATGTCTAATGGCAATGAGCTTTTCTTTATCAGCCATTTGCTGCCTCCTTAAAAAAAATGCCCCCCGAATTCCCGCCTTACGATTGTCCCTTTTTGATCAGTAATCTAAAAGGGCTCGTAAGGACGAAAAGTCAGGGAGCATCCACTTTTCGCGGTTCCACCTTACTTCGGCGTATAAAACACCGCGCTCGTTTCTCCGTTCCGCCGGCTGACTGAAACGATCCCTCTCTAACGCGGAGGATTACGGCAGGACCTACTGGTTTCCGTTCGGCCCGCAGCTCCGGAGGGGTTTTCTTCCCGCTTTTACCGGAATCTTCCAGCCTTAGGATTCCTTCTCTCCATGCAGTACTGCATAACGATAAAGGCACGGGAATACTCGTCTCCATCAATGCTTTTACAAACTAATGTGTGTAATTATAATGATAATGTCAAGAGTTTAAAGCAAAGATGTTAAAGCAAAGAGAGTACTTTTTAAACTTATTTTTAAATTATTTTTAGCTTATTTTCTTAATCCTAATTCCAATCTGCCCTATAGTATCAGGGATAAATCCTTATTTGGAAATATATCTTTTGGTATATTTTACCGATTTTTTACGCATATCTAACGCTGCTGAATCCCTGCGCTTTTTCCTAGGAAATAAGTACTACTATACTCCCAGGACTTAGCTGATAAACATGCGGGACAGAAAGGGGTTCCGATTCCTTAGGATCAATAATATCCTGCGGACTCCTTCGGCCGGTGTCAATAACCCGCAACCACTCCCGCTCCGGGAGGTCAGGACAGATAGTAAAGCGGGTAATCATATTCGAAGCATTAAACATCATATAAAAATGATTATCATCTATATCGGCTAAAATTTCCGCTTTACCTCCGTCTATCCGAAGAGCCAAATGCGAATCGGATTTTTCCCAGCGAATAGGCTTCCCCTTTTCATCAAACCACGATATATCCGGTATTGAATTAGCATCCTTATCTCTTCCAGTATAAAACTCAGGCCGATGAAACGCGGGATGATCATGCCGGAAATTAATCAGTTTTCGGCAGAATCTGAGTATATCCTCATTTTTCTCCGCGAGAGACCAGTCGAACCAGGAAATTTCATTGTTTTGACAGTACGCATTATTATTTCCTCCCTGTGTTCTGAAAAACTCATCACCCCCTAACAGCATAGGGGTTCCTAAGGACAGAAAAAGGGTAGCCAGAAAATTCTTTACTTGTCTGATCCGGGTAGACCGGATTTCATAATCGGTCGTTATACCCTCGGTACCGTAATTGAAGCTGATATTTTCATCACTGCCGTCTCTGTCATTCTCGCCGTTTTCAATGTTGTGCTTTCTTCGGTAACTAACTAAATCACGAAGGGTAAATCCGTCGTGGGATGTGATAAAGTTTATACTATGAAAAGGTTTCCTACCGTCCCGCAAATATAAATCAGAACTGCCGGTAAGCCTCGTAGCAAGATTCGGGGCAAACCCGAAATCACCGCGCCAGAAGTGCCGCAAATCGTCACGGAACTTATCATTCCACTCTGCCCATCTGCCCCCGGGAAACGAACCAACCTGATACGCTCCCGCGGCGTCCCAGGCTTCTGCGATGATTTTTGTTTCCCGTAATACCGGATCCTCCGCTATACGTTCCAGAACCGGCGGATTTTCCATCAACCTGCCCAATGTATCCCTGCCTAAAATCGATCCAAGATCGAACCTGAAACCGTCCACATGCATATCTACAACCCAATACCGGAGACAATCCAGTATGAGGCTTCTGACAAGGGGGTGATTACAGTTCAAGGTGTTCCCGCATCCGGAATAATTTTTGTAATGGCGCGGATTTTTGGAAAGGATGTAATAGAGCCGGTTATCAAGCCCCCGGAAGGAGACAGTGGGACCGAATTCATCCCCTTCCCCGGTGTGATTGAAAACGATATCCAGAATAACTTCAATCCCCGCCTTGTGAAGCTCCCGAACCATCTCTTTAAACTCGGTAACCTGTTCACCCCGGGAGGAACTGCAGGCATACCTCCCTTTAGGAGCAAAAAAAGCGATAGTGGAATATCCCCAATAATTTTCCAAAGCTTCTCCGGTAACTGGGCTGCGGTGTGTATTTTCAAATGCATCAAATTCCTGTACCGGAAGGAGTTCCAGACTGGTAATACCCAAATCCAAAAGATAGGGGATCTTTTCTATCAATCCCCGGTAAGTGCCCGGATGTTTAACTTCTGAAGACTCATGCCGGGTAAAACCCGCAAGGTGAGTCTCGTAGATTACACTGTACCGTAAAGGATAGTTTAATGGTTTGTCTCCCTGCCAGTCGAAATTGTCATCCACAACAATACATTTTGGAAAGAAGGCAGTGTTATCGAAATCGGAAAAAGAGAGATCTTTCCGGGGATCCGCGGGATCGTATCCTTTGGCTTTGGACAAATCCCAGACAAAATCACCAGTAAGGGCTTTAGCATAGGGGTCCAAAAGCGGCTTATTCCGGTTAAATCTATGACCTTCATCGGGAAAGTAAGGTCCGTCAACTTTATACAGATAGAGCAGTCCGGCACCGATACCCTTCAGGTAAATATGCCATATGTCCCCGGTACGGTTGCGAAGCGGGTCGAGTTTAAAGGAGTATGCCGGTTCCGCGTCTTCCGGGTGGGAATACAGATTCAGGGTAACCTGGAGCGCATGTCTTGAAATAACGGAAAACTGTACACCGCCGGCGCGGATGTTGGCTCCCAAGGGTAAAGGACGCCCGGGAGAAGCTTTGATGTTATCGGGAACAGTCATTTGTGTACCTGATGGAGAAAATCAGAAAGCATATCGGTAAAGGTGTCCCGGTTATCAAAATGTATCCAGTGTCCGGCGTCTTCCACCGTCTTTATCTGCGCGTTGGGAAATATCTTCCGGATACCGGAGATATCATCACTTTTGATGTAATCCGACCGTTCACCCCGCAAGAAGAGCGCGGGACCTTGATATTTTTTTGTCTTCAGCTCCTCCGGCCATGACGATAAGGGTTCCATTGATCGTTCCAGGGATTCAAGATCTATCCGCCAGGTATAGCGGGAATCTTTCCGTTTAAGGTTTTTCAGTAAGAAGGAACGAATTACAGGATTTGGTATTCTTTCTGAGAGTTTTAAATCCGCCTGTTTTCTTTCTCCGATCTCGTCTAAATCGATACCGTTTAATGCTTCTATCAACTTTTCATGAGCAGGCGGATAATCCCTTGGCGAAATATCTCCCGCCACAAAACCATCCAGTCGATTCGGCTCCTTTACGGCACAGGCCATAGCTGTTTTGCCTCCCACCGAATGACCAATACATACACACTTATCAATTCTGAGTTTATCAAGAAGGGAGATGACGGACTTAGCCATAAGCGGATAATTGATAAGCTCACCGGCAGGAGAATCACCATGCCCCGGAAGGTCAGGAAGAATACACCGGTACTCCTTTGAAAATCTTTCAGCAATCCGGATCCAGACCGATCCTGAACCGAACAGGCCGTGCAGAAAAACTAAGGGATATCCCTTTCCCCGTTCTGTATAATGAAGATTCATTATTCCGCTTCCAGAATAGGGATTTCGTAAATACCTTCTAAAACATATTCGGGCTGGTAGGAATAGTTCTTAAGGTTCTCCCGCTTGGTAACTCCGCTTAAAACAAGGATTGTATCGATCTCAGACTCCACACCGGCAATAATATCGGTTTCCATTCGGTCCCCGATTATAACTGTTTCTTCCCTTCTGCAGCCCAACCGTTTCAACGCCTGCCGCATCATCAGGGGATTGGGTTTTCCAACAAAATACGCGTCCATCCCGGTAGCTAATTCAATAGGAGCGATAAGTGCCCCGGTGGCGGGAATAATACCCCCCTCCACGGGACCGGTCATATCGGGGTTTGTTCCGATCAGCTTTGCTCCTTTCCGGATCAAATGCACTGCGCGTTCAATTTTTTCAAATCCATAGGACCTGGTTTCCCCCACCACAACGTAATCGGGATTGATATCGTTCATGGAAAAACCTGCCGCGTAAAGTGCATTGGTAAGCCCCGGTTCTCCAATTACATACGCGCTGCCTCCGGGACATTGGTCTTGGAGAAAACCTGCTGTAGCTAACGCGCTGGTATGAAAATTATCTTCTTCAACGGAAATTCCTAACCTTGCGAGTTTCTGTTTAAGTTCCCTGGGGGAACGTTCACTTGAGTTTGTCAGGAAGAGAAACTTCTTATTCTGATCTTTAAGCCAATGTACAAACTCACCGGCGCCTTCTAGGAGCACATTTCCATGATAGAGCACACCGTCCATATCACAAATAATACCCCGTTTATTTAATAATTTTTCCCGCAACTCTTTTTCCGCCATAATCCTCTATTTCTCCTTCAAACCTTTCTACGTACGGTTATTATTATACGTGAAAGGAAGTATTACTTTAAATGTACTCCCCTGGCCTACAGTACTTTCAACTTTAACTTCACCCTTCATTAGAGTTACAAGACCCTTTACAATTGATAAACCTAATCCGCTCCCTCCATGCTGTTTGCTGTAAGTGCTCTCTAACTGGACAAAACTATCGAAAAGATCCTCAAGCCGCTCCCGCGCTATCCCCGGGCCGGTGTCCTTAACACCAATTTCCAGTTCAACCTTCTCATCACGCCGTGCTGCCGATAAAATTGTTACCTCAATGCTTCCGGAATCGGTATATTTAACTGCATTAGACAACAGGTTTTCCATGATCTGACTTAGGTGCTGCCGGTCTCCGGTAACAGTTTTAGGTATTTTATCATCCATGGTAAAACAAAAATCAAGACCTTTCTTTTCCGCCTGGATTGAATATTTTTTTGCAAATCCGGAGAAAAAATCCCCCAGGTTAAACTCTTGTTCGTGAATAACAGTTTTTCCTGATTCGATCCGTGAAAAATCCAGAATGTCCGAGACTATGGAATGAAGGGTATTGGATGATTCCTTTATAAGAGACAGATATTCCAAGTGCTCACCGTTTTCTTCGATATCCATGAGAAGGTCTGTCATACCGATTATACCGTTTAAGGGGGTCCGTATCTCATGACTCATGTTGGCTACAAATTCTTTTTTCAACCGATCCGCCCGTTCCGCCCGTTCCTTCTCGGAGCGGAGAACAATATTCATCCGGTCCTGCTTCTCCAGCTCCTTCTTAAGCTGTTCCGTCTTTCGATTAACCTTTTCTCCCAGATCGTCGGCCAGTATTATCATCTTACCGGCCGAAGGCCTTAGAATAAGGGTAATAAGAATCGAAATCAGTGCTGTTATTAAAAAAAGGATTCCCCCGATAAGTCCTATTTCGCCATAGATCGGGGTATATATATCTTCCTTTAGAAATGGTACGGCTACTCCCCAGCCGTCATAGGATACAGGAGTGTACGCGTAAAAAAATTTCCTCCCTTTTACATCGGTACCCTCCAAAATCCCGCTTTCCCCTTTCAAAGCCTTCATAAGAGCCGTGTGTAAGCCTTCCGTTCCGTATGACGGGGCACAAAATTGATCCATCACGTGTACCGGAATTACCGGTTGGACCTGATCATCTATATTGGTAACCGGTATATAGGTGCATTTGTTCTCTGTATTCTTAACTATAGATAGTAAGTTTTCCAGCGAAAACAGTACGGCATCAGTGCCGATATGCTCCCCGGAATCCGTATATATCTTATGATACAGCCTGATAAAATGTTCGCCCGTTTCCAGATCGTCGAGGAGGGTCAGCTCAGCATCGGATACACTCCGCCATGGTTCGACCAAAAAGCTATCGCCTACTTGAATAACCGGTTCTCCTCGGCTGTCGAGTCTGGTTATCCCCATAATCTCCTGAGATACAAGCATTGCATCGGCAAGTTTCTGAGTAGAAAAGGCCTGCATCCGGGAAAGAGTAATTTCGCCCCGATGATAGGCATGAAGACTATCCCGAATAGCAGAACGGCTGGATACCTGACGGGCAATCTCGTGGAGATGGTTTAAATATCCCGTAACGCGGGCTGCCTGCACCTTCAATTCCCCAAGCACCGCTTGTTTTTTATTTAGTTCAATTTTACTATAGAGGGGGATTATCCCGGCAGCACCCACGAGTATACCAGTGGTTACTATACCGAGAATGGATATAAAGAGAAATTTCCGTTTTAGCTTGGTAAATGGACTTACATTCTGATTAACTAGCTTCATCCTTTTATAGTTATAGTCCGGATGCGCTAGTGAATCAAGAAAAAGGATGGAAAGAAGAACTAAGCCCTGAAATTCAGGGCTGAATCAATTATTTCCGTTTCCGCTGCGAACGGCTTTTTCTGCTCCCTTTACCCTTAGGAGTAATCTGCTTCCGGGCTTGTATCTCTTGCTTCGCCTTTTCGGCCGCCCTTTCAATTTCTGATTTACCCGCCGGTTTACTTGCAGGAGCTTTCTCTCCGGTTGTCTTAACCGGTTTTCCCGCGGCACCGTAAATCTTTAAGTCCTTCTTTTTAGCTCTGCGTTTAGCGCTGTTTCTCCATCCTAACAGTACCGGTGAAGCTACAAACATTGAAGAATAGGTACCAATAATTACACCGACAATCAGATTTAGAGCAAAAGTTTGAATTGTACCCACAGCAAAAATATAAATAGACAGCACCGCCAGGAGTGTAGTCATTGATGTGATCAATGTACGGCTTAAGGATTGGGTAATACTCATATTGATAACTTTTGAAAAGGAAGGCTCCTTCATAATCGTCTCGTTTTCCCGAATCCGGTCAAAAATAACGATTGTATCGTTTAGAGAATAACCGATTATTGTCAGTAACGCTGCAATCGTTGCCGTTGATACTTCCAACTGAAAGGTACCGATAAAACCTATCATAATAAGAACGTCGTGAACTAGTGCGGTTATTGCAGAAAGAGCAAACCCTAACCTGAATCTAAACCAGATGTATATCAAAATAAGAGAAAGACCTAGTGTTGTAAGAAGGATTGACTGTCTGGCAAGATCTTCAGAAAAGCTGGGTCCCACGTAATTATTTTCAAGTATAACGGTACTTCCCGTTCCGAATGCGTCTTCCATTTCAGAATTAATCCGGTCCGCCATAACCTGCTGGAAATTTTCCGTTGTTTCCCGTTCCTGGATCTTTATACTGTACTGCTGCAGCTCCGGATTGCCCACTGCTTGAACCTGGGTTCCTTCTATTTCCGCCAGCGCGTCCCGAACCTGATCTATAGTAACATCGTCTTCCGCGGCAGGCGTTACCTGAACATGCAAATTAATTCCGGCACTGAAATCGATACCCAGGTTGAAACCTCCCTGTAAGACCGTTCCTGTTATACCGCCGATAATGAGTAGAAAAGAAAGAGCCAGCATTAAAAACCGGGGCTTTGTAAATTGAATTATCTGCTTCATCTAATCCTCCAACTGATGCTCAACCGGTTTCTTTTTAGTACCTCAGCAAAGAACTCAAACACGAGCCTCGAGACGAACAGGGCGGTAAAAATAGAAGAAATAATACCCACCGCCAGGGTCACAGCAAATCCTTTTATGGGACCGCTCCCCAATTGGGACAGGAAAATTGCTGCAATAAAGGTTGTTATGTTAGCGTCCATTATGGTCCAGAAGGCCTTTTTAAAACCTGTAGCTATGGCTGAACGGGGAGATTTTCCGAGCCGATACTCCTCCTTTATCCGTTCGAAGATGATTACATTAGCGTCTACCGCCATACCAACCGTAAGGATGATTCCGGCGATACTGGTAAGGGTCAGGGTAAGATTGAAAACAGATAAAATTGAAACGATGAGAAAGAGGTTTAAAAGGAGGGCTAAATCGGCAACAAATCCTGCCCCCTTGTAATAGGCCGCCATAAAAATAATTACCAGGCTGAATCCTAAAATAATAGCTCTGACTCCGGCCCGAATGGCATCCTCGCCTAAGGTTGCCCCTATTGACTGGTACGACTCTACGATAAGGTCAACCGGCATAGCCGCTGTCCTCAGCACCGTTGCTACATTCTGCGCTTCTTCCGCGGAAAAACCGCTTATCCGGACCCTTCCGTTAGGAATAGGGTGCTGTATGGTCGCATATGCTTTAACCTTTTCGTCCAGAACAATGGCTAAATCGTCGCCTTCGTGAGCCTGGGTAAGCTGAAAAAAGTCTTCCGTCCCTTCGTTATCTAAACTGAAAACAACTTCCGGCCGGTTTGTAAGGGCGCCCCGGGTGACTTCCGCTTCCGTTATATGGGTACCATCAAGACCGAACTCCTGAACATCCTCTTTTATCGCTATGTAGCGAACTAATTTGTCTATACCGTACCGGTCCTTGGTGTAGTACCCCCGAATTACCGTACCGGCAGGAATAAAGTCAGGTGTTCCGTAGATTTCGGGGGACCAGCCTGGAATTTCCTGCTGCAGCTGTATGAGTTTATCCGTGGCATCTCCGTCCACAATGTGAAAGTTCAGACTTCCCTTTCCCATGAGGAACGTATTCACACGGTCCGGATCGGTATCTCCGGGAACATCGATCACAATATTTTCGTTTCCCTGCCTCCGAATCTGAGGTTCCGTGACACCGAACTGGTCGATCCGGTTATTCAATGTTTCCATGGCTGTATCAACAGCTAAATTCATCTCCTCATCGCTGGGGGAATGACCAAGCCTGGTTCCCAAGCTCTCCCTGTCAGCCCGGAGGACAACATTCATACCTCCGGATAGATCGAGACCTAACTCCAAGATTCGGGACCGTAAGTCCTTAAGGTCGGTAATATTCTGAAAATACCTCGTTTCAATGGCATTAAAGATTTCCTGTTCTCCGGTGAAACCGCCTAAAAGGTTTTCCACCGTCCATTCATCGGGAACAGGTCGTCCCGCGTCGCGGTAATTTTCCTTAGCCTGAGATATCAAATACTTATAATCCTCCGGGACTTTTGTATCGTCATCCATGGCCAATAACAGGTCCAAATCCTCTCTGGCCTGTCTATTAGAATAATCCCTTGCCTGTACGCGTGAACTTGCGGCAAGGGTTTTTTCCTCCTGGGGGATAGCAAAATACCACTTTGCCGTAGGATATAGAAAAACACCGCAGATTACCAGGAGAACTAGTATTATTATCAATCTGAATCTTTTGCTCATTATAGCAACTCCAGCTTATGTATTGTTCGGATAAGAATAGTAAACCGCTTTTTTTACCGGATTTTCATTCCCCGAAAGAATAACATTCCTATTCCCCGGAACTTTCTTCCTCTTCGGATTCTTTCTCTTCTTTCTCTTCTTTCTTTTCTTCTTCTTTCTCGGAGGTCTGCTTCTCTACTTTTTTTGGAGCGGATTGTTCCACTACTCCGGAAATTGCAGATCGGGAAAATTCCATTTTGGTACTTCCATCAACCTTAAGTATTATTTTATCACCTTTAATGGAGTTAATAGTACCATGAATTCCTCCGATGGTAACAACTCTGTCTCCCTTCTTTAAGGCCTCCAACATTTTTTTTGTTTCTTTCTGTTTTTTGTTCTGGGGCCGAATAATAAGAAAATAGAATATCAAAAAAACTAATCCGAAAATTATAATGGTTGAAACAAGCTGTCCTGATCCGGAAGCTCCGGCTCCTGCTCCCGCTTCTGGAGCGCCTATCAGTATAGGCAGACTATTTAAAAATGCATTCATAATGACTTCCTTGCTTTATAGATTTTGGAAAAATAACATACATGAAGACAGCAGTCAAGAGAAGGATTCCGCTCATACTGCTACAACCCGGCCTATCTGTTCCGGTACTCCGAAAACTCCGAACAGCCGCTTGAACCGCTCGACATTGGCATCTTCCAGATTAAACTGATCCTTCAGTAATTCCATAACGGACTTAAGTTCTTCAGAATCTTCGGAATACAGGGCGGAGCAAAATGCCTGTTTGTACATTCCCTTCTCCGCTAACTCCAGAGTGGAAAGGGAACCGAACTTCTTTCTTTCCCGGCTGTCCACCAGTGAGGTATTACCCATGTACCCTATTGTAAAAATAAAATCTTCTCGTTTCAAACGGACCCCTTGAATATAAAGGTATGAAAAACCGGCAATATACAAGTATTTCAGAGTTTCCCTTTTATTCTTTATTAACAGAATACAAAAATAATTAAAAGAGGGGAAGCCTTTCTGACTTCCCCTCGTATACGTGCATAGGTCTGCGTTGGACCGGGCTGTTACATCATGCCGCCCATGCCGCCCATGCCGCCCATTCCTCCCATTCCTCCCATGCCGCCGCCGGGAGCCGGGGGTCCAGCTTCTTCTTTTTCAGGTATATCGGTGATGGCGCATTCGGTGGTTAGAAGCAGTCCGGAAATGGAAGCCGCATTCTGAAGAGCCGATCGAGTTACTTTTGCAGGATCGATGATTCCTTCTTTAACCATATTGAGCCAATCCATTTTTGCAGCATCGAAACCGATACCTTTTTTCTCATTCTTAGCTCTGTCGGCTATAATTGATCCGTCGACACCTGCATTCTGGGCGATCTGCCTGATTGGTTCTTCCAGTGCCCGTTTTACGATTCGGTATCCTACCTTTTCTTCTTCCGTCATATCATCGAGATTGGCCTTATCCAGGGCAACAACAGCCTGAATCATGGTAAGACCGCCGCCGGGGATAATACCCTCTTCGATGGCAGCGCGGGTAGCAGAAAGCGCGTCCTCCACCCGGTGTTTTTTCTCTTTAAGTTCGACTTCGGTAGGCGCTCCAACATTGATTACAGCAACACCGCCGGCAAGTTTGGCCAACCGTTCCTGAAGTTTCTCCCGGTCGTAATCGGAAGTTGTCTCTTCTATTTGTGCTTTAATCTGAGCAATCCGGTCTTTTATGTCCCCGGGCTTACCTTCACCATTAATAATTGTTGTATTTTCTTTGTCCACCTTAATGGATTTTGCTTTACCGAGCTGATCGACCTCAACACTTTCCAGCTTAAGACCGAGTTCTTCGGAAATAACCTGCCCGCCCGTCAGGATAGCGATATCCTCGAGCATAGCTTTCCGGCGGTCACCGAATCCGGGGGCTTTAACCGCGCAGACGGAAAGAGTACCGCGCAGGTTGTTAACCACGAGTGTGGCCAGCGCTTCACCGTCCACATCTTCCGCGATAATGAGCAGCGGTTTATTCGCCTGAGCAATCTTCTCCAGCAGGGGAAGAAGATCTTTCATGGTGGAGATCTTCTTATCGTGTATTAAAATATAAGGTTCTTCCAACACAGTGGTCATGGTATCGCGGTTCGTGGCAAAATACGGGGAGAGGTATCCCCGGTCGAACTGCATACCTTCTACAAATTCTGTTGTGGATTCGATGGTTTTTGATTCTTCAACGGTGATAACACCATCCTTTCCAACCTTTTCCATGGCGTTGGCAATTTCCATACCTATTTCCATGTCATTATTGGCGGAAATTGAAGCTACCTGTGCTATTTCTTCCTTATCTTTGATCTCTTTGGCAGCTTTCCTTATTTCTTCCACTGCCATATCCACTGCCGAATTAATACCTCTCTTGATACCCATTGGGTTAATCCCGGCAGCGACACTTTTTAACCCTTCTTTAATCATACTGTATGCAAGCACAGTAGCTGTGGTAGTTCCGTCACCAGCCACGTCGTTGGTTTTTGTAGCTACTTCTTTAAGCAGCTGCGCGCCCATATTTTCGTACGGATCCTCCAACTCAACTTCTTTGGCAACCGATACACCGTCTTTTGTAACAGTAGGTGCTCCGAATTTCTTATCCAGAAGCACATTCCTTCCTTTTGGTCCGAGTGTAACTCTAACGGACGCGGATAGTTTTTCTACTCCCTTTAGAAGCATTCGTCTTGCTTCCTCATTGAAAACTAGCTGTTTAGCCATATGACTCCCTCTCTTAAATAAAATTTAATTTCTGTTCGTATATATTATTTGGATGAGTAAACTTGATATCAGAAAGATACACATGTTTCAATAAATCATCAACAAAAAAATGAAAAAAATTCAATAGATTTTTCCTGAAACCCGTCAATTCCTCGTAAATAACGTAAGTAAAAAAATTACCTTACTATTATTGCGTCTTTATGATAAGAATAAAGTACAATTGAAGAACCATGAGAAACAGTAGAAAAATCCCAATCCTGTGCGTAGTTTCGATTCCTCATTCCAATATGATTCCTAATGAAGATCCGGCGCACATAAAAAAAATTTTCCAAGATGATCTGCCTATAAAACCAATTATAAATGCACTTCCCCGCGTAAAACCGGCGGGTATGGAATTTGCTCCCGCGGGGAAAAACGCGGTGGATCACAGGACCCTTGAATTAGAGCAGATACAAGAG
Source organism: uncultured Spirochaetales bacterium (assembly GCA_964618265.1). Taxonomy (GTDB): domain Bacteria; phylum Spirochaetota; class Spirochaetia; order CAYLLE01; family CAYLLE01; genus CAYLLE01. The sequence goes on along the minus strand of CAZUAE010000009.1, from coordinate 77,479 downwards.
GAGCTTACCGGAATTAATGCCGGCTTGTTTATTCCCCTTCAGCCGGATACCGGCAGAATTTCAGTTTTGAATAGCTATACAGAGAGCGAAACAGTAACCTGTACCCATTTGTTTCCTTTATCATCAAAAACCGCGATTCCCCTTGTTGGGTTCCGGTTTGTCAGAAAGGAAAAGGGGGAAGAATGCTCCCTTAAGGAGTGTACAATACGGGGATTCATCTTAGGGAGAGGAAAATGGCAGCCTCCCAATAAAATTATACGATTGCTGCACCGCTGTTCCTTTACCTGTGAAACCATGGTTCTCTTTTTTGATATAGTTTCCCGGGAAGAATTCTTTTTTATGAAAACGTGGTTTCAGCAATTGCGGGTTACAAAAACGAAGAGGAAATTGATTAATGCGGAGTTAAATGATTTTCACCCCACAAAAATACCGTTGCCGGAAAATCCATTTGTGCTGGAACGATCCCGTCCCGGAGCATTTTTCAGCACTTATAATACCCTTGATTTCAGCACTCCCTACGAACCGGTAGCCAGTATGCGGGGTGAAATTTCATTAGATGCCGGCTGTGTATACCGTTTTAAGGCGGGCGCGCTCTTTCCGCCGGGAATACCTGTACAGCATGAATCTAAAATTGCAGAAGAGTCAAGCAAAATAACCACCTCCGGGGGCACACTGACGGGTAAAACCGATAGTTCTATCTCTATCGAAGGGGATTCCCTTAGAGGGCTGTATTTGCTAAAAACTTTTTCAGGTCCAAATGTGCTTCTTCCGGGGCATCTCAAAGTCGACTTTTTGTCTTTGGACAATCATGACGGGCTGATATCGCGGTGGGAGATCCGTCATCCGGAGATGTCCGGGAATACCGCGGAGATACATTCCGCCTCTTTTTTAGAAATTCCTTTATTATATTTTCCCCGGGAGAAGAAGATACACATAAGCGGATACTATCCTGACGGAACATCATACCGATTTAAAGTATGCGGACACAACTTCTCTGAAGATAAAACGGTGGAGCTTTTCGGCAGTAAAATCTGTTTTGAAAGCCGCAGTGAACGTTTTATTGTCGGAATCCACACGGGTGATTCCGGTCCTCCCGCTCTCCCTATTAGGCTGATGTGCCTCAGGAAGCATTTTTACCTGATGATTAATCCCGGAGGAACCTACAGGCATACCGGAAGGATAGCGGGTGGAAGTATCAACCGTTTTGTTTTAACGTTATCACAAAATTCTGAAATCACAGTGGATCCGCGGCTCTTAATACAAAAAACTCGCTCCCGGGGCACAGTATAAATCAATTAAATATCTCTTATTCGGTTCTGCTTAATAAATCACGGAGGTATTCTACCAATTCTTTTATCCTAAAGCTTCCCGCTAATCCGCGGATTTTTGAGGTGAATTTCTGGTAATCTGCATTATCCGCTGAAAGTTTGGTGGCCTGCTTGAGGACTCCTTTTATATCACCCTTGCGGGCGGATTGAAAAATTGCTTCAAGAGTATCCCGTTCCGGGATGTGACCATCATCATCAATTATAATGCGGTTCAAATGAAGATTCGGGAAAGCAGTCTGCTCCTGTATAATATCAATATCGGACATTTTATCTTCTCCCGCTATACCTGATGTTAAATCCATTTCGAACCAAAAGGTGCTCCCCTCCCCCTCTCTGCTGTTCACATAGATATCTGAATCCATAAGATTTAAGAATTTTTTAACAATTGTGAGCCCTAATCCGGTTCCTTGGGAAGCTACTCCGTTATTATCCAGTTGTATAAAGGGATTAAAGATTGAATCCAGTTTGTCTTGCGGGATTCCGGTACCTGTGTCTGTAACTTCAAATCGTACAATACCGTTTTTTCTTACAACGCGAAGCTGTATAAACCCCTCTCCCGTAAATTTCACCGCGTTTTGGATAAGATTTAATAATACTTGCCGGATCCGTCCCTCATCTCCCAACACGGTCTCCGGTAGATTCGGATCAAATTCCGTCCGCAGCCCTATTCCATGCTGATCCGCAAGAATTTTTGCTATCCCCGACATTTCCGATAAAAATTTGGAAAGGGAAAACTCTCTTTTTTCTATTTTTACTTTGTTTGTTTCAATTCGGGATACATCGAGAATATCATTTATTATTGTAAGAAGATGATTCCCGCTTTTTTCAATTATTTCAAGACCGTGTTGCTGCGTCTCCGAACAGCCTTCTTTGCGGAGGATCTGGACATATCCGAGTATGCCGTTAAGAGGAGTTTTCAGCTCATGACTTACCGTTGCTAAAAACTGGCTTTTTGCCGCGTTAGCGGTTTCGGCTTCTACCATTGCTTTTTTATATTTAGTGTTTGCGGCAGACAAATTTTTTACATGCCCCCGGATTAATCCAACGGTAAATTGAAAGTTTTTTATAAGTGAAGAAACTTCATAGAGGAAACTCTTCGGCCACTCAATACTAATCCCCTCTTCTATCTTTTTATGCAGTCCATCTGTAACACTATTCAGTCTCTCCACCGAAGAAACAAGTAATTTACTGGCCACCTCCGATACTGAGGTTATAATCACCGTAAGGAGGAAGACAAATAACAGGATCCGGATGATGGTATCCACCAGCATTTTTTTCTGCTCTCCTAAATGGAACAGCCCAGTCACTTTCCATCCATAAACATTGATTCCTCCGGAAATTTTAAAGAATCCCTCAAGGCTTTCAGATACCGACAGTTCATCATCCAAGATATCCCGCTCCCAGGCTCCCCCATTCTCTTCAATATCGTCAAAAGAATCGCTGAAAAATTCCGTATCGCGAATCTTTGTTGTGGAAGCTATTATCTGGTCGTAACGACCGGTGAGAATCAAGTCCATACGGGAACCTCTAACATAGTCGTAAAGGAGTCTCCGTACATTCCCGCTTCCTATTATTACAAAAAGGTATTGATTCGTGTCCGGCATAATAATAACAATGCAGGTCTTTCCGCTGGAATCTTTAAAGTCGATGACCCCCGGTTCGTTGCTGCTGAAGGGGAACAGAGTATCCGAAAGGGGAAATAATTTTCCGGTTTTAAGATCCGGGTATTCTTCTTTAAAGCGGTGGCTTATAATTCTGCCTTTATCATCCACAACTCCGGCACCTTTGAAGTCAAACTTGGACTGTAAAAGGAGCGTCAGAAAATTACTTCCCCGGGGAGTCCGGATACCCGTTTCTCCCGCAATACTTGTAAAGGAGGATACACCTGCTACCGTTTCTTCTATCCATTCTTCCAGAGAAAGAATAACCGAACCAACCAACGTGTTTAATCTATCATTAGCATCCTCTTCAACACGGCGTATTTCGAGACGTGAAATATAGATAATTATTAGAAGCACCGGTATGAGTATCACAACGCCGAAAAAATCGTTTAAAGCTTTTCTAAAAGAAATACTGCCCCTGATGTTCAAATTAGACAGAATAAAAGAAAATATCTTCCGTTTCTTTTTTTCTCCCCCGTTCCGCTGTTCAATGGAGTGACGCAAATACTGAAGAATGTCTACAATAGTTATTGCAAGAAATACATTGACCACCCCGTTAAATGCCCGGGTCAAGGCGAAGAGCATCGCCCAGTCGGGTGATTTATCTAAAATGAAAAAAGAAATGGAAAAAACCAAGGGTATCCCTAAGAGCACGTGATAAAGAATATCCAGAAGGATATAGCTGGATCTTCTCCGGTAATAGATGAATCCTACAAAAGCCGCCTCGGCAGTGAACATAATTATTCCGAAAGGATGTCCCCAAAGCAAAAAGGTGGAAAGTGATATTACCGGAGCTGTCAGGAATCCCGCCCAGGGACCGAAAAAATAGATGATAAGAAATGTGGCGATACTGCCGAATACAAGCGCGGCATCATAAAGCAGACTTACACTTACCAGATTACCTAGAACACCTAGAATCGTAAGACCCGTCATCAAAAGAATCTTTATGTATCCGATACGCTTTCTCGATTTTTGGGATTGCGGTACCATATTGATTACTCTTTTTAAGCTTATGACGGATTAAAACCGTAACTCACCGCAGTAAAATTTTTTAACTATTCCGGCTTTAGTCGTCGTTATTATCAGTCTCCCTTCATTATCTACATCATCAAGAATTCCTTCAACCACTTCTCCCGGAGAGGGCTCGAATTTTACCGTTCTTTCTTTTCCGTAAAGACGTTTTCGAATCATAGGAAGCCAAACGTCATCGGATTGCATAAAATGGGCATAAAACCCTTTTAAAAGCCCCGGAAGGATTTCCATCGGATCAGCCCTTATTCCTAATTCCTCAAGACTTATTCCATTAGGACCGAATCCTTCCATACAGTTTATTCCGACTCCAAGAAAAACTGCTTCTTTCCGCCGCTCACAGAGTACTCCGCAGAGCTTACGGCGGTTTATTAAAACATCATTCGGCCACTTCAATTTGACTTTGAGCCCGTACCTCTTTTCCAAAAAGATGCCGACAGCCAACCCTGCGCCCAGGGGAAGAAGAGGGGAACCGGCACTGCCGAAGTTCAGATCCAGGATAACCGTAAAAAGAAGATTCTTCCCGGGAGCACTTTGCCAACATCGGGCCGGTAATCTTCCCCGGCCTTTGATCTGGTATCCCGCCGCGGCTACAGTCCCGGAAGGATATCCATTCTCCCAATACTTTCTAGCATCCGACATGGTGGAATCGGTTTTATCTTTATAAAATATTGGTGCGTCAAAGGGATTAGAAATTCTTAGTTCCCGTTTTCTTTCAATTGATTTTTGGCGCATAAATTAAGATACTAAGCCTATGAAAAACAATCCACTCCTCTGGGGTTTGGAGAAATCTAAATCAACTCCCCCATTCTTGTTCTATATTTTCGGAGTAACAGGAGATCTTACCCGGTCTAAGCTTGTTCCCGCTCTTTTTTCTCTGTTTGTCAAGGGGAACATCTCCCGGTTTAAGATTATCGGTTTTGCCCGAAGAGAATGGACCCGGGAGTACCTTATGGAAAAAGGTTCCGAAATGATTGAAAGTTTTCCGGAATCTGAAGAAGTAAAACAAGCCTTTCTTGAAAAGATGGACTACATACAATCCACTTTTGAATCCGACAAGGGATATAAAGAAATAAAAGAAAGACCGGAGGAGTATAAAAACAGAATCTATTATCTTTCAACACCGCCGTCAGCTTACGATACTATTATTGATAAATTGGGAGCCTTTGATTTGGCTGATTCCGGGGAAGGATATACCCGTATCGTCGTGGAAAAACCCTTCGGCAGAGATTTAAAATCAGCAAGAGAATTAAATGACCGGTTACTCAAGTATTTTAGGGAAGATCAGATCTACCGAATCGATCACTATCTTGGAAAAGAGACGGTTCAAAACATAATGCTTTTACGATTCGGGAACGGAATATTCGAACCTATTTGGAACAGCCGTTATGTAGACCACATTCAGATTACCGCTGCGGAAAAGTCCGGGATCGGGACCCGGGGGCACTACTACGAAAAATCCGGCACCCTGCGGGATATAATCCAAAACCACATGCTTCAGCTTTTAAGTCTTACCGCGATGGAACCGCCCAACGACCTTAGTCCCGATGCTATCCGTGATGAGAAGGTAAAGGTAATAAAATCACTCCGTCCTATATCCGGAGAAGCAGTAGAGGAACAGACAGTACGGGGACAGTACGGCGGCGGAATCGTGGACGGGGAAGAAGTACCCGGTTACCGTCAAGAAGATGACGTGGCGGAAGATTCCGTTACGGAAACCTATGCGGCTCTGCGTGTCTATCTGGATACCTGGCGATGGTCCGGAGTACCGATTTTCCTCCGGGCGGGAAAACGCCTGGCCAGGAAAGTTACTGAAATATCCATCCGGTTCAAGGAACCTCCCCTTGCCATATTCGGTCAATCAAGGCCTTTTCATAACGGAAACGTCCTTATCATTAACATCCAGCCCGAAGAAGGAATAACCCTCAATTTCAACGCCAAAGTTCCGGGATATTCCATCCGGATGCAGCCGGTAAACATGGATTTTACCTACGGCTCCTCCTTTGGAGAAACTACTCCGGAAGCGTATGAACGGCTTCTGCTGGATGCAATGGCGGGGGATTCAACCCTTTACACCCGCAGAGATGAGATTGAAGCCGCATGGTCTTTCGTATCGGATATTATGAGAGGATGGGGGACGAACAGGCAGAAACCCTATGAGTATACCCCCGGAAGCGCCGGCCCCGGCGAGGCAAACAGGCTCTTTAAAGAATCCGGGAGACGTTGGAGGAAAATATGAAAGTTTTTGATCCGGATTCTCTCGAAGCAAAAATACTTGATAAACAAAAAGAATTATCGCCCCTTAAAACCCGGACTAACCTCTTTAATTTGGTAATTTTTTCATCTCCGGAGCACTCAAAAACGGTAGATACTGGTATTGATTACCTATTGGGTAAACGGCCGGCCAGGATAATCAGAATAAAAATGGGTGATTTCCCGACTACAGAGGCCCAGGCCTCCGCCCGCTGCCTTACGGATAAACGGAACAACGGGATCTGTCTGCAGGAAATTGTAATAAAAAACGGGTCCGATAACGCAGGCGCAGTACCGGGATCATGGTCTTCCCTCCTTATACGCGGCATTCCGGTCTTTCTCCTGTGGTTCTGTGACTACGGTGAAAACCGGGAACTTCTTCAACTGGCCAATGAACAGGCCGATAAAATCATCGTGGATTCAGAAACACAAAGAGAAAAATTTATCGAAACCTTAAAAAACATGGTAATTAAAGAGGGGATGAATGTCATTGATCTGACATGGATACGGAGCGGGGATCTCAGGAGGAATACCGCATTCCTTTTCGACAGACAGCAAAACCTTCCCTTACTGGACACAATTGAAGGAATCACTATCTGCGGAGGACGGCCGGCCCTCGTTCGTCTTTATCTCCTTTGGCTCGCTTCACGGCTCAAATGGACAGTCAAGGGCGATTCTTACCGTAACTCCTCCGGTCAGAAAATATCAATCCGTCATCAAACCCCCAAGCCGATAGAGCAGGGAATTGAGGTCTTTTTTGATGCCGGCGGAAAAACCCTGTCTTTAACGGGTAATCCTGCTGGATGTTCCGATATGGATTCAGGAGAAATCCGTGAACGGGAGCGGTTCCGTGTCCCGGGAACAGGCGAAATGCTTATAAAGGAGACAGATTCAGTTTATACCGATCCTCTTTTTCTTGAAGCTCTGGAATGAGAATTCCTGCCTGGGAGGAAACAATTCTAAATTTGCAATTTAGAATTGCCCTCTTATCTAAGAAGACTCTTGAATATTTATGCAAAAACTGATTAATTTAATGCCATAATATTCGTTGGAATCTCTCTAACTACGGGAATATCTGTGAAAAATAAACAAACGCGCCTTGAAAATATAAAAGCGATAATTCGGGAAAACAAAGTGCGAAATCAGGAAACGCTTTCCGCCCTGTTAAAAAATCAGGGAATAGAAGTTACGCAGGCAACTCTTTCCAGAGATCTCAAGCAACTTAAGGTCGGAAAGATCTACGAAGTAAGCAGCGGTTATTATTACGTGTTACAGGATGAAGCGGAGGCAAACCATTATCTTTCCTTTATGCAGGATTTTAGGCGGGGATTCCTTTCCGTAGATTTTTCAAAAAACATTGCTGTAATACGGACCATCACCAGTCACGCGGAAACTGTAGGAATGGCATTGGATAATTTGAAATTAGATGAAGTTTTAGGTTCGGTAGCAGGAGAGGACACGGTTTTTGTGGTTCTTAAAGAAGGTGTTACCGGAGAAGACTTCCTTAAATCCCTCAGAAAAAAAGTTCCCAATCTTGAAAAGGAATAGTATGAAAGCCGCTATTTTAGGAGCATCAGGATACACCGGCTCCGTATTGTTACGGTTGTTACTGCATCACCGGGAGGTAACGGAAATACTACCTGTATCATTTACAAAGGCGGGAAGAAAACTCCTCAGTTTCGATCCGGGACTGCCCGAAGATACTTTGGAAGCAAAAGGAGCAGCAAAATTCTGCAATTACGGGGAGGTAACAAAAGAGGGAAATCCCGATGTTATCTTTTCCGCTTTACCCCACTTAAAATCAGCAGAGTACTGTAAAAAATTTATAAACCGTTCGGTGATCATCGATCTTTCCGCTGATTTCCGCATTCCTGATCCCGGAATCTTTAGAAAAGCCTACGGTGTCTTCCCTCCGGAGAAAAAACTCCTGAATCAAGCCGTCTACGGGTTATGCGAATGGAACCGGGAGAAAATAAAAAGGAGTGATCTTATCGCCAACCCGGGCTGTTATCCTACGGCGGTGCTTTTGCCTCTTTTACCGCTGGTATCCGCGGAATTGACCCGCGGCTTACCGGTTGCCAATGTGCTGACGGGAATATCCGGCGGAGGAAGATCTCCTAAAGAGAAATTTCTCTATTCGGAACGTACCGAAAATATGGGGGCTTATTCAGCGGGAAGGAATCACCGTCACTACCACGAGATGACGGTTCAAATGCAGAGCATCTCGGGTAAACCGGATGGGGATCTTATATTCAACCCCCACTTGGTTCCGGTTAAGCAGGGAATGGCAGCAACCATTACGGTTCCTTTAAAGAAGCACACGACATCCGAAGCAGTATCTGAATCCTTCCGAGACGCCTATTCCGACGAACCCTTCATCCGCATCAGGGAGGAAGAAATTCCGGAAACCCGTCATGTCCGCTGGACAAACCGCTGCGACATCGGTTTCCAGCTTTCCGGCGAAATATGCCTTCTCTTTTCAGTAATAGACAACCTTCTAAAGGGAGCCTCAGGTCAAGCCCTTCAATGCATGAACATCCGATTTGGAATAAAAGAGACGGAGGGGCTTAACTTAATGGGCGAGATATAAATAATGACTACCATTACCATAAAAATCGGCGGCAATGCGGCTGCCGAGGCATCGATATTTTTATCTCTTGCCGAAGAAATAAAATCGCTCTCCGGGATAAACCGTTTTCTCATCATCCACGGCGGCGGCGCTGAGCTTAGCCGGGTTTCCCGCCGACTCGGCTTCGAACCGGTATTTAAAGACGGAATCAGAATGACCGCCCCTGAAGAGATGGATATCGCCGATATGGTCTTAGGCGGGTTCATGAACAAACGTTTAGTCCGCTTATGCCGCAGGGCTGGTCACAAGGCTGTGGGGTTGAGCGGTTCCGACGGTGACCTTATAATCGGGAGAAGTATCGATTCTGAAGGGAACAACCGGACCGGAAGAATCATTTCTGTTAATTCCTGCATCCTTACCCGTCTTATGGATTTAGAATATCTTCCGGTAATTGCATCAATATCCACCGATGAATCAGGAAGGGGACTTAACATAAATGCCGATGAAGCTGCTTTTGGGATAGCCGCAGAAATGCAGTCGGAGACGCTCCTGTTTCTCTCGGATACACCTGGAATCGTGATCGACGGCACACCGGTTCCCTCCATGAATGAAAAAGAGATGGAAACGGGAATTACCGGCGGGGAAATATGGGGCGGGATGATTCCAAAGACCAGGTCCTCCCTCAAGGCATTAAGGAGCGGCGTGGGAAAAATAGTGATTGGAAAATATGGAAATCGGGGCGATTTGGAGAAACTATTAAAAGGAGATTCCGGCACCCGGCTTTTTATATAGATGAATTTTTGAGGAGGATTTTTTATGGCAACTGATAAGATCAAGAAAATAGTTTTAGCTTACTCAGGGGGATTGGATACATCAATAATAATCCCCTGGCTCAAGGAGCATTTTTCCGATGCTGAAATAGTATGTATCTGCACAAATGTCGGCCAAAAAGAAGACTGGGAAGGCATGAGAGAAAAGGCTTTAAAATCCGGAGCTTCTAAAATATATATCCGGGACATCCGGGAGGAGTTTGCCCGGGATTTCCTGTTTCCCATGCTCAGGGCAGGAGCTGTTTACGAGGGCAAATACCTCCTGGGCACCTCCATCGCGCGTCCGCTGCAGGCAAAGCATCAGGTGGATGTTGCTCTTAAGGAAAAGGCTGATGCCGTCGCCCACGGCTGTACCGGAAAGGGAAACGACCAGGTCCGTTTCGAATTAACCTATAAAGCTCTAGCACCGCAACTGGAGGTTATCGCTCCCTGGCGAATTTGGGACATCCGCTCCAGAGAACAGGCAATAGAATATGCAGAAAAACACAATATACCAATCGGTGATATTTCTAAAAAGAACATCTATTCCCGTGATTGGAACATATGGCACATGAGCCACGAAGGCGGAGCATTAGAAAACACCTGGAATAGACCTCCGGAAGACATGTTTTTACTGAGCAAATCCCCCGAAGAAGCTCCCGACAGAGAGACCGAGATAACCATAGATTTTGAAGGCGGTTTTCCTGTGGGAATCGACGGTAAAGAGCGTTCGCCCCTCGAGATACTTGATTATCTTAACAGAGTGGGCGGAGAAAACGGAATCGGAAGGGCTGATCTGGTGGAAACCCGTCTGGTGGGGATGAAAAGCCGGGGGGTATATGAAACCCCCGCGGGCACAATACTTCATACCGCTCTGAGAGAATTGGAGATGCTCACCATGGATTGGGATACCCTGTCCATGAAGAAAGCCATGGCGCTGAAATACGCGGATATTGTATACGCCGGTAAGTGGTATACTCACTTTAGAGAATCCATGGATGCCTACATGGAAAAGGCGAGTCAATACGTAACCGGATCCGTGCGGGTAGGACTTTACAAAGGAAACACCATCATCTCCGGCAGAAAGTCTCCCTACTCCCTCTATATCCAGGATTTGGCCTCCTTTGGAGAAAGCGCTTACGATCACCAGGACGCTACCGGATTCATCAATCTATACGGTCTTGCCACCGGCGTCGGGGCAATCGTTCAGAAGCGGATGGAAACCGATAAGGGACCCGCCGCGGAAATGAGAGAAATGGCAGGATTTCACGAAAAATAATCCAGTAAACCGGTTCAAACAGGCGGAAAAAAACCGGACCGGCTGGTAGCCGATCCGGGCAAAAGGATTTTATATTAACCCCTAAGAGGAGGAACCAATGGAGGAAATTCGATTTAATAATCTCGATGAATGCGGCAGTTACCGGGAATTGGCTGAAAAAAGGGAATATATAGACCTTGCTTCCCTGCTTACTCCCGAACGGATAGAAAAATATTCCATCCCGTTAGCTTCAGACCTTACCTACAATTACGCTTCTAAGCTTGTGGATGATGATATTATCGATGAACTCGCGCGCGCGGCGGAGGAGCAGCAGGTCATCTCAAAATACAGGATGATTATAGACGGTAAAATAATGAATCCGGGGGAACAGCGGAAAGTACTTCATCATCTTCAAAGGGGAACCTTAGGAGAGGTTGTGATCTTTGAGGGGAGAAACCTCGGGACCTTTTACGAAGAACAGCACCGCAGGGTTTCGGATTTTGTAGAAAAAGTGCATTCCGGCGAGATAAGAGGTTCCACCGGTAAAAAATTTGATACAGCAGTACAGATAGGTATCGGCGGGTCAGATTTAGGCCCCCGGGCACTTCATATCGCTTTAGATGGGTACTATAGACGTGAAGCAGGCATTCCTCCTGTAAAAGGATTCTTTATCTCCAATGTAGATCCCGATGATCCGGCTCATACTCTTAAGCACATAGATCCCGAAACCACCCTCTTTATAGTGGTTTCCAAAAGCGGAACGACCCAGGAAACACTAACCAATGAAGCCTTTGCGGTGAAGTATATGGAATCCACGGGTATTCAGGGACTTAATCCGAAAAAACACATCATCGCCGTTACTTCCGAATCCAGTCCAATGGCAAAATCACAGGGGTACTTAGACGCCTTTTTTATTGATGATTTTATCGGGGGGAGATATTCCGCGACCTCCCCGGTGGGAGGGGTAATCCTGTCCCTCTCATTCGGAAACGATTTTTTCCGGAGAATTCTCAAAGGCGCTCACGAAGCCGATAAAACCGCTTTGGAATCGGACATCCGGGAAAACGGGGCTCTCATGGATGCAATGATAGGTATCCATGAGCGTAACGTTCTGGGGTATCCCGCCACCGCCGTGCTTCCATACAGCCAAGCCCTGCTTAGATTTCCTGCCCATCTTCAGCAGCTGGATATGGAGAGTAACGGTAAGAGTGTGAACCGTTTCGGACAAGAGATGGATTACAAAACCGGACCGGTGGTTTTTGGAGAACCCGGCACAAACGGACAGCACAGCTTTTATCAGCTGCTCCATCAGGGAACCGATATTGTCCCCCTCCAGTTTATCGGATTTCTCCGCTCCCAAGGCGGCTGGGATCTTGAATATCTGGGCTCCACCAGTCAGATGAAGCTCAATTCCAATCTGGCAGCCCAGATTGTTGCTTTTGCAAAAGGGAAAGAGGATGCCGATCCGAATAAAACTTTCCATGGAAACAGACCTTCCAGTGTTATCTACGGTCCCGAGTTAACCCCCGAAGCTTTAGGCACAATTCTTGCCCACTTTGAAAACAAAGTAATGTTTCAGGGGCTCATTTGGAATATCAACAGCTTTGACCAGGAGGGTGTCCAGCTCGGAAAGGCTCTTTCCCGTCATATATTGAGCTGGAGGGAGAGTAAGAAGACAAAGGTGGAAGATCAGGAAATAGATCCGGTTCTAAAAAAATACGCAAAGATGTTTGATCTATCCCCCTGATCAACCCTATCGAAGGTCCTGCTGGGTCAGCCTGCAAAGCTGGTCTACATCAAGCATAAGGGCGAGAGTACCGTCTCCCAGGATTACCGCCCCGGAGACCCCCTCCACCTGACTGAATAGTTTGCCCAGGGATTTTATAACGGTTTGATAGTTTGCCAAAATATGATCCACCAGGAGGCCGACTTTACGGTTTTCCGTTGAAACTATGATAAGCTGGGGATGTTCCGCCTTCCCGGCATCAATCGCAAAGTGGCTCCGCAGATCGACAAAAGGGACTATCTCCCCCCGGAAATCCACCATATTTTGAGATGTTTTCTTCTCCATGGAATTAAAATCAAGGCACTCGACGATGTAGGAGATGTTTATCATGTAATAACCCTCTCCGATTTTTGCGAGCAGGCCTTCGATAATGGCTAACGTAAGGGGAATTTTTAAATTGATTACCGTGCCTGATCCCCGGGTAGAGGAAATTGATACAGCCCCGTTGATCTTCTCAATATTCTGCCTTACCACATCCATCCCGACGCCCCGGCCGGAAATGTTTGTGGCTTTCGCGGCGGTTGAAAAACCCGGCTGAAAAATAAAATCGTAAATCTCTTCATCCGTAAGATCTTCCCCGCTGTCCTTCAGGAGCCCGCGTTCCACAGCTTTCCGTTTTATTTTTTCAGCGTCTAACCCTTTTCCGTCATCCTGTACCTGAATAACCACAGAAGCCCCGGCATATCGGGCGGAAAGCTTAACAGTACCAACGGGATCCTTTCCGGAGGATTTCCGTTCGTCGGGATCTTCAATTCCGTGATCAATGGAATTTCTAATAATGTGCATCAAAGGGTCTTTCAATAGATCAATTACATTTTTATCCAGTTCGGTTTCGGTTCCCGATAGTTCCAGCTTTACTTTTCTTCCCAAATCTCCGGAAACATCCCGGACCAGCCTCCGGAAACCCAGGAAGAGCTGCTCCAGGGGAACCATGTGCATTTCCATGGAAAGGTCCCGGACATCCCGAACTAAAGCTTCCATCTGTTCGCTAAGGTTGATAAAATCGGAATCCTGCTTTTGGTCCGACAGCATTGCGAAATGGGCATGCATGGAGACAAACTCACCCACCAGGTTCACCAACTTGTCGAGTTTCTCCGTCTTGACCTTGATGGATCCCTCGGCGGCGGACTTTACCTCCCTGTTTTTCCTGAGAAACTGCTGCTCCTTCAAGGCGGACTGCAGCTTCTCGTTGCTTAAGAACCCCAAACGCATAAGGTGTTCGCCTAAAAATTCCTTAGACTTTACCGCTTTGTCGAGTTCGGTCCGCTTAATATCTCCCCTTTGGACCAGGATCTCACCTAAACGGGTATAATCGTAATTCCCGTCATCATCGAAAGAGGCGTCATCTACCCGGTGTATGGTGATTTCGGCATCCCCTTCAACAAAAATGAATACATCCCAAACTGCGTTTTCTCCCGCGTCAGTACTTAGCAGGATATCCCAAGACAGGTAGCAGGTCTCAGGATCAAAAGTTTCAATTGAAGGTATACTCTGGGAAAAACCCATTACCAGTATTTTTCCCATCTCCTTTAATTCCTTGATCAGGGAAAGAGGGTTTGTACCGTTCCTGAATAGATCGGGGGAAGGTTCAAAGAGAATACGGTACGTCTGAGTTTCGCCGGAAGAATCATCGGAAGAATCGGGTGCCGCGCTTTGTTTCTGTTCGGTCTTTTGGGGATCCTGATATTTCCTGAATTCCAGGACCAGAGTGTCCTTTTCCCGAATCAATTCTTCGGAAGGATTATCCTGCTGGATAATCTCTTTCAGTTTATCCTTAGCCAAAAGGGACAGATTTATTATCTCCCCGGTAATTTTAAGCTTGCCGTCTCTTATACGGGCAAACACCGATTCCACATTATGAGCGATATCCACCACGTGGGTAAGGTTAAACATATTCCCCGACCCCTTGATGGTATGAAGCGCCCGGAACGCGGAATCTACATATTCCGGATTGTTCTTCTCTTCTTCAAGACTGATAAGGCTCTGTTCTGCTATTTCCAGAAGTTCCGCGGCCTCATCTTTGAATGTATCTAAAGGATTGGACTTCATATCCATAAACTAGCTGTTATCCTCCTCAGCGACCATTCCTTTGGGAACACATCCCGGCAGCAGAATTCCCGCGAATTTCAGCATGGAAAGGAGCCTTTCCTCGTTTCTGCCGGGTATCACTGTTATATTTTCCCGGCTTCTGCACACGGACAGGAGAACCTGGATACCCGCCAAATCAAAAGACTGCATCTCCTCCAGGTGTATCTCTAAAGGCACACCCCCTTTTAGCGCTTCCAAGAGGTGAGTATGAAATTCCTTCGCGGTATCGAAGGTCAGGCTGCCCTGAACCTTCAGTATCTTTTTGTCCGGTTCGTCAATGATGGAAACCATAATTTTTAGAATTCAACCGATTGGGTTATTTTTTTAATAGTATTGAGGAGAAGTTCTTTATCAAAAGGTTTTGTTATCCAACCGGTAGCCCCGGCTTTCTTACCTTCCATTTTCTTTTCTTCCTCCGATTCCGTGGTAATCATCAGAATCGGGACCGCCTTATTTACATTTCCTTCGCGAACCGATTTTATCAGTTCAATTCCGTTCATGTTGGGCATATTATAATCAGTAATAAGCAGATCAAACCCCTCATCAAATTTATCCAGAGCCCTGACCCCGTCTTCCGCCTGAACAACTTCATATCCGGCTTGGTTGAGAATGATTGAGGTCATCTGACGCATGGAGACCGAATCATCTACAACCAGTATTTTTTCACCCATTAAGTTAACCCTCCACATTCATTTTCGAACATGATTATTGAGATATCAAGTATCTTCCTTAAATTCCTCTAGGTTTCTTCTTTTGATCTTACCTGAAAGGTCAATGTTACCTTTACGAATACACTGGGATTTTCGCCTGTATAATCCATACCGTTATTAGCGCGTATCCATCCGTCCATGCGCTTCATCAGTTTTCGGCATACGTAAAGACCTGTTCCGTCACTCCATTCCTCCTGTTCGATGTATGTAGGAAACGGTTCAATACTGTAGAACAGATCAAAGACCAACTCGGTATAGTCGTAGGGAATTCCAAGAATCGGATTTCCCTCTGAATCTTTTGTTTTGGAAGGACGCGGAACATTTCTAAAGAATATATCTACCGTATCCCCGGAAGCGCTTTCCTTCCGCTCCATAACCGCGACTATATCGGTTTCCGGAGGCGAATATTTCATTGCGTTTACCACGAGCTCCTTCAGAATTTTCTTCATATATTCGCAATCAGCCCGTATGTATCCGTCACCCGGTTCCTGAAGGGAGATAACCAGTTTTCTTCCGGCTTTCCGGCAGAGTTCCCGGTCTAACTGCGTTAAGCATTCCGCGAGGAGTACCTTAAACTCCTCCATGGAGATAGATGTTATAGACAGCGGTATTTTGTCAATTTCGCTTATGAATGTAATATAGTCAAAAATATTTTTTTGACTTTCCGCGGTGCTTACAATCATATCCACCAGGTCCGATCCAATTTTATAGGAGTCCTCATCTATTTTTTCTAAGGTACTCTTGAGAATGTCCACCCACAGGAATCCGCCGGACTGATTGATGGTGCGGGAGAGGAGGCTGATCATTTGCTCAGTCTGCCTAATATCCTTAGTAGCATACAGAAGCCGCCAGTTTACCAGTTTTTTATTCTCCAGCTCTAAAAGTTCTTTCTCCTGTCTGGCTGACTGGATTATCCTCCGGTTTTCCGCTTCCTTGATATTCTTTTCCGCCCGGAAGGAGAGGTCTTCCGGAATAACAGGCTTTGTAATGTAATCATCAGCCCCATGTTTCATCATAGTGATAGCATTTTGGATATTCGTATTGTTGGTAAGAAACATAAAGGCCGTCTCGGGATCTTTTTCCCGGATCTTTTTTAAGAATTGATCTCCGTCTAGTTCGGGCATATAGAAATCGGATAATATAAGATCGTATTTGTTTGGTTCATAATTCATGAGGGCCTCTACAGGAGATGTATAGGAATCAACCTCGTACCCTCCGGAGGAGAGAATTTTCTTTACCAAAAGCAGTGTTGTTTCTTCATCATCGACCACTAGAACGGTACTCAAAATATACCTCCAATTATTACGCGGAAATTTCTATCTCCTTATTTAGAGTATATATGTTCTCTTCTAAATTTAAAGAGATTCAGGATCGAATTCTCCCGCCAGCACTTTTAAAGTGATGTAATCCTGAAAAAAAGTGATCTTTTGGGTGTAATAGGCAGCTAAATGGGTTAATGCTTCAAGCCGGGTCCTTAAATAATCGGTTTCACTTCCCGCGCCTGCATCATGTTTGGCCTTTTCCAGAGAAATCATTTCTTCACTGCTCTCTTTTTTCAGCAGTTCGTACTCCATACAAATTTTTGCGAGTTCAAGGTTTAAAAGGAGATTCCTGATGGCGTCAGCTACCTGGGACAAGGCTTCCTGATGCTTTATTACGCTAATTTCGGTCTCCCGCCGGGATAACGCGATTTCCGAAGCCAGTCTACCGCCATCGTACACTTTAGTGGAAATACCCACCGACAGGGTAAGGCCGTAGTCATCCTGCCTCAGCCAGTCGGTTTCCATAAGGGGCAGCCTGGGACCCGAATAGGAGAGCTGCATCCTTAACCCCAAATCGGGTTTTAAATATCCGGTCCCTTCGGCTATTTTCAATTTAAGATTATCTATCTCTTTAAGTTTTGAAAGAAGCTGTAAATCAGCATTATTTCTTTCCGCTCTCTTAATAAGGGATTCAGCATCGGGCAATTTTTTTTCGGCAAGGTCTTCATCTACAAAACCAAAATCAACGGAAGCAACATCCAATCCGTCCTGTCCGGTAATACTCCTGAGACGGCTTAAAAGCTGCCCCCGTTCCTTCTCAAGACGCCGCTGTTCAACTCCTATCTCCTTAGCCTTTATCTCGGTATTTAAAACATCAGCGTAGAGGATGAAGCCGTTTTTGTAGCTCTCCCGGGCAATTTCTGTCATTCGGTCTGCAAGTTCGGACTGCTCCGACAACACCCCTGATAATTTCTCCATAAAATAGATAGTGTAGAGGATTCCAGTAAGTTCAGCGCTTAATTCCTGAAAGGTTTTTTCCGTCTCCAGACCGTTAGCTTCTACTCCTTTACTGTACAATCTGATGGTATTGGGGATCTTTCCCCAGGTAAACACCGGCTGATCCACCGTCAGTTCGAAGGAATAGTAGGTGTTTTCCATTCCATCGAATATCCTCATATCCTCCGGCGGGAACAGAACTTCCCCCTGCCCCGGGACCTCCACGGTTCCCAGCTCCCCTGCCGTTAACGTTACGGGGTCCATCGGATTTGCCAGGTAACTAAAGGAAGCGTCGAAATCGATATCGGGAAGCCTCCCGGCCCGGGCCGCCTTAAGGTCTATCCGACTTTTCTCCCCTTCCGCCCGAAGCCGCCTTAAGGCGTAGTTGTTCTGACGGGTTGTCCGGAGAAGATCATCAATCCCCAAACCGTTCTCCGCAAAAAGCATGGGTGCCGCAATAAGTACTAAGATAAAACAGCCTGTAATTCTGCGGATCATGGGAGGGTCACCTCGGTGTAGTTTTCCGCCCCTGAATAGATAAGGACTTCTCCGGAAACCGGCTCAGCAGGCTCGATGCTGTCGTTTATCCGAATGTAGGCGGTGACGGAACTCTGCGGGGCTGTGTAGGTTTCATCGGACCACCGTATAGAATCAAACGAGAAATAACCGGCCTCGGCAACGGGATTGTCGGTCCCCACATACCGGGTCGCTGTATAGGTTACGTAGTCGGGATCACCGGAAACCGATTCCAGGTACAGGGAAACTTTCCGGCCGTTTAAAGGAGCGCCGCCGCTGTTATACACTCGTCCCGCGAAGTTTTCCCGGAACTCTGTCTGCCGAATGGATATCTCCGCCAGTTCTGCGGCGGTATCGTCTTCGATCTCCGGACTCCGGTAGTACACATCATTTTCCCCATCACCGTCTATATCCCGGTCCTCTTTTAGGTCTGTATCAAGGGCCGTATCCACAATGTACTGGTTCCGCTGAAAAGTCAGGATAACGGAGGTTGTACCGGTGTCGCTTTCCTCATCCGGCAGTTTCGGGAACGTTATGCTCTGTTCCCACTCCCCCTCGTCGGCGGTAATTACGGTATAGGTTGGTTCCTCCGGATAAATGTAATCTTCCGAATCGGAATCCCACTCCCGGGGGACGTAGATGCGGACGTTAACCCCGCCCACTCCGGTGGAAGAGTTGGCGTTAACCACAGTACCGGAGAGTTCCGCCTGATGATCCTCCTCTACGGGAACCAGGTTAATATCGTTCATCACCGTAACTGCATCAGCGGAAACAAGGGGGGACCGGTAGCAGGTCTCCTCCTCGGTGATCCTTCCGTCCCCATCTAAGTCCAGATCGTTAGCAAGGTCCGTCTCTGCTTCCGGATCGGCATCATACCCGTTCCGTGCAAAGGTTAAAAGAAGCGGGACCGTTCCCCGGTCAGTTTCCCGGTCCGGCATCATTAAAAAGGTAACACTCCGGGAATACTCTCCTGTGTCGTCAGTTGTCACCGTGTAGGCAGGCTCCTCCGGATAAACAGGCGTCTCTAACGTTCCGGTATCCGAACCGGTCCGCCACACTATGCCCCCTTCCGCGTCGTATTCCCAGGAATCGGGAACATAGATACCGACGGCGACACCCCCGATACCGTCTCCGGTTTCGTTGTCCAGAACTGACCCGCGTATGTCCCCCCGGTTGTAAAGGCTCGGGAT
The DNA here is from genome assembly GCA_964618265.1 of uncultured Spirochaetales bacterium. GTDB lineage: Bacteria > Spirochaetota > Spirochaetia > CAYLLE01 > CAYLLE01 > CAYLLE01. The sequence continues at coordinate 58,024 of CAZUAE010000009.1, read as the reverse complement.
TTTTACAGGAGGAAGACGATTAGTAACTTCCGAAACAATCACCGCGGATGAGTTATGGATCCCGTACTCAGGATGGTAAAAGAGAAAATAGATCTCCTTACGGTCACCGGTCTTTCCGTATCCGGGAAACATTTCACTCCAGATAAGACCGTTAAAGGTGTAATATCCGGCTTCTCCCCCTGAACTGCCGGTAACGGACTTCATAAAATATCGGGCGGGCTCACTCTCCTCCGCCCACGCTTCCCGGTCGGCGTCCCGGTTCCCTTCGGAAGTGTAAAGATACACTTCCGCCTCGTTTATGCCGGGGTCTCCGGCATCATCTTCGTATTCATCGGTGTCCACTAACCTTCCCGTTACCGAAGCGGTAAACACGGCGGAACACCCCGAAAGGATCAGTCCCGCAATTAGCACGATACTAATTATATTGAACCACTTTTTCATCCGGTTCAGCCTCCTGTTTTTTTGACGGTCGCCGGTGCTCCGCAATGTAGTAGAGGACCGGAACCAGAAATAGCGTTATTAAGGTAGAAGTGAGGAGTCCCCCCACAATGGCCTGTCCTAAGGGCGCATACATCCGGCTTCCCTCACCCATCCCAAAGGCCATCGGAAGTATTCCCAATACCGTGGTTAGGGTTGTCATAAGGATAGGTTTAAGCCGGGAACTTCCGCCCTTAAGAAGAGCTTCCATCAGGTCCAGATTATCTCTGCGGCGGAGCAGATTTATGTAATCCACCATAACAATGGCGTTGTTCACCACGATACCCGCTAGGGCAATGATTCCCAAAAAAGATACGATGGAAAGGGTGGACCCAAAGACCAGCAGTCCCGCCACAACACCAATTACCGTAAAAGGCACTGCCGCCATGATAATAAGGGGCTGCAGAAAAGTTTCAAACTGTATAACCATCACGGCATAGACTAAAAATACCGAAATTAAAAGGGAATAGAGAAGGATTGTAAAGGATTCCTTCATCTCCGCGGCGGTACCGGTAATTTGCCACCGTATACCGGCGGAAAATTGAGTCTCCTTTAACTTTGCCGTAACCCGGGAAGATGTTGCCCGGACATTTGAGGAGCGCAAGGTACCGGTAACGATTATGGACTTCATCTTGTTTTCGTGGTGTATCCCGGAAACCGACGGTTCTGTTTCCATTTCGGTAAAGCTGCCAAAGGATATCATTGAGCCTCCGGCCGATTTAAGGTAGAGCCGGTTCAGAACATCCGGTGTAATGGGTTTATCCGTAAGGTCAGACTTCAGAATGATGTCGTAGGAATTACCCCCCTCCCGGTACGTTCCTGCCTGCATACCGTTAAAGATAATCCGTGAGACAACCCCCGCTTCATACGGGGTTACCCCCAGCATACCCATATAATCCAAGGCCAAATCGGAAACCAGTTCCTGCCGGTCAAACCGGATATTCATATTCGTCTCCGTTACATTCGGGTCCTGCCGGATAATTTCTGCTGCCTGCGCCGCCGCGGCGGCAACATCGGGAAAACTGCTTCCGTACACTTCCACCTTGAAGCCTTGCCCCCCTGTCGCCGCGGCAGCAAGAGCGCCTAATCCGCCGTTCGATATAGTCAGATCGATGTCGGGAATGTTTTGGATTATTTCCCGGCGTACTGTTTCCCGAATCTCGAATATGTCCCGCTCCCGTTTCTTTGACGATCTTACGCGGATCCTTCCAAACATGCTGGTTACGGATTTGCCGAAACCGAAGGAACCGCTCTGACCCACATAGTATATGGCCTCTTCCAGTTCCGGAACTTCCCGCTGTACAATTTTATCAATCTCCAGGATTTTGTCCCGCGTTTTTTCCAGGGTATACCCCTGCGGAGTTTCAACCTCGATCTGGAGCTCGTTCATGTCCGTTTCCGGGACAAACTCGAAACCGATAAAATCAAATGCCAACACACTTATTACTAATACTGTACCGGCAAAGACCAGGACAAACCATCTATTTGCCACAGCCTTATTCAGTGCCTGCCGGTAAAAGCCGGTTAACCCGTCTATTATCCTTTCTATCCCCCCGGAGAAAAACCGCAAAATCGGATTCCGTTTTCGGCGTTCGTTTTCTTTAAGCACCCGGGAAGTAAGAAAAGGGACTACCACCACAGCCACCAGCAGTGAAGCCAATAAGGCGTATACGATTGTGTATGCAACGTCCCGGAGTACTACACCCGCGAAGCCTTCCACGAACAGGAGGGGCACGAAAACCGACAGGGTAGTAGCGGTTGAAGCCACAATGGCAGCCCCTACCTCTCCGGTTCCCCGGGAAGCCGACAGCTTCCGGTCCCCGGTTTCCTTGAAGTGCCGGAATATGTTTTCCAAAACCACGATGGAGCTGTCAACAATCATTCCTATCCCTACGGTCATACCTCCTAGGGTCATAATATTTAGGGACTGACCGTTTAAGTTTAAAGCGATAAAGGCAATCATCACCGAAAGAGGAATAGAGACAGCAATAATGATGGTGGTGCGGATATTGTGAAGGAAGAGAAGAAGAATCACTACCGCGAGGATTCCTCCTATTACCGCCGCGTCCCGCACAGAATTGACGGCGTTCTTTATGTCTTCGCTTTGATCCACGACGGTTTTGAAGATCACCGCCCCCTGCTTCTCTCGGGAAAAACCGTCCAGAATACCGGTGACCTGTTTCACTATCTCATTTGTATCGGCATCCTGCTGCTTCATTATATCCAGGATTATGCTCTCCTTAGAACCTGAAAGCGCGTATACGTCCTGGTCCTTAAGTTCTAAGGTTACTTCAGCAACATCTCTTAACTTTATGTAGGTCCCCTGAGTATGTCCCACCACTAAATCCCGTATCTCCTCAAGGGATTCAAAGTCTCCCCGGGACCTAAGCTTCATTTCCTTATTTTCAAAATTAACAGCTCCGGCCGGCAGCGTTAGGTTGTAATAAGAGAGGAGCTCGTAAATACTAAGTATGGATAGTTCCAAGGCTTCCAGCTCCGCGGTATCCAGCGTCAGGGCCGCTATTCTTTCTACACCTCCCTGCCGGTTTACCGCAGCCACCCCCGCGACTCTCGAAACAGCCGGAATTATCTGGTCATCTATGTAACGGGTCAGCAATTCCGTATCCAGTTCACTCTCCGCAACGATTGTCATGATGGGAAGCAGGTCGGTATTTACCCTGATTATGGAAGGGGGGCCTTCTATACCATCGGGGAGTTCAGCCGTAACGTTGTTTATCTTTTCACGGAGTTCACCCATCTTGGTATCTATGTCGGTTCCCCAATCAAACTCCAGGCTAATAAAGGAGGAAGAGTCGGTGGAGTTTGAACTCATGCCGGCAATTCCCGGCATGGTAGCGATTTCTTTCTCCAAAATATCCGTCACTTCCCGTTCCATATCTTCAGGACCAACCCCCGGATAGATGGTGAAAACCACAACCGTGGGAAGGGAAACGTCCGAAAGGAGGTCCTGCCTGAGGGACCTAAGGGAAACAGCACCGAACAGCAGGACCGAAATCAGGAGGATTACGATTACAGCGGGATGTTTTATGGAGTAATCAGCTATCTTCATTGATGATCCTGACTTCCTGACCCTCCCTGAGGAAATGCTGTCCCTCGGTAATGAAGGGGCGGCCTTCCCATTCCGGTCCTATCTGAAACTGTTCACCGTTGGAAAAATCCGGTGTAAGGCTGATTTTCTTGGCGGACATGGTACTTTCTTCCACATACCACAATGTGTCGCCGGCGATGAGCACCTCGTTGGGAAGACAGAAAATATCTCTCCGCTCGTCCAGCACAAATGTCAAATAGGTAAACATACCGGGCCGGAGACCCTTTTTGTCTCCGGTAAATGTTGCAACAATTTCAAAGGTTTTTGTCTCCGGGACGATGTAGGGAGAGAGGGATTTGATACGCCCAGGAAGCACCCGTTCCTTTAGGGCAGGAATACGGGCTTCGATTTTCATGGAATCCCTGTTTTCCAGAAAAAAAGAGTAGTACCGTTCCGGGATATCCGCCCGGATAATGAGTTTATCCAAATCACCCACGGTAAGGATAGGTACTTGAGGGGCAACCAGCTCCCCGGATTCGGCGTGCTTCTGAAGCACGATACCCTCCATAGGGGAAGTTATCTCCGTGTAACTCATGTTTAGCTTAGCCAATTCGTACTGGGAGCGGGCGGCTTCGAAATGAGACTTGGCCTGATCGTAGTTCTGCTTACTGGCGGCCTTTGCCTGGTAGAGCTGCTCAGTACGTTCAAAGGTGGATTTTGCTCCCAGGTACGCGGCTTCCGCCTGTCTCAGCGTCAGGGCAAAGGGTTCTGAATCGAGCCGAGCCACCGCCTGCCCCTTATAAACCCGGTCCCCCATATCCGCGGACACCTCGGTAAGGGACCCCGAAACCCGGGGGAGTATGGTAACCATCCGTTCGGATTCGGTAAACCCGCTGGCTCTGAAGAGTTTCTCAAGGTTTCCCCGGAAGGGACGGACGATCCTAACGGGCATCTTTATCTCTTCGGCGGCAGCCTCCTGGTCTTTCCGCATCTGCAGCCAGAGGAACAGGATTCCGCCGGCTAAAAGCAGTATGACAAGGACCTTGAAAAAGGGGAACTTTTTTCTACTCACAGTGAACTCCTGCCGTAAACGGGATTTGGATACTCAGGTTTGAGTATTCCCCGGAATAAGAGTCCCAAATTTGCAGAGAGGAGTCTATCCACCGGAATATTCCTTCCATCGACACCGCAAATTCTCAATATTCCCTCCAGCATTCCCACGTATACCGGTCCAACCATTTCCCGGTCGATGTCTTCCCGCACGAATCCCTTGGCAAGCCCCTCCTCCATAAGGGCGGAAATAAGCCGTTCTATCTTTTCCCGGATTTGCGGAAACAGCTTTTCCCGGTACCGGGACTCATACTCCTTTAAGTCGTCAATGAATGAAAGACCCCGCTTCCCGAATTCCTGGATGGAAAATTCGGACAGCTGCATAAGGCGCTCACCGAAATCGACACTTCTGTCGGAGGCGATTTTATCCAGACTGCTCAGGAGAAACTCGATACCCCGCTCCACCATGTTGTCGATAAGGTCCTGTTTGTCTTTAAAGTGGTTGTAGATTGTTTTTTTACTGATTCCCAGGTAGGAAGCAATCTCGTCAATTTTTACTCCCCGCCCCTGCTTGAAAAACAGACGTTCCGCTCCGGAGAGTATCCGAAGCCGCGTATCTTTTCCCATATCCTGCTCCGAAGCTGCCCGGATCATTTATCCAGACAGGAAACTTTTTACAACAAAAAAGTGTAAAAAGTTTCCTCAGATGTGTCAAGCGGGTCAAGTAGTCAAGTATTGCTCCGTTGATGCAGCGTTGTTCCGGTGTGCGGAAGGATTAGATAAATTCCAAGGAAGAAAGAAGTACCATAGGTCCGGCGGTACAGGCAGCTTCTGTTGATAGTACCATAGGCCCCAAGGCTGCCGCCGCGAAACCGTTCCCGGAAAACAGCTTCCGTTCCGGTTCGCTCCAGCCCCGTTCGGGACCTACCGCCAGTACCGGCGGCGCTCCGTTCCAGGAGGAACAAGCTTTCCCGAGAGAGACTCTCTTCCCGTAATTATCCAGAACGATACGCGGCCCTTCCGTTTTCAAGTGATTTATTCCCGCGGCAAGGGATGTATATACCGTTACCTCCGGAAGCAGTGTAGTAAATCCCTGCTGTGCTCCCTCCACCAGGGCATCCTGGACCCCTCCGCGCCAAAGTCGGCTTTGGAGGTACGATGCCTCCCCCCGTTCGGTGCCGCAGACCATAACAGAGGAGAGCCCCAGCATGGAGGCATTCTTCAGAATCCGCTTCATCACTACCGGACGCACCGCGCCCGTTAAAAGGGTAAGGGGAAAAGAAGGCGGGGGATCCTCTTCTCTCACCGGGCGGAAAATAAATCCTTTCGGGTGACACTCAATTTCCGCGTAGATTCTCGGCCCCCCCGCAATACCGATCCAAAGAGAATCTCCCGGGGAGAAACCGAGTACTCGGCGGATATGTTTGTATCTCCGGTCATCCGGGGAGAGGGGCCTGTTCATTTCTTCCGGAAAGAGGAGGACTATATTCATTCAGTTTTGAACTGCTGGGCAAAGTCGGACAGATTGTTTCCAACCCGTTCAAGGTCTTCAGCTAAGCCGGAAAGCACGGAAGCCGCGTTTGCATTTTCTCCATTGGCTGACGATAGGGCCTCGATGGATACCTTGAGCTCCCGGGAAGACCGTACCTGCTGGGTAACCGATTCCAGAACCGAATCGGAGTTAGTGCTCAGCTTTTCCGCTTCTTCACCGAATTGTTCCACCATGGACCCTTGTTCCCGGGTTATTTCGCTGATTTCACCCAGACGCCTGTTATTATCCTCCATAGCAGTGATAATTTCTTCCAGGGCCTTCAAAGTATGGTCACCTAAGCTCTGTGCTTTAGTTGCTTCTCCTTCCGCGGAATTCATTACATCAATTCCCAATTCAACACTCTGCTTGGTCTTCGTCATTATGGTGGATACGTTCTGAACAGATTCGGCGGTCATTTCGGAGAGTTTCCGTATCTCATTTGCTACAATGGCAAAACCTCTGCCATAGGTTCCGGCGTGCGCGGCCTCAATGGAGGCATTCACCGCCAGTAAATTTGTCCGCTCCGCAATTTCATCCACCTGATGCATGATGGTATCCACCTGGGCGGTCTGCTCTCCGGCTTCTTTTATTACCCGGGCAATTTCTTTTATGCCGCTGGAAAGCCTTAAGGTTGCATCCACACTCTGCCGGATGATATCCACACCGTCCCGGGCGGAGACCAGGTTCTTTCCGGTACTCTCTTTTAAGTCCATGGTATTTTCCACTATTTTACCTACCGCCTTTGTCTGTGATTCCGCAGAACTGGCATTACCGGCGGCAATTTTTTTCCCGCTTTCTGTAAGTCTATGGATATCATCCATAGCGTTGGAGAAGCTGTCCACCGTAGCGGACATTTCTTCAGAACCTGAGGCGAGTTCTTCCGACCCCGCGGCTATTCCTGAGACCGATTCGGCCACCGTATGGGAATGCTGCTTTACCGCCGTTACCAGCCCCCTCAGGGACCGTATCTCCTGCTGCAGTTTAATGGTAAACCGGTTAAAGGCATCTGTTACCTCACCTAAGTGATCAAAATTTATCAATACTAAACGGTTGGTAAGGTCCACCTCTTTGCCGGCGGCGCCGGTAAACTCATTCATCTTGTCCTTTAATAACGAAACCTGGAAGTGGTACTCCTTCTTGGAGAGAAAAATCATTCCCATGGAAAGCACCCCGAATACCCCGGCAATCACTAAAAAACTAACCATAAAGGGTATTTCCATAACTAAAGAAGGGGATTTTTGAGCGTAAAACCAGGCAAGATAGCCAAAATAGACAAAAACAAAATACAGGATAGAGAAAACAATCAAATGCTCCTTAATCCTGGAAAACACATCGTTCTCCCCTTCCTCTATATTGATGATATTAAGCAGAGATTTCATTTTCAGCATGACCACATTAATAAACAGGGAGGAATAAATCCCGCCGATCAATCCGGCGCTCATCTTCATATTGATAACCCAAAGATAGGGAAGACCGCTTTCGGGGTTCCAGCCTTTCAGTAAAAAATAGCCGGTGGTTCCGATGAACCAGAAAGCTGTCTGGACAACAATCAGCCAAAACGGCACTTTCACCAAGGCTATACGGGCTTTCCGGTACTGCCGGCCTGTCTTTAAATAGGTAAAAAGGGGAGAAAGAATCTTTAGAACAATAATATCGATAAAGGCGGCGCAGACTAAGAAAATTGCCACCACGGTGGGCTTAAACCCTAAGGCAAACCTCTGAGAGAGGGTGAGTCCCTGCTCTATAAACCGAATATTATAGATTGAAGCTAAAATTTCGCTGGAAAATAAAAAAACAAAGAGAAGGAGATTTACAACCAGGAGAATACTCACTTTGAGTTTACCCGTTTCAATCTCACCCCGTTTTGTATTTATAGCCATTAAACTCTCCCCAGGATGGACTTTTATCGTATAGGAACAGTATGATTGTATAACATTTGTGTTGTCGATGCCAATTTTTTTAAAACCAACAGAGGAATTGCTGATTTTATTCCTTTAGGTAATAGAAAAAGGCATGATTATATTATATTAGATAAGGAAACTAATCTATTGAACTTATGAATTTTTAGCGGAGGTTTATACATGACAGGAAAAGAATTGGTGTTAACAGCAATCCGGAATAAGACGACACCCAGAACACCCTATGTTCCCTTTGTTGGAGTACACGCGGGCTATCTGATAGATAAAGACGCAGAGGAATACCTGAAAGATAAGGATAACATGATTTCGGGCTTGAAAAAGGCGATAGAAATATATCAGCCCGATGGTATTCCGGTGATATTTGATCTGCAGCTGGAAGCAGAGGTCTTAGGATGTGATCTCATCTGGGGGAAGGAAAATCCCCCCTCGGTGTCGAGCCATGTTTTATCGGGGGGAAAATGGCTGGAGGACCTTCCGGAGTTCAGTACCGGGAAAGGAAGAATTCCCAGGATATTGGAAGTAACAAATATACTGAGAGAATCCTATCCGGATATCGCCCTCTATGGTCTTATCGCAGGGCCCTTTACCCTTTCGCTCCATCTGATGGGTCCCGATATTTTTATGCAGATGTACGACAACCCGGATAAGGTTATAGAGATAATGCAATACTGCGAAGGGATCGGTGAAAAAATGGCCGAAGCCTATCACGATGCCGGCTGCGATGTAATCGCCGTAGTTGATCCCATGACAAGTCAGATTGGACCTGAAGATTTTACCAAATTTGTTTCTGAATCCTGCACCCGGCTTTTTTCATTTATCCGAAAAAGGGGCGCCGCCTCCTCCTTCTTTGTCTGCGGACATGCCCAGAAAAATATCGAAGCCATGTGTCTCTGTAAACCCGATAACATATCTATCGATGAAAACATCCCCTTAGACTATGTGAAGGATGCAGCAAAACAGCACGGTGTATCTTTCGGCGGGAACATGAAACTTACTACCGTCATGCTTTTCGGTACGGAACAGGACAATCTCCGCCATGCGGCCGAATGCATCTCCGTTGGAGGATCCGATGGATTCATTTTAGCTCCGGGGTGCGACATACCTTATTCGGTTTCTAAGGAAAACATCATCGCTGTTTCCGAAATGGTAAAGGACGAATACAAACAGCAGGTAGCCATGGAACTCATCGGTACTCAAACGGTTTCCGAAACAGATTTAGATCTTTCGGAATACGGCGGTACCAACAAGGTTCAAGTGGATATAATCACTCTCGATTCAGAGGCATGCGCTCCCTGTCAGTACATGGTGGAATCGGTCCGGGAGATAGCGCCGGAGTTCGAAGGGGTTGTGGATTGGAGAGAACACAAAATAAAGACCAAAGAATCCATTGAACTCATGTCCGCCCTGAATGTGGAAAAGGTCCCCACAATTTGTATAGACGGCCAGGTTGCCTTTATCAGCCATATCCCTAAAAAGCAGGATTTGATCAATGCCATCTACCGGCGGATGGTGGAACGGGCCAAGGAACGGATGCATTCCTCCAGATCAAAGATCATCCTCTTAGACGATGGGTCCGAAGACGCTAAGACAATGCAGGAAAACATCAACAAGGCCCAGCGGGAACTGGGTTCGGAAATCCAGTTAGTTAAGATCAATTCGGAAAAGGCCCGTAACGTTTACCACATCGATAAGTTCCCCGCGGTAATCACCGTGCAGGAAGAACTCCGTTCTGTGGGAAAAATCGCGGACAAAGAAGTTATCAAGGAGTGGATAAAGGCCATCATATAAACATCCGGAGGTTACTATGGCGGTAAAAACAGTATTGTTAACAGGTTTCTTAGGGGCGGGGAAAACGACCCTTCTGAATCGTTTGATCGGCTACTATTCCAAACGGACAGATACCATGGCGGTTTTAGTAAACGAATTCGGTTCCGCGGGAATCGACGGGACATTGGTAAAAGAAGGGGATTATTACACCGCGGAACTCAACCGCGGAAGCATTTTCTGTGCCTGCATCCGGACTGATTTTATTTTTGAGATAAGGAAAATCGCCGGGGAGATTAAACCGGAATTACTTCTCATTGAAGCCACAGGAATCGCACGGGTTGATGATCTTTACTCCATGATGAAACAGGGGGATTTGGACGGACTCATTGAGCTCCGGCAGAATATCTGCGTTATAGATGCAGGATCCTTTCATAAAGTGTTTGCCACCAGTGAAACAGTTCGGCAGCAGGCGAAATTCGCAGATCTATTTATTCTCAACAAAATCGATACAGTAGACACGGAACGCCTTAAAAGCACTGAAGATCTATTAAAAAAGCACAATCCCCCTGCCCCCATCGTAAAGACTACCTACGGGGAGTGGGACTCCGACAATGAAATACCTCTAGCACCGATTCATACCCATTACCGCGATATGTCCGAACCGTCACAAAGGGAACTGTTCTTCTCCACAAGCTATCAGGAGGAGGGAATAGCGGACAGAGAGAAATGGCAGTCTCTGATGGAAGAAATATCCCCGGACATCCTGCGGGGTAAGGGATATGTCACCTTTCCGGATGGTACGCGTTATTTTGAAATAGTAAACAACTCCTACCGCGAAGGGGACGCGGAATCATTGCTGAAGGTCCAAAAGCAGAACGGAACAAAGGGATTCAACCGGTTTGTATTTATCGGAAGAGAAAAGGATCCGGTGGATTTTAACAGAATCGACAAATGTTTTTCCCGCGGTTCATAAGGAATCAGTGCCTTTTCCCGGATACGGTAAGTGAAGGTTTTGTGCCGGGACTCTTCCTTGAAAAAAGCCTGGATACCGAAAGAGCGCCGACTAATGCGGTGAGGTAGTGAAAGAAAAGCCGCCAGATAACCAGTGCTATTCCGATTAAATACTGGGGTATTGTTCCGGTAAAAATCAGGATAAAGGCTCCTTCTCCCAAACCGGCCGCGCCGGGAGTAGGAAGGAAAAGCATGGCAAAGAGCAGAATAGCGCTCAAAGAAATACCGGTCCAGAACTCCACCGTAATGTTCAGACCCCGGAGTATTACCAGAAGCGTAAGGAGCTGCGCGGCGTAAAGGAGAAAGGTGCTGAGCATGCCCATCAAGAATACCCGGAAATTATTCCTTCTGAAAAACCGTTTAAAGCTCTTTCGGGCCACCGCGCCCTCATGGACAACCTTTCGTTTAAAACGGGTAATATCCGGTACAATTTTTAAACGGTGGAGGACCTTCCCGGCCAGGTTGACCAGCTTTATCATCAGATGGGGATAGAGCAGGCTTGCAAAAACAGTGCCGGTAATTACAGCCCCGATAGTTCCAGCGATGAGAAAAAACCCCCTGAGGGAGGGTATTTCGCTCAGTTTTCCGTCGTAGAAAAAGAATGACAAAACGGCTCCAATCTGCGTATATGCCGAGAGGATCATCAATCTTGTTACCGCAATGGTTGAGCCCTTTCCGGGAGAAACTCCCTCCTTAGAGAGGAGGTAAACCATAAAAGGCTGACCGCCGAAACCGAAAGGGGTGAGGATGTTGAAAAATATTCTGGTGACGGCAGTCCTGTAGGCGGCCTTTAAAGAAAGCCGTTCTTCGGTACCCCGAATAAAGAGAGATATCGAGAATGCATCCGCCGAGAGGGTCAGAACCCAGAGACCCAAAAGCAGGACAAAGAAACGAAGATCGATAGCAAAGAGAAACCGGCTTGTTCTTTCGTCAACGGTGAAAAAAAGGACAGCCGCAACGGATAACAAGCTGAAGAACCCGATAAATACGGAACTCTTAATTTTCTTTGCTCCCGCCATGTATTACCTCCACGATTTTACTCACCAAGGAAACTGCAAAAATCAGATTCCGCAGTATCCGGGATCTACCTCGATAGAAGCATATATATTTTTTTCAGGGAGTCAAATTTCGTAGAGAAAAGAATAATCCACCGGGGCAGTAACCCGCTCTCCCGATTCGGAACGGAACTCCGCGGTTTCCGCGCCGAAAACCACTTCTTCGACCCGGCCGAAACCCGGGCCAATTTGAACCGCGCCTTCAATATAATTCACCGAAGTTATCTTATCCGGCTTCAGTTCCACCGCTGTGGGGACTCCCTCCCGGTTGAGGACATTGGTCTGCGTTGATTCTTTGAGTCCGGAAGCAAAAAAACCGCAGGTGTCCTCCAATCCGATACACTGGTTCCTGCCGTTCCATGGGGATGCGTGGCGTCCCCTGTTAGCCATCCAAAAGACGGTCTGAGGCAGAATCTTCGGGTCTTTTAAGGAGAACCAGAGGTATCCCGCCTTTGGTACAGAAGCGCAGGTCCAGGCAGGTTCAACATCTTCTTTGGAGTAAACAGCCATTATATCGGTAAAACCCTCCCGGCTGGGAAACCGGGAACAGTCGGTCTCCGGTTCATCGTGCCATTGGGTAGGAACTCTCCGGATATCCGAGAAACGCGCTCCTCCCTTCAGAGAGTGGTACTCCTTCCCTTTCTGGTAACCCGCGTTGGAAGGAGCTACCATTCCGAATTTTATAGGGGAAGTGGAGATGAGCATCTCCTTTTCATCAGAAACGGCAAGGGTCGCGTGATGCCCTAAGGAAGTAAGCCAGTCGTAACCCTCTAGTTCATGACGGATATAAATGGTGTTCTCCCCTCTCTTTAGACGTATACGTTTGGTTACGCTGCCGGGATGTCTCACCGTTTTCTGCCCCAAGACGAGTTCAACTCCATCGGCAAAAACATTGTGATCTAAAAACTCCCAAATACTTCCGGCGGGTTCACCATGAACGGGATGATCCTCGTCCCCCGCCAGGTTAGTCTCCCCAAAGGGCATACAGAAAAAATCTCCCCGCAGGGGAACTAAAACAGGTTCGGGAAGGGTTAGGTTTTCCTCCTGCCAAGGACTGATATAATAGGGCTGTACCGGATTAACCGATTGTTTAAAAAATGTCACCGGCGCCATCTGCCCTCCCGTCTCGGTAACGGCAAGTTCCATAGTATCGGTAGAAATAAACCACGATAGTTTTCCCGCTGCTTTTTTATCAGGTTTCATCAAGATCCTCCTTCATTTTTTAGAATACTCACAAAAGCTCTTAATTTCTATCCCTGGCGACGGATCATGAGGAATTCTCATTTTATTCCTTTAGGTAAACACGGGGGGTCAATTCATATTGTCTAAATTGCGGGTATAGAATTGATGTAAGGATCTCGGCGTGATTACTGGTATCAATAAATAAATGGTGGTATATTTACCTCATAATGAAAAAACGGACGGTAACTCTTACAATTTTCTTATTGGTCGTTACTCCTTTGGCGTTCTGCGAAGATACTTCTGAACCAAAATTGGCAGTTCCGGAAGAGCTGGAAAAGCCAGAGAGAAACGTTCCGGTAAACATCGGCGCTCAATTGGACCATTACGATTCCGACGGTTTTCCGGAGGATTCCGACGGAATGCTGGTTTTCGATATGAAGGATACAAAACCGCTGGTCCGCATGGAGGGGGAGGAAGTACCCCGCCCGCTGACAGCACAGTTTGTCAACATCCAGCGGGACGCGGTATTTCTGGCACGGAAAGACACCATTACAGACACCCGCCCTGACGGCGCCCTGAAAACCATCCCCTTCGGCTACGGCGCGGTAAAACTGAATACCGTATACCTTTCGCTAGCGGAAGGGGTGATTATCCCCCATTTCAGCGATAATCAGAAAGAGTACCGTACTTTTCCCTTAAGCGATATCTACCTGGGAGCCTCTGTCGGATTTACAGGAGCCGGCGGAGATCTCCGCTTTACCTTTTTAGAACAGTTCAGTGCCTTCGGTTCTTTCAGAATCAATGCATTCAGGTCCCTCAGAAAACCTCCGTTTTCATACAATACCGCTTCCGTACATATAGGAGCCGGGTACCGGTTCGTCTCTCCCGTTACTCTGCTGTTGGGACACAACTTCTGGACCGTCGGACTGGAGGTTTTTAACGGTTTCGGAGACGGAGACGGAGATCCCGGGACACGTCCTTTTTACTGGATTCCCGGGCTGTTCTGGGAAATAGAAAAAACTATTTCTCCGGACCGTCAAATTGCCGCGGAAGATTACCGGGGAGATCCCCGTCCCTATAATTACCGGGTAAACAGTTTCTCATTAAAAACTGCCGTTCTCTTAAACATTGGAAACTACGGAGGCACAGGCCTTCTGAAATTCGATATCTCCTTTACATACCGTTTTAATACCAAGGGTCCTTCCATTCCGGTCCATGAGTTCAAACAGACACAGCCGGTCTATTTAAGCGATGCATACTTAGCTCAGATTGAGGCCGAGCGGAAACGGCGGGATCTTCGAAAAGAGGAGGGAGAATCCGGCGGTCTGTAAAAGATCCTGCTCTTCTTTTTTTAGTTTTTTAAGACTACAGGTTGAAGACTTTCCGTATCTTCGGATCGATTACCGCCCGGCAGTACGGTGCCTGAGGGTTCCGTTTATAGTAGTCCTGATGGTACTCCTCGGCGGGATAGAATTCCCTGAGGGGTTCGATCTCAGTCACAATAGGATCCGGATAGCTCTCTTCCGCCCGGCTTACGGCGGCCTTGGCTGCCTCTTCCTGCTGCTTATCTCTGTATAGAATGACGGAGCGGTACTGGGATCCCGTATCAGCGCCCTGCCGGTTCACCGTCGTAGGGTCATGTGCCTTGAAGAAAAGATCCAAGATCTCATCCAGGGTGATGGTATGAGAATCAAACTCCACTTTCACTACTTCCGCGTGTCCCGTTGTTCCACTGCATACTTCCTTATACGCCGGGTTTTCTTTCTCTCCCCCTGCGTATCCTGAAGTCACCGAAACAATTCCGTCTAACCGTACAAAAACGGCTTCCATACACCAGAAGCAGCCGCCGCCCAATACAATCCAGTCTTTTTTTTCTGCCATACTATTTCCTTTCCTTCCTCTCCTGCCGTGGACTTGATATCACGGCAAATATATCATACATAATATACTAATGGATGTTGTACTGGTGATACTGCTTACCCTTTTACTTTTTCCCCTTGTCCCCGCCTGGAAGTATAACCGCCACTGGGGATTCCGGCCGCTCCTTGCGGGGGGACTTGTCCTTGTCGCCCTTGTTGTGCTTCT
Source organism: uncultured Spirochaetales bacterium (assembly GCA_964618265.1). Classification (GTDB taxonomy): domain Bacteria; phylum Spirochaetota; class Spirochaetia; order CAYLLE01; family CAYLLE01; genus CAYLLE01. The sequence goes on along the minus strand of CAZUAE010000009.1, from coordinate 42,898 downwards.
GTCTCTGGATATAATTCCGCTGGGATAAACAGAACGCAAAGCAAAGCTCCGGAATATTCAAATCTGATTTATTTCATCATGATATCTCGAGGAGAATATTGTCACAACCTCCTTGAATACCGCCATGATGATCGGACCGATGATGAAACCGAATACACCGAAAATAGGAATACCCCCAAGAATACCCACAAGAACCAAAACTTCGTGAACCTTCGTTCCATGCCGGATAATCCGAGGACGAATCACATAATCCACCATGGCGATGAAAAGAGCGCCGATGGTAAGGAGGATTAACCCTTTCACTATTTCTCCCGAAAAAAGCAGAATGATTCCGGTAGGCAGCCAGACGAGTATAGCCCCGAAGTTGGGAATAGCAGCAAGGAGGAGAAAGAATATTCCGAATATAATTGGTGAAGGAAGTCCCATAATAAAAAAGAGGAGTCCCCCGATCAATCCCTGCAAAACACCGATCACAATAATACCTTTGAGAGAAGACCTGGTAACCTTTACAAAATCGTTTATTATAGCTTCCTTCTCTTTTACAGGAAGAGGAATAACGGAAGACAGTCCTTTACGGATATCCGGTCCGTCCTTTATGAAAAAGAAAAGGGTATAGAGGTAGACAAAGAACATCAGGAAAAAATTTGCTAAGGTGGAAACAAAATTACTTGCTCCCTCCATTATCCTGCCCGCTTCGGTCTCGATGTAGTTTGCCACAGCTTCCGAACTTATAATATTCCTGGAGGAGAGACCCCCGAGAAAGGGAAGCGTCCTGGATACCCTTCGTATAATTTTGTCGACACCCGCCTGAAAGGAGCTGATATCTTCCAAAATCCCAGCCAATGTATCAATAAGTTCTATTAAGGCAAAATACATTATACCCAAGAACGGTACTACCAAAGCGATGACTACAATTAAGGTCGCAAGAGACGCACTCAGTGCCTTTCTCCCCTTAAACCGCGCCTGCAGTTTATCCCGTAAGGGGGCTGCAAGACCGGAGGTTATAGCCGCTAAAAGAATAGACACGATGAAGGGCCTGAAAAGCAGAAATACAACTACCGCAATTGCCGCTAAGAGAATAAAAAAGGTTACTTTGCTGATCCTAAGGGATCTACTCTCAGATGATTCTGTATTTTTACCGAACATAATAATAGTATGCAAAATATATTCCAAATACAATCATTTCGCAAATCAGGAGAAACTATTATGAGGAATTCTCTTTTTATACCTTTAGGTAACAGAAAGAGGCGTGATTTCTAAAAAATGCCGTAAAATAATAGAATAAAATGAGAATACCAAACATGATATGAGTAAAAAGGCAATTCTAAATTGCAAATTAAGAATTGCTCAACTATTATACACTGTCACCGGGAGGGAACGTGAAAAAATACATCATAGCGATAGGATCAGGAAAAGGGGGTGTAGGCAAATCAACGGTAGCCCTCAACTTAGCAGTGATTTACGCGCAGCGGGGTATTTCCGTCGGACTTTTAGATCTAGATCCCCTTTCTAATGCTTCTGTTATATTGGGAATTGACGAAAAAGAACTGGAAGGAATACCGGCAAGATTTGAACCTGCTATTCCTTCAGAGAAATATATATATCCCATACTTCCCCGGTTGGATCTCCTGTTCCCCCGACAGAAAACATTGCCCGGAGAAGTCAAAAGTCTCGGTGATTACCTTCACGGAAACGCGGGAAAAAAACTTTTAAACAGTTATCAGATGGTGATTTTAGATTTACCCGCCGGTATCGGGAGGGATGAAAACCTTGCCTTTCTTCCGCTTTCTGACTGCCTTGTGGTGGTCACCAACCCTGAACCCACATCCCATGTTTCAGCAGGAGGATACATCAAGGCTGTAACAGAAATCACACATCAGCTCCCGATATTACTCTGGCACAACAAGTACCCCTTCGCCAAATTAGGAGAATTCGATCCCGATGCCGTGATAGACAACTACAACCGGTTTGCTCCGGATGATCTTAAGATAAGTGAAACTGAAGCAGGCGGAATTGCCCATGCCGCCTTTGTGCCTGATGATCCGTCATTGAACTTACTCCGTACCGATGTATCTGTAAAAGCTATGGTTCTATGGAAACTTTCAGATTCCCTTGAGATATTATGGAAACGTATTGTGGATACAATACCGATAAAAAACGAAGAAGACTCCAGATTTGAGGATCAAATAAAATACCAAGTGAGCAGTACCACGATTTCCGGTTCCCTGAAAAAAGCTGTCCGGGAGACGGCAATCCTTCTCGAAATCGGGAATGACAGATCTGATCTCCGCTACCGTACTTTAGAACAATACCTTATCAAATTGTATAATAATCCCCTTACAAAGCGGATAATACCATTACTGCAGCTTACCGGAGATACAGCCGATTCCCTTGCGGAGAAATCGGGATTCAGCCGCCTTCAAGGCACCGAATCAAATCAGATTCCTCCGAAACTTATTCAGCTTCTTCTTGAGCTGCTCTCCTTTATCTCACAATCATCCGATTTTAGGAATGATGCCTTCAGCCGGAACACAGGAGGTATTATTCTGTTTTATACCGCAGCCCTTAAGCTGTTTGAATCGGGGAAAATAGTAGAAATGTTATACAATTTTTTACCTAAGAAACAGGATTCTCAAGGAAAACTTCTCCGGGACAGGACTCTGCAGATCTCATGTCTTATTAAGAAAAATGAAGAGTATCACGAAAAATACTTTCACCTTGTAAAAAAACTTTTCCCGGTTTATCTCAGACAGCTTGAAAAACTAAGCGAAGCATTTGATTTTAAACCCCTTCTATTTAAAAGTAAGAAGGGAACGGTCAACCGGAACGCCTATTTAAAACTGATGGCAGCCTTTATTCATGATACCGTAAACTCAGGGTTAGGAATTTCAGCAGGATTCAAATACAACCGTGCCGCGGAAGAAATTCGAAAGGGCGCAGAACGCGTACTCACACTACAATCCGCCGCAGCCTATCATACCGGTGAATCCGCTTGATTTATCTTAAAAATTGTATATGCTTTGGTTATATATATCAAATAGTGTAAGGACACTACCGTGAAACTTAAAACTTTTTCATTTCTGAATAATGCTCTGATTTTTCTTGGCTTTTGCGGTTTGTCGGTACTGGTATTAGTTATTACCGGGGATCAGACAATCCGGCTCATTCTTCTACCTTTTCTCGGGATGTTTGCTTTGGTACTTTTTTACGCGGCAGGCAGCTCATCTGAATCGAAATACGGTCCTTCAGTAAAAGAAACCGGAGAAGAGGCTGACTTAGAAAGCCCTGAAACAAAGAAGAAAATGGATATCCGGAACATTACTGGAGAGCTTCGGGGGAATTCAGCTGTTTTAGAAAGCAACTTCGAGTTTCTTTTAACCGTCATAGACCGGATTTTAAAAAATATCGATCAGGTTTCCGACAACATGGAATCCCAAAAAGCCGCTGTCCAAAACACATCTTCCTCCGTTGTAGAAATGGTCAGTTCCATCGAATCCATCAATTCCAATACGGAAAACCAATCCGCGGCGGTAACCCAGCTTTCCAGTACCATCGAAGAGATGGCTGCTTCCATCAAGAGCGTTACTTCCATCACTCAGAATGCTGAGTCCATATCCCAGGATCTTACTCAAAAAGCCGAAAGCGGCGGAACGGCGGTATCGCGAACAATGAAATCCATCCAGGGGATTAAGGATTATTCAGAACAAATCGGGAAGATAGTCGGGGTCATAACAAACATTTCCGCCAATACGAACCTTCTGGCAATGAACGCGGCAATCGAAGCAGCCCACGCCGGTGAGTACGGCCGGGGGTTTGCCGTGGTGGCGGATGAAATCAGGAAACTCGCGGAAAACAGCAGCAACAGCGCAAAGGAGATAACAGCCTTAATACGCAGCGTTGTAAACGTTATAAATGAATCCTCTGAAACAGGAGAAAATGCCATTACCGAGTTCAGTGCTATAGATGAAGGTATTAAAAAAACGAAAACCATTATTACTGAAGTAGCTAATGCCATGGCTGAACAATCCCAGGGAATCAACGAGATCCTTGAGGCAACATCATCCCTGGTTTCCATCACCGATCAGCTGAAGAGCTCCATCGGTGAACAGACCGAAGCAAATAAAAGTGTAAATACTGTGGTTTCGGAATTAGAAAGCATTGCAGATAAAGTTACGCAACTCACTAAGGAGACCAAGGACAGACGGTATGTAATGATGGACGCTATAAACAGGATAGGAAAAGTTTCTGTAAGAAATCACGACATTACTTACAGGATGAACCGGAGTTTAAAGTCGTCACAGGAAGGAGCCGCCCATGACTGAGCATAAATTCGAACAGACATTCGATCCAATACGCAAATTACAGTACATCAACACCGATCCATCAGTGATGCACTGTCATCATTATTCAGCCCTTTTTGCCAAGCTGGCGGTTGATATGGAACATCTTGGTGCGGCGGAAATACTCTCTCAATCCATGGAAGATGCTTTTTACATCGTTCTAAGGAAATTCGTAATACTGGAAGAACTATCCAACAAACAAGAGCGGATTGATGTTTTTCAGGAACATTTCCGCTTAGCGGGTCTTGGAACCTTGCTGTTACGGGACGTAAAGAAATCGGGGGGTAACGCAATTTTAACCCACTCTCATTTGGATGAAGGATGGATAAAAAAATGGGGCAAACACGAAAAACCCGTTAATTTTATGGGGCAGGGCTATATTGCAGCGGCATTTTCAGTTATTCATGACACATTTCCCCGGACATATCAGGTAGAGGAGACAAACAGCATCGTGACGGGGGATCCTCAATCGGAATTTATTATAACAATAAACGGAGCTTGACACATATGGGTATCGATAGAGAAAAAGCGGTGGAACAACTTTCCCAAATAAAAGTAACGGGCAACAGCGAAGGACTCATACCCTCTTTTGGTGTACTTATTCAGTTTCTTCCCACCAGTTTCTGGAACACCTTTACGGAAAGAATGCTCAAGGCATCGGACGAATCCAACAGAGAAGAAATAAAAACAGGATTGGAACGGGCCGCCGCGGAATGCGGCTACCACACCGGATGGGGAATAATCAATTCCGAAGAATTTAAATCTATAGTAGGGCCAATGATCGAAAAGGAACCGGAAGACGTACTCCACGGCGCCTTTGCCGTCCTTACCGCCTGGGGGTGGGCCGACTCCAGAATCGTTACCCTGGATCCAGGTGTTCGTATGGTAATTCGGGCTGACGGGTACTACGAGTCTGAAATAGCAGATACATACACCACCGACGAACCTGTAGCTTTTATGCTTAAAGGAATCTGCCGTGCCTTTATGGATATCGCCTACGGAAAACCTTATCCGAACGGACTGGGAGCATTCCGCTGTGAACAGACTAAGGGGATCGAAGTAGGAGATCCTTACGGAGAATTTACGGTAACTAAAGCCAATGCGACATGATCTATCTGAACAATGCCGCGACATCCTTTCCAAAACCCGGATGCGTAAGGAACCGGATCGCGGCATGCCTTTGTGAACCGCCTGATGAAGCGGGAAGGTCAGCGGTTTCAGAAGGTGAAGTCGGCAGATGCCGAAAACATGCCGCCTGCTTTTTCAATGCCCCTTGTCCGGAAAAAATGATTTATACCTCCGGGGCTACCTTATCGCTCAACATAGCCATACGGGGACTAGTAACGGATAAAAAAAAGAGGTTCATAACCACCGAAACCGAGCACAATTCGGTACTGCGCCCACTCATGCACCTTAAAGAGGAACGGGGAATTGAAATCGTTTTTATTTCCTGTGATTCCGCGGGCTGCATAGACCCGTCGGAAATATCCGGTCTTCTCACAGAAGACACAGCGGGAGTGATAATGACTCAGGGTTCCAATGTTACCGGAGCTGTTCACGATGTAAAAGCTGTATCAAAACACACCCGGGACGCGGGAATCCCCTTAGTGGTGGATACTGCTCAAACAGCGGGACTAATCCCGGTGGATTTTGAGGAATCGGGAGCTGATATTCTGGCATTCACCGGACATAAGTATCTTTTTGGGACCGGGGGAACAGGAGGACTTATCCTGGGTCCGAAAATCGATCTTCCTCCATTTATTTCGGGCGGAACCGGAATACTAAGCCATCAGCTTAATCAGCCTTCCCGGTATCCGCTGCGGTTAGAAGCAGGGACCCCAAATGAACTGGGAATCAAAGCCCTGGACTCCGGTATCGGATACATTGAAAATACAGGTTTCACAAAGATCATGAATATCGGGAAGGAATTCCGAACCCGGTTTATAGACGGGCTTGCAGAGATCCCCGGGGTAACCGTGCATGGACCTTCCGTAACAAATCCTCAAAAAGCCCTTCCATTAGTCAGTTTCAGCCTTTCCGGGGGAATCACCTCCGACCCCGCGGAAGCGGGATATATTTTCCTGCAGTCTTTCGGTATCTCGGTACGCGCGGGGCTTCACTGTGCACCTCTTATCCATCGGAAACTCGGAACAGCCGGGACGGGGACCATACGGGTAAGTCCCGGGATACTGAATAGCTCAGAGGATATTGACCGTTTTATCGAAGCGGTTTCTATGATGGCAAAAGGGAATAGGTAATGGAGATACGGGATGCAAAGTTCCTTGAGGATTGCCTCGATTCCCATAAGCGGCTGGAAATTATCCTGTCAGAAGAAATTTATGAGGAGTTTATAGAGTATTTGTCCTCAAAAGGCGACATTACCTACTACCGGAACTTTCCGCGTCCTCTCTTTAAGGGAACTCTTTTTCCAGGAAGCTCTGATGAAATGGAGGTAGCAGGAACACTCCATTCTCCTGCATTTCAGGTGATCCTTCCCAAAGGGTCTTCAGAGTCTCTCAAAAAATTAAGAGAATTTGTGACGGCCTCCCCGCTCCCGAAGGATCATCAGGAAACATAAAGCGCTTAAAACGATACCGACAGCCGGGAAAAAGAGAAATCCGGTTTTTATTCCAAATGCTTGAGAAATTGCCGACATGATGAAGGGAAAGACAAATCCTCCCACTCCGCCGCCGGTAGCGACAATCCCTAAACCAACGCTTTCGTTTCCACGGACCTTCCGTCCCACCAAAAGCATAACCAGCGGATAAATAGATGAACATCCCGCTCCGGCCGCAAAGACAGCCGCCACGGCTAATTCCGTAACAGGTACAAGGCCTATCGCTGCAGCGGAAAGAGTAGTAAAAAGTGATAGGAGAAAAAGTTCAACCGCTCCATTCATCTTTTTGAATAACAAGGGAAATATTGCTCTGCCGCAGAGCATTCCAAACCAGAAAAGGGCAACCACTAAGGACGCGCGTTCGGGAGACAGCGCAAGGCTTGAAGAGGAATATTCCCCTATCCAATTGGATATTCCCACTTCGACTCCTACATACGTAAGAATAATGGCGGTTCCCAGCACAATAACTGAAGGATTTTCTATCTTTCGTTTACCCTTGGATTCAATATTCGAAGTTTCTATTCGGGAGAACGGATAGAACACGGCGGATACTGCCAGTAATCCAAAAAAAACACCCACTCCGATAAAAGCGCCACGCCAGCCGATCCCGGAGGTAAGCAGCGAACCTACCCCCAGGGGTCCTACCACCGCTCCCCCCGAAAACGCGGCATGAACATAACCCATCAGATGCTGCTCTCCCTCCCGTTCCATCCTGACTACAGAGGAGTTTACCACTACTTCTATGCCGCCTTGTCCGGCTCCAATCATTAAATTAAACACAGCATTCAGCCAGAAGAGCGGTAAAAACCCGAAAAGGAGACAAGAGAGGGAAGTAACAGCCAATCCGCCGGTTAGAACGGCATTAAGACCGTAACGGCGTATTAGGAAACCGCTTACAAAGGTAGAGAGAAAATAGCCTACAGCTCCTGCAGCCAATACAATTCCCGTCTGTATATAGGACCACTGGTAATCGGCGATGATTTTAGGCAGAGAAGCCCCAATTATCGTAAGGCTTGCGCCGAAAAAGAGAAAGTTTAAAATAAGCAGAAGATACAGCCGTTTTAGTTTAGTATTCACAAGTTTACCGGCCCTTAAGCGGGATAGATACTCCGAAAAAACCCGCGGGAGTCAGCCCCGCGTCCGCATAAAAACGGGGATGAGTGTTTACTGCCGGTTCTTCTCATACTATACCTCCTTACCAATCCCGGGAATTGGGAACCTCCATCCATTCTCCTCCCCGGGTTATGGATTCTTGACTAATCAGCCCGGGTAGCGTCATATCCAAGGCCCGATGAATATCCACAGGAGCCGGTTTTCCCTGGATGATGCTTTCGATAAAATCAACAATTTCTAGATAGTCACCTCCCCCGTGGCCGCCCAGGGACTTTATCTTTTCCTCGTCCTGCCACTCCGTCGGGAGTAGTTCCGGGTCAAGATCCTCCAGATACATCCACGTATCTTTCTCCAGGCCCAGGCTGTCCAGCCAAATCTTGTTCCGGTCTCCCGTTCCTTTGCTCCGGGCGGACTCATAACATCCGCGGGTTCCCTGCAGTGAGTAGTTGGTACACGCATGGGGACGGTCCGACAGCATATCAAGCCTGATTTTTATGAGCCTGTCTTTTTCGGTTTTACAGAGCATAACCGTTGAAGCCTCCTGTTCGTAATAATCTCCCCGGGGATCCTTATACCTTCTTCCTGAACCGGCACAGCAGATCTTTTTAACCCGGTCATCTGACATCCACGTCAAAACAGGACCAAGACTGTGGGTGGGATAAGTGATGCCGTTAACTCCGGTGTGCCATTTCCTCCGCCAGGGGGTTTTTTCGTTAAGCTCTTTAAGCTCGTGGATATATTCTCCTTCGGCATAATACACTTCACCGAACAGTCCGCGGTCTACAAGTTCCCTGACTATCATGTTGGGCTTCATATAGATGTAGTTTTCAGCCATCATATAGGTTGCTTTTGAACTCTTTACGGCCGCGGTTAGTCTCCGGCACTCTTCTATAGAGACTCCGGCGGTTACTTCGCTCAATACATGGATGTTTTTTTCTAACGCCTTTACCGCCTGATCAACATGAAACTGCATGGGAGTTCCAATCACAGCGATGTCGATATCCGATTTTTCCAGCATCTCGTCATAGAGAGTGTATTTTTCAGAGGCTCCGCTTTCCTCCATTGCTTCGGTCAATCCTTCTTCATTTATATCACAGACCGCATGTATCCTGGCTTCCGGAATATTACCGAAAGCTCTCTTAAAACTGCCGCCCCTTCTCACTACTCCTACAATACCGACGTTCATTTTCTCATTTAGAGCCATCATTCCTCCTAAGGTGCTTTTTTACCAATCAGTATAACCAATAATCCTTCAATGACAATCATTCGCGTACAGCAATTCCCGGCGATCACCACTTAAAAACTTTCCTGGGATAAGGTATTATATACCGATGGTTACAACCCGAATTGTACAATTGGCGAAACACGCATTGAACGATGGGATCTTTTGGGGGAAAACTCCGGAGCAGACTTTACTCTGGTACCGGGGATGGCTGGAAGCAGCTGAGGAGGAGGAACACCTGGTTCGCCGTGCCCGGACAAAGGCGTATCAATTAGCAAACGCTACTCCCGTTATTGAAGACGGAGAACTCATTGCGGGGAGGCCATGCCTGCGGGATCTCAGCCCGGAAGAACAGAAGGAACTCAGGTTCCACCGGGAGAACACGGCCCGGGCCGCTCAGCGCACCGGAGGGCAGCATTCCCACATGGCCATCGACTATCCTTTCCTCTTGAACAACGGAATTGAAGGAATAATTTCCCATGTAAAATCCATTCATGAGGAGCTTGATCTTGACAACCCCAAAGCATTGGAACGGGATGAATTCTACCGGGCTGTTTTACTATGTCTTAAGGGGTTGCTAAAATACGCGGATCATTACGCTGAACTGGCGCAAACCTTGGCCTTATCAACTGCGGATCCAAGGCGGCGGGAGGATCTTAAAACAATCGCGGAAACCTGCAGGAGGGTTCCCCGTTATCCCGCTGAAACATTCCGAGAAGCTCTTCAGTCCATTCACTTTGTTACTTTAATCCTCGAGGGCCTTTACCAACTCGGCCGGCCGGACCGCTACCTTATACATTACTACAGAAGGGACATTAAAAAAGGGATTATTACACAGGAATCAGCGCAGGAACTAATCGACTGTCTGTGTATTATGTTTAATACCTATGTGCCCCAAGGGCTGGCGGCAGGTTTTATGGTGGGAGGTTCGAACAAGGATGGGCAGGATGTATCCAACGAACTTACGGAAATGTTTCTGGAGAGTATAGGCCATACAAGACTAATCTATCCCGGAATCGGGTTTTGTGTTACCCCCGGTACACCGGAACACCTCCTTAAAAAAAGCGTCAGACTGCTTTCGGAAGGATTGTCTCACCCCGCTCTCTTTAACGACAGAACAATTGTAAAAGGGCTATCCCAGTATGGGCTGCCCCCCGAAGAAGCATGTGAATACATCCACTCTACCTGTGTAGAGATCACGCCTATAGCTTCTTCAGGGGTTTGGGTAGCGAGTCCCTATATTAATCTTTTAGACCCCCTTTTAACCATTCTGCAAAGTTCCGGCCGCCCGGAAGCCCCCGGGGATTTTGATCAATTTCTAAAACACTACCGGCAAAAACTTGCTGCTAGTATTACCCGGGAGACGATCGAACAGAACCGGCTCCAGAAAGAGCGTTCCCTCCACGGCGGAGATCCTCTCCTCTCATGTTTTGTTAAGGACTGTCTGAAGCACGGACGCGACATAGACCGGGGAGGGGCCAGATACAACTGGATTATGCCCTCCTTCGTAGGACTCGCGAACTTGGTTGATTCCCTTTTAACAATAAAAAGCCTTATCTATCAGAAAAGGAGCATGAAACTATCCGAACTGTATGAAACTCTGAAAAACGATTATATCGAAAACGAGTCTCTGCGGCAGGAGATTATAAACCGTATTCCCAAATACGGAAACGACGATGAGGAGGCGGACAAACTTGTACCGGTTATTCTTGAATGGATTCGCGAAGAGACGGCAAAACACAAAACATGGAGGGAGGACAAGTTCATTCCCAGTCTTTTCTGCTGGATCATGCATGAAAAACTCGGATCCGTTACCCCCGCCACGCCGGACGGCAGGAAAGCCCGGTTCCCCTTGGGAGACGGTTCGGGACCGGCCCAGGGCAGAGACACCAAAGGACCCACGGCCTCTATACTTTCCGCAACCTCATGGAACCACTCCCCATTTATCGGGGGTATCGCCGTAAATATGAAATTCGGCAAGTCATTTTTCAAAGATAAATCTCTAGATAAAACGATTAACCTCATCCGAACCTTTATGGAGCGGGGAGGGTTTGAGCTGCAGATCAATGTCGTGGACCGGGATACTCTCCTGTCGGCCCAGCGGGAACCGGAAAAATACCGGAATCTGGCGGTCCGGATCGGCGGTTACAGCGACTACTTTACCCGGCTGTCCAAAGGGATGCGGCAGGAGATTCTGGAACGGACTGAACATCAATTATGACGGAAGGATTGATATTCAACATCCAGCGGAGCTCCATACACGATGGACCCGGCATCAGGACAACCGTATTCTTTAAAGGATGCAGCCTTCGGTGCCGCTGGTGCCACAATCCCGAATCCCTGCATCTGAAGCCGGATCTCCTGTTCTACCCGGACAAATGCATCTCCTGTTTCCGCTGTCTTCCCCTCTGCCCCGAAGGATGTCACGAAAAAACAGTGTCCGGGCACCGGTTCAACCGGGAAAGCTGCAGAAACTGCGGTGCATGCGCGGAGGTATGTCCCGCGGAAGCGCTTCAACTGGCCGGGAAAAAGGTAACATCCCGGGAGGTTGCCGAGGAAGTAGTCAGGGACCTTCCGTTTTACCGCAGCTCCGGAGGGGGAGTGACACTCTCCGGGGGTGAACCGCTCCTGCAGCCTGCTTTTGCCGAGGATATCCTTACTGAATGCAGAAACCGCGGAATCCATACCGCGGTGGATACCGCGGGAAACGTATCCTGGAAACACTTTCAAAAGATACTTCCCGTTACCGGCCTTTTTTTATACGACATGAAAGCCGGCAGGGAAGAAACACACCGCAGCCTAACGGGCAGCTCAAACCGCCGTATCATCGAGAATCTTACCCTTCTTTCTGAGTCAGGCGCGAATATAATAATCCGGATTCCAATCATTCCCGGTTATAACGATGTTCCGGGGGAGATGGAAAGAATCGCGGAAAATCTTATAAATATAAAGATAAATGAAGTTGAACTGCTGCCCTATCATCGGTTAGGCGGGGGGAAATACCAAAGTTTAGGTATTACCGAACCGGGTTTAGATACCGACACCCCGGCTCCGGAGAGAATAGCGGAAATCCGGAGCTTATTCCTGAAGGAGGGGCTTAACGTGATGTAGCCTCCTCCGGGGGAACCATCAATCGATATAAGCCATAGTTTCGGAAAGCGGAAAAAGGTATAAAATGAAAACTCCTCTCGGAAAGGGGGCGGGGCTTGCAACCGAGTTCCTCTTTCGCCTTTGAATTATCAGTATTCATATGGAAATGATTGCATGCTTTCTTATCAAAGTATAACCATCGCCTTTTCTTTTCTGCTCCTGATGGCGCCGTATACCATAGCGACACTTTTTATATTATCAGTGCAGACGGTCTGGGGAGTATTCCCTTCCTTAAGAGCGTCAAGGAAGTCTCTGATGGCACCGAGATGTCCCGAGGGCTGGTCCATTTTAATCGGAACCGGGGCGACGGGTTCGGTTTTCCTCATAAAACCTTCGTCATTAACAGCTGTCTCTCCCTTAATTCCGGTCCGTCCGTCCCAAAGAACCGCGCCCTTCTCGCCCTGGACACGCCAAGCTGATTCCCAAGGAGTATTCATTCCTTCGGCACACCAGCTTCCCCGGTAGGTAAAAACAGTACTGTCCGTCATCTCGTAAATCGCGGCAGCGGATGCTCCGTTTTTATACCAAGATCCTGCAGGGTTCCAGTCGACGGCGTAAACGGTTAAAGGATCTTTCCCGGAAATAAACCTGGCCTGGTCGAAGGTGTGGATGGCCATGTCCAGTAAAAGGGGATTATCCATTTGGACACGGAAACCGCTGAAGTGAGCCCCTATGTAGAAATCGGCATGAATTTCGGTAATGGTACCGAGAACACCGGATTGCACCGTTTCTCTAAAAGCGGTTATCCCCGGGAGGTACCTCCGGTTCTGCATTACCGCGTATATTTTCCCGCTTTTTTCCGCTGCTGCCGCCATCTCCCGGGCATCCTGAAGACTGGAGGCCATGGGCTTTTCTCCCATTATGTCGCAGCCTTCCGCCAAAGCGGCTAACGTGACACCTTTGTGCGCGTCCGGTACGGTACAGTCAAAAACAAGATCCGCTCCGCTCTTCCGTATGACTTCGGTAACATCGTTCCCTGCCGCTTTCGGTTTAAGGTTATATTTTTCCTGTACTTTTTTAACGGCATCATCTTTAAGGTCAACCAGACCGACCATCTCCACATCATTAAACTGAGAAACTGCTCCCATCCAGGCTCCGGATATCCCTCCGCATCCAACCAATACCGCTTTTCTCATAGTTCCCCCCTGGCGATTTTTCAGTCATCCTAAACTCATAAGAAAAAGTGATCAAGGTACCGGGAATTGCCGGCTGCAATCAAATCCACTTGATACCTTAGGGGGGTATGGTATATATTATTAAAAGGAGAATAACGATGAAGGAAAAACGAAAAGAACTGCTGCAGAGCAGATTAAAAAAAATAGAGGGTCAGGTGAGGGGAATACAGCGGATGATTGAATCGGACAGGTACTGTGTCGACATACTTACGCAAACCGCATCGATTGTTTCCGCGCTAAAGCGGGTAGAAGACGAAGTCATGGAACATCATCTTCATACCTGTGTAAGCGATGCAATTCGGGAAGGAACGACGGAAGAAAAAGACGAAAAAATATCTGAAGTAATGATACTGCTTAAAAGATTCCGTAAGCACGGATAAAGAGGATAAAGGAAGAAGAACAAATAATGTCCACAGATAAAAAGAAAATAGCAATCGAGGGGATGCACTGCGCAGGCTGTGTCGCCAACGTTGAAAACGAACTAAAAAAAATACCCGGAATAGAGGAGGCAGCCGTTAATCTGAATACCGGATCGGCTATGCTTCGCTATGACCATGACAAGGTACAGGATGAAGCAATTTATAAGGCCGTTCAAAAGGCCGGATATACCGCTCAGCCCCTGGACAGGAAAGAAGGGGCAATAGAAAAACAGATGGCCCGGAAAGATGAAAAATCGGCATCCGCGAGAAAGAACATGATTACCGCCTGGGCAGCTGCCGTCCCGCTTATCCTCTGGATGATCCCGGAGATGATCTTCTCGTACGCTTTTCCCAACGAGTTGATATACATTATAGGGACGTTTTTACTATCGGCATTTACTGTGTTTGTTCCTGGTAGAGAAACCTGCCGGAGCGCTTGGAGAACCGCCAAGTCTTTAAAGCCGAATATGGATGTACTCATTGCACTGGGTACTTCGGCCGCCCTTGTTACGGGAATCCTGGCGGTTTTAGGCTATTTCGATGCAGTTCCCAAGCTGGGAAATTTCGCGCCCATTGCAGGAATGATAATGGCAATACATTTAACAGGAAGATATATAGAGAGCAGAGCAAGGGGCCGGGCTTCGGAAGCTATCAGGAAACTATCCTCCTTAAAAATTAAGGACGCGGCCATACGTAAAAACGGCAAGGAAGTACTGGTACCGGTGAACCAGCTCCAGATCGGCGATGTTATGATGGTCCGTCCAGGTGAAAAAATCCCAACGGACGGAACAGTTGTTTCCGGAGAAAGTTATGTTGATGAATCCCTGGCCACCGGGGAATCCATGCCGGTAAAGAAGGAAAAGGGGCATTTGGTGATAGGAGGAACGATCAATCAGGGAGGATTACTCCGTGTTGAAGCTGAACGGTTAGGGGAGGATACATTCCTGAGTCAGGTGATAAAACTGGTGGAAGAAGCCCAAACGACAAAAGTTCCCATTCAAACGTTGGCAGACCGCGTCACCGCGGTTTTTGTCCCTATAATACTGGGAATATCGCTCCTTACCGCGGTATCATGGCTTGTTTTTCCTGAAGCTCTTCGCAGTGTAGTTGTCTGGGCATCCGATTTTCTCCCCTGGGTCAATCCGGGAATGGATCCTGTTTCTCTGGCTATTTTCGCCGCTATTGCCGTCTTGGTCATCGCGTGTCCTTGCGCTCTGGGCCTCGCCACGCCTACTGCTTTAATGGTGGGTTCCGGGAAAGGGGCGGAAAACGGAATACTAATTAGAAACGGCGCGGCAATTCAGATTCTGGAATCCGCAACGGTATTACTTTTGGATAAAACAGGTACGGTCACTAAAGGGGTGCCGGCTATTACAGATATCGTTACAGCTGAAGAAACCAGCGAAGATACCCTGATGAGCCTGGGAGCCGGAGCTGAAGCCGGTTCTGAGCATCCTCTAGGCAGAGTGGTAGTACATTATGCGCAAAACAGAAATATACCAATACCGGAGGCGGAGAACTTTAACGCAGTTACCGGAAAAGGAATTTCCGCTTACATATCCGGAAAGCGGATACTCGCGGGGAATCTATCATATTTGAGGGAAGAAGAGGTTACTATCCCGGAAACTGCTTTGAGTAAAGCTGAAGAATTACAGAGCCAGGGAAAAACTGTTATCCTTTTTGCTTCGGGTAATACTCTGCTGGGATTATTCGGGATCAGTGATCCCCTCCGGGAAGGTATCCGGGAAACTGTTTCAGCAATTAAATCCCTCGGGATAAAACCGGTCCTTATTACCGGAGATAATGAAGAAACGGCAAAACGGATAGCCCGGGAAGCGGGTATCCCGGAATACCAGGCGCGGATGCTTCCTCAGGATAAAGCCGGAGTAACAGAAGAATACCGGAAGCAAAACCAAGTGGTGGTGATGGTAGGAGACGGTATAAATGATGCTCCCGCGCTGGCGTCCGCGGATGTGGGAATTGCCATGGGAAGCGGCACAGATATCGCCGCAGAAGCAGGAGATATAGTTTTGGTACGGAATGACCCTCAAGGGATCATCCGGGCAATCAACCTCAGCAGAGGAACCTTCCGCAAGATCAAACAGAACCTCTTCTGGGCTTCCGGGTACAATCTTATCATGATACCTTTAGCGGTCATGGGACTCCTTCACCCTATTCTCGCGGAGATAGCCATGGCTTTCAGTTCCGTCAGTGTGGTAGCAAACTCCAGGCTGCTCCAAAGAAAATCGATAGACCAAAAAGAGCTCCAATAGCAGCAATTTCTAAATTCGCGATTTAGAATTGCCTTTTTACTAATGGAAAGCTTGGTTTTTCTTGAGAATCATGCGTCTTTCCGCTGCCTAAAGGTATAAAATGAGAACTCCTGTTCAAATAGGAGAACGGATTGCACAAGCACCGGTGTTGGAGTATTCTGGGAGAATCATGAATGACATAGGAACCGTTGCAAAGGAAGCGTCTACACAACTATCATCCCTGACTGGTGAAATAAAAAACAGTGCCCTTCACGCAATTTCCGGAGCACTGGAGAGGAATGCCGATACGATATTCCGGGAAAACGGCAAAGACCTGGAATCAGGGGAAAAAGCAGGACTCTCTGGTCCCGTCATGAAACGGCTGAAATTTGACAGGAACAAGCTGAATACCCTTATCGCGGGAATACAGGAGCTCATCCGGATAGAGGAACCGGTAGGAAGGGTATTACAGGCCACGGAACTGGACCGGGGATTGGAACTGTACAAGGTATCTTCCCCCATCGGGGTAATCGGGATAATATTTGAATCCAGACCCGATGCTCTGGTTCAAATATCCAGTCTGTGCTTAAAAAGCGGAAACAGTGTTATCCTTAAAGGAGGAAGCGAAGCTCTGCATTCCAACAGAATCCTCTACCGGACGATTCTTGATGCAGGGCTGGAGTCGGGAATGCCCGATGGCTGGATAGAGCTATTGGAAACCCGGGAGGATGTTTCATCGATTTTAAAGATGGATGATTCGGTAGATTTAATTATCCCCAGAGGATCAAATGAGTTTGTCCGGTACATAATGGAAAACACCCATATTCCAGTACTCGGTCATGCCGATGGTATATGCCATGTCTATATTGACGCGAAAGCGGACGCTGCCATGGCGGAACGGATAGCAATCGATTCCAAAACCCAGTATGTTGCGGTATGCAATGCCGCGGAAACCATTTTAGTGCATCGGGAGATCGCACCCACCATTCTTCCGAGGCTCTTTGAGAAGTTCTCGGAAAAGGGTGTAATCATTAAGGGGTGTCCGGCAACTCGGAAAATAATATCCGCCGAAGAAGCGGTAGAGAAGGACTGGAGGACAGAATATCTTGACCTTATTGTCTCCATTAAGATAGTGGATGGTGTAGATGAAGCAGTGAAGCACATAAACCATTACGGCTCAAGGCACACCGACGCAATAGTAACTGAGGATCCCGGAACCGCGGATATTTTCATGGACCGGGTAGATTCCGCCAGCGTAATGCAGAACTGCAGCACCAGATTTTCTGACGGCTACCGGTACGGTCTTGGTGCCGAGGTTGGAATCAGCACCAGCAAGATCCACGCCCGGGGTCCAGTAGGCATAGAAGGACTTCTGACTTATAAGTGGAAGCTTAAGGGGTCCGGACAAATTGTCGCGGATTACTCCGGAGCTGAAGGCAGATCCTTTACCCATAAGCTGTTATAACCTCATTATGAAAAGCAGAGACTTCAGTTTTACAAAGCGGATGGTCATTAAAATCGGCACAAACCTCCTCTCCGGAGATGAGGGTATCGATTATTCTTACGTTAAAGATATCGCTTCTCAGGTAGCCCGGGTAAAAAAAAGGGGAATTCAGCCCCTTATAGTAACAAGCGGTGCAATCGGTATGGGAGCCGGCGAGCTGGGGATTACCCAGCGGGTGGAGGGGATTAAACTGCGCCAAGCCTGTGCCGCTATAGGTCAGCCGCTGCTGATGCACTCATACCGGCAGGCTTTTTCTGACGCGGGATTGAAAATAGCTCAAGTCCTTATAACTATGGATGTACTCAGTAACCGTAAGAGTTACGTAAACTTAAGAAACTCCGTAGAGACCCTCCTTGCTTTAGAAGTCATTCCAATATTCAACGAAAACGACAGCATATCAACCGAGGAAATCGGCTCAGCCTTCGGCGACAATGACCGTTTAAGCGCCCTTGTCGCCAGCAAGATCGATTCTGACCTTCTCCTCATCCTTACGGACATCGATGCCTTTTACGACCTGAATCCCAGAAAACATCCTGAAGCAAAACCCATATCCCGGATAGACGGAGTCACAGACCAGCATATCCGGAACGCGGGAAAAGGCGGAAGCTTACACTCCACAGGGGGAATGCAGACAAAACTGAAGGCCGTCTCCATCGCCGAGGATGCCGGCTGTCACACTGTAATCGCCCATGGAAGAGAGCCCGGCATCATTGAAAAAATTCTCTCAGGAGAGGAGCTGGGTACGTGGTTTGTCTCTCAAAGACGGCTCAAAAACCGTACCCGGTGGATATTAAACAGTGAACCGGAGGGATTTATACAGATAGACCCGGGCGCTATGAAGGCCCTTAGAAATAACAAGAGTCTTCTTCCTACCGGAATCAAGTCAGTAACAGGAGTTTTTAAAGCGGGAGATGTGGTTCTGGTGAATGATGCGGTAAAACTTGTCACTTCCTTCAACAGCACCGAATTACGCAGTCTAATAGGAAAGCATTCAGACGAGATAGAACGTATCCTGGGAAAAGGCCGGAAAGACGTTGTAGCACGTCCCGAGGACATGGCCTTCATTGAAAAATAATCTATAGCGAAATAGAATAACCTAACCGTAATTCCCCCTCAACTTCTCTTAAAATCTTTTTAAAAGTAATACGTTCCGAGGGATATATGGGAGCTCCAGTTTTTATCTCCCCCCTAAGAAACATTCCTCCGAGTTCCATGGAAAGTCCGATATATCCCGAACATCTGTTTCGTGATAAACTGAAAAGATGGTTCCATTCCCCCTTACAGGTTAAGATCAAATATCGTGTTTTTAACTCCAGCCGGAGAGAAACATCTCCTTCCTTAAGAACTAAACCTGCTTCCCGTATATTTCCCCGGAGTTCCGCCTTAAAAAAATCAACTTTTAAGGTGCCATTCAGCCGGTACCTCCTCCCGGAAACTTTCTTTCCTGCACCGTTCCATTCATTTTTCCAGAACACGCCTATTCCGGTAGTAAAAACGCTCCATTTCCATCTCCCTTTAATATCCAGTGACCGTTTTGTGTCTAAAAACGGAAGGTTTCTTCCCCCTCTACTGAAGGATTCTCCCGAACATTCCACAGAACCTTCAAAGATCGAGCCTTCACCTTCAATACCAAAGGAATATACATTTTTCTCCTTCGCGGCTCTGCCGGAAGGAGAAAAATAGTTCCCGATCTTCCGGGAAAACCCTCCATAAAATTTAAGAAGCGGGAGATTCACATTAAAAGGTACGGAGATAACATAACCCGGCGCGTATAGACCGTTGAGTGAGCTCAAGGTATAAATATCAAACTCCAGCAATTCAGTTCTAAACAGGAATATGCCTCCGGCATGAATGAGATAGGGAGGCCGCGCTTGAGGTTGAGGGGTAAACCAATCCTCCGGGGGCTGTATCAATTCCGGATAGGTATAAATACTGAACAGATTAAAACTGACTGTTTCCGCGACCGGCGCAAGGCGGAGCGAACCTCCCCAAAATCTTTCATCTGAATTCGTCCGTCCGCTCCATATTTCTCCGAGTTTAGGTATCTTAACGTCCATACCTAACGCCTGCGGATCTTCATTAGCACTGCAATACCTCCAAGCGGAATACTCCTCAGGAAGCTCTTTTATGCAATGAAACGGATTGGCCAAGAGGGATATCAGAAGATCCCGGCGCAGATTTCCCGCGGCAATTCCATGGGTTTCAACCGCTGCTTTAACGGACTTCGGGTCTACCCTTGTAAAGGGAACAGATCCGGTGATATCAATATACCCCTTAAGAGGATCCGAATCCCCCGAAAAAGTGAAGGACCAGGTATTCCTTCCATTAGATTTCAGGGAAAAAGAAAGCCTTTCATCAGAATTCACTTTTGAAATTATCAAAAGGAAAAGGATTAAAAACAAAAAAATGCAGAATAATGTTTGATTTACTTTGATTATCACATAAAGTATAACCGTATTATTTCACTTATTACTTCAAATATCAGAGAAAAAATAAGAATTCCAAGCATGATATGAGTAAAACGGCAATTCTAAATTGCAAATTTAGAATTGCTTAAAAAGGTATTCCACCTGATGAGCGGTTTTGGTAAAATAATAATCCGGAGTAGCCTCTATTATGATTGAAATCATCGGGGAAAACCCGAAGATAAAAAACATTTTAAAACAAATTGATCAAATCGCAGCTCTCGATATAGCCGTCCTGCTTTCCGGCGAAAGCGGCACAGGCAAAGATCTGTTTGCCCAGCTGATTCATATAAAGAGCAGGACCTCAGGTCCTTTTATACCGGTGAATACCGGAGCGATAGCCAAAGATTTAGTAGCAAGTGAGTTGTTCGGCCATGAGAAGGGGGCATTTACCGGAGCTTCTTACATGCAGAAGGGTAAATTTGAAATAGCACAGGGCGGAACGCTGTTTCTTGATGAGATAAGCACTATAGGGATGGAGTGCCAGATCAGCCTGCTCAGGGTTTTGGAAGCTAAACAAATTCAACGAGTAGGAGGAAGCAGAGAAATACCCGTTAATACCCGGGTGATAGCCGCCACCAACGAGAACTTGAAAGAGGCTATCAAAAACAACACATTCAGAGAAGATCTGTATCACCGTCTGAATGTCTTTCAATTCCGCATACCCCCTCTGCGGGAACGGGGAGAGGATATCGATATCCTGACCGATTACTTCCTTAAAAAGTACAGCCGAGAATTTAATAAGAATATAAAAGCGGTTTCCAGTGAAACACGGGAAGCGCTGCATGAGTACAGTTGGCCTGGAAACGTTCGGGAATTGGAAAACATTCTTATGCGGATGTGTATAACCGCACCTTCAGATACGATAACGGATGATCTGTTACCCGAGGCAGTTAAGGGAAACGGTAATGACCCGGAACAGTTTGTTCTGCCCGTAGGAACGAGTCTTAAAAACGCGGAAAAAGCTCTTATAAAAGAAACGCTGGAATACTACAGGGGGAACAAAAGCGAAACCGCGGATACCCTCAAAATCAGCCGCAAGGCCCTTTACAATAAAATGAAGGCATACGGTTTAGAAAAATTTGAATAAATAAAGCCGGCATCCGGCATCTTCTCGCCGATGGGTTTTCTTACTCTTCTTCCTAATGCAGCGTTTGGGATTCCACATCATTTTTTTCTTGGCACGTATATTGCATCTAATATAAGAGGACGGAAGAGGTTTACCGATGCTATGAAACGGAGTCTTATTAGATTGATGAATACCCCGCTCTGTCCGGAGAAACATGAGGGAAAACTGAAAAATGCAGCTCTAAACATCAAAGAGTGGATTCTCCGGTATTACCTTATTGTGCCGGACGGCAAGGGAAATAATGACAATACCGATACTGTACTATCCCCTCCATTTCCTCCATGGCCGTGGGATCAACTAAACAGTATAGATTTTGATACCCTTCAAGAGGTCTTATCATGTGCTCCTACAGTTAATGCCGGCAGACCCATAACGCGGAAAGATGAGATCCGCTGCTGTAATTATTTTTCTGATAAACCTAGATGGTTTTATCCTTTTTTAAGCGATCTTCCCGAAACTCTGCGGAATGCTCAAAATACTAAAAGCGGTAATACAAAAGAAAGGAAAAATTACCACTTGCAATTCGCGACAAAATTGCTGCGTAAAGAGGTGTACTCCAACAAAACATACCTGGGCATTTTGGAGGACATGATTTTAGACGAGTATACCTGGAAGATTGATTTCCTAATTATCAGGGGAGGAATGCCGTTAGGCAATAGAACTGTAGTAATTGAAAGCACCTTTAGTTCCGGGGTTTACCGGGGAGATATCATTTTAGATTTACCGGATGATTATATGCTTCTCAAGGGAGGCAGCCTTTAGTAATATGGAAACATGGATACAACAGTACTGGAAGAGATAAAGGGCGGTAAACCCGTATTTTGGCATAATACTAACAAACTTCCGACAAAACGAGGTCTGCAGTTTCCGGATTTCGGGGAGAGCCATTACCGGGAAGCTCAGAAGCGGCTGGATCGATATCAGCCCCTTCTCGCCAGGCTTTTTCCGGAAAGTATAAAAAAGGGAGAGGCTTTATCTTCCCCCTTGGTTAATCTAACTCCCTATAGAGAATTAAGAAATAACAACGATAAACCGGATTTTCCCCGGAATGCATACGCAAAGTGCGATAATTTACTTCCCATTGCAGGTTCCATTAAAGCCCGGGGGGGAATCTATACCGTCTTTAAAACTGCCGAAGAACTCGCTAAGAATGAAAGTTTCCTTACACCCGCTGATCCGATAGAAAAATTGGTTTCCCCGAGCGCAAGGGATTTCTTTGCCCGGCATACCTTATCGGTAGGAAGCACCGGAAACCTGGGATTGAGTATCGGTACCATAGGGAGAGCCCTTGGATTTGCAGTTACTGTTCATATGTCCCGGGAAGCTAAGACGTGGAAAAAGGAAAACCTCCGGAATATCGGCGCGCGCGTGGCAGAACATCAACACGGCTATACCGCCGCCTGTGCCGATGCCAGAGCCGAAGCTGAACAAAACCCTCAGATACACTTTATTGACGACGAAAACTCTCCGGACCTTTTTCTTGGATATTCTCTGGCGGTTTTAGAACTAAAGGATCAGCTGGAATCGCTTAGCCTTAGCTGGAGCAGGGAGACACCGCTTTTTCTTTACCTGCCCTGCGGAGTGGGAGGTGGACCCGGAGGAATCACTTTCGGCTGCAGGCAAGTCTTTGGTGATGCCGTCAAATGTTTTTTTGCAGAACCCGTGGAAGCACCGTCGGTTCTGTATGCCATGCTGACACCGGAAACACTTCCTTCACCCGTCTTCGAACTGGGACTGCATCTCCGCACCGATGCCGACGGTCTGGCAGTATCCCGCGCTTCGCCACTGGCGGTACGGAACATGAAGTTTATCCTGGATGGTATATTCACGGTTAAAGACGGGGAACTATACCGGAGCCTGAAGGACTTATGGAAAACCTGCAGACTAAAACTGGAGCCCTCAGGAGCCGCGGGATTTTCAGGCCCTTACAGGATCTTAAATACAACGGAAGGGATGAAATATCTAAACACAATCGGGGGACGGAAAATTTATGAAAATGGGATTCACATCTTCTGGATTACCGGCGGCTCGATGGTTCCGGAAGATATATTTCAATCTTACTTAAAATAGAGCCAGTCCAGGTAAAGAACCATTGTCAAAGTAGTATAATACATGCAGAATAGAACACACATTAGTTCATAAGATAATCGGAGGTTCCATACAAATGGTCATATTAACGTTAAATTGCGGAAGTTCGTCCGTTAAATATCAGCTTTACAACTGGGATGAAAAACGCGTTATGGCATCGGGTATTGTGGAGCGTGTCACACAACCCGGTTCGGTTATAAAACACAAAGCCGTCGGTAACGATGAGTACGAAAAAGAAAAGGATTGCCCCGACCACAGGGAAGCCATCAACCTGGTTATGGAGGCAATCCAGCACCCTGAGTATGGAGCCTTGAATAACATAAATGAAATTAAAGCGGTAGGTCACCGTGTAGTACACGGGGGGGAAAAATTTTCAAAATCGGTACAGGTAAATGAGGAAGTTCTAAACACCTTTCGGGATATACAGAATCTTGCTCCCCTTCACAATCCTGCCAATATTATGGGAATAGAAGCAGCCCAATCGGTGCTTCCGGATGTTCCGCACTGTGCGGTGATGGATACCGCCTGGCACCAAACCATGCCTAACAAAGCCTTCCTTTATGCCCTGCCCTACGAATGGTACACAAAATACGGGGTCAGACGTTACGGCTTTCACGGAACCTCTTTTCTGTACAACGCAAAACGGGCTGCCGCAGTCTTAGGAAAAGATCCCTTTGAAACCAATCTGATCATCGCACACATCGGTAACGGTTCAAGCATCAACGCTGTGAAAAACGGGGTTTCCGTTGATACATCCATGGGGCTTACGCCGTTGGAGGGATTGATTATGGGCACTAGATCCGGTGATATCGACCCCGCTATTCCCTTCTATATAATGAATCAGACAGGTATAAACCCCGAAGAGGCAGAACGGACCCTCAACAAAAAAAGCGGAGTCTTAGGAATTACAGAAAAGTGGGTAGACCGGCGGGATATAGAAATCGCCGCTGAAGAGGGAAACGAACGGGCAAAACTTGCCATAGAGATGGAATCCTACCGGCTGAGAAAATACATTGGCGCATACGCAGCAGCCTTAGGGAGGGTAGATGCAGTTGTATTTACCGCCGGCGTGGGAGAGAGAGGACCCATTACCCGGCAGAAAGCAACGGAAGGTCTCGACCTAATGGGAATCCGGATAGACCGTGATAAGAACTTCGTTTCCATGACCAAGAGCGGAGAAACAATCATCTCCAAAGATTCATCACCAACAAAGGTAATGGTTATTCCTACTGACGAAGAGCTTGTTATGACTGAAGATACTGTAGCGATTCTGGAGGGGAACTACGACATACATACCAATTTCACCTACACATTCCAAAGTCCCGATTACGTAAACGAAGAACGGGAGAAAAAGCTCCGGAAAGACATGGAAAAGTGGAAAGGGCTGGATAAGATTTTAGCCAGGAAACGGGACTAACTTCGGATACAAGTTCAGCTTACAGCAAATTAGTATTGCCTTTTTAGCTTAACTATTTTTGGAGAGTCTTGCTCCAAACAACATCGGCCGATTTATCGTCTTTAAGATACCTAATAACCTCTGTAGCAAATTCGGCGGCAGTTCCGGGTCCCCGGCTGGTGATCAGGTTTCCGTCTAATACAACCCGGTCCTCCCTGAACGTTCCGCCGGATACATACTTTTCGAACCCCGGATAACAGGTGAATTTTTTTCCTGCCAATATTCCGAAGGTCCCCAAAACTAATCCGGGGGAAGCACAGATCGCCGCCACCAGTTTTCCGGCATCAAAATATTTTGTTACCAGCTTTTTCACTTCATCAGAATCGCGGAGGTGTTCCGCTCCGGATTTGCCTCCCGGCAGAAGGATCCCGTCTAAATCCAGGGGAAGTTCTTCAACAGTTATATCGGTATTTATCCTGATATCATGTCCGCCGATAATGTCCCGGCTTCCGAGACCGGCAGTAACCGTTTCGATTCCAGCCCTTCTGAGAAAATCCACACAGGTAATTGCCTCCACTTCTTCAAATCCGTCGGCAACTAATACCGCTATGCTCATACGACCCCTCCTTTTTCTAATAATATCATGAATTTACCTCGATATCACGTTGTCATCAAGGAAAATTAAAATAAAGCTGCAAAATACTTTACAGAAGGATAAAACCATACTACACTTTTTATATCAGGGTGGTTAAGGATACCGCATATGCCCTGCCATTAAGCAAGCAGCAATTAAAAATCTTTTAAGAACAAAATATACGGCAGGGGGAGCCATCTGTGCAAAAAGGTGCCGGAATTTTACTGCTCTTAACTCTACTTCTCGTTCTGTTTTCACTTTCCGGGTGTGGGAAATATATACATGTGCCTGAAGCACAGCAGGGAGAAATTGAACTTTCTGAATGGAATTACGAAGCAAACGGTATTGTCAATTTGCAGGGGGAGTGGGAATTTTACTGGAACAGATTGTACGAACCGGGTCAAATACCGAAATCCCGGAACAATTTTTATATCCAGGTTCCATCCAATTGGCGGGGTAAATCTCATCCCCAAGGCACACTCCCGATGACGGGGTACGGAACGTATCGTCTGATAATACATCACGGTATGGCCGGCACCTATATGGGCATCCGTATCCCCTACACCGGCACCGCTTACAAGATGTACGTGGACGAAGTACTGCTTTCAAAAAACGGAACGGTCGGGAGGTCCCGGGAAGAAACAACTCCGCAATATGTAAATAAAAATGTTTACTTTCATCCCCGGGATAATACTTCGGAAATCGTTATGCAAGTGGCAAATTTCCATCACCGCCGGGGCGGAATATGGCAGGATATACAATTCGGTCTGAAGGAAGATATTGAAACCGAAAGTGCTTCCAGGATGATGTTTGAAATATTGCTTATCGGGAGTCTTTTATTCATGGGAATACCCCTTATTTCCATGTATATCATGACCCGTTTCAATCGGGCCCCCCTTTATTTCGGTATACTCTGCTTACTCCTATCCGTAAGGACTTTGTTTATCGGGGAAGTGATATTTACCCGGATTTTCCCCCGTGTTGATTGGGAAGCAGCTATTAAATCGGAATACTTCTTTACCTACCTCACTATAGCGGTAACGGCGCTGTTTGTTCATGCCCTCTACGAAAAACTTTATCCCAAAAACGTGTTGATCTTCTTTTTGACCCTTACAGGTTTATCGATGATCTTTATCTTCGCCGCACCCGCGATTATATTCAGCCAGGTAAACCTATTCTTTCAAGGAATAACCTTAGCGGCGCTTCTTTTTGGGCTTTGGGTTATTATCCGAGCCATGATATACCGAAGGGATGGTGTAAAAACCATTTTCTTCGGATATATCGTCATCTTAGCCATTGTATTCAACAATATGCTCTTTTTTAACGGAATTATTCACTCGCCAACCATCTCTCCCATTTCCTTTACCAATGAACTGGCCCGGGAGTATTCTCTGTTTTCCTTCTGGACCGTACCTATGAATGTCATTACCTTTGTCTTCTTTCTTCTAGTGCTGAACTTGTTCGGTATTAAATTCGGGGTTGATTACATCAAAGAGTTTAAAAAATCCTTTTCGGTAAAGGTACAAGTGAACTCAGGATGTGAAGGTGTAGAAGAAACCTTCTACAGAGATTATGACATATCTTTGAGAGAACGTGAGATAATTGATTTAATAACCAAGGGATACAGCAATAAAGAAATAGCGGAAAAAATAAGCATATCCCCCGGAACCGTTAAGGTTCATCTGCATAACATTTATCAGAAAACGGGGGCAAAAAACCGTACCGCCCTAACACATTTAACGGTTAATTACCGAAACTCAGGCAGTGCCGATTCAACTATAATATAAAGTTTAAACTATGAGATTTAATTACACCCTGTGTAAAACCAAAACGCCCACAGGGTTACTGCTGTATAACGAATAATTACTCAGACTTCTGTTTAGAAAGTCTTGCTTTACACTGCTTACAGACGTTTACTTTTTCACCATTTACTGTGCTTTCATAAACGACTTTTATGCCGGTCCGTCCGCAGACAGGGCATTTTCCTCTGCCGGCATTCTTGAGTTCGTATCTTATTCCGGCTCCTCTATGCGCCTTTGACATTATCGCTCCTATAGAATTTATTTTTGGAGTTACCACTATACCTATCTATCCCGCACAGGTCAAGACGTAGGCTGTGATAGGGAGTAATACTCATTTTATACCTTTATGCAACAGGAAAAGGTATGACTTCCAAGAAATAAGGGCGCCCTTTATGGACGCCCCGTATTAGCTATTTCATCAAATTAAACTCAGCGCGGCGGTTTTTCCACCGGTTTTCAAGGTCGCCATGGGGTACCACCGGTTCCGTTCCGCCCATGCCTTTTGTTTCTACTCGGTAGCGGTCGACACCCAGAACACCCAGCGCCTTTTTAACCTCCCGGGCTCTCGCGATGGAGAGAGGAATAAGCACTTCCCGCTGTTCTATCTGTCCCTTCTCCGGATATGCCCAGTAGACCATTACGGTATGTCCGATTACGGTAATTTCATAATCAGGATTCCTATTCAGTACCTTGGCAATCTTCTGAAGAGTTTCGATATTCTGTGCCGCCAGCTCTTCGTCAAAGTAGAAGAAGTCATCGGTATTCGGGGCAAAGTGGATATTCGGTATGATGACCTTGCCGCCCTCTGTAACAAACAGGTCTGTTCTGAGTACCGCATCGGCTGTGCCGGTATTTCTAAGTTCATCTGTTACGGTGATCCGCACCGTATAATCCATCGCGGGTTCAACAAGCTCTCCATCGGCGTTTTTACCGTCCCACATTCTTGTCCCCGGTCTTCCGCTGCCGGAAAGGGATACAAAGGTTTGACCTTCCGGTGAAATTATCCGGAGTGACCAGGAGTCAACTACGTTTTTCTCTTCCACGTCGATACCTATATTAACAGCATCGTTATAGCCGTCCCCATCGGGAGAGAGCGGAAGCGGTTTTATGTTCACCATAACATCCGGAGGTGTTGCGTCCAGGATGAAGGTTCCGTCACTCAGCCCTTCTGCTGCCGAACCATTTTCGTAAGTCACCTTTAGGCGAGCGTAGTATCTGCCATCATAGATTCTTCCATCCTTAGAAACGCCGTCCCAGGATATCCGTTCCGGAATTGCAGTGTCTCCGCTTATGGCGTGCCTGGTTCCGAAGAGAGTATCCGCGAGATCAAGCTGCCAGGATTCCACCAAATCGGGATTCTTTACCTGTATGGAGAATTCTATCTGATCCCGGTAGCCGTCTCCGTTTGGTGAGAAACCGTCTACCTCGGGAATTATTGTCACTTCCCGTTCTTTTGTGTCGATCCTCACCTGCACCCGTGCGGAACCCGCGTTTCCGGCCTTATCCTCGGCTGATATCCGGTAGGTATACACTCCATCGGGCAGTATTTCGCCTTCCGGGCCCCGGCCGTCCCACGTAAAATCGGGAGCTTCGCCTTCCCAGCTCTCGGACATTACTTCATTTCCTTCAGAATCTAAGAGAACTCCGGTCCACGTATCTTCAGTGCTTGAATCCTGCCGGACCTGTATGGTGTCCCTTTCTCCATCATCATTTGGAGAGAAGGTGTTGTATTCCAACTGCACCATGATGTCGGGATCGGTGGTATCAACCACAACCGGTCCCGCCTGTGCTTTGGGATGATTCCCATTTTCGTACACCACCTCGAAGTTCACCATATATTCCCCTTCGGGAACAGGGATTCCTCCGTTTGTCCGTCCATCCCAGCGAAAGGAGGGGAAAGCCTGCCGCTTATAAAGTGTCCGGACCGGCCTCTCTTCATCATCAAGAATACTCACCAAAAAGTTTTCTATGCTGTCATCCACCTCGTACTGCAGATCCACGTTTGCGTAGTCCTTGTTTCCGTCACCGTCGGGAGAGAAGTATTTCTTATCCACGGTAACATCTATTGGTGTCTTCCTGGTATCTTTTCTTATTTTTACCATGTTAGAGGTGCCGCGGTTTCCGGCTTCATCCACAGCTTCCAGATATGCGGTATACGTTCCGTCGGGCGCCTCAGTTCCATCAAGATAGTTGCCGTACCAGGCGTACCGGAAGGACTCTCCCGTTATGCCGTATTCTGAAAGAGGTTCCGAGATAACCTGCTCTTCCTCATATTCTATAATTCCTATCCAGGGGTCCTGGGGGGTCATTTCAGCATAGATCTCCACAGATTCTTTACCCGCTCCGCCGAATACTCTAGGATCCGCGGAAAGTACGGCCCGGGGAGCAGCCGTATCGATAGTAAATTTTGTGGGTTGGGATTCCACGATATTACCGTTTACATACTGTATCTGGAGGATGGCATAATAGGTCCCGTCATTCAACAGTTCACCGTCATCGGCATAGCCGTCGAATGTGATAGGATCGGGCGGCATGCCGTCACCGGATCTGCTCATCCGGGTTTTTCCCGCGGTGTTTTGAATACGGAATGTCCAATCAGCAATATCCACCGGATCTGTAATATCGGGTTCAAAATTGATTACATCCTGAACACCGTCATTGTTTGGCGAGAACGCATCGTATTCCCGCGGGTTCAGAGTGATGTCACCCGCTTCGGTACTAACCCTTATACCGGTTAGCTCCTGAGAGGATCGGTTACCCGCCCTGTCGGTACCGGTAAGCGTATAAGTGTAAGTACCGTCTTCTGCCGTTTCCCCGTCCTCATCGGTACCGTTCCAGGTAAAATCGGGAGGAATTACATCGTTAGCTATTCTTTTTCTGTTTTCGTTTACCCACGTATATGTCTTAACAGTATTGCCTTCGGAATCGGTTATGGTTCCCTCCCACTTTATCTCCCGGCTTCCGGATTGTTCTATAAGAAGAGTATCCCGCAAACCGTCATCGTTGGGACTGAAAATTTTATACTCCGCGGATATTTTATCAATTGCAGGAGGTGTGTTATCCACGGTTACGCCTAAAGGAGGAGTTTTCGCGACATTTCCTTCGCTGTCGGTGATGGTGACCTGGTAAACATAATCATCGTCCTCGACAAAATTACCGTCATTATCCACACCCTCCCAGCGCAGAGTATCGGGAAGGGTTACACTAGGCTTCTCGGAACCGAATAATCGGCCGAAAAATCCTCTCGTTTCGGTAGTTTCCTCCGCTACGGTAAATACTTCGTTCCCCGCGCTGTCAAATATGGTGAGTTCGTATCTTTTAACTACCCGCCCTTCGGAAATGATGAGTCCCGGAGATAATACAAGTTCCTGCTTGTCCGCCTCCGGATTCTGCGGAGCAATATATATCCGTTCCTGTTTTTCAACTTGAAGCTGGGTCACCTCTTCTTCCTGGGCCCCTCCCGCAAAGAGCGGCAGGCTGAAGAAAAAACCTATAAGCATAATTAAAAAAATGAATATCGCAGCCTTTTTCACCTTAAACCCCCTAAGATTCATTTTCACGCATATTAATAGTATCCCACATCTGTCAAAAAAACAACCAATTTTTGGCAGTATAGAGATTTTACAGCCATTTCTTCCGTTTAAAAAATACCATCATCCCGATTGTCACCATCGCCATAACACCGATCACCGCCGGATAACCCCAGGGATAATCCAATTTCGGCATGTACTTAAAATTCATACCGTAAACACCTGCTATAAAGGTGAGGGGGATGAAAATTGTGGCAATAATGGTGAGAACCTTCATAACCTGGTTCATGTTGGTACTGAGATGAGAATGGTAAAGGTCAATAAGGTTGGAAGACATTTCTCTAAAAGAATCCAGTGTATCGATTATTTTGATCACATGATCGTAGAGATCACCTAAATAAATCGATGTTTCCTCATCAACCAGCACGGATTCCCGTTTCCGGAATTCTCCCGTCACCTCCCTGAGGGGCCATACCGCGCGTCTGAGAACATTGATCTGCCTTTTTAATTTATGTATCCTGGTGATGATATCCTGACGGGGATTTGTTACCAGAAGGTCTTCGATGTCTTCGAACTCATCCTCTAATTTTTCCAGCACCAAAAAATAGTGGTCTACTACGGCGTCGAGAAGGGCATATGCCAAGTAATCGGACCCTTTTTTCCGCACACGTCCGCTCCCGGAGGTAATTCTTTTCCGGATAACATCAAACATGTCTCCGGTCCGTTCCTGAAAGGAGAGGACATGAGCCTTTGTCAACACGAGCGATACCTGTTCACTGGTAACTTCCCGGCTGTCCGCATCCCATTCGATCATTCTAAAAATTATGTAGATAAAATCACCGTAATCATCGTACTTAGGCCGCTAAACGGTGTTCTGAATATCTTCTAGTACCAAGGGGTGGATAGAAAATAAGGAACCAAGTTTTTCGAGGAAGGGGCCGTTCTCCACACCCACGATATCGAGCCAATTCACCGGCTTTACGGGTTCCGCTGCCCGTTCGTCGATCCGTAAATCCAGCTTCTCTTCCTGTACGTTATCTTCCCCGTAACGGATTGCCCGAATTTTAAGCGGTTTTCCGCCGTATTCTTCCGGCATAACCGTTCCGGGAGGGAGACCGTACCATTTACTGTCCTTCGATTCCCCTTTCATGTAGATCATGCTACTCCAAATCGATTTTGAGGTAAAGAGGATTCCTATGAATTGCAGGCAGGATTGCAGTGCGAAGGGCTGCCTCATCATCTATTTTAAGCAGTTCGATATTGGAGTTTATTGCTTTGGACGAAGACATAACCTTAAAGAAAAAAATTGCAGTCTCCCTGGATCCCGCGCCAAGGCTGATTGGAGATATCCAGGTGCTTCCGTACCGGCATTTTTTACAGCTGCTCTGGAACGGTGAAATTTAAACTTATCTTCCCGTCCCGTAATACCGGAAGCCCAATGCCGCCGCCTCTTCGGCATCCAGTACGTTCCGGGTATCGTAGATCAGATTTCCCTTCATGAGGGAACGTATCCGCTTTAGGTCCATATTCCGGTACTCGTTCCACTCGGTAAGGATCAGTATGCCGTCCGCCCCATCAACAGCTTCGTATACGCCCGGATGCATGGTGACGCGGTCCGCTCCGGGAGTCCGCTGGATGTGCTTGATGAAATTGTCCGCGGCCTTCGGGTCGTGAAGAGCTGCCGCGGCGCCTTCGGAAAGAAGAGCAGGCACGATGGAGAGAGACGGCGATTCCCGGACGTCATCGGTTTCCGCCTTAAAAGCGAGTCCCAGTACCGCTATTTTCTTCCCGGACAGTTCGTGTAAAAGCTCCTTCATGCGCGCCGCAACCCGGAGTTTCTGCCGCTCATTGGAACGGATCACCTCCTCCACTAAAGACAGTGGAACACCCCGTTCCTTTCCCATACCCGCCAATGCCCGGGTATCCTTGGGAAAACAGCTGCCCCCGTAACCGGGCCCGGGATGCAGAAATTTCGGACTGATTCTTCCGTCCATGCCCATGGTTTTAGCGATGCTGTGAACATCGGCACCGCAAGCTTCCGCTAAGTTCGCCATCTGATTGATGAAGGTTATCTTGGTAGCGAGAAACGCGTTTGCGGCGTACTTAGCGAGTTCCGCGGTTTCCCAGCTGCCCCAGACGAAGGGGGTGGAGATGAGGTAGAGGGGACGGTAGATGTCTTCGAGTACGGGCTTTACTGAATTATCCTGAATGCCCAGAACGATCCGGTCCGGATGGAAGAAGTCCTGCACCGCCCGTCCTTCCCGGAGAAACTCCGGGTTGGAAACGACGGAAAAAGTTCCCCCGCCTTGAGGGGTGAGCTTTTCCAGTTCTCGGGAAATCCAGCGGTTGGTACCTACCGGTACGGTGGATTTGGTAACCACAATCTTGCGGCCCTTCGCGGATTCCGCCAGCGACCGGATGACCCCCTTAACCTGGGACAGGTCGGCTGAACCGTCATCATTGGACGGTGTCCCTACGGCGATAAAAACAATGTCGCTTGCTCCGACAGCCCGGGCAATTCCGGTAGTAAAGGAGAGTCTGCCGGAGGTTACATTCCGCTCCAGGTAATCGGTGAGCCCGTGTTCATATATGGTGGGTATACCGCGGGAGAGCTTTTCGATTATCTCAGGATTTAAATCAACCCCAATCACCTGGTTTCCAAAGTCGGCAAGACCCACCGCGGAAACAAGTCCTACATATCCGGTTCCGATAACAGCTATTTTCTGAGACATGGAGGCTCCTTTGATTAGCGGAAATATACGCGATTATAGGCTGATCCTTTAATTTATTCTACACCGCACAAAGGTGTACCGGCAATTGCGCTGATTACTCCTGTTCCTGCTGTATTTCCTTGACCTTTTTGGCGTGGACGATGTCTTCCCGTTCCTCCTCCTCCAGTTGATCCGCGATATAGGCGATAGTGTTTTCGTACCGGGGAATAATAACAGCTTCCAGGGCGTTAACCTGCCGGCGGGTTTTCCGGAGCTCCATGGCCAGACGCCACACCGAAATAAATGTTTCTGAGGCATCCGACAGGAAGCGGAGATATTTTTTCTCCTTTTCCGGAAGGTCCTCTTCGCCGATTATCTGGGCAAGGTTCCGGGCATTCTGCGCCTCCGTGTAGGAGGCGTATAGCTGGTTTGAAAGGTCCTGATGGTCCTCCCGGGTTTCTCCCTCACCTATCCCGTCCTTCATCAGCCGGGAAAGCCAGTCGATGGCGGGATAGTGCCTTTTGTGGGCAAGATCAGTACTCAAAGCCCACCAGCACCGGGTAAACCGTTGAGTGTTACGGGTCACCGGTTCGGAAAAATCACCTCCCGGCGGAGATACTGCTCCGATAAGTGAAACCGATCCTTCCCTGCCGCCGTAGACCGTGACCCTTCCGGCCCGTTCGTAGAAAGCGGAAAGCCTGGCGGGAAGATAGGCGGGATAACCCTCCTCGATGGGCATCTCTCCCAGTCTGCCGGATATTTCCCGGAGCGCCTGGGCCCATCGGGAAGTGAAATCCGCCATCACCGCCACATCGTAACCCTGATCACGGTAGTACTCAGCCATGGTCACTCCTGTATAGATGCTTGACTCCCTGGCCGCTACCGGCATGTTGGAGGTGTTTGCGATGAGGATAGTCCGCTCCATCAGAGGATGAGAGGACCAGGGATCCTTAAGTTCGGGAAAGTCCTCCAGTACCTCCGTCATCAGCAGCTTCTGTTATCTTACCGCTAATTCCGGGAGGAACCAGCAGGCGGTGTTCTATAAGGGGAGTTTCCTGAACAACTCCGATAATATCACCAGGACCAACAGTATCACCCTCTTCTACTTTCCGTGTAAACTCCCACTCCCTGCTCAAATTCAGAGGATCCGCGGATATTCCCTGTCTGACAAATATACCGGTCTGACTCTTAAGCACATCCAAGGGACGCTGGATACCGTCGTAGACGTTCCCTAAAAGCCCGGGGCCCAAACTAACCGAAAGGGGGTATCCGGTCCTAAAAAGGTGGTCTCCCGCCTTAAGACCTGTAGTATCTTCGTACACCTGAACGGTAGCCGTATCCGGATCCAGCGCGATAACCTCAGCGGTCAGCTTGTCGTCTCCTACCAGAACCTGCTCGGATAGGGTGAGTGTTCCTTCCAGCCTGGCCTTTACAACAAATTCGCTTATCCAGATTAGGCTGCCGGCTTTTTCATTCATGACTGCATAATCCTCCTAAAAATAACTCCCCTCAATTCATCCCAAGCAAGAGACAGACGTGCTTCAAAAGACACGTTCACCATGCGTTTACTCTCTTTTTCAGTAATCACCACACCTCCGGTAATGTCCGCGGGGTCATCCGACCGTTCCAGTTTTACATCAGCACAAAGGTGAGGCCCGCCAACGGGGTGGGATCCGTGTTTGTCGAAACTGGTGATGGCTCTGGATATACGGAGGTTGCACTCCACACTCTGAGCGAGGCCCTGAAGGCGGTGTATCCAGTTATTCCGAATCTCTTCCCGCTGCCGTAAAAGCTCTTTCTTCCGGCTTTTCTGCTCTTGAAGACGCTTCTCCAGTTGGGGCAAAACCTCTTTGGGGATTCCCTTTATTCCTTCGGGGAGTTCCACGGGTTCCATAAAAACACCTCTGGCAGCCCTGGCCAGAAACTCTCCATGGTCCCGGTCTGCTGCTGCTACTATTAACACCCGTTCAGGTTCTACTTTTATTGGAACAATTATTACCGGAACCCGGAAAAGCACCACCTTAAGGCGTTCCAGATTTTCCCGGGACATTGTTCCCACACTCCAGCTCAAAAAGGAAGGGTTCCTGATTTCATCAACGGGCATCTCCAAGGGTAAGAGGAGACGAGCTTCCTGAATCAGAAGACCAAGATGATCAATTTTCGATTCAGCATCATCCATCTTTTCCTTCCAGCGGAGGATTTCGTCTTCCGCGCTGCCGATGGTTTTATCCAGCTCCTTTACCTGTTCCGACGGTTCCACCCGCCGCGGAGAAGGGATAGATGATAAAGGCACGTCCAAAACGGACATCAGTTTATCGATCCTTCCCTTATATTCAAGATACTTGTCCAGGAGTTCATTCCACCGGGATGATGTTTCCCGCCACCCTTCTTCGTGCCGGATGTTTAGATGCAGTTTTTCAAACCGGGCGATGGTAACCGCTGCTTCCTCCACATCGGTGTCCGGGATAAAAATGTTACCCCGCTGTAATTTAGTCGGTGCAAACATAAAACTTTCCTATGCTGTGTATGCCGTGCCTCTCTCCGCAATCAGCTCTTTCTTCAATTCCTCTTTACTCCAGCCTTCGGAAACTGCCTCGAATACCGCTGCCAGATCATCCGTTTCATCTTCCAGAATCACCAGGTATGCAAGAAGTATCCCTAAGTGAAATGGAGACCCCGATAGAGCAGTCTCAGCTATTTGATGACGATGTCTCCGGAAGAGCAGTTCCAGCCGGAGGAGCTGATCCCGGGCCGATAGTTCATACAGCTGATCGATTCCTTCCAACTCCGTCCCCCATATATCCTGCAGGACCTCCAATACAGTTCCTGCCGAAGCGATTTTTTTTAGGTGGCCCGTCTGAACCTTAATGCCCCGGCTTAAAATGGATCCGAGGATTTCCTCGGGGGACAGGCCGAAAAATATGCGGTACCGGGCCGCCCAGCTGTTTCAGGGAAGAACGGATCTTTCCGGGTTTTACGCGGTTATGAATACCACGGAGCAAAATAAAAAGGTTCTCCAGTTCGTGAGAGCGCCACAGCATTGTATAGAAGGATTTCGTATTCCCGTGAAGAAAGGGCACGGGTATAAAAATTCTGTCAGCAAGCGTGCCGTCTATAGCTTGTTCCAGAGAACCCGCATTAATTAAATCGTCCCATGATTCATCGGTAAGGAGCTTTACCGCTTCTTCTTTGTTTACTCGGGCCTTATCCTTAAGAGCATTACCATTACCGGTACCGGCGGGCAAAGGACCTTTCCGTTCCTTTCCCTTTACCTCCTTTGATTCCGCTTCCTTCAGAATGGATTCTGCTTCTTCTTGAGCGGATTTCTCCGCTTCCTCCGCGATCTTTTCCGCTTCTTCTTTCGCCTTTTCTACTGTTTTCTCCGCTTCTTTCTTAGCTCTATCTACTTTTTCCCGGCTGGACTTTTCCTTCTCCAGAAGCTGCCTGAGTACTTCCTCCTGTTCAGAACTCTCGTGATTCCTCATCTCTTACGCCTTTTTTTCTTCATAAAAATGATAAGAAAAAAAAATCTATCGGCAACAGGACTACAGCAGCAGATCCGGAAAATTGTCCCGGCTGATCACTTGATAACCCGCTTCAGGATAGGTGCTCCGCCAGTCTTTAGGCGGTTTTGGATTTGATTTACTCCATTTAATTTCAAATCCAAAAACATTTCCTTCCCGCTCTTCTACAAAATCAATCTCCTGACCATCCCAGGTACGCCAGAAATAAAGGTTGGCAATAGTATTGGTGTAGTTCAGTTTCTTAAGCCGTTCCATGAAGCAGAAATTCTCCCAAAGGGGACCGATATCATTCCTCATATGAATAGGGTTGAAATTGGCGATAAGAGCGTTTCTGATGCCGGTATCGTAGAAATAGTATTTGCTCTTCTTCGTTATTTCTTTTCTAAGATTCCTGCTGTAACCTCGAAGGTTATAGAGCACAAATCCTTTTTCTAGCAGATCAAGATACCGGGCTACGGTTTTATAATCGAGACCTAACCGGGTTCCTAATTCCCGCAGGGAGACAAGGGAACCTACCTGAAAGGCCAGCAGGCGTAATAAATCGAGAAGAATTTTCGAACCTTTAACACCGTTGAGTTCCAGAATATCTTTCAGCAGATAGGAACCCGTTATCTCATTGAGAACATCCGTCCTTTCCGATTTATTATCCGAAAGAAGAACCTCCGGATACATCCCGTAAATAAGAAAATCTTCCAAGTTTTCACGGAGTTTATACGTGTTCCATTCCTCCTTAAGTTCTGTTAGAGAGAGAGGAAACATATGAAGGGTTCTTTTCCGTCCCGTTAAAGGTTCGCCGATCTGACCTGTCAATTCAAAGGAAGATGAACCGGTGAGGATAATATTGGTCGGAACGCGGGCATCGATAAGCAGTTTTACCGAGATTCCGATATTGGGAATCCTTTGAGCTTCGTCGATTATAATTTTTTCATATCCCGCGGTAAATTCTTTGAGCATATCCAGCCGCATAGAACTCCAGACTTCCCGCATTCTAATATCGTCACCGGAAACATAGAGGCACTTTTTATCTTGCCGTTCCAGGTATTTCCGTGTCAACGTTGTCTTTCCAATCTGCCTAGGTCCGAGAATAATGAGAGCTTTTCGGGGTTTAAGATAATTATCTAAATTGTCAAAGTACCGGTGAATATACATTTGTATATTAAATATAACCGTCTCTCCTCAAAATTTCAATATTTTGAGGATTATCGTTCCTCAAAATCTTCTTACTTTGAGGAACTCTTCTCCGGCAAGTCCAGCAACTACTCAAAGCTGCAGTAAAGCAGCGATGATCCAGCAATGAACAGGGAGACGTTTTGCGTCTGGGCGGGACCCTCCCCTAAATATCCGCCTGTTTTATAAGCCGCCATATTGAAAACGGCCTTCAGGGAGCCCCTTTACCACCAAATCAATATCAGAATCTTCTGTAAACGTTCGGTATTTTAGAAGATCGTATTCTGTGTCTTTCGCAGATCAATTGTATTCCAACAGGATAGAACTATCAATTGATTTCATGTCCATCTCCATAGTAGATTTATACAGAGATATCGAATAAAACTGAATTAGGAGCTGAAATATGAATTTAGAATTGAAAAAAGATTTTGCCTATTCTCTGCTTGTTCCTACCAGCATGGGTATTCGACTTACCCCGTATCATGGACAGCCCGTTCACGGCAGTGAAACGCTCTACATGCATGCCACCAGCGCGGAAACGAATGTGGCAAGTATACCTTCTTTTCTGGGACTCCCCGTAAAGGTACTCACTACATTCGTTAAGGACAGTCCCATCGCCAAACTTATAAAGGGCAATCTGAAAAGCCGGCAAATGGACTTTGAAGGTAAAGAAGTAGAACAGGGTTCTCCATGGGGATACCGGCACCAGATAAACATCGCCGACAGCGGTTACGGTGTCCGGGGGCCCCGGGTTTTTAACGACCGGGCGGGCGAAGTAGGCCGCACCCTCAACGTCAGGGATTTTGATTTAGAACGGATTTTTGGCAGAGAGGGAGTTCAGATAATGCACCTCTCCGGATTGGTGGGAGCCCTTTCAGAGGAAACCAGTCAATTCTGCCTTGAACTTGCCCGGGCAGCCAGGAAATACGGCACCCGGATCTCCTTCGATTTAAATTACCGGGCTTCCTTCTGGAAAAACCGGGAGAAAGAACTAAGGGACATCTTCTCGGAGATAGCAGGAATTTCCGACATTCTGGTGGGAAACGAAGAGGATTTTCAGCTCTGTCTGGGGATAAAGGGACCGGAAGCCGGAGGCAAGGAAATCTCCGATAAAATCGACAGCTTTAAAGAGATGATAAACCGCGTAAAAAAGGAGTACTCCAACGCCTCGGTATTTGCCACAACACTGCGTCAGGTAGTTCACGCTAACAGCCATCTATGGGGGGCCATCATGTCCGCGGGAGAGGACTGGCACATTGCGGAACCCCGGGAGATTCGGGTGCTGGACCGGATCGGCGGAGGCGACGGGTTCGTGGGCGGAGTGCTTTACGCCATCCTTAAGGGATGGGAACCGGAAAAATGGATCCGGTTTGGCTGGGCCACGGGAGCCCTGGCTACATCCTTCCTGACCGACTACGCACAGCCGGTGGATGAGGACCAGGTCTGGAGCGTCTGGGAAGGGAACGCCCGGGTAAAACGGTAGTCTTTCATGAAAGAACATCACACCCTCTACCTTTCCCCCTCCGGGAACGACGATTGGTCCGGCAAACCGGAAAGCTGACCGGTCCGGGCAGGATATCGGTTCCCGTATTGCCGACCCGAGGTTCCGGGATCTTTTAAAGGGTGATTTCACCCTGGCTGAAGATTCCCCCGCCAGGGTTATCTCACAAAACAAAGATATACCCTTAAGCCAAGTTATTAATGAGCTTCTTCGGAAAGAAATACGGGATACTGACCGTATTACCATCAACCGCACACAAACTTCTAAGAAAAATGACTGATCACCCTAATCATAAATTTATTCCGGACACCGTTGATTTTGCAGAAGCAAGCTCCTTCCCGCCCGCGCTGATTCAGGGGCATAAGCAGATAACAGATTTATACCTTCTTCTGCTGGCGAAAAAAAATCGATGCCCATATAGTTACCTTAGACGGAAGATTTGCAAGCTCGGTTAGAGATACCAATTTTCAGAACAATCTAACGCTGATCGAAACCCCTATTTAAGGAGACCGTTTACGCAGGTATTTCAGCATGGGGGATATTTCCCGGTCACATAGTTCCGGCATGGGGGAATCTACAGGAGAACCGATGACCGCTTCTATCGATTTTATGAAACGCGAAGCCTGTTCGGGGTGTTCGCTGATAACATTCCGATCCTCTTCAGGATCGTTTTTGATGTCGTAGAGTTCGGGGTGCTTCTCCGGTCTTCCCGCGGCATGTACGAAGTTCCATGAATCGGTACGCACGGAAACCCTGGCAGGGGCGTGCCCTTCCGCGAACTCAGACCACGCGATGACCGCTTCCTCCCGGAGTTTCTCCTTTTTACCGGAAATAAGGGGAAGGACACTCACCCCGTCACCCTGGAATGGTACCCCTAACAGTTCCATCATGGTGGGCGTGACATCATGACCCTGTACTAAAGCATCGATCTTTTTTCCAGCGGGTATTCCGGGACCCCGCATCATCCACACCATACCGGTATTGAAGGGATGCATAAAGCTCACTCCCTTTCCGAAACTCCCCTTGTCCCAAACCTGCGTTCCATGGTCCGAGAGAATCATCACGGCCGTATCATCCCGAAGCCCGAGGGAATCAATCTTTTCCAAAAGGGTTCCGACCCACTTGTCAACAAAGGTAACCTCTCCAAAATAGAGACCTTTCGTACGCTCGATCTCCTCATCACTCATAGGCCCTCTTTCAAGACCGGCCCCGGGGACGATAAAATCCTTTCCGTTATAATCACTGAAATATGCGTCGGCATAGGAGCGGGGCGGGTCCCAGGGTTCGTGGGGGTCAAAGGCTTCAACCCAAAGCATAAAGGGCGCCTCCCCTGCAGTCTCATCCAGCCATTGACAGGCCCCCTGCATCACCTGGGCGCAGAAATAATCTTCCTCCAGCTTCCGGTCCTTGGTATTCAGAAGGTACTGAATCAAATTGGCATGCCGCAAAACGTCCACCGGTTCTCGGACATGCCGTTTCAGCCGCTCCTCCACGCTCTTTACGGAACCGCTCCGGAAGTTATCACTTTCCTGCCCCCGGATAAAACGGTAATTGGTGAATCCGCGGGTGTAATTCATGGTGGGCTTGAACATATGAAAAACATCGGCAATCATACCGGTAAGGTATCCCCGGTTTGTAAGGATCTCCGGCACAGTAATGTGCTCCGGCGGGATCTTGTGCCACCCCGGCGCGTGGTGCCAATGCCCCCGCCGGTCAAAATTGTACCGCCACGGGAACCCGCGCTTCCCCGTAAGAAAGGCGCGTCTCGCCTGAAGGGTTGGCTGCGCTTCACCGTAGGCTTCACGGAACACGGTTCCCTCCCGGGCAAACTGGTCCAGATTAGGTGTCCGGACAAAACTGAGCTTGTTTCCGGGACCGATAATGTCGGAGCGGAAGGTATCCAGTACGATTACTATAAGGTTCATGGTTCAATCCTATTTTACCAGAATATACTTATATATAACAGTGTTTTCAATGAAGCAATTTCCGGTCAATCCGATTTATTTAATTGCTTGTAATAAAACAATTTATAAATTTTAATGCGAATGTGATCACCGAAAATTGCTGCCATATCATGCTTGTACTGAACTAACAGGAGTACTATACTAAACAATCGGTAGGTGCGCGATGACGAAAACAATACTCCTTGTAGAAGATGAAGCCCTCATCGCAATGACCGAAGCTAAAATGCTTGAAAAGCACGGCTTTGAGGTAGTTACCGCCTATAACGGCAAGAAAGCAGTCGAGGCGGTGGACTCAGACCCCGAGATTTCCCTCATTCTCATGGATATTGATCTTGGAAAGGGGATGGAGGGGACGGAGACTGCAGGGGAAATCCTTTCACATCATGACATCCCGATTGTATTCCTTACCAGCCATTCTGAAAAAGAGATGGTCGATAAAGTTAAGGGAATTACCCGGTATGGATATGTATTGAAAAACGCGGGTGAGTTTGTACTGCTTGAATCGATTACCATGGCGTATGAATTATTCAATGCTAATAATAGTTTGGAAAAAGAAAATGAGGAACGATTACGTGTAGAAAAGACGCGAGACGAATATTATAAACATCTGAGCAGCACGTTTTCTGCCGTCGATAGTTTACTCGCGTTAGTCGATAAAAATTATCGAATCATTTTAAGTAACTGGAAAGAACACGAATGGATACCTGAAAAAGAAAGAGAGGAGAGACCATACTGTTATAAGGCTTTTAAAGGTTTCGACTCACCCTGTAAAGATTGTCCAACTATGCAGACTTTTAAGGACGGCACGTATAGACAATACGAAGACCGAAATCCGATAGATGGGAGTTACAAAAAAATCAGTATTATTCCAATATTCGGCGATGATGGTGAGGTCAATTATGTGCTGGAAAATGTACAAGATATTACCGAATACAAACAGCTGCAGGAGAAGTACAAAGGGCTCTTTGATAACGCTCCACTGCCGTATCAATCCTTAGATAATAACGGATTCTTTCTCGAAATAAACCCGGCATGGCTGGAGGCACTCGGAGGATACACACGGGAGGAGGTACTCGGAAAATCATTTGCCGACTTCCTGCACCCCGATTCGGTAAGCGTCTTCAGAGATAATCTAAAAAAACAAAAAAAAGATGGTACCGCTGAAAACAACACATACAAGATGAAAAAGAAGAAC
>CAZUAE010000008.1:0-124116 GCA_964618265.1 uncultured Spirochaetales bacterium | reverse complement strand
GTTGTACCACTCCCGTACAACTTGCCGCATTTCCCGTTCCTTAAAGGAGTACCAGAGCCGTTCAATCTCTTTCTTCTCCTTTACCGTATCC
This sequence comes from uncultured Spirochaetales bacterium, assembly GCA_964618265.1. Taxonomy (GTDB): domain Bacteria; phylum Spirochaetota; class Spirochaetia; order CAYLLE01; family CAYLLE01; genus CAYLLE01. The sequence continues at coordinate 124,025 of CAZUAE010000008.1, read as the reverse complement.
TTGAATTGCCTGAATACCCCTCTTCCGGAAGCTAGAATGTTTCTCAGCCGCTCTCTGAATATAGGGTTGTGAAGAGAAGCAACGAACTTTTCCATGAGATTGTATCCATCAACAGAACGCCATTCCGGAATACTTATAAATCTTTCATCAAATGCCGTTTCACCGGATTCATCCGGCTTTTCTTCATGGTCTTGGAGATAATCTTCTATATCATCCTCCGCTACCACGTTCAATTTATGGGTATCCAGATAATAAGCGGTACTCTGGTTTTCCATACTAAAGATGATCATTTCGATTAATTCCTGATTGAGTTCAAATTTCATAGAACGTTTTCCTCCCGGGAACATTGTATCCGGTTGGGGCCTTGACGAATGAAATAAGAGACTCCTTAGACATCTTTCGCAGCTTTCCCCTTTTACGGTCTATCACTTCAATAATGCCCCGGTCTAAGCTTCGGGATGATATCACTATCCGGTAGGGAATTCCTAAAAGATCGGCATCTTTAAATTTGACTCCCGCTGATTCTTCCCGGTCATCCCAAAGAACCTTATCTCCCAAAATTTCATCCAATTCTTTTATAATTTCTTTACCCTTGTGGGATTTTCCAATGAACATCATATATCCCTTAAAAGGAGCAAGCTCATCCGGCCAGATGATTCCCTTCTCATCATGATTTGACTCTACCGCAGCCGCTACTACCCTTCCAAGACCGATTCCATAGGACCCCATATGAGGAACCAGCACTTTACCGCTTTCATCCTGAACTGAAAGATTCAACCGCTTAGTATAATAATCACCCAACTTAAAGATATGCCCTAATTCAATTGCCCGTTCTTCCGTAAGTTCGCTGTTACAGATCTTGCACCTGCTTCCTCCGCCTAATATCGCAATATCTCCCACGGCGGCGGCGCTGTAATCCCGCCCGAAATTTACATTCATGTAATGAAGATTTTTCTTATTTGCTCCATAAATAAGATTAGGGGCTTGAGAAACAGCAGTGTCCACAATAACTTTTATGGATGATTCCAGTCCCACCGGCGAAACATATTCCGGTTCCAGATTGAGCTCTTTGAGTTCCTCATCAGTTGCAAGACCTGTAACCTCTTCATCCGCTGTTTGAGAAAGTTTCTCCACACTTACCGTATGATCTCCCCGGACAACAGCCATGATATATCCGTTATCCGTTTTATACACCATCGATTTGGTCAGACATTCTTTAGGCACATTCAGTTTTTTAGATAGTTTTTCCATGCTTCCGGAATCCGGCGTCTTTACGGTTTCCAGTTTCCGGGGGAACTCAGGATGGGAAACCGATAATCCGCGGGCTATGTCTTTATTGGCGGTATAGCTGCATTGATTACATTTAATTACCCGGTCTTCTCCCCATGGGCAAGCCAAAAAAAACTCAAAAGACTTATCACCGCCCATATAGCCGACACCGGCTTCCGCGGCAAAAACAGATATACCGCACCGTTTAAAAATTCTGGTGAAGGCTGAAAAAACCCTGGGGAAGAAATTATTCAAATCGTAGTAAGAACGGTGGAAGGAATATCCGTCGGACATGATGAATTCCTTTGTCCGGATCATCCCGTAACGTGTCTTTTCTTCATCCCGGTATTTTGTCTGAAATTGATAAAGAAACACGGGAAGGTCTCGGTATGAGTTTAATCCTACCCGGGCAAGTTCGACCATTGCCTCTTCATGGGTGGGTGAAAGAACCAGCTCCTTCCCTTCCCGATCGGTAAACTTGACAAGATCATCCTCGGCAAGCCGGTCACGCCCGCTCTTCTTCCATATATCAAAAGGGTTGATGAGGGGAACCAGTACCTCCTGACCTCCCAAATTATTCATCTCTTCCCGGATAATACGGGTCAAATTCTGCAGTACCCGGTATCCTAAAGGCAAAAATGAATAGAGCCCCTTTCCCAAGGGCCGGATATATCCCCCCTGGAGTAAATATTTATGACTGGTTATATTAGCATCCCGCGGGACATTCCGAAGGGTCTTAGCGAAAAGCCTTGAATAGCGCATAGTAAATATATTAAAACCCAATATTGTCAGCGGTCAACAGCAATTCTCAATTTGCAATTTAGAATTGCCTTCTTACTAAGATAAAAGGGAAAATATAGCGGATGATTTCCCTGTGTTTCCGGATGATTTCCCTGTGTTTACTTGACATCTCTGATGCTTCAACACCATTATACAGTTGTAGAATAGGATGAAAATTTTTTAGGAGGATAATCATGAGCATTATTGAATACGTAGAGGGACGGGAAATTCTTGATTCCCGGGGTAACCCAACAGTAGAGGTCGATGTGGTATTGGAAGACGGCTCATACGGCCGGGCCGCGGTACCTTCCGGTGCATCCACCGGAGAACACGAAGCCGTGGAGCTTAGAGACGGAGATAAAAACAGGTACAAAGGAAAAGGTGTTCTAAAGGCAGTTGAAAACGTGAATAACGTTATCGCCGCGGAAGTTGAAGGGTTGGATGCCTTAGACCAGGTCGATATCGACCGGACCATGATCGAACTGGACGGCACCGAAAATAAATCAAAGCTTGGCGCCAATGCAATTCTCGGTGTGTCCATGGCTACCGCTAGAGCTGCCGCGGAATTTCTTGGTATTCCCCTATATAAATATTTGGGTTCTTACCACTCTTCATTATTACCGGTGCCTATGGCAAACATCATCAATGGAGGTGCCCACGCGGATAATTCAGTGGATTTCCAGGAGTTTATGGTGATGCCCGTCGGTGCTGAATGTATCCGGGAAGCCGTCAGAATGATTGCCGAGGTGTTTCATACCTTAAAAGGGGTGCTTAAAGAGAAAAAGTACAGCACTGCCGTGGGTGACGAAGGCGGATTTGCCCCGGACCTGAAATCCAACGAAGAGGCGCTGGAAGTAATCATGGAAAGTGTAGAAAAAGCGGGGTATAAAATGGAAAAAGATATAATGATTGCCTTAGATCCCGCTGCCAGTGAGTTTTTTGATTCCGGTAAGGGGAAATATGTATTCAAAAAATCCGACGGAAGAGAACTTTCACCTAGCGAAATGGCGGATTTTTGGGCCGACTGGGCTTCCCGCTATCCGATAATATCGATCGAGGACGGAATGGCCGAAGATGATTGGGAAGGCTGGAAGGATCTCACCAATAAAATCGGCAGCAAAACGCAGCTTGTCGGGGATGATCTTTTTGTTACCAACACAACCCGCTTATCCCGGGGAATTTCGGAAGGCATCGCAAACTCCATTCTTATAAAGGTCAACCAGATCGGCACCCTCACCGAAACGTTCGAAGCCGTGGAAATGGCTAAAAAAGCGGGATATACAGCCATCGTTTCCCACAGAAGCGGAGAAACGGAAGACAGCTTCATCGCCGATCTCGTAGTGGCATTAGAAACGGGTCAGATCAAGACAGGCTCCCTCTCCCGTTCCGATAGATTGGCGAAATATAACCAGCTGATTAGGATCGAAGAGCTGCTGGAAGGAAATGCATCCTATCCCGGTATGGATGCATTCTACTCCATAAAAAACCGATAGCACAAACTGGAAAATAAAAAGGGGCTGTCCAATAAGAAATTTCTTTTTGGACAGCCCTTAGTATCAATGTGTGAATCAATCTCCACCCGCCGGTGATTTCAGATTATCAGTATTTTACCCCGAAAGAGGAAAATGCACCTTCGTATTTTTTTTCATTAACATCAAAACTGGTGATTTTTGCAGAGGAAGGACCTCTCCGCAGGGATTCCACAAAAGCATCGACAGATTTTCCGTCTCCTTCCGCTACTACAGTAACGGTACCGTTTGGTTCATTCCGAACCCACCCGGTAACACCGTATCGAGAGGCGCTCCGGCGGGCAAAATAACGGAACCCCACTCCCTGAACTCTGCCTCCGATAGAAATCCCGACACCTTTATTTTCATCATTCATATGCACGGAACCTCTTATACTCAAGCTGTTTCCAAAGATACCATGTGTAATATAAAAAAATTATGTAAAGTTAAGCCGCATTCAAAATTAGATAATTTTGAATGCGGCTCAGTTATTTTTTTATTGAGAAGAATTTTTTTCTTCCAATGATTTTCTCAGCATCTCTTCCAGTTCAGCATAATCGTAAGGCTTATACAGGACTTCAAAGGGTATTGGAAATTCAGGACGGAGAAACCCGCTGGTAATATATATCTTCTGGTCCATACAAAAGTTTTTTAAAAATTTTATCCAATAATCTCCGCCAAGAATATCCATACGGTAATCTGTAACGATAATATCAACGGGATTATCTAAAATTTGCTTTATTGCTCCCACACCATCAGAAGCCACCAAAATGTTATAACCTTTCCGCATTAAATAATCCCGAAGAGTCAGCCGTATGGCATCTTCATCTTCAACAATAAGAATGGTTCCCTTTTCCTGGCTCATAATTCCTCATTACCGGTCGAGTTTTATTTACTAGTATTTTGCCGTATTTTCTATCTCAGTTTCAATAACTTTCTGAAATTTTTTAAAATCTAACGGCTTTTTCATAAACTCATTTGCGCCGGCATCTTTTATTGCCTCTTCCACGGATTCATCAAGACCGGTTATGGCTATGACTATAGATTTAGCCGTTGGTGCATTGTTACGTATCTTCCGGCATAATTCGATTCCGTCGGTGCCGGGTAAGTCGATATCGAGGATTATGAGTCCCGGTTTAATCGTTGTCAGCATTATACCCGCGTCAACCCCTTCATATGCCTGATGCACATTCATGTCGGGGAACTTCTTTTCAAAGAACTGAGCTATCATATTATTCAGTTCTTTATCATCATCAACGATAAGAGCTTCATCAACAAACAGTTTCTCATCCAGAATTTTTTTAAGTTCTTCAGGAACACGCATGTTTCGGGATGAGAGAAAATCAACCAGATCTTCCGAATAAACCCGGTATTGACCGCCGGGTGTTGTGAAAGCTTTTAGGTACCCATTCTTAATCCAGTTTATAGCCGTCTGATTAACAACTCCGCAGATATTCGCTACCTCTAACGCAGAAAAAATCCGAATTTTACTAGTCTTTGCCATACCTAATTCCTCTTTTTTTTATGATTTTTTTCTTGAGGATTTAAATCCTCAATTAAAAATCATATTCCATTATATCCATAATATCAAGTGAAATTTATTAAAATAAGAAATATTTTTTTCTTTTGGGCCCTTTTAAAGACTTTTGTTTTTAGAAGTGTTGTCATAAATCAGATATACCGCCTAATCAGCAGCTGCTAAAAGAATCCCCCAATCCTTTTTCTAAGAGAAATCCTCATTCTATACTTTCAGTCGACAGAAAGAGGCATAATTTCTAAAAAGAGCTTTTAAGCTTTGCATTAATAGATAGACAATTCTAAATTTCGAATTGCTGTTTTTTCAAACTTTTCCGTATTCTTCCGTAATGGAACCCCCGGTACTTGAGTTTTCTCATAATTTTACGCGGGTCCGCCTGCGGATTATTCCGAAGCATTTTTTCCACAACTCTTTCCGCCGCCTCATCCAGCAGCTGATTTTTACTTTCCTTACAACAATCGCCTGCAGTATCAGATACGACAGCATCGAAACCTATTCCGGCATCCTCCTCACTCACACCCCTTTTCTTTAGTTCCGACATAAGAGCCGTAAAACCGAGAGGTTTCCGTTTAAGTCTGCTGCGTATCCAATTTTCCGCGAACCTTGCATCGTTCAATAATCCGGTATCAGTCATAATTTCCATAATCACCGGAACTACGTAGGGATGGTCGGACCTTTTCTGTATTTTGTTTTTTAATTCATACCGAGAGTGGTCCCGAAAAGAAAGAATTTTGTATGTCCGGTCTAAGAGGTTCAAATATTTTTTATAAGGGATATATTTTTGAAAAAGGCCGGGGTCTACCGGATCTCCAGGCTCGTAACAGTCACTTAGTTCCTCTGTAAGAAAAAAAGAAGAACCGTCGGATAAGCAGAGCCTGATCCCCTTGCCGGCGGTTCCCTTTTCTTTTTTGGAAACAGTAATATTATCTCTTAGAGAATTGGAATTTTCTTCTAGCTCCCCGTTGACCATACTTCTTCCGTTCCACCATTCTCGGATCACGGGTCAGAAAACCATTGGCCTTTACTGCCGGCATGTTATTTTCGTTGAATTCAACTAAAGCCCTGGCCATTCCATGACGAATGGCTCCAGCCTGACCTCTTTTGCCGCCGCCCGTTACATTTATAAAGATATCAAATTTTTCCAAAGAATCCGTGACGTCAAGAGGCTGTTTAACGATATACATGTCTTCATCACTGTTAAAGTACTGGTCGAAAGGCTTTCCGTTTACGTTAATTGCCCCGCTTCCATTCCTCAGATAAACACGTGCAACTGCAGTTTTTCTTCTCCCGGTTCCGTATGCTAAATTTTCTGCCACCGTTATGACTCCTCGCTTAATTATATTTCAACTACCTCAGGCTGCTGAGCTGCATGGGGGTGATCACTCCCCGCGTATACTTTTACATTAGAAAATAATTTACGGCCCAGCCGGTTTTTCGGCAACATCCCTTTTACGGCATGCTCCATAGGGTAGGTAGGTTTGCTTTCCATCATCCATTCATAATTTTCTGTCCGCAGACCGCCCATGTATCCCGAATGCCTGTAATAAAGTTTATCGTTCCGCTTATTTCCGGCTAACTTAGCCTTTCGGGCATTTATGATTATCACATAATCACCTATTTCCTGATGCGGTGTAAATTCCGCTTTGTGCTTTCCCCGGAGAATCGATGCGGCCTTAACGGCAACTTTCCCTAAAACTTTATCTTGGGCATCAATGAGATACCACGTCCGTTTTACATCCTTCTGTTTTACAAAAATCGTTTTCATATATTCAAACCTTCAATAACTGAATTTTACCCAATGAACAACGGGATAGGTATATTCTTATATTTTGAGCAAATAGTCAACCCTATATACAGGAATTCATTCTTACTAATATCGAAGGGGGAATTCTCATTTTATTCGACTACAGCAATTTCCGGTGATCACATTCGCATTAAAATCATTCCTCTTTCTGTTGCCTAAAGGTCTAAAATGAGAATTCCTCCATATCAAAGAAATATTATTGCTTTTTATTTCCGTAATTTTTATATTTAAAAAAATCTGGAGGATATAAAGATGAATATCACTGCACGAAATATTACAGGATGTTTTCAGTCAGTTGTGGACAATGGCAGACATCACGGCTTGGTTCTTGATTTACCGGAAGCAAATTCCGGCGATGATTTAGGACCTACCGCCCTCGAATTATCAGCTATGGCTTTAGCTGGATGCGTTTCCACGATATGGGCGGTAGTTGCAAAGAACTCGAAGGTTTCCTATCGCAAAGTACTTGTCCAGATAGAGGCTGACAAAGGAGATTCAGACCCCACTTTTACTGAAGTTTCAGCAAAAGTCACCGTGGACAGTGAGGAGGAACAGAGCAAACTGGAACGAATCCTCGACAAGACCATGAAAGCTTGCCCGGTTGGCAGACTCTTTGAACAGGCAGGACTTGAGATTAAAACAGAACTTGTTAAAGCCACCTTACTGTAAGACCGGTAACCATTCCCGGTGATGTAATTGAGCAATTCTAATTCACAATTTTGCAAAAACGGCTGTCACTTCATACTGTCTCCATTGGCAGTTTAGAATTGCCTTTTTACTAATGTAAAGCTTGGAATTCTCATTTTATTCGATTATTTTACGGGATTTTTTTTACATTACTTTTGTTATGAATGTACAGGAAAAACTACTGCGGGAACATATAGATCCTTCTTTAACAGACTCCGCATTAACGCAGGCGGTCAGGAAAGCCGGTTTTGAACATGCGGATGTTAAGGGATACCGTGTATTAACAGGCGGCTGTTGGAACCGGGTAATAGAGGTGAGGAAAAATACGGAGGGGAAACGGCTGGTTGTTAAAATTACTCCTAAAAAGGGAAGTCCGGGAATTCAGCGGGAATACGATATCCTCCGGCTTTTCGCAAAAGAGACCGAGATGCCGGTTCCTGAACCCTATTTAGCAGACCTTTCCGGGGAAATAATCCCGGGAAGTTTCCTGGTTATGGAACGGCTTGCCGGGGGGGTAATGCATCACATTATCGGCGCCTTGGAATGGAAAGACAGGGAGAAGATAAGTACCCAGATAGGCAATTATGTCCGAACCTTACACCGCAAAAAGTCCAGGGGATTCGGCGGAGCTGAGTTGCCGCCGGAAGAGCGTCAAGAAAACTGGGCGGATTTTTGGCTCCCCCGTCTCGACCAAGTTATTGAGGAATCCGCCGAATCCGGAGTAATTGAACAATCTCTGCTGAATAGAGTTAAACAGGTACGCCCGAGGCTGCGGAAATATCTGGATATCGGTCAGAAAAGCACCCTCACTCATTACGATATTTGGTCAGGAAACGTGATGATTGAACGCTCTTCGAAAGAGAATAGAGTAAGCGGATTCATTGATGTCTCAGGAATTTATGCGGACTATGCCCGGGAACTTTCCTTTATGCTGATGTTCGGATTGGCGGATGACCGTATGATGGCCCAGTATTTAGATGAGCACTCTTTAGACGACGGATTCATATTACGGGTTAACATATATAATCTGAAGATGCATTTGAAACATATCACCATGTATCCGGGACAGCACTACTACCGCAAAGGCGCGGAAGACTGTCTTGAATATATCGAATCTCACACCGGTTGATTGTATTGGGTTTTTGCTTAAACGGATACTCCCTTATATCTCCGCTCCAGCAGTTTACGGGAAATCCTGTTTCCGTGGGTCGGATAAAACCAGATGCAGCCGGTATCAAGAAGTGCTTTCCAGCTGCGGATTAATGTGTTCTGATCGTTTGCAAAAGGCGGGTATATTTTCCAGGGAAGGAGGTGGAAGAGGGCATCCCCCACGAAGGCATGGGTACCTTCCACGATCAAGCTGATGGAGCCTGCGGTATGACCAGGGGTGGGTAACAGGTACGCTGGAATACCCCGGGAGGAAATATCGGTCCTATCATTGATGGTTATATCCGGAGTAACACTTCTGTAACCGGCAAGAGACGCATCCGATGCAGCACGGCCGATCCGGACGATAAAACGGCTGAAAGGCCCTGTACCCGCGGGAATCGGGGTGTGTCCGTCTTTTAAAAAATCAGCTTCATCCTGATGCACAATAACTGCCGCCCCGGTATAACTTTTTAAATGGGCCAACCCCTTAACATGATCGGAATGGGTATGAGTAACTATTACCGCATCCAGCTTATCAGGTGTAAGTTGATGCATCTCCATAGTTTTAAGGATTTTTGACGGATCCTCCCGGACCCCGGCATCAACCAACCAAGCCTTTCCTCTGTCAATGATAAAATAACAATTTGATTTACCTATACTGATTTTTTTAATTTCCATTTTCACACTCCGCATAAAGGCATAACTAAAAATACCTTCGCAAGCATAATTTGTACAGTACAGCGATTCCTCCGACCCATGATATGTTTACGATGTATGAGCAATGCCCGTATTTATTGCGTACACCCTGAATACATTACCTGCACTTTGTCTTTAATGATAGGGGCGCGTTTCGATTTTTTCATGAGCAGATTGATAAGACCGGCAGCCCTTGCTAATTGCAGAACTTAAAGGCTAAACTCAATACCTATGAAAGACGTTTACGCCGGCTTCGGTAAAATCGATATCACCCCGGAACCGGGGAGTTTCGGCTCCCTCCGCCTCTCCCCGGCAAAGCGATCACGGGGAGTACACGATCCCATTTTTGCTACAGCCATGTCTCTACGGGAAGGGGAAAACCACTTCATCATAGTTTCATTGGATGTGGGTATGTTGGAAGAAAAATCCGCATATGGTCTGCGGACCATGATAGCGGAAAACGAAAGGGTGTCCATCGATAACGTTTTAGCGGCATGTTCCCATACCCATCAGGGACCGGAAACCTTAGGTGAAGAACCGGAGATAGATATAACGACGGTTCTTTCCGGAATAACCGAAAAGGCCGCCCAGGCAGCAAGGAAAGCCGTTTCCGCTGAGCAGTCTGCCCGGTTAGGCTGGGGAAACTGTTTTGTCCCGGAGGCGGCAAAAAACCGCTTTTACAGCCGTATCGGAAAAACCGGAGGTCCCGCGGACCCTCGGCTGGACTTTCTGAGAGTAGAAAACTCACATGGAAATATTTTAGGAGTCTTATGGCATTTCGCCGCTCATCCCACGACCTGCATGCGGGCGGATTTTCTGTCCTCCGCCGATTATCCCGGAATTGTAAACCGGGAGGTGGAAAAAAGGTTCGGCGGAACAGCACTCTTTTTAAACGGAGCATGCGGAAATATAAATCCTGTTTTGGGAAAACGGACATTTGAGGCTTGCGGGAAAACCGGAAACAGCATCGCTTCAGAGCTATGTAATTCCATGAACAGCATAACCTATATAAAACCGAATTTGGCTTCCGCAAGCTGCAGAATCACCATACCGTGGACTGAAAAAGCACCCGATACCTCATCCCTTCCGGCTGTAAGTGAGATCCGTAATTACTTCCAAGGGATAACTGAACAGCCCCCCGCCCCCTCCGACTACTGGAATGTCTGGGATGAGTATCAGCATCTACGGACTGCCTGGTGGCGATGGAGATTAAAAGAAATGCTTAAGAATAAAGGTGAAGAGGAGATCCCCCTTCAGCTTTTAGCCATCGGAGACAGATACTTAGGAACCGTGCCGGGTGAACTTTTTGTAGAACTGCAACTAGAGTTAGCCCACCGGTTTCCCGGCGAAAGGCCCTTGATTATTGGTTATTCGGGAGGATCCGCCGGGTACATACCTGATGAAAAAAGCTACGAGTACACTACCTACGAAACCTCTCCGACATTGATGCACCGGGCAGGGAAAAGTGCAGGCACGAAAATTGTATCCGCCCTTGAATCACTGATTATTACCATTAAGAACAGGCGGGTAGAAGAACAGTGAACCGGAAGTACTTATTTCTTCTAATACTGCTCATCTGCCGGAGCAGTTTTTCGGTTTATTCCGGGGAGACAGTTCTGGTTCGCAAGGAAATCAGCAGGATAGAACTTAGCAACCGTATGGATTACATGGAAACCCCCAAATCGAGAACTGTTGAAGACATCCTCACACGTTCTGAAACCTTTAAGCCATGGACTCCGGAAATACCGCCGCCTGCCGACGGAGAAGGTGTCTACTGGTTCCGAATTGTACTCCAGAACACAGAAACTTCAGCTTCCTACCGCTATATTCTTATACCAAAGGGGTACTTCTGGCGCTGCAGCATTTACGAATCCACCAGTACCGGCACATACACGGAAAGGGAATCCTTTAATTCCATACGGCGTCCCCTCTCCTATCATTCCTTCTCTCCCTATGTCTCTTTTCCCATCTCTATTCCAGGGGAGACAAGCGAAACCGTTTTTCTCCGGGTAAGCGCATATGACCCCGCGGCTATTACCCCTTTTCTTTTAACTACCCAAAGGTACCGAACAATGAATTTCATCATCTTTTTAATCGCAGGGGTGCTCCTCGGCACCATGGTTGGTGTACTGGTGTATACCATCGGACTTACGGTATCCCTAAAAGAAAAAGCTCTTGTTTATTTTCTGGTGTTTCAGATAGTATCGATTCTCTATATCCTCTTTGAACACGGTCTCTGGAAAAATCTTTTTCCGCGTGCCGATTTCCGTTATTTTGAATACCATTTTGTACCTGCTCTATCCGGTTTTGTTATCCTTTTTCTCCTTCTCTTTTCTAGAGAATTTTTTCAATTCAAATGGCTAGCAAACTCCGTATACCGCGTCTTTACATATTCTTTCCATGTGATAGGGGCAGTTCTACTCCTGTCAATGATTCCATGGCAGCCGTTAAGCACGGTTACGGGGCTGTTTCGGGAGTTTTTTTTCTACCTAATGCTGCCGGTAATACTCGGAATCGGGATCATCGCGGTACACCGGAAAATCCCGCAAGCCAGGGGGTTTTTTATCATTTGGTTAGTTTTTCTCTCCGGTATAATCGTTGCGTTTCTACCGCATTACAATATCAGGATTCCTTTTTTCACCTTTGCCTTTATGAAAGCAGATCAATTAACTTTGGTCTTTCTTATGTTGTCCCTAACCGCAACTGTTATGGGAAGGGTCAAACTGATGCGGAAGGAAAAAACCCTTTTTCGCACTATCGCCATTCAGGCACGGGAAGAATCAAGAGAGAAAGAGCGGCTTAACAATGCGAAATCTGTTCTTATGACGGCCGTTTCTCATGAATTACGGACACCCATAAGCGCATTACGGTTACCATTAGAGGGAATAATCGAAGGGAAGTTTGGAAACCATATTACGGCCAATCATGAAGTTTTTTCCAGGATGCTGCGGCAGACACACAGGATAACCTTGCGTGTTGAAAATCTATTGGAATATGCCCGGGGAGAGTTCGGCCTTCTCAACCCCAATTTTCAGCAGGTAGCGGTTAACGCTTTCCTCACCTCTATTACCGGAGAGTTAAAACCTTTAGCGGCCGAAAAGAATATTCAGCTAATCTTTCATCCAATAAAACCGCTTATCTATATAGAAATAGACCCCGATATGATGGAATCAGCCTTAGTAAATATTATAGAAAACAGCATAAAATTTTCTCCCACTGAAGGGAGAATCAATATTCGGTATTCTCATATCGAAGAAATGGTGGAGATAATGATAGACGATACCGGTCCGGGGATACCGGAAAATTATCGGGAAAAAGTCTTTAATCCGTTCACCCGGAACAATGACAGCACAGATAATCCGGGAATTGGTCTCGGCTTATCCCTTACCCGGGACATCCTTTCCGCCCACGGAGGCACGGTCTACGCTTCCGAAAATCCCGAAGGGGGCGCCCGTTTCGTTCTCCGAATCCCGGGCAGTGTGGTGAAAGGCATCGAAGACATAGAAGAAAATCGGGGTTTTCCACAATCACAGTCTTTCCGGCGGACAAATACAACAGAATCGATGAAAGCAGACAGGGGAGGCGCAAAAACGGTTCTCATAGTAGAAGATGATCAGGATATGATGAAGAGCCTTAAGGAACTAATGGATAGCCATTATACGGTAAAATCCGCTGTGAATGGCCGCCAAGCACTTTGCCTGCTTTCTGAAACCAATCCGGATTTGATCATAACAGATATAATGATGAAAGAGATGAATGGAATCGAACTTCTTGAAATTATCAGAAAAGAACGGGAATACACCGATATACCGGTGATAGTATTGACCGCTAAAACCGATTTTGAAACTGAGCTCAAGGGTCTCCGGCTTGGATCGGTGGATTATATCCGGAAACCGGTTTCCGGAACGATTCTCCTGCAAAAAATGCGGAATATACTTACTTACCGGGAGGGAGTACAAAACCGGTACCGGGAAGATCTAATATCTCATATCCGGAATTGGGACGGAAACCGCAAGGATACACAAAAAAAAGACCTGAAACGCAGCTACATTATGGAAAGGTTCGATCTGACAAAACGGCAGATGGAAGTCCTGGACCTTATCATTAAAGGATATACAAATAAAGAAATCGCCGAAATTATGGGGCTGTCTCCAAGAACCATTGAAAATCATGTCTCTAACCTGCTGATTAAGTTTGGGGTTGAACGAAGAACCCAGCTTTCCTATGAATTAGGTAATAATACCCATCACAATGAGTAGTTTTACGGATGTAATAAGACAATAACCCGGTACACTCATCCTCTGAAAGCTAGTTAACCATTCGGAGGTATTGAATGATCAAACGTAAAAAACTTTTCCTGTACCTGCTTTTCGTAACAGCAGTTTCCGCGCTTTTATTTCTCTCCGGCTGCCCGACCTCGGCTGTTCCGGAAGAACCGGGGATTCAGGTACTGTATAGAGAGGCTGATGAATCGGAAACCGAGATCTTAGAAGGGACAACCTGCGATATCGGATCAGCTGATACCGGCAATGCTTTAACCTGCGCGTTTCTAATCAGAAACAGCGGCACCGCTGATCTGCAGATTGCGGGAGATCCCATTATTCAGATAAACCCGGTAGAAAGTAAAAATATCCTTAATAAAAGCGTGGATGAGACAACCCTCACCCTTTTTCTCACCGCTCTTTCCCAGGGACTGGCAAGCTGCACGACGGATAACGGAAGTGATTATACCGGTGATCCCCTGGTAATCCGTATGACAAACGGTGACGGCTCGGTAACCCAGGAGTACTCGTATTCAACTTCGGGAGGATATCCGTATACCGGAGACGGCTCGTTTGTTTTTACCGGTTATACGTATGAAGGAATAACCGTGAACGGCACCCTTTCCTTCGACTATACAGCCGATTCCGACACCGAGTTTTCCTTCGCCTATTCCGGAACCTTAACCTATACCTACGAATCAGCCGATTACGAAGTGATCTATGATTATACCTTTTCTTCCGCGGACGGTACCGTCACATTCAGCGGAACCCAAACCGTGGACGGAGTAACCTACACCTATAATTCCGACGGCTCCATAGATTTTACCGCGGACACAGGAGACGACGGCGATGGTGACGGAGACGGGGAAGAAACTGCTGATGGCTGCTTTACCCTGGATGTTCCGCCCGGAGAAACCATCGTTCCGGGAGGCAGTACCAGTTTCAGCATCACGTTTACCCCGAATGGAACCGATAGATTTTCGGTGGACGGCGGATTCAGGGCCCAGGTTGTAATAAACACCAACTGCCCGGGAGATTACGGAGAGTTCACATTTTTTATTGAAGGAACAGAGACAACCGGCGATGGCGACGGGGACGGCGACGGGGAAGAAGAACCTCCGACTGTTGCTGATCCGGTTTTTTCGGTGGAACCGGGGACCTATACTGAAAGACAAACGGTACGCGTCACCTGCGAAACACCGGGCGCTTCAATCTACTATACAACTGACGGAATAACCGAACCCGATGATTCCCTTACCCCGTATGGATCATCCATCTCCTTTTCCTTTTCTTCCACAACAACGATTAAAGCTATCGCCTACGCTGAAGGTTACGAACCCAGTTCGGTGGTCACCGGGACGTACACAATCGAAAAGTCTATTGAACTGGATAAAACCGACATCACCCTGGTTATCCTGGAGCCGTCCACTTACTCAGATTATGAGGATAACGAATACATCCTTCCCACGATTTCACCTCAAGACGGAGAGACGGTCAGCTGGAGCATAGACGACCCGACGGTGGCCGAACTGAATGGGAATTGGTACCAGATGTATGTTTACCCTAAAAGCGCCGGGACGGCTACAATCACCGCCACCCTGGAAGGAACGGCGGATGACCAGGTTGTGACGGCAACGTGTACCGTGACGGTATTAGCCAGCATCGAGAAAGCCGACGACGTTGAGTTTCTGTACCACTTCGGAGACCCTCACACCGGATATCAATACCGGACCGAGCTCTACATCCGGGGCAACACCCTCTATTTTGTGGATTCCCCCGCTGATCTTCAAACGAATGCTGTCCTTAACGCATTTGATGTTACCAATCCGGCCGGTTTGGGTCCGAGGAACACCACCGATTTGGGGTACAACCACAGTGAGTTCCTGTACTACAACGAATATCTGATCGGGTTTGATTCAACCGATATGACATTGTATTTCCACCCCCTTTCCAGTCCCGCGGCAACATACTCCACCTACACCGTTTCGGACTTTACCAATTTTCAGGACATCAAACTTGAGGGTTCCATGATATATCTGCTGGGACAAAATACAGCTGGAGATCAAATGAAACTAGTGATGGTCAATATCGCGAATCCGGAATCTCCCGGACTGTACAGCTCCATGGAAAGTCTAAGCGGAACATCTCCGGATCATCCCCTTCCGGGACGCATCGGAATAAGCGGAAACACCATCTACACAGCCTCCGCGAAAATATCGGCCCAGGCGAACTACCTCTTTACAATTGATACTTCTGATCCCCAAAACCTTACCGTGACCGACCCGGACATCTATCTGCAGTCCGGAGCCGGTTCATCCTGGGCCTCCTTCGATATCCGGATCGTAACAGGAAATTCATTGATAACCCAGATCGATTCTCATATAAGATTTTACGACCTGAACAATTTAAGTGAAACCAACTACAAAGATATGTACCTCGCATATGCCTATATCCAGCACTTCACCCATAACAATCTCCTCTGGGTGGTCTGCAACGGGTGGTCCGGGCAGACGGACCAGCCCCTGGATCTGTTCGATATTTCCGATCCCTCAGATCCCCACAAAATTGGATCCTTTTATATCAGTACTGAGTATGAATATACCATGCTTCATAATTTCGGCGTGACCGCCACGGACACCCATGTTTTTGTGATGACATCGGAAGGATTAAAATCGTTCTCATACGCCACCGCGGATAATTAGACCGCGGCGGAATTGATGCGCGCGCGTTTTTTTGGGGGATCCGGAACGTTCCGGATCCCCCGCCTTTATCCGTCCAGCAGAATAATTTCCACCCGCCGGTTCGCCGCCCGGCCTTCTTCGGTATTATTCCCGGCTATCGGTTCAGCCGCGCCCCTTCCTTCAAAAAGGAGCCGGTCCGGATCCACCCCCTGTTCGATGAGCTTCGCCGTAACTGTTTCGGCTCTCCGGAGTGAGAGCTCCCGCTGCCCTTCCGGATTCCCCACATCGGCAGTGTGACCGATGACGACCACGGTTCCGTCCCCGGCTTTCTTTAACAACCGGGCGATCTCTGCCAGTTTCACGTCCTCCCCCGGAAGCAGCACAGCCTGATCGGGCTTGAACCTAAGGGATTTAAGCCGCAGGGTAATTCCTTCATCGGTTTCCAGGACTTCAACATCGTCTAACTTCGTATCGGTGATGTCCTTCTGAAGCTCCGCGACCCGCCGGTCCTCTTCTGCGGGAAGGGTGTAGGAGAACCAGTGGTTGACGAAACCCCGGCAGGAAATTTCTTCTCCGGACCGCATGGTGTATGTCTCGTCGACACGGTCGCGGATAAAATACGGGAGCAGGTTTTCGGGATAAAAAAGGATTGTGAACTCATGAGTACCTTTAACACGGGAAATATCAGCCTCTGAATATTCCCGGTGGTCAAGATCAAGATGACCGGTAACACTGTGGTAAAGCTCTCCGTAAAAGGAAGTTGTTCCGTTATAGCTGTACCTGATCGGCGCCGACACTACAACCGCTTCACCGTGATGTTCCGGATACAGAACCATGGTGGTGTCCTCCCGCCATATTGAACCGGGTGACGGAAGGGGCGGTTCCAGCCGGGGGAACGGCCGGATCCGGGGAAACGGTTCCGCGATGGTCAGCCACTCCTTTAAACGCGCGGCTTCCGGAAGGGATATGGTTTCCCGCTCATCGATCCGCTTTCCCCGTTGTACCGCGTCACGAATTACGTCCTCCAAGATGTAGTAACGTCCTTTTACCGGATCGGTTTTCCCGTCGAACCGTCCTCTCACCTCTCTGTGTACATGTTCGATATACTTACCGTCCCGGTAGAGCCTGAGATCGGAGACAACCTTTTCCGTTACAGAAACCCGTACAGGGAGAAGATATACCGGCTTCTCCTCTTCATCTTCCTGACCATAACCAGGCAGAAGACAAAAGAAAAAAAATAGGCAAAGCAAACCGATGGGAATCTTTTTCATTCTTGTACCCTATACGATATTGTGAAATTGAACAATTTCTTAAAAGACTTACGTCGCTTCCTTTTCATGTTTGAGCATCTTTTATATACTGCACCAATAATATTAACATCAACCGTTTAGCGTATAAGGAGAAGAAAATGGGAATAGATTTAGAATACTTGAGAAATGAAGAGCCCTGCACAGCCGAAGTCCGCGCCGATGGGGGAACACCCCGATTATTCATTAACGGGAAGGAAACCGTGCCATTTATGGGACTAAGCACATCGCTGCTTCCAACGGTGGATAATTTCCGAAAGATGGGAGTTAACCTTCTCTGTCCCATTTTCGGTACCCGCGCCTTCTGGAAAGGTCCGGAAGCGTACGACTTCAGCCGGCTTGATTCCGATTTGGCTAAATTGCTGGAGCGCCATCCGAACGCGTTCTTCTTTCCCCGTTTTCATCTCCATACACCGGCGTGGTGGACGGAAGCCCATCCGGAAGAAGTCATTGCCTACGGACTCCCCTCGCCGGCTTCTCGGTACGATCTGGTAAAACGGGGTGTGTTGAAAGAGATTGACGGCGGACACTTTATGCACACCGGTTCTGAAATGCGGGAAGCCTCGTTCGCTTCTGAACTCTGGCGGGAAGAAACGGGAAAGATGCTCCAAGCCCTTATCCGGCACGTTGAATCAAGCCCCCTCAAAAGCCGGATGACGGGATATTTCCTGATGAACGGAAGGTCCGGGGAATGGAACACCTTCGGAAGCCGTTACTTCCCCGATTACAGCGCCCCCATGAAGAAACTGACAGGTCCCATGCCGTCACCCCGGGAACGGATTTTCTCCGGATACGGATTGCTTAGAGACCCCGCCAGGGAAGGACGCGTTATTGAATTTTACCGACGCTACCACAGAGCCGGGGCAGAGACGGTAACGTACCTGGCAAAGAAGGTTAAGGAGACGGTACCGAGGCCAATGCTCTGCGGTACATTCTTCGGTTATCTATTAGAAACTCCCCGGATACAAGAATCGGGATATATGGCATCTCAGATTGTTCTTGATTCCCCCGATTTAGATATTATCGCAGGTCCTTACTCTTACCAGAACACCAATGATGAGACCAAGGAATCCTGGGAGAGCGACATGGTGGACGGCGGGGGAAACTGGCTGGGACGTGCCCGGGGTGTCGCCGGCGACGCCGGAATACGGCTTATGAAGGAGTCCATAAGAAGACGGGGGAAACTTTACTGTCACGAACTTGATCCCAGCACTCATCTTGATGTTACCGACAGCTGGAGAGATATAGGCGGATCCGGAAGCAAAACTCTTGAAGGATCCATCAAAATAAGCCGTAGAGATATTGGGAAAATTCATGGAGAAGGGATCGGCGGATGGATCTATGATTTCGGCCCCCTTCATGGAGTCGAGACAGGATGGTACGGCGACGATGATCTGATCGAGGCAACGGGATCAGCACTGAAAAACCTAGTTAAGCGGGAATCGCTGGATCTTTCACCTGCCGCCGACATAGCACTCTTAGGAGACATGGAGAGTTTCTTCGCGACCCGTCATTGGCTCGCGGACAGCCCGTATCCCAGCCAGGGAATTCGGGAAGTGGATATGATTAGCCACTGGTTTCTTGACAGTCAGTCGAGAAGCCTGCAGCGGATCGGCGCTCCTGTGGACTATCTGCACCGCTTTGACTTCACCCGGGAAGACGCGGGAAAATATAAACTTATTATCGTACCAAATACCTTCCTTATGAAACCTGAGGAGGTAACGGAACTTCACAGTAAACTTAAAAACAGCGGTGCTACGGTGATATGGTTCTATGCACCGGGAGTTCTTTCGCCTGACAAAATCGACCTGGCTCAGATGGCTCAGCTGACGGGTTTCAATTTCCAGGAATTACTGAAACCGGGACCCATGACAATAAAAACAGATAAAGAAAATTTACCGGAAGTATTCGGCATAAAAAGCCCGTACCATTACCATCCCCGATTCGCTGTAACGGATGAAAGCTGTGAAAAACTCGGTGTCTGGACAGACAGGGATTCCCTTACCGCGTTTGCCCGAAAAGAGATGGAAGGATGGTACTCGGTATTTCTGGGAACTCCGCCTCTTCCGGCTGAATGGCTGCGGTTTCTCGCTTCCCAGGCAGGGGTAAGTCTGTGGAGTGACCGTCCGGACATCGTGAATGCCACCCGAAGTACTGCAATGCTTGTTGCCTGCTCAACCGGTGTTCGCACCCTTCGCCTGCCGTCTCCCATGGCTCCGGAGAATGGCGGTGAAGCTTCCGCGGAACATCGTTTGGAACTAGACTTCGGTGATGTAGTGTTATTTACAGCCGGGAAGTAATGGAACCGCGCGTCCTGTTGATTACCCTGCTATCACCTGCTACATTGGTGATATGAAAAAAATAATTTCCGGTTTTCATCACGCCGCGGTTTTCACCGCCGATTTTGATTCTTCAGTCTCTTTCTACACCGATGTACTAGGGCTCTCCAAGGCTTATGAGTGGGGAGCCCCGGGGAATAGAGCTGTCATGATGTCCCTTGGAGGAGACAGCTATTTAGAGATTTTCGAAGGGGGTATCCCCCGGGATAAAACTTCTGAAGAGGGAAAACCCGCGGGACGTTTTGTTCATATAGCTCTGCGAACCGATGACTGCGAAACCGCTTTCCGCCGGGTAAAGGATGCGGGGATGGAGATTGTCTCTGAAGTGCAGGACATAGATATGGAGACAGCTCCCGTTTATAAGGTGAGAATCGCTTTTTTCAAAGGTCCCGACGGCGAAACAATCGAACTTTTCCAGGTCCGGGAATAGAATTAATGCTCTTGTTCATCATTCTCCCCCTTCTCCGCGCGGGGAATACCTAGTTTCCTATCCAGTGTATCTTTATATTTATAGGAAAGGTAGAGCACCAAACCCGTCACCGCAACAATAATGACCCATCCCCACCATGGGATAACCGCAACTCCTGATCCGACGAGACTGGCATAGAACATACCCGGGGGCCTTCCGATAATGACAAGTATTAAAAAGATGTGGAAGGGTAACGCGGAAATTCCCGCAATAAAACAGAGTGCATCGTCGGGGAAAAATGGGAAAATAAAAATGATCAAGAGAAGTACAAAATGCCGATTAGCCATGGTATCGATATATTTATCGATTATTTTCGGTTTAACGAGTTTTTCCACAACGGGTCTGCCGTAGAATCGAGCTATCCCGAAAGCAATACAGGAACCTAAAAAAAGCCCCGCGGTGCTGAGCAAAAACCCCTCCCAAAGTCCGAAAACCGCTCCGCCCGCCAAGGCGGTAACATTACCCGGTATAGGAGCCACGATCACTTGAATGGTATGAATCAAAAAATAGACCAGCGGTACATAGGGGTCAAACTGCTCCACAAATTTTTGTAAGTTCTCACGGGAAGAGAATACTTTTCCCCAGTTTACCGGACCAAAATATCTGATAAAAAGCCAATATCCGAGAACAAACAGAGCCGCAAGAAGTACAAATGTTCCTAACCGAATCCAGGATTTCCTTTTCATTACGGTAGAAAATAGCATCAATACCGCCTTAAGTCATCAGCTCCGCAAAGTGTTTTATATAAATAATAGAAGGTTGACCCAGATCATTTACTCCCGTATCCTGTTCAGCATGTGTGTAGAATACGTTAATCCTTTTATCGATACCGCAAAACCGAGAATTCGGTGGATTTTCTCAGCCGTTGCCTCCAGGCCGGCCGGTTTAATCCGGCTTTCTCCGGATACCAATAGGGAAGGGTGCTGGGATTCAGGATACCGGTACAACGACAAAAAAATTCAGTGCTTCAGTCATCTTCATTCCTGGCAGCTGGCGGCACTTCCGGTGATGCCGGTACCGGATCCTTCTCTGGCAAAAAGTCCGGAATTATATGCTTCCTCCTTTAGTCATTCGGAGGAAACAGCAGGGGCTGGTTTCTACAAAGTATTTCTCCGGGACCACGCTGTTCAGGCAGAAATTACCGCTACGGATCGGGTTGGTTTTCATCGCTATATATTTAAGAGGGAATCCAACCGGTGCCTCGCAGTAGATCCGGGAGCGCCCCTCGGACCGTGTGAAATGTCAGACTGTTTCATACAACGCCGGGGAAAAAACACCCTCGCGGGATGGGTTGAAAACGAAAGAACTATACGCCGTCCTAAGCGGGTCCGAATCTACTTTACCATGGTGTTTTCCGAACCTATCATACAGCTTGACGCGTACCGCGGGAACGAACCGTTAGCACCTGCTTCAGCTTACACTGGTCCCGGAATCAGCACTGCGGTTTTATTTAGCGGTCCCGGAATACTACTAGTAAAGGCATCTCTTTCCTTCACCGGCGTGACGGGGGCGGAAAAAAATCTTCAGGAAATAAAGGGATGGAATTTCGACCGTGTTGTAGAAGAAACATCTCTCCATTGGAACGAGTACCTCTCCCGCATCAAAGTTACCGGCGGGAAGGAAGAACACCGGGTAAAACTCTACACCGATCTGTGGCGGACCCTGACGGGACCCCAGCTCATTAGCGACGCCGACGGAGCATATTGCGATACCACAGGGGATGAACCGGTTATCCGCAGGCTTCCTCCGGGAAAGGACGGAAAACAGAACCTCCGGGTGATTCATGGGCAGGACGGGTACTGGAACGGGCAGTGGAGCATTTTCCTTCTTCAGGCTCTGGTTTATCCGGATATTATGGAAGCCCAGTGCGCGTATCTCCTCGACATGGCCCGGCACGGAGGTTTAATTCCCCGGGGTCCTTCCGGCGGAAACTACACAGCAGTGATGATTTCGGCTCCCGGTACCCCTTATATCGTCTCGGCGTGGCTTAAGGGAATTCGCGGTTTCAATAGTGAGGAGGCGTACCGGCTGCTCCGCAAAAATCACCTTCCCGGCGGGATGATGGGAAAAGCCGGTTACGAGCATGAAAGCGCAGTGGGCGGCGGAATCGAGTACTACATGGAGCGGGGATACGTTCCGGAAGGGATCGAAGTAAAAGCGTTTCATCCGGACGGCGCTTCGATGACCATGGAGTATGCTTATCAGGACTGGTGTCTTGCCAACTTAGCCCACATCTTAGGAAAAACAGAAGACGCTGTTTATTTCCGAAAACGTTCCCTTAACTACCGGAACCTCTTCGATCCGGAAACAAAATTTATCCGTCCCAGAACAATGGCGGGAGATTTTATTTCCCCCTTCGACCCCCTTTCTTTAACCGGTTTCTGCGAGGCAAACTCATGGCAGTACACCTTCCATGTTCCACATGATCTCGAAAATCTCGTAAAAATGATGGGCGGGAATAAGGCTTTTAACGATAAAATAACTTATGCTTTAGAACAGGCCCGCCCGTACGACTACTACGTACCAAAACCGGAAACCGAACGGAACACCGCTTATGTGAATTACGGAAACGAACCGGGAAGGTATATTGCCCACCTTTTTAACCGTACGGGAGACCCGGCATCAGCCCAAAAATGGACCCGCCGGGTAAAGGAACAGCTTTTCAGCTCCGTAACCCCTGACGGGTTCCGGGAGGACGACGATGCCGGGAAAGCCGCGGCGACCAGTCTGCTGTTTTCACTGGGACTCTTCGATTTTACCGGAGGATGCTCCCTGCTGCCGTCGTACGAAATCACCATGCCGCAGTTCAAAAAAATCACCATCAGTCTTCATAAAGATTACTATGCCGGCGGCGAGTTTACAATGGAAGTTGATGGCGACCCCATTCGCGAGCCCTGTATAGAAAAATTATTTTGGAAGGGCTCACAACTTTCCTTACCTTTTATTTCCCACAATGAAATCGTATCGGGGGGGAATCTTCAGATTATACCGGGAGGAGAATAATCCGCGGAAATCCCGGGCATCTTTATCTTTGCTCCTTGACCAGATAAATGAGGGGCATGCTGATAAGGGTAACAATTCCCTTTACCGCCAGATTGAAGAAAAATATTTCCCAAACCACCCCCCAGGGAAGGGTGAAGGCAAAGGCCCCTGCCGCAAAAATAAGGTTGTCCACCGGTACACTGATGCTGTTGCTGGTGAGAACACGGAGCCATTGTTTTTTTCGGGTAATTCGTTTTACGAACCAATGGTATATCTCAGTATCCAGAAGTTCGCTTACCACCTCCGCCGCGATGGAAGCCAACACGATCCTCCAGACCGGAGCAAGCACTGCGGCAAACTCTTCCTGAAGGCCCCATCCGGGATCACCGGGAACCGCGGCGCTCCACATCAGGTAAAGGGCCATAACTAAGTTTACGATTCCCGCCGATAAAATCACCCAACGGGCAGCTTTTTTACCTAACCGCTTGTGGATGAGGTCTCTTAGCGTAAAGGTAGCCGGATAGATGAATGTGCCCATATCCACGGCAAACCCAGCAACAACTCCGATCTTTAGACTGGCGATATCCGCCAGCATCTGGGCAGCCGCGTAGGCCGAAATGAGGATAACTGCTATTCCCGGAATTACCGGCTGCTTTTGGGGGTTTAAGGACGGGTATGAAATACTTTTCAAGAAATGCTCCTTGTTTTGATTTCGCGGGTAGGCTGCGACCGCGTGGTTATATACTATCTTTTAGATAATGCTTTCCCAGACAACCTGGCTCCAGGCAGTCTTCCCCTTTGAATCACTACATTCTATTCTGACGAAAATGTCATTGGGATCGATTATATAGGCGGCTTCGGTTATTCCCTTACCCCGCTGTATACGTTCCTTCCCGGAGAAACGGGCCGTCATGAACCGTATTTCCGCTACCGGGGTTGTTTTTACTCTGATTCTGTCCCCCTCTACCCATATCTGTTCAAAGAGCGGCCCTTGGGAGCAGAAAAACCTCTTTTCCGCGATAGACTCCATGATATCGTCCCGGGCGGCGGACTTACAGTTAACAGCAATCCAGCCGGAGTAAAGTTCCTTTTTATAATAATGTGTATCGTCCACAGCAAAAAGAAGCGGTGTGACGCTTCCGGCAAGGATTACATCCAGATAGCCGGCGGCATCTCCCCGCCGCGTATACGCACATAAGGAGTTCCATATTTCAGCACCAATAAATCCCGAAAGCTCGAAAAAGTCCTGATGATCGAGAAGAGACCACACCGGATGCGCAACGATAGGAATCCCTTCCGCCTCAATAATCTCGTCGATGATATCCTGAGCCTGCATGTCATCTTCACATTCAACCGGCTCTTTCATTCCTACACCGACGATATGAAACTGATCACAGGTACACTCTATGCCGCTTAAAACAAGGAGATCGTCCCGCTCTTCACCGGATGTATATATTCCATGGTCAGTGACCGCAACAAAGTCATAACCTTCCTTTGCATACATCTGGATTGCCTTTTCAGGAGGGAGCTTACCGTCGGATTTACTCGTATGCATATGAAGATTGCCCTTCAGCCAGCCGTAAGACTCGTTAAATATTTTCATAATATCCGCCTATAAAAAATTCCTATATTCAATTACACCTATATTACATGGGATCGATTATTCGGGCAAGCGGTAATTTTCATAGTTACCGTTCCATTCTCAAGATGAGATTATTTCTCTACCCCGCCGCATAGGGCTGATCAAATCGTTTCTCCCAAGCATTATTTTCTTTAAGTTTCATCTCGATTTTTCTCCTGTTTTTCCTATGCCCTTCGGGAACGGGAAAATTTAATCCAGGCTGCGCTGTAAAAAACAGCGGCAAATCCTAAGAGAACCGCACCGTGGGGTATTACATCCACCGCGGGTTTTCCCCGCAAGACAAGATCGGTAAGAGCCTCCAGGGTCCAGGTGGTGGGAAGGATATGAGCAACAGTTCTGGCCGTTTCCGGAAAAAGCATGAGGGGAAACCAGCATCCCCCCAGCAGGGCCATCCCCATCCCGAAGAGGACGGAAAGACTGTCGGCTTGTGATGAGGTTTTCGCGAAGGCAGCAAGAAGTAATCCCAGGGAAACCGCTGAAGCGGCAAAAGGAATCAATACGATAAAGAGCCCCGGGATTGACCTGGTCCAGGGAATACCCATTACCAGAGAACCGAATATGATAAGAAGAGCCATCTGAAAGAGCCCCGAAAGAAACTGAAACGTTCCCGCGCCAATCAAAAATGTCTGCCCATGAATGGGTGCAATCAGGAGCCTCTGATATGTCCCGCGTTCCCGTTCATGCACCAGGTAAGCTGAAGCAACAAGCATGTTGATGAGAGCCCAGGTAATAAGCTGTCCGATCACCTGAAGGGAGGCAGTTGTGGAAACCTCCTGTACTTCCGCCGCAGGTAGAATAGTAACCGAAGCATTCAAAACAGCCGATTGGGTCTGCTCTCTAATACGGGTATAGAGGTTTGAACCGGTCCCTAACCCTAATTTTTCCGCAGTTATTTTAGCAGTATTGTTGGCCAGCGATGATGATGAGAGTACAAAATCAATTATCTGAACTACCGTGTTTTGCGTGCCGCTTCCGTAAAAGGTTAAAGCAGGCCCTCCGCCCCGGGTCATGGTCTCGGTAAAATCCGCAGGGATTACAAGATATCCTGATATGTTGCCGGATCTGAATGCGGAAGCGGCATCTTCCTTTTCCGTCATAGAGCTGATTTTAAAAGCGCCGGTTTCCGCCAGCAGGTCTATAAAATCCCGGGAAACAGCGGTATCATCCCTATCTACGATACCAAGGTTTACCGGATTCGCTTCCTCCATACCGACGCCGGCTAATCCGAGAATAACCGAAAAAACGACGGGAAGTACTAAAAAGAAGAGCCATTGCATGGGGGAGGTAAAATAGATGATGGAGTCCTTTAAAAGAATTGCGCCGATCCGTCTCATACTATTATCCCATCTTTCCTGTGTTTTTTCCCCTGGCAAAAATCAGGGCAGATACTCCCAGGAGAACCAGTCCCGTCAGCGCCATAATTCCAGCGTTGCCTAGAATATCAGCGGTAACCGCCCCGGAAGCTAAAGAGGAAAATCCACGGATTGCCCAAAAATTCGGAGTGATCCGTGCGATATACTGAAGGAATTCCGGGAAATTTTCTATAGGAATAAAGGTTCCCCCCAGGATACCGAATACCAGCATCATGGATGCACCCACACCGCTCACCTGTGCAGATGTCTTCGCAAACGCGGCGATGATCATTCCCCAGCCTGAACACGCACAACTGGCACCGAGAATCAAAAGAACTACTCCCAGAAAGCTCCCCCATTCCAGGCCGAAAAGAAAAGTAGTTGCCCCGATGATTACAGAAACTTGGAAAACACCCGTGATAAAAACCCCGGTCATTTTCCCAGCCAGAATGGTTGCCCGCCTGGAAGGGGTAGTACTCATTCGAGCGAGGGTTCCTTCCCGCCGCTCATCTAAAATAGAACGGGTGCCGGCAGTAACCGTTAGGAGCAGAAAGAGTACAGCAAATCCGGGAGCAAAATACTCCATCAGGTCAAAAGTCCGGCCCGTTTCAGTGCCGCTTCTCTTTACCGATCCGGAACCGCCGGAACTCATAACCGCGGGGATCAGCTGACTGGCCCGTTGAAAAGCCCGGGATGCCGATAACTCCTCTTCCCGCTGGAGCCATGATGCTGCTTCCCGGAGCCCCACCGAAGCGGCTAACAGCCGGGAAGTAAAGCTTTTTGCGATCGAAACAGCGATATCTCCTGATATCTCTTTTCCGGGATCCGTAAGAACCTCTATTTTACCGGCATCTCCGCCCCTAATAGTAGAATTTGTAAATCCTTCCGGAATCACCAGGGCAGCGTCTATCTCTTCCGCTTCGACCGCGTTTTCCGCGGCTTCCGAAGTGTCAAAACGGCTGATTCGCACAAACCCCTCGGACTCGGAAAACCCCTGAAAAAAGCCTTCCGTCGCGGGTGACTTGTCCAGGTCCGCGAATCCCAGATTGATGTATCCCGCTCCGCTCCCGGAACCTCCCGGAGAAAAAGCTCCGCCGATGAATCCCATGCCCAGGGTAAGGAGAAAAGGAGCCAACAAAGCTAAGATGAGGGTTTCTTTGCTGGCGAGGAATATTCTGAGATCCTTTAGGGCAATGACGAAAATACGCATTCTCCTCTCCTAATTTCTACTCCGGGTAGAACCGGGGGATTACATTCACATCAAAAAATATACCTTGCAAATGGTATTGACCGGGAATTGCTCTAATCTCTAAGGGCGCGGCCGGTCAGTTCAAGAAAAACAGTTTCCAAATTGGGCCTAAGAATCTCCACCGATTTTACCGGGTAACTCTCACCAATTAAACGGGAAAGCAGCTCCGGTAACACCTGTCCCGAATCATCTACCGTAACGGTTGCCGCCCCCTTAGGTTCAACGAGGACATGCGATACCCCGGAAATGGTTTCGGCAACACGTTTCACGTTTTCGTCTATCTCTTCACTAAAGGTAAGCTGTATTGTCTCGGTAGACCTTACCCGTTTTCTCAATTCCTCGGGGGTTCCTTCGGCAATGATGGTCCCCCGGTCGACAATTCCTACCCGATGGGAAAGTTCCTCCGCCTCCTCCATATAGTGGGTAGTATAGATCACCGTCATATCCTGCTGCTGGAATTCCTTGACAAGATCGAGAATCCGCCGCCTGCTCTGAGGGTCGATTCCTACGGTTGGTTCGTCCAGAAAAAGCACTTGGGGATTATGAAGAATACCCGCGGCAATGTTGATCCTCCGTTTCATGCCGCCCGAAAAGGTTTCGATTTTATCTTTTCTGCGGTCATCGAGACCTACCCATCCGAGCACTTCGCGGATACGCTTTTTTAAAGAGGATCCGCCAAGCCCATACATACGGCCCCAGAATTTAAGATTCTGTTCCGCGCTGAGGGAATCGTAGAGCGCGATGTCCTGAGGAACTACTCCGATAAAGCGTTTAACCTTAAGCGGTTCCTTAATAATAGAGTAACCGCCTATTTCCGCTGTTCCTGCATCAGGCTTGATTAAGCCTGAAAGGATAGAGATGAATGTAGTCTTCCCGGCTCCATTGGGCCCTAACAGTCCGTAGATCTCTCCTCGGTTTATTCCGACACCTACCCCGTCCAATGCCCTGACGGTACCGAAATTCTTAACAATATCCCGCGTTCTGATAATTGTTTCTTTTTCCATGCAAACCTTCCAGGATACTAAATAAATGACAGTGATGCCCGCATAATATAGCTTTAATCTAAAAGGCCGTGAACCCGTACCGCGAATCCCGCTGGATGTGCCTTTTCCTCAATAAAACACCTGATCCGTTCCCGCATGTCACTTTTTATCTCTTTATAATTATAATGGTCTAATAGATTCTCCGTTTCCCACGGATCCTCCTCTAAGTTATAAAGTTCATCTCTGTTTGAAGCATTCCACCCGTATTTAAAGCGGCCTTTTCTTAAGGTAATCATCGTTGTGGAGAGGTTATTAACTCCGAAAAACTCAACAATATCCTCCTCACGGATAAAGGACTGCTTCCCCCTTAAGAGGGGTATTATTGAGTGTCCGTGACAGTTAGGCGGAGAAATTCCTGCCAGTTCCAGCACCGTAGGGTAGATGTCCAAGAGACTTACATGGGCTTCATGCACCGTACCTGCCCGGAGGTTTTCCCCCGCTAACGCTGACGGTAAACGGATGATAAAGGGAATACGCTGAATTTCTTCAAAATGGTGCCAGCCTTTATCGGTCAATCCGCCGTGGCTTCCCAGGGTTTCCCCATGGTCCGCGGAAAAAATAACCACCGTATTTTCCGCAAGGCCGCTCGCATCGAGGTAATCTAAGAGACGTCCCGCCTGTCGGTCGATCATAGTAGTAAACGCGTAGTAATGACGGACAGCCTCCTCCCAGTCTTCCCAACAGGTTTCATCTTTTCTCGGGTGCATCTTCAGCGAATGAGCATACCGGTCATCGGAAGGATCCCAGTCGAAGTTTGGCCAGGGAGGAATTTGTACATCCCGGTAGAGATCGTACATTTCTCCGGTGGCGTAATATGGACTGTGAGGACCCCAGAAGTTGTGCCACATAAAGAAAGGTTCCCGGGAGGATGCAAATTGTTCCAGGAGGGATATGGTGTTTTCCGTGAGGAAATAGGGCACTGTCGATTCTTCTCCGCCCTGAAGGATACCGTAAGGCATGGGAGCCTTCCCCGGCCAAGGGCAGTGAGAGGTATCGACCTTATGAATAAGCCCCCTGGAGTTGAGGTATTCGGAGTACTCGGGGAATTTAAATCCGCCGTTTCCGTGTCCCGGGAAGTCCTGTCCGGTAAAACCCACGCTGGAGGGGAGACTCGGTGTCACCGGCGCGCCGAAAGCTTCGGTTTTGCCGGTTCCAAGATGCCACTTACCGGTATATCCGCATTGGTATCCCGCCTGCTGAAGCTGCCGTGAAAGAAGGTCCCGGCGGTCCGGAAGTTCGTGAACGGAGCAGCCTAAATTGTGTACGTTGCTGGTTATACCGTGGCTGTGAGGGTACCGTCCGGTGATGATGGAAGCCCGCGCGGGACTGCACACCGGACAGGGGGTGTAAGCGGTTTCGAACCGGATACTCTCGGAGGCCAAACGGTCAAGGTTGGGCGTGCGGCACGGGGTCTCCCCGTATGCTCCCAGAGCGGAAAGGCGGTGCTGATCCGTTAATATCAGGAGGACGTTCGGTCTTTCCCGTCCCATCTTCGCTCCTTATATGGTGAGTATAGGTTCCCGGATACTTCGGCGAGATGACCACCCGATACCCAGCCGCAGTTCCGTTCCTCCAATTCTTTTATCAAAAAACCCCGCCATTTTGCAATTTCATCCTTTCGGGCGGGATCGTCAATAAGATTTGTAATTTCTCCGGGATCTTTCTCCAGATCAAAAAACTGTTGGACACCGATTTTCGGAAGCCATATAAACTTCCTTTTTCCGTCCGTTACATACTGCATCTCCTGCTCTTCGGAGTAGCAGGTGCAGTGTTCACCGTGGATGTATTCCCGCCAATCCTCGGGAGCGGAATCAAGCAGAGGAACTAAGCTTCTGCCTACAACCGTTTCGGGAATAGATACTCCCGCAAGCTCCAGAACAGTGGGCATTACATCCCTCAGTTCCACAACCTCTTCCGCCAGAGAACGCCCCGACATTTTTACAGATCCCGGAGGAGGGGTAATAATGAATGGAATACGGGCGCTTCCTTCGTAAGGGTATGTTTTACGCCAGAGATTATGGTCTCCCAGCATATCTCCGTGATCAGAAACAAAGACAAACCAGGTATTTTTATACGCTTCCTTATCACAATCGTGCAGCCAGTTGATCACTCTTCCAATCTGATTATCAATAAAGTTAACCTCTCCGTAGTATCCGGACCTTCCCCGGTGAATCGCCTCCGAACCAACGTTTCCTCGCCAAGCATTAGGGGCTTTTGCTCCCGCAGGCTCATCATGCATGGAAGACCATTCCCCGATATAAGCTTTTGGTGTTTCACCGTTGTAGTAGCGGTTAAAGAAGTAGTCCGGCGGAACGTATGGTGAATGGGGACGGTGAAAAGACAGATTTAGGAAAAAAGGTCTGTCCTTTTCACGGTTTTTCAGGAAATCGATAGCCCGGGAAGCAGACCACGCGGTCGGATGGAGATGCTCATGGGTATGCCACGGACGGGAGTGCCAGGAGTTCCAGTCCACGCCGTGATCGTCGGGGGTAACTCCGGAAGGCGCATGCTTTCGAAACCACCTTCGATAATCGTCGATATGTCCCCGGCGGGACATAATTCCGGCCTCTTCTGAGTCTCTGGACTCGAAGCCCATATGAGCACGGAAAGGCCAGAAATGCCCCTTCCCAACCAGATGAGTCCGGTATCCCGACTTGAGCAGCTCCCCGGCTAATGTATGAGGATAATCATTAGGCATATGGGGCTGTCCCGGCCCCATTCCCAAGACACCGGCGTGCCACTGATCCTGCCCGGACCATAGGCAAGCCCTGGCGGGAATACAGGAAGGGACAGCCGTATAGGCGTGATTGAACCGGGTTCCCCGGGAAGCAAGAAAATCCAGATTTGGTGTATCGATATAGGGATTCCCGTCCGATCCCAGACAGTCTCCCCGCATTTGATCGGTTATGATGAATAGTACGTTGGGTTTTTGCATATTTCTCTCCATAGGCAGAGTAACATGACATCTATTTTCTGTCGAGGTTCCCATTTCTACCGCTTAAAAGAATAAAATGAGGATTTCTTTCACACCTCCTACACGGAGAAACCGCATTTAAAAATATCGTTACGCTTTGTTTCTAACACCTGAAAAGGCGCGTCCGGGAGAGCCGTACATCATGATGCCCCATCACCAGAACAGATTTCGCGCCTAAAATTCCAGCCAGCCAAGCATGGAGAAACCCAAAAGGACCGCCTCCAATTACAAGAACATTTTTGTCTCTTACCGCTTCAATGACCCCCGCTCCCTCATGTCCCGGAATAAGGGGAGGAACCGCTCCGAAATCAGCCAGATGATAGTCGGACCCGCAGATAACAGCCTTCATATTTACTCCTTGTCGTTATTAATAAAGGAGTAATTTACCTTTGTATACCTGTATGCCTCGCTCCGGGTATACATTTGAAGGGGAACATGGAACAATTGTGTATTATGAATAAATCTGAACTTATACATCCCTACATGTATCTTCCGAAAGATACTTCTTTAAAGACGGCTGTTACTAATAGAAAAACAGATCCCGTAGGCAAAGAAATGTACCGGGAATTACAAGATTTTCTTCAGGATGACCTAACGGGCCAACCTTTTGAACCCGGATCAATTTTTCCCGGCCGGGAACCGCTCAGTGCGAAACATAATAATCCGGACTATACGGTCTGCGCGGCGGTCCAGTCCAGGATCCTTCGTCTTGCTTTTTTCGGTATGATTACCGGAGAAGAACGATATAAAAAAAGGCTTATGGAGGAGTTCAAGTGCCTCTTCGATTCTCGGAGATGGCCGGAGTGGCGTGACAAATCCCACACCGCTCATCCTGCAGACCTGCGGACAGGAATGCTGAGCTGGTCCGCTTCCATCGCATACGATTGGCTGTATGAGCAGCTGGAAACAGATGAACGCGGCTTCATCTTAAGGGGCCTTCGGGAAAAAGGAATAACTCCGTACCTCCAATCCCTGCCCCAAAATCCCTTTTGGACAACGGTATTGAACAATTGGCTGACAGTAGTGGTGGGCGGCATGGGTATCACAGGATATGCCCTCCTTCAGGAGCTCGAGGAGGCTGAAGAATTATTCTCCTTTTCAATCCCGAAAATGGAAGAATACCTTTCTATATACGGTCCTCAGGGAGAGTTCAATGAGTCTCCCGCTTACGCGGGCGCGAATATCTCCGTTGTCCGGTATTTTGCCGCGGCATTCCCGGAACGGCTCTCTTCATACCCGTTTCCCCAGACGTGCCGCTGGGTTCTTCACACCACCCTTCCGCCCGGAAGACCTCTCCCTTTTGGAGACGGCCATCCGGAAGCCCCGGCCAAGATATCCTATATCGGAGCAGTTGCCGGGGCTTCCCGGAACGGTACGCTTCAGAAGTTCTATCTGGATCACCGTAAATCCTGTGATAATCCAATAGAGTTTCTCTGGTACGATCCTTCGGTATCTGTCAAAAACCCTAAGGAAACAGAGCCCTCCGGCATATTTTTCAGACATCATGGAAAGTGCGTCATCTCCAGAAGCAACTGGAACGATCCTGACCCGGTGATAGTCTACGGTAAGGCTGGAATCGAGGAAAACCACCAGCACATGGATATCGGAGAAGTATGTATGGATGCAGGAGAGAACAGACTCCTTATTGATATCGGTTCACCGTCAATGTATCCGGCAGACTTCTTCGGTGAAAACCGTTACCGTTACTACAATGCCGGAACGGAAGGTCACAATGTGCCGCAAATTGGGAACGATGAGCAAAATCAAACGGGTAAAACCGCTATTCTGGAAGATAATGCAGGGCATGCAGGAACTGTTTCCTGGAAACTCGACCTTACTCAGGTGTATCCCAAAGCCAATTCCGTGGTCCGTCATGTGGTGCATATAAAACCGGATATTCTGATGGTCCTTGATGCTATCGATCCGGGAGAAGAATCTGCCGTTAAGATCCCCTGGCAGCTCATACGCAAGCCGGAAATGCTGTCTGACCAGAATCCCGGTTCCTTCAAAATGACACATTCCGGGCGCATTCTTCATGGTCAGATAGAGACGGACGCGGAATCATATAAATTTGAAGTTAAACGGCACAGCTACCATTCTCCCTTCGACAAGGGGCGCCTGGGAGACCCTTTGAGTCAAAGACATGAACCCTTCTTTCTCACAACCACTGACGGCCCCTGTCGGATCCTATCTGTTTTTGCAGTTTCCACGAAACCGGAAAAAGCTGCCGGCTTCATGCGTGTAGGAAAATTATCCTATGCTATTAAACGTCCGGAAGGAGGAAGAGTAAAAGTTAGGGTTGAGGGAGACTCATTGGTTCTGCGGAAAGACTGGTGATTAGAATTTTCTTTCATTGCAGGAATTACCGGCATTGGTGAGCACAGTTTATTTTCTCCCCGGAAATATGGTAAAATGATGAATATGCAAAACTTGCTATATTGGGGTGATCTCCACAATCATAACGAAGTCGGCTACGGTGAAGGTTCTTTAGACCGGTCTTTCCGTATAGCTGAAAACAGCTTGGATTTTTACGCCTTTACTCCTCACACATGGTGGCCGGATCTTCCGGATCTCGACCCGAAGGTACGGGAGAAGCATCTTAAAGGATTTGCGGTTGTGCGGAAACGCTGGGAAGAGGTAATTCGACTTGTAAACCAATTCTATAAAAAGGATGAGTTTGTAACCTTTCCCGCCTGGGAGTGGCATTCCCTTAGATGGGGAGACTGGTGTGTATACTTTCCCGGATCTGCCGCGGAATACCGTTACGCCGAGACGCTGGATGAGCTGAAACAGTTTGCTTCGGATAGGGGAGCTGTCATCATACCCCATCATTGCGGATACGCAAAAGGGTTCAGAGGAACCGACTGGGACTCCTTCGATGCTGATCACTCTCCGGTAGTAGAAGTATTTTCGGAACATGGTGATTCCATGGAGGAAGAATCCCCATTCGGGATGTACGGTCATTCCATGGGAGGCTCCGCGTCCGGTCAAGCAGCACTCCTGCAGATAGAAGAGGGAAAACGTTTCGGAATAATAGCGGGAACCGATGATCACTACGGCTATCCCGGATCCTACGGGTATGGATTGACAGGGGTATGGGCTCCGGAACTAAGCCGGGAGGGTATATGGGAAGCCCTTAAAGCAAGAAGAGTTTACGGCGTAACGGGAGACCGCATACGTTTGGCTTTCTTTGCCGGAGAGGTTCCCATGGGCGGCACCTATTCGGGAGGGACAGGAAGGGTTCCCCTTCGGGTTGAGGTTGCCGGCCGCGCTCCGCTGGAGCGGGTGGAGATTTTGAAAAACGGTTATCTCTATCATTCCTGGGATGAACGGGATTTCCGAGGCAACAATTCGTGGTTACAAACCGCAGAATCGGCAGAGGGGCTTCCCGAGGCCGAACCTTTGCGGCTTTTCCGGATAGAATGGGGCTGGGACCTTCTTTCCGCGGAGGACATAACCAAGTGGGAAATAGATCTGCGGTCTGATACCCGCGGATTTCGCCGGACCGAACCCTCCTTCGCGGGGGGGGCAGGATCAGTGGAAATGGAAAACCGGATCACCCGGAATGACCCGGATCATATTACCGCTGACTCCTTCACATCCAGGAAAAACGGGATGCCCGTATCCTCTCTCTCCTTCATGCACCCCAAAAAAGGTAAGATCTTCCTAAACGTTACCGGAGTAAGGGGAGAGCGGGAATTTAAAAAGGAATGGACTTTTCCACGTAGTTGGGATTCACCAAAAGGAGAAATGATCCCCATGATGGATTACTTCTCCTCTCCTAAAGTCAAAATACACAGACCACTACCCCCGGAACAGTATAGTTTTAAAGGTAAAGCGGATTCCGCAGAAACTAAAGCAGGTGATTGGTATTTAGCCAGAGTTATACAGAAGAATGGGCAAAAAGCATGGTCGTCGCCCATCTGGATAAAATAATCACAAAAGGAGAAAAAGATATGGAGACGGTAAGATACGGCGTTATAGGTTTGGGAGCGATAGGTCCTTCCCATATTTTCGCGATAAAAAACACTAAGAACGCGGAACTCGGAGCGATATGCGATATCGATAAAGAACGGGCGGAAAAGGCGGCGGAAGCCGAGGGTGTTCCGGCATTCACCAGTGTAAAGGAGATGGCCGCTTCCGGAACAATAGATGCTGTCACAATCTGCACACCCAGCGGATATCATATCGATCCGGCTCTGGAAGCTATTGAAGGAGGAATGCACGTTCTGGTGGAGAAACCCTTGGAAATAACCTTCGAACGGATCGACACCATCCTCTCTAAGGCTGAAGAACGGGAAATCAAATTAGGAGCAGTTTTTCAAAGCCGTTTTAATCCGACCGTTATGACATTGAAGCGTCTTATCGATAATGGACTGCTGGGGAAGATTTATTCCGGAAGCGCGTACATAAAACGGTACCGCTCCCAGGAGTATTACGATTCCGGCGGATGGCGGGGAACCTGGGAAGTGGACGGCGGCGGCTGTCTCATGAATCAGGGGATTCATTTTATCGATTTATATCAGTGGTTCTTAGGCAAGCCCCATAAGGT
Source organism: uncultured Spirochaetales bacterium (assembly GCA_964618265.1). Classification (GTDB taxonomy): domain Bacteria; phylum Spirochaetota; class Spirochaetia; order CAYLLE01; family CAYLLE01; genus CAYLLE01. The sequence goes on along the minus strand of CAZUAE010000008.1, from coordinate 87,743 downwards.
AATAGGTATAACCCGAACTGTGGGAAGGAATGTGGAAGTGGAAACCCTTGCTTTGGCTATGGTGGAATTTGAAAACGGATGTGCCGGAGTTATCGAAGGAACAACCTTAGCTTATCCTGAATATCCTATGCGTATGGAGATATTCGGTTCCCGAGGTACCGTCTCATTCACCAATAAAAAACTCCTCCGGATGGATCTCGTTGAACCTACAGAGGAAGAGGAAAGAGCACGTGAGGACCTTTTAAAAGCGGCTTTAGAATACGACCGGTCCGCCGATAAGAAATCCCGCGAATCGGCTAAGCCCGGGACAGCCGTGCCTGTAGTAGATATGGGACACACCCCGGTGGTTGAAGATTTTACTCGGGCAGTCCTTGAAGATTCCGAACCGCTGGTAAACGGACCGGAAGCCCGTAAAGCGGTAGAATTAATCCTGAGCATCTACGAATCGGGAAAGAAACACGGATTACCGGTGGTTATTTCTTCTGACTGACCGGGAAAAATCTCTTCTCTACTTTTTGAAGAAATGTCTTTATTTCCGGAGCCTTATCGTAGGGTATACGGAATCCGACAGCCCCCTCATGACCGCCTCCGTTACTGATACCGAACTCGGAAAGGATATCCCGTAGATCGATATCTTTAAAGTCCTGGCTCCGGCGCATCCGGTACTGTACAAATTCTGATTGGTCAGGTGATTCTTCATATCCTACGAGGGAGATATAACCGCTCTCTTCCGCTAACTGGTCCGCTAAGGAACGCGCCACCTGGACTACCGTATCACGGTCGAACTGTTCACTCAAAGCCTTCATCTTATCCCTGGGTAAATATACGTATCCGATATGGGGAGTAAAGTCCCTGATACCCATGAGGTATTCAAAGCTTGCCGCTTCCTTGCGGGACAATCTTCCAATCTCGTTGAACACCTCCTCCATGTTGGAAAAATTTGTAGTCTTCACCGTTTTCGTCGAGAGTAATTCATCGAAGAGGGAGCTGAATATGCGGTAAAACCGCTTCTCTCTTCGTGTTTTGAGGAACGAACCCATCTTTGAATCTCCGATTATTCCCGTAAGGACCGATAACACTATATTCCTGGAAAGGAGGTCTTCTATCTGAAATTCTCTAATAATGTGGGGTCGGTCATTTATCTTTAGAATAATAAGCCCCACAAGCTCAGCCGCTGAGGAGGCTTCAGCTACCAGCTGATACCCGGGATCACCAATGTAATCACTATCCGACTCAAGATGATGATCGATCTCTATAACCACCTTGTCCGGCCGTTTCATCAATTTCCTTATATTCGGATTATCCACTACCATGTCAGGTTTGGGGGTATCACAAACTACGACATCATCGAACTCCAGACTCTGATTACCCGCGCACTTACGAACAGCAATCGAATTATACCGGCATATATCCAATAGGTATTGAAAATGTTCATGGATATCGTTATCCACACAGATTACCGCTTTTTTTGAGAATTTATTTACCAAGAGGGCAAAAGCCACCATAGAGGCAATGCAGTCTTCATCAGGATTTTGATGACCCGTTATCAAAAATGACCTCTTTGTAATGATTTCTCCAATGATATTGCCTATTATCCGGTTTTTTTCTGCAATAGTTCCTATGTCCGTCTTCATTTTTAACTCCTAAAAACTTCAGGCAAATGCGGTCCTATTCCTTCCTGCTTTTTTTGCTCTATAGAGAGCTTTGTCGGCAGTTTCTTTAAGGGATAAAACATTTTTTCCATCCTGCGGCATTACAGAAATGCCGATACTAATAGTTACTTTTACATGATCATACCCGGTAAAACTGAATTCCAGAGATGCGATACCCCTTCGAATTGATTCAGCTAAAGCTTCTGCCGTCTCTTTTCCCGTATCCGGCAGGATTATAGTAAACTCATCTCCGCCGTAACGGGAAATTATATCGGTATCTCTTAAATTATCTCTGCAGATCCTGGTTACCTCCATCATAATACGGTCTCCGTTTTCTTCGCCATACCGTTCGTTAATCATACGGCACCTGTCTACATCCATCATAAGCACACTTAAGGAGGTATGACGTTCAACAGCCTTCCGCACCTCCTGTTCTAGCGCGTCATCTAGAAATCTGCGGTTAAATAAACCAGTCAAAGAATCCGTAACCGCCCGTTTCCGCGCTTCTTCCCCCCATCGTACTAAATCGGCAAGGTACTCTCCGGAACTTTCGAGACGGCTCACTGTGATGTCCAGCATTTTACGCATGAGTTTAATTGCAGTATTGGGGTTATCTGAAATAATCTTGTAAAACAGGGAACAGGGGAAAGAGAGGAGGGTACTTTCCTGAAGCGCGTAACAGGTTGCCGAACGGGAAACTTCCTGGAAAAGTGACATCTCTCCGAAAAAATTCCCCTTTTGGAAGGATCCGATTTCAATTTCACCTCCTTCCTCACTATTTATGGATATAACCATATTTCCTGAGAGTAGAATATACATAATTCCTCCCGGATCTCCCTCCCGAAACAGCGTTTCACCTTCCGCGACTTTTACTTTTTTCATTTCCGAAAGGAGCAAATTTATCTCATCCAGTGAGAGTTTGGAAAAAACTTCTGTTTTTTTTAGAAATACCGCTGTGTTTTCAATACTAGTTTCCATCAAACTGACTCTTCGGATGAAATTATCCGATTTCCTCCCAACTCCCTGGCGGTAAAAACCCGATGATGTGCTTCTTCGATAATCTTTATTGCCCCTGTAGATCTTGAAAAGGTTGATGAAATACCTACACTTAAGATAAGTCGCATGGCGGAATCTCCGGTATAGGCCGAAAGGTCCATAGAAATAATCCCCTCCCGAATATTTTCAGCATAGTCTAAAGCTTCTTTCATATCTGCGTCCGGTAAGAAACAACCTATTTCATTTCCCCGGTACCTGCAGGTAATTCCCCTTTCTCCCACTATTTTTCGAATCTCCGTACCCATAAGTCTGAGCACCTTGTCTCCTGTCTCATGACCATAATGATCATTTACCTCCTTAAAGTTATCAGGTTTAACCATGAGAAGCACTCCATATGACGACGGAGAGCTGAAAAAACGGCTTATCTCCTCCTCTAACATCGAAGCGTTATACAAACCCGTCAGTTTATCTACCGAAACCTGCCGGCGAATCTCCCGCACCCATGGTTCATTAAGAGCAATCAGCCTGTTTGTTTCCCGAATACGCGCAGCCACTATCTTCATAAACTCCGCCAAAACTATTCCTAAAAGATGCGGATAATTATTCAACAGTTCATCGAACTGCTCCCCAATTCGGGGGAAAAGAAGTACGCGGCTGTACGCCACCGCTTCCGCCCTCGTATCCCGGATCAAATCTTCCTTTATAAGATCGAGTTCTCCAAAGGTGTTACCCGCCACATACCTGGCTACTTCGATTTCTCTGGACCCGCCCCATGCGGTTTCCACCTCTTTGCGAAAAACAACTTCACCCTTGGTAATAACTCCCAATGCGGCGTTCCGGCTCCCTTTCTCAAAAACAGTTGATCCTTCAGGGAAATCGTAATATTCACTATGCTGAGCAATTATCTCCAGAGCTGAGTCATCCAGGGCTGAAAACACCTGTACACTCTTTAACAGGTTTAGTTTTTCCTCATCACCGGCAGATTTCATAGAATGACCTCAAAGTACATCGATTTCCATATCCATAACCAGCATTTTTTCCCGGGATAACGGGAAAAAGGGATCGGTACTCAATCCTCTAAAGGAAGAGCCGTACATTTCCTTTAGACTGGAAGACAGTTTTATTTCCGGCAGCCTTCCAATCAGCTTTTCTCCGTCAAAGAGAAGCGCTAATTGCACAGGAGAACCAAAATTTCCTTCCGGGGTAAAATCTCCACCGGAAGCAATAATTACAAAAATCCCGGGCTTCCCGTCCAGTAATTCCTTTACGGATTTTCCGCTGCTGGCCACCTTCAGAACCGGTAAAGACAAATTCGGAACCTCATCGTAATCTCCCCCGGCGCATCCTGTAAGGGGAAGCTTAAAACGGGAGGATATTTTTTTATCAGTGTAGGGAGACACAACTTTTCCATTCCTTATCAAGGGATACCGGTCCCCCTCGTTTGTAACCCCTTCCGCATCAAAAAAAGGAGCAAAGGTATCTTCGGGATTTCCGGTTTGATAGAGGGTGAAAGCAGGACTAAAAACTTCCACTCCTATCTTACCGGATAGTGAGGAGCCTCCGGTGGCAAATACACTTCCGTTGAGATCCTGATAAAACTTCATAGAGGGGAGCGTGTCCGATTCCAGGAAGATAACCGGATACGTCCCTTTTCCAGGCAAATCCGCACGATTCCGGTACGCATCCAGTATACGGGAAGCATGCCCGCAAAAGAGTTCGCCGTCAAAATCCTTTCCCTCATATCCTATGAACCCGTCCATGATGCTGGATGAATCTTTAGCTTTAAAGGCAAACTCGAGACTAACGAGCCGCACCGAATGAAAGAGATCAAGTCCTGCATCATTTCGCAGTTCCCGCTCATTTCTAATAATTTTTGCTTTATGAAAGAATGAAAAATCTTTATGCTCCCTCCGGAACCGGGCGAGGATTTTTTCCACCTCTTCCGTAAAGGCATCATTTTTTAATAAATCCGGGGAAAACATCTTTTCTTTACGTATTTTTTCCTTTTCCGGTTCATAAGGATAGGGGATACCATTTTTCAAGGCCTCCATGGCCTTTTCATGAAGCATCTTCTCCGATACTTCGCCCAATCCTCCGGCGATTCCTATCATTCCATCGCCATATTCCCGAACACCGGTTTTACCGATATCCTTTCGTCTTACCGAAACAATTTGGGTATTCTGCACCGTTAAATCTATTTCATCGATGGAGATGTAGAACACTTCCTTCATCTTAATCCTCCTTTCAGTTTTATTGGACTTTCATAGAACGGACTTTGACATAAGGTCCGCCAAACCCAACAGGAAGAGGAAACTGTTCCATTTTTCCGCATCCGCCGCCTACAAATGAAAACATTTCTAATTTATCCGATAGCCCGTCGATTTCTCCGAGTGTTTTAAAAACACTGCCGGTAACAACCGATATGGACAGCGGATGTTTTATTTCACCTTCTTCTATCAAATATGCCATACTGGGTGCAAGGGTAAAAGTTGACATACCGGAACCGTGCTTTATGCTTTCCAGATATATTCCCCGGGAAACACTCTTAAAAAGATCTTCTTTCGGTATTTCACCGGGTTCTATATAAGTAGTGGTCATCCTGACAACCGGTTCGTACTCGTATCCGACAGCCCGGGCGTTTCCTGTTACCTCCTCTTCAAGGGAAGCCGCTGTTACCGAACTATGAAGACGTCCCGATAGTTTCCCTTCCCGGATGAGATATGTTTTTGAAGCCCGGGTTCCTTCATCATCATACGGGGTAAAGCCGATGCCTAATTCATTTCCATCATCCACAATGGACAGCATCCTGGGACCTATCCGCTTTCCGATGATCCATTCCTGTTTCATCTGCTCATCTCCAAGCATGAAATCGGCTTCACTCTTGTGGCCAAAACTCTCATGGGCAAAAACTCCCGCAACCTTTGGCGACAGAATCACCGGATATTCTCCCGGCAGAGCAGGTTTTGCTGAATACAAGCAATTTTCACATTTTTCTATATAAGCTTTTAATTCATCGGGGGAACTTTTTATATCTGAAAAATAATTTTCTCCGTTTTGGAAGCTCTCCCTGAAAAATCTTCCTTCACCGTCTGACATCTGAAACCTGGCGCCAAAACCGCAGATCTGGGTATCGAAAGACAACTCGCTCCCTTTACTGGAGTAGAATTCTTTTACTTTGCGCAGGTCTTTATAAATCATTTTCCATGTGGTAATGGATTTATTGCCCGACAAAACCGGGAAAAAAGATTGTATCAGAGTATCCTTATTTTCCAGAGGGACATCCGAAACCGGTCTATTGGTGAAATTAAAATAATTTCCGGAATGAACTTGAAATTTTTCCACAATAGAATCTTTTTCGATATCGGGTTTTCTCTCCGATAGTGCCGCTAAACGGTCAATTTCTTTCTGTACTTGCGCAGTATTTGTGGTGACACTAAAAAACCATCGGCTTCCGTCAAACACCCGAATAAAAGAAGCCGCATAATTCTTCTCACGCCGGTCATCAACGGAACCGATGGTATATATAATGTCTGTGGAATAGACATTTTCTGTTCTAACATCGGTATAAAGTCCTTTAGGGAATTTATACATTGTTTCACTCCTTATTAGGAAAAAATCATTACCACCTATTATATAAGATATCTCAGGAAATTTCCGGGAAAACAAAGGACGCAGAGGAATTCTCATCTTATACCTTTGGGTCAGCAATTTCCGGTCAATTAAATATTCAATGGACAACCCGGCAATTCATCATTATATTTGTACTAACAACTCCACCTGAAGTCTTGTTAGTCAGGGAATGTTGGCATGTTATTTGCATTAATATATGTAAATAACACTTATTATCAGTAAGGAGGATAATACAATGATGAACAAGTTTACCACAGGATTACTAGCGGGAATAGGTTTGACCGTGCGCACTATCGATAAACTTGAAGAATTCGGCAAAAAAATTGCCGAGGAACAGAAGATGAATGAGGAAGAAGGCAAAAAGTTTGTAGATGAGCTTAAAAAAGAAGGTGAAGAAGCTCAGAAAAACATGCGGGAAGAGATTGATAAAAATGTCAAAAAAGCCTTGGATGAAATCGGAATCGCCCGAAAACAAGACATCGACGATCTAAAAAAAGACATCGTGAGTGCGGAAGGCAAAATATCCAAGCTGGAAAGTGAAATGAAAAGCGTCAAGACGGACCTGGGGAAGGTTAAATCGTCAAACAAAAGCTGAATTTCACGAACTTAATGTATTTCAACAGAATGTTAAAGCAAAACAGCCTAAAGCTGCCTATGGGTACCGGGTGAAACCGGTATTCGTAGCAGCATTAATTAAATTATGAACTTACTAAAAGATTCTACTGATCATATAGAAAAGAAGCACCCCCAAAGGTACGCAACAATTTTAAATGTGCTTGCTAAATACGGTTTAAGTGAATTTGCAAAAACTTCCGGAGTGCTGAAAAAAATATCCTGGGTAAAAGATATCATTCCGGAAAAGGACCACCGAAATCTCTCCGAATATCCCTTGGAGGAAAAGATCAGATTAGCGATGGAAGAGTTAGGTCCAACCTTTATCAAATTCGGACAGATCATGAGTAACCGGCATGACCTTTTTAGCCAGGAATTTATCGACGAATTAACAAAATTACAGGATGAAGTCCCCCCATTCCCCACCGAAGAAGCGGTAAAGATAATTGAAGACGATTTAGGAACACCCATCGATGAGATATTCCGCTACTTTGATCCGGAGCCTATTGCCGCAGCCTCTATTGCTCAGGTTCACAATGCCATTCTTCCCAATGGAGAAGAGGTGGTAGTTAAAGTCCGGAGGCCGGATATAATATCCATCGTAGAAACCGATATCGATATTATGCTCCGCCTCGCTAAAATAATAGAACGGAGGATCCCCCATTCTGAACTCTTTCATCCCCACAAGCTGGTAATGGAGTTTAGAAAGCAGATTCGTGAAGAGATGGATCTTCACAATGAATTTCTAAATATTATTAAATTCCGCAGCCAGTTCGAAGGTGATACTGATGTAGCCATACCTAAGCCATTTTCTAATTTTTCAACAAAGCGTGTACTCACTATGGAAAAGCTTGTAGGAATCCGTATGGGAGAAGTAATCCGGGAAGAATTACCGGATGTGGACAAGAAACTCTTAGCCAAGCGGGGCTCCCGGATTGTGTTTCAGATGGCTCTTATTAACGGCTTTTTTCACGCCGATCCGCACCCCGGGAATTTACTTGTCCTCCCCGGAAATGTATTGGGCCTGATGGATTTCGGAATGACCGGCATCATTGCGGAATACCGGCAGGAACAGATAAATAACCTTATGATTGGTATGATAAACCGAAATGCCGGACTGATTGTCCGTTCCTTTTTAAATTTAACGGACCCCCCGAAAAAGCTTAATCGGGAAGAATTAGTGGGAGATGTAGAACAGTACATGCGCAGGTATATTGACCTTCCTTTGGAGGAAGTTGATTTCAGTAAATCCCTGCAGGACCTTATAAATATAATTGTTGAACATAAGATTTCTCTTCCAATGAACATGACATTGATGTCCAAAGCGCTTATGATTATCGCGGATGTAGCGGAACAGCTCGATCCGGACTTCGTTACGGTGGAGCAGTTGGAGCATTTTATGCCAAAGCTCCTGCTCCATAAATTTCATCCCAAAAAGCTGGCACGGAAACTTTACATGGCCGGTTCTGATTATATAGATCTTTTCCAGAACCTGCCGGGGGACATACGCGGGATTCTTCAGTCTATACGGGAAAAGAAAATAGAAATTGACATCGGAGTATCCGGTCTCGACCCCCTGCGGGAAACGTTAGATAGAATCGGATTCCGTCTCGTCTACGGACTGGTATTAGCATCGCTTCTTATAAGTTCATCTCTCATCGTTTTGGCGGATGTCGGCCCGACCTGGAACGATATCTCCGTGTTCGGTCTTGTTGGTTTTCTATTGGGGGGGGTGATGGGTTTTATATTCCTCCTTTTAGGATTTGTCAGGATGATTCGATGGAGTATCCATAAGGTGAAACGAAATGCTTCAAAGTGGTTTTAGCTATGCGTTATGATGATTTTATTAATACAAAAACGGAAAAAGAAACTCCCACTTTCCTCAAAAAAGCATCCACCAGGGGAATATTTTTAGGCTCCATCTTTATAGTCCTTGGATTATTCATCTATCTATTACAGACAGATGTTTTCATACTCCGCAACTGGTGGGTACTATTTATCGGAGGACCAGGCGTATATTTTATTTATGTTTCATATACAACATACCAGGTGCTTGACAGACTCACCATAAAATCAATACTGACCTTTATTATTGGTACGACTCTCTTTGCCGTAAGTATCTTATTACTATTCGAGCTGAAGTGGTCCATATTCTGGCCGATTTTTCTTGTTTCACCAGCCATAGGATTGATATTATTGGCCGCAATCCTCGGCAAAAGCTACCGGAGAGAAAAGAGATTCCAATATGCCAAAGTTTGGTTCTACTTTGTCGGAATCAGCTTTGCCGCCTTGGGAGCTCTCGTCATTATTGAACAGCTCAACTGGGTTCCCTTCAGTGACTATCTGCACAACTGGTGGGGTTACTTCTTTCTGATCGCATCCATTGCCGGAATCATCAACTTTATATCCATAAGAAAAAAAAGTGAAACCCTGGTCAACAACAAACAGCTTTTCCAGTTAAACTGGTCTTATGCATTCGCTTCCACAGGGATTATAATAATCACCGGCATACCGCTCCGGTTTATACCCTCCATAATATTTGTGGGAATCGGTATTATAATTATAATAGGAAACCTAATAAAAAAACGAAAGGTTTTTGTCCGCTTTTTTAAAGGTCATAACCCCTTAGCATAATTTTTTTTAAAGAGTAAAAAAATGGAGTATAAGAAAAAGACAAAGGGTGATGAAAAAATATCCATATTAGGATTCGGCTGTATGCGGTTACCCACGAAGGGAGAATATGCCGATATTGATGAAAAAAAAGCTGAAAAAATGCTGGAGTGGGCTATCGCCAACGGCGTGAACTATCTCGACACCGCCTATATGTATCACGGGGGAAACTCCGAACAGTTTTTAGGAAAATTCCTCAACCGGGGATACCGGGACAAAATATATCTCGCCACGAAACTGCCCCTGGGTAGGATAGAAAACGCGGATGACTTCGACAGCCTCCTAAACGAACAACTGGAAAAATTACAGACCGATCATCTCGATTTTTACCTTTTTCATGCCATAAACAAGAACCAGTGGGACAGATTACGGCCCATGGGTATACTCGAGTGGGCGGAAAAGAGAAGATCAGAAGGAGTCTTCAAATACCTCGGCTTCTCCTTCCATGATAAGTATGAAGCTTTCAAGGAGATAATTGACGGTCACGATGGGTGGGATTTTTGTCAGATCCAGTACAACTATATGAACGAAGAAGTACAGGCCGGCACTAAAGGTTTGAAATACTCAGGCGGGAAAAATATCGATGTAATAATAATGGAACCTCTCCTGGGAGGTAATCTTGTGGATCCTCCGAAACAGATAAAAGAAATTTGGAACCGGGCCGATAGAAAGCGTTCGCCCGCAGAGTGGGCTTTACAGTGGCTGTGGGACAAGCCGGAGATACTGACCGTATTGAGCGGAATGTCCACAATGGAACAGGTTAAAGAAAATGTAAAAGCCGCGGACCACGCCGCGGAAAAGAGACTGAATAAAGAGGAATTGGAATTGGTCGACCAGGTTCACCAAGCTTACAACGAGCTTCAGCCTATCCCCTGCACAGGGTGTAAGTACTGTATGCCCTGTCCCAGCGAAGTAAATATCCCGAAAATTTTCAGCATCTACAACACCGGCGTCAGATTCAACCGGATGGAACAGGCTAAGCAGCAGTATAACAAGTTAAAAGAAGGAAAGGCAGACCTGTGTGTTGAGTGCGGGCAATGTCTTGAAAAATGTCCCCAGGATATCGAGATAACCGAATGGCTTAAACGGGTACACAAAGAATTAAACGCATCTACGTCTTGACTCTTTTTATAACCCAACAGGGCGGAGAGATGAGCAATTCTAAATTTGCGATTTAGAATTGCCTTTTTACTCATGTCATGCTTGGAGAGATATTTATATATTGCTAACTCACCACTTGTGATTTATACTACCTGTAAAAAGAGCATTCTGCAATCGCCTTATAGGATAAACAATGACTCCAAGTATTGTCCGGCGAAAAATATTTAATCTTCACCGTTCCATACATGGTTGGAAAGGAGCTGCTTTATTTCAATACCGGTTATACCCCGGAATTTTCTTGGTCCGATTTTTCGGACCTTATACCGTTTACTATCGGGTTAGTTCAAGGATATACTTACGGAGAAAAGTTTCTTGAAGCAATAGCGAAATACAATTTAAAAATCGAATACGCCGATTCGACGGAAACAAATATCAAAAAACTGGCAGCCGGAAGGGTAGACCTGATTGTGGAAGAGAGTTTTGTTACGGAAACCTTCCTGTCGCGGCATCCGGACTGGAAAGTACAGATATCCTCTTCAGAAAATCCTGTTGCCGAATACTATTATCATATGGCGTTTCATCGGGAAGACAGATTCAAACCTTTCATCACTAAAGTCAATTCACTCCTCTTGGAAATGAAAGCAAATTCCAGTATTCAGTCAGTCATTGATAAGTATACGGGAGAACAGAATAATTGAAATCAATTGCCGGCAAATATTTTTTCATAACGGCGCTTCTCATCATTATTCTACTGCTCTTTGAGAGCATATTTTAATTTATATTCAACTACCAAGAAAAAAGGGATCAAATACAAAACACCATCACACAGCTGGTAGATATTGTCGAAGATTCAGCCGCTCAGGCAGCCTACAATCTAGATACCAATTTAGCTATGAAGGTGGCAAACGGATTGGTGGATCATCGGTATATTGCCAAGGTTTTTATTATCAATGATTTTGACGAAATCCTCGCTGAGGCTGTCTCTGAAAATGTCGGCCCGGGTAACAAGTACCTTAATGGTGTAAAAATAAGCGGTCAAAACATCATACTAATCCCTTTAATTGAAAAAGCAACAAAACTCAATGTTGGAAAGCTGATAATACATCTGAACGGTTCCTTAATTACTAGGAATCTCCTCCAATCCTTAGCCTTTGACGCGGGATACATCCTCTTCTGGGATTTAATCCTCTTAGCCATTCTTACCGCTGTTATTTATTCTTGGCTGGTAAAACCCTTAACGGACATTATTAAAAAGCTTGTAGCTCTGGAAATCCGGTACCCCTTAGAAGAAAGAATTACAGTACCAAAACACCACAAAAATGATGAAATGGGGAAACTCGCGGAAACCATCAATAACATGCTCTCAGAACTCTCTAGTTATATGGAACTGCAGGAACAAAATGAAGAAGAAATCAGAATGTCACTAATGGAAAAGGAAATCCTCTTGAAGGAGATACACCACAGGGTAAAGAACAATCTTCAGATAATATCGAGCCTTCTCAATCTGCAGAGGAATACGATTCATGACCACGAAGCCCAGAAAATTATTATAGAAAGCCAGAACCGTATTTCCGCCATGTCTTTGGTGCATGAAGAACTGTATAGTTCTGAAAACCTAAGTGAGGTTAACTTTAAAACCTATATAGAAAAACTCTCCCTTAAACTTAAAGAGATATATTCCGGCAGAACTCATATTACCTATAAAACAGAAATACCCGACATCTATCTGAATATAAACACAACTATCAACTGCGGCTTAATCGTAAACGAACTCCTTTCCAATGCTTTTAAATACGCCTTCCAAAATCAACAGCAGGGAATAATAAGCATAAACCTGGCTATACAGGACACGAAGGCCGCTCTTACCATAAGTGACAACGGCATCGGATTGCCTGAACAGCTGCAAAGGGCAATACAATCCAATTTGGGACTTCAATTAGTAAACGGTCTTGTGGAACAGCTGGACGGTACATTAGAGATTCAAAATAAAAGGGGAACTCGGTTTATAATTACCTTTCCTCTCGGTATAACCTAGAGTCTCTCATTTTATTCGATTGTATTACGGCTTTCCTTTAAAAGGAAACCTGTTTTTTCCGAGGAATTCTCATTTTATACCTTTAGGCAACAGAAAGAGGAATGATTTCTAAAAAATGCCGTAAAATAATCGAATAAAATGAGAATTCCTCAAATGCTAAAAATATTGTTGCGCTAAAAAAAGAATCTTGATATCCTTTAACTACAGAAGCTTAAAAAGTATCAGCCAAGGAGAATGTGTATGAAAAATCGAAAGTTTTTCAGCACACCACTGTTCCTCCTCCTTCTTTTAGAATGCAGCATCGTTACACCCACAGGATTAATTGAAGGCACCATTGTAGACGCGACAACCGGAGATGGATTGGGGGACGTCAGTATTAGTGTAGAAAATCATACCGGATATTCTGCTAAGAGTAAAAGCGATGGTTCTTTTGTTCTAAGCGCTCCGGCGGGAACACAAGTCCTGTTATTCAATCTAGAAGGATATGATTTCCTTCCTGTAACAGTTTCCGTAACGGAGGGTGAATCTACTTATATTCCCGAAGCTTCAATTTTTGCGAACCCTGTTCTTCCTGAAGGTGATATCCGTATTGTCCTTACATGGGGTTGCGAACCCGAGGATTTGGATTTACATCTCTTGACTCCGGGAAATGACCATGTCTTCTTTGAAGATGAAGCCCCGGAAGGTGCCGGGGCAAGACTTGAGGTGGATGACTCAACCGGATACGGCCCGGAAACCATTACAATAACCGAGAGACTACCCGGTGCTTACACCTTTTTCGTGTATAATTTTTCCGGTTATCCGGAAATCACATCTTCCAAAGCTGTAGTTAGGGTATTTTACATAGACGGACTTCTGAAAACATACAATATCCCAACCGAAGGAGAAGGGCGATATTGGGAAATAGCCGACTTGGACGGGTTAGAACTTACTGACATAAACAATATTACCGATTCTATCCCTATCAGCAGTTTCCCTTAAACTTCCCCGTCAACTCAACAGCACAATTGCTTCCTCATCTGAGACATCGTACCATTTCTCATAAGCCTCAGCCACGGCACGGAAAAAAGGAGGCTTTTCCAGAACTATAAGCCGGTCAGCTTTTTTCTCTAACCGTCTGACCGCCCGGTCTCCTGCCGCCGGTACCGCTACCAGCACTTCCGATGCTTCTTGTTTTCTGCACATCTGTAAGGCGGCACTCATGGTGGAACCCATGGCCAGCCCATCATCCACAAGAATGATTCTCCGGTTCGCTATCGCTAAAGGGGGCCGGTACGTATCAAAAAGCTCGGTCCTCCGCTCGATCTCCCGCTGCTGTTCATTCCGGATTGACTGGATAGTTTCATCATCCAGCTCCCGGGTAAACTCATTTAAGATAAAGACTGACCCGTCTTCAGCCATGGCGCCGAATCCTGATTCCGGGTTATGAGGAAAGGGGAGTTTCCTTACTACCATTACTGAAAAATCCGCGTCCAGAACCCTTGCGGCCTCTATGCCTACTTCAATACCTCCTTTCGGAATAGCAATCACCAACGTGTCACCGTCAACACCCAGCTCCTTTAACCTTTTTCCAAGTTCCCTCCCGGCATGTTTTCTGTCACGAAACATCTTTTCCCCCTTTCTTAGTAAGATAAAAAGGATGGGTTTGCGCGGCAATAAAGCTTTGGATCTACCGATCTACCGCGGGTTCACCGAAATCGGGTATCTCTAAGAGTTTACCTTCATGTAATGCGGACTCATGAGCAATAAGCCCTGGAACCAAATATTTTGCGGCATCCCAGACATTATTGGGCGGGAGTTTATCCTCATAACACGCCCGGACAAAATCATCCACCAGAAACTGATGAGACCCGTTATGTCCGTTGGGCATCCCCTGAAACTCCCGGGGCAGCCGGGATATATCGTGTATCTGAGAAACCCCTAAGTGGGTTCCGTCTTCGGAGGAAACTTTTTCCATACCGCCTTCTTCCTGTACATTAATTCCGGAAGCATCCAGCAGTTCATTCAGCCTGATATTTTTTTCGCCGTCCTTCTCCGCCCAAACTTGTGTCTTCCGGGTATCACCCGGAAACCCTGACTGTTCCTCGTAACTCGACTGGGTACCGTAGATACTCAAACCAACAGTCCCCGGATGTCCCACCCGGCGGAACTCGTTTACCCGGAATATACTTCCGTCGGACATCCTAAAGAGGGCTGTCTCATTACTGAAGTTATTCCTCCAAACGTTTTGATCTTCCCTGAACAGGCCGTCGGGATGCCGGTCCACCCAGCCTAAAGCGCTTACCTGAGTTGCATAAGCCCCGGTAACACTCACCAGCATGCTCACCGAGTGTGTAGGATAATACATTGGAGGAGCGCCGGCGTATTTCTTCCAGTCCTTACCGCCCCGCCATTTAAACACATCGTAAAGCCCATGGTCAAAATCGTGATAGTACTCACCTTCAGCATAAACAATGTGACCAAAATCCCCCTTGGCATACCGGTCCCGGCAGTAAATAGCATTCGGGTAGTAGTAACTGGTTTCCCCCACCATGTAGATCTTACCTGTCTCTTCCACGGCGCGGACTAACTTTCTAATCTCATCCATGGTGATAGCGGAAGGAACAGCGGAGTAGACGTGTTTTCCCGCTCTAAGCGCCTGTACAGCTTGAGGGCCATGGAGCCAGTTCTGGGTGAATATTGCTATACAATCCGCGTCTGACTCACACAGCTCATCTAAGGAGAAACAGGTTTCGGAAACACCATATTTTATTTTTCCGTTTTCTAGTTTTTCCCCGTCCAAATCACACAGGATGATTTGATCAACCTTAGGATGAGCCTTAAAAAGCGGTATAAAATGCCTTGAGAATGCTCCCGCACCGCATATTCCGATTCGTAGTCCCATATAAATTTCCTCTTACGTAATTGATAATCTATAATGTATGTCATTAGCAACGGGGAAACGAATCAGTTCGCCTTCCCGTTCCCACGGTATTTCCGCTTCATCGGACATTCGGACCACAGAAACATTTTCAGGCAGCTCTTTAACCGCGCAGGTACCATCTTTGTTGGGCACCAAGGAAGCCGTGGTAAGCTGTCCTTCCTTCCATTCGAAATCTATTTCGTATCCTCCCCGGGCTTTCATTCCCAATACTCTTCCATTTCTCCACTCCCGGGGGAGGGCCGGAAGAAAATGCAGTTCTCCGTAATAACTCTGGAAAAGCATCTCAATTACCGCCGCTGTTCCGCCTAAATTGCCCTCGATTTGAAAGATTCTCGGAGGATGGAGATCCAGCATACTGTCTGTAGCAAAATCACAGATGAGGGCCTTGAGATGTTTATACGCCCTGTCCCGGTCTCCGGTCCGGGCAAAACAGCAGGCTGTCCATGCACGGCTCCATCCGGTATGTCCGCCTCCGGTTTCCAGCCGCTTTTCCAGGGATTTAACTGCCGCATTATAAAGCTCCGGTGTTCTTTTCCTGGAGAAAAGGTCACCCGGATAAAGTCCGTATAGATGCGAAATGTGTCTGTGCCGGGGTTCTGCCTCTTCAAACTCTTTATTCCACTCAAGCAGCCTGCCGTCCGAACCAATCCTAAGTTCCGGGAGTTTCGAACGGATTGATTTCCAGTTTTCCCGTTTCCCGGGATCCAGCCCCAAGATTTCCGAAGCACCGATACAATGATCAAATACATCCAACGCCAACTGCACATCCATTGAGGAGGATATACAGATTGAAACGGGCAGTTCTCCGCTCCCTTTGAATTTGTTTTCCGGGGATTGGGAAGGCATAATTTGAAGAACTCCGTTTTCATCTTCCACAAGATAGTCTTCGTAAAATGCGGCTGTTTCTTTTAAAAAGGGATACGCCGTCTCCGCTAAATAATTCTCGTCTTGAGAATACTCATAATGAAGCCAGTAATGCTGAGCAAGCCAGGGTGCAGCTCCAATCCACACAGCCCACCCGTAAGATTCCGGTGTTGCCCTTCCCCACGGATCAGTCTGGATGGGAAGCCATATTCCGCCGCAATCGTATAAGTCGGCCGCGGCTTTTTTTGCATGCGGGAAAAAGCGGGAATAAAGGCGAAACAGCTTATGGACCAAATCACCGAGGTTTCCCGCTTCCGCGGACCAATGGTTCATTTGGAGATTGATATCGTTATGATAGTCACAGTTCCAGGGGGGAGACAGCTCCTCATTCCACTTCCCCTGAAGATTCGGGGGCAAACTACCGATTCCCGAGGAAGAACAGAAGAGGTACCTTCCGAAATTATGGTAAAGAATGGGAATTCCGGCGTCGGGTGTCCCGGACCTGAACGCGGCAAGCCGTTCATCGGTAGGCTGGTTTATAACGGGTGAGTCGATGAGGAGCGACATCCTGTTAAAATAGCTTCGGTACGCCTGGGCGTGACTCATCTTTAAAGACTCCCACTTATCAAAGGAGAACTGGAAGGCTCTCCTGCCGTCATCGGCAAAGTCCCCGGTATCCACCCTGACATTTAAAACAACCGCTGCTTCTTCCGCGTCTTCCACGGTAAGTGAATTGGGTTCCTTGAATTTAACTGAACCGCCCCGAACGAAGAGTTCTATGTCCACTGAAAATTCTATACCTTCTATAAATTTTCCCTTCATTGAAAGAGCAGATTCCGCGGGTTCAAAGGTTATTCTACAGTCGGGATCGGGTATTCTATCCAGCTGAAAGTCTCCGGAGAGTCTTCCGTTTTTGGGAAGTACCCGGAGAAAAAAAAGGTCCTCCTTAAAATGGGTAAGTGCTTCGAACTTCACACCGTCTAAAGGAGTTGTATATTCCGCGGAGACCACTGCGGTATCTAGATTTAAATCTCTTCGGTAATCAGAATAGTGTTCTCCTGTACCATGGGGGATAAAATAGAGATCTCCCGCGGGTTGATAGGAATCCACCCTCCGTTCCTTCTTGCTTTTTCCTCCTCCGCCTCCAAAGGCATCGTTGGCAAGTACCGCAGCTTTCTCGTATTCCTCTTCTAAGAGAAGCCGCCTTATCTCCGGCAGAAACCGGGATTTTTTCCCGTTATCCCGGTTCCGGTATTTTCCCCGCCACAGACCTTCATGATTTAGCGCAAACCGGTCCTTTCCGGGTTCACCGCAGACCATAACGGCAATACGGCCGTTACCTAAGGGCAATCCCTCCTTCCAGGAGGAAGGAGGGTCTTTGTACCACAATCTATTTTCCATTCCCCTATACTATAGGGAGAATTATTTGACGGCAACCGGTCCTCTACCCTTGTTTCATACAAATCCTGCAATTTTCCATGGATAAAAATGTTTGTATATTTAAACCAATGAGAATACAAATCCTGGGAAGCAGGGGAGAAATTGAGGAAAAAACCTCCCGCCATGTTAAACACTCCGGAGTGCTTGTGGATGATGCGATTCTCTTTGACCTAGGAGAGAAGGAGTACCTTGAGGAAGAACCCCGAAGCATCTTCTTTACCCATCTGCATCCCGATCACGCCTATTTTGTGAGGATCCCGGAAACGTTCACCTATGACGGCAATCTTTATGCCCCGGAAGAGAGCGATCTCGCGGAGCAGATTAAAGTTTTACACGAACCTGTATCCATCGGAAAATACACAATCACACCTGTTCCGGTAATTCATTCTTTAAAAGTAAAGTCCCAAGGTTACATCATTGATGACGGAGAAAAAAAAGCGCTCTACACAGGAGACACCGCCTGGATAGAGAAAAAACATCATCATCTGTTTGAAGGACTGAACCTGGTTATTACCGACGGCAGTTTCATGAGGAAGGGAGGGATGATCCGCCGTCACAAGGAGTCCGGTAAAATATACGGGCACACGGGCATCCCAAACCTCGCGGGTATGTTTGAGGATTATACACCCCGAATTATCTTTACCCATTTTGGCAAGTGGTTCATGGATAATGTCCCAAAGGCAAAAGAGAAGTTTTCAAAACTATCCCGGGGAAATCTCAAAATAGAAGCAGCCTACGACGGTATGGAGATAATACTATAGGAGGTTATCTTGGCGGAATATACGAATGATTTAATAAACGAGAAGAGTCCCTACCTTCTGCGGCATGCCCACAATCCTGTTGATTGGCATTCCTGGTCTGAAAAATCCTTAAAAATGGCGGAGACTCAAGATAAACCTTTGATAATAAGTATTGGCTATTCCGCGTGTCACTGGTGCCATGTGATGGAGGAGGAATCCTTCAGCGACCTTGATGTTGCTGCGATCATGAACAGCAGGTTTCTCTGCATAAAGGTGGACCGGGAAGAACGGCCGGATATTGATTACCATTACATGGAAGCTGTAAAGCTCCTTACGGGAAGCGGAGGATGGCCCCTTAACTGTTTCACCCTTCCGGATGGAAGGCCGGTACTGGGAGGGACATACTTCCCAAAGGACCAATGGAAAAATCTTCTCATAGGTATATCGGATCTCTACAAACAGAATAAGGAAAAACTGGTATCCCAAGCTGACGCTATAGAAAACAAACGAAGTGAGCTTGAGTTGGAACAAACGAAAAGGCCGGAATCTTCCTTACAAAAAGAGGAATTAACAGTAGCCGTAAATAACCTTAAGGGGGTTTTTGATACAGAAAACGGGGGGTTCACTTCTGCCCCGAAATTTCCCATGCCGGGAATGTGGCGTTTTCTTCTCCGCTATTCTTTCCATAAAGGAGATTCGGCAATAAGAAATCATACCCTTTTTACATTGGAAAAAATCATAAAGGGGGGTATTTTTGATCACGCTGGCGGAGGCTTTGCCAGATACTCGGTGGATGAAAAGTGGTTAGTCCCTCATTTCGAGAAGATGCTATACGATAACGCCCAGCTTCTAGAACTTTACGCGGAAGCTTACCAGCTTGAGGGCAGCAATCATTTTAAAAAAGCAGTGGAGAAAACCTTCACTTTTCTTCTCGAAGATTTAGGAGCTGCTGAGGGAGGGTTCTATTCATCTTTGGATGCCGACAGCGAAGGTATAGAGGGAAGGTATTATACCTGGACATTTCGCGAACTCGAAAAAATTCTGCAGAACAGCCCGGGGAAAGAGACATTTTACCGGACCTTTGGGATAACTGAAGAAGGCAACTGGGGTAGCGGCTATAACATCCTGCATCGGACAACGTATAATCAGGAAGAAGAGGAAGCGGTGATTGAGAATATCCTGAAAACCCTGCGCAGTGAGAGAAAGAAACGGCCTAAACCGGGTCTGGACAATAAAATAATTGCCGGCTGGAATGGATTGGTCATTTCAGGTCTGCTCTCGGCTTACAGAGCATTTCAGACTCCGGTGTACAGAGAAACTGCCGAAATATGCGCGGAGTTTATTTGTAACAACATGATGGAAAATGATGATACATTATTCAGAATTTTTGTCGGGGGGGAGCGTCAAATTCCCGCCTTCCTTGAAGATTATGCTTCGGTCATCAGAGGGTTTTTAGACCTCTATGAAACTTCAGGCAAAGAACTATGGTTTCATAGAGCAAAAATTCTTTGTGAAAAAGTACAGGACAGTTTTTCCTCTTCCGGTACTCCCCTCTTTAACTTTACCCCCTCCGGGGACGGGAAAAGTTATGCCGCGGATGCGTTAGGAGCGGGACGATACAAAGAAACCACGGATACTGTTATCCCCTCCTCTAACGGACTAATGGCGGATAATCTTTTCAGAACAGCTCGCATACTTGGAAATCCCGAGTCGGAGAAACGAAGCCGAAAGATGACTACGCATATGTTTCAGTCCTTTGTTAAAAATCCGAGCTTCCACTATCAATGGGGTAACGCTGCACTTAATATGATCTTTCCCTTCTATGAAACCGTGATCACCGGGCCACAATCAAATAAAGCAGCGGAAACAATAATGAGGACATACCTGCCGCATTCAATTCTTTGCCGGGCAGCCGCACCAAGTACTATTCCAATAATTAAAAACAGGTGGAATCCGAAGGAAACCCGAATCTTTATCTGCCGGGATAAGACTTGTCTTAAACCGATAGCAGGAGCAGAAGAGGCCGTTGCGATTCTGTACAGCAGATGAAACTATAAAAAAACCAGAACCTTTTCAGCTTGATAGTGCTCCCGACCCTGGACATAAAACAAGCGCTGGCCAGGACGCTCCCTCCTCATATGTAAGGCGCCGCAGAGTTATAAAAAGCTGTAAAAAACCGCAAATTATCAGTATATTGTTTATGTATTCAGCAATTTCTCAATTTATTCGATTATTTTATGGATGGTTTTTTTTAACATGGCAATGCGGAAACTGCACAAAGCACTGATTATACTATGCGCTATTCTTATCCTGCTCACAGGATTATATCTTTTAAGGTATCAATTATTCGGCCCTTTAATGCGCAAATTCCTCGGAAACCAGATCAGTAATGCCATGGGAACCGGAATCGAATTCCATGTGACAGAGATTCGGGGTTCTATTTTCAGCGATCTATCCGTACGGGGCTTTACCACAACCACCCCTGCCGCTGACGGTCCCCTTACAAGGATTGATTTTGCGGAACTCAATGTGAAATATAATCTTTTCAAACTGTTAACAGGACCCGCGTTAGATATAGTAAGCGGGTTTGAAACAACCCGTGCAAATTTAGAGGTTGATGTGCAATGGCTCATAGAAAACCAGCAGCCTCCAGGTGTAATTATTAATTCACTTTACAAAGTGCTTCCTAAGGAACTTCCGTTAGAAGCTAACGGATTTATCACTTTTGCTTTGGGTGATTCTTCTTTAGAACTACAGTACACAATTGAAGGGAGTCTTCCGGACGGGATAACCCTGGAAGTGATTAATCCTGACGGACCGATTCTTCCCCTTTCCGATAGGGACCGGATAACCCTAGACATGAGTCTGACGAATAATGTCTTAGTTGTGAAAACCCTAAGGAAAAAAACTGCTTCGGGCATATACCTTAACCTTGCGGCCGCAGCCAAAAAACCCCCCGGAAAAGAAGCTCAGTTAACCAGTATCGATCTGGTACTGCAGTTTGCCGGCTTTTATTTAGATACCTACGCTGACCTAACCGGTCTAAAGGTAAATGGAGGAATAAACCGGGAAGACCGGGTTAAAGAAGTTTTAACTGGATTATTCGGAAATGATTTTCCCATTGATACAGGTTCTTTGGCCTTCGATTTAAAGGCTCATCCAATAAAAGAAGTACCTCATCAGTTTCTGGATAGTCTCCTTTTCTCACCCGTCAAAATGGCCGATTATCTTCAGGCGGAAGGAATGATAGCTGGAGACTCCTGGAAAATAGCGGGAACAAGCTTTCATGATATTAGCGGTTCTTTCAAGTGGGCGAATGATAAATTAAATATTAAGCAAATCACGGCGCAACTCACATCTTCTTCCGGAAAAGAAGCGCCATCCATTATAAATTTCACTAGTTTCACCTTAGATACCCAAAAAGTTTCATTCAAAACATTTCCTCAGGGAGAAATAGCCGTCACACTGAACAGCCTGGATTTTCTTAATCCCTTTATCCCGAAAGATATAGCGGATTACACAGCTTTAGTTAAAGAAGTCCGGGTTTCTGCCGTAACACTACCGGAGAATCGGATAGATTTAGAGGGTTTAACCATCTCAAGCGAACCAATCAGCCTTACTGCTTCCGGGGTGATTCAGATACCCGCTTTAGATGAACCTCTTTCGGCAATAGTTGCAGGAGAAGGTTCCGCGGTGATAGCTAATCCCCGAAAAGCTGTTGGTTTAATAACAGAGCTGATCCCCCGGCTCAGCCTGCCTCAGGAACTCGATCCGGGAACTAGCATAACCGGTGATTTCAGCATAGGGGGTAGTCTTAATAATCCCAAGGGAAGAGCATCCATTACAATAGAAAATGCCGCATTTAAAGACATCGAAACAAAAAAAATAACCGCAGACATCAGGTATCAACAACCGGTTATACAACTGGAAAAACTCGATGTTAAAAGCCCCTCCGGTACTGGTACTGCAACCGGCACCATTAACATAGAGGAATTATCCGGAGCGGCAGCGGCGGCCATCGCGAAAATGGAATTCCCGGATATACCTATTGAATCGGCATCCCTTTCGGCCGGCTTCAATTACCCTTCAATAACTGTGAACACCCTCACTTTTACCGCAGCCGGAGAAACTTGGAGGCTTAAAGAACCCGGCAAAATCAGGGTAATGGAACCGGATCTGAGTTTTGACACAGTAAAAATAACATCAGACGCGGGAGCTGTCTCAATGAAGGGTGATTATTCTGAGGATTATATCGAAGCGGTGCTGATGATTGAAGACCTCCGAATTCCCTATATAACATCTATTATTACAATACCGGGACTTCCGGAAATATCCGGGACCCTTAATTCTGATATATCCCTCAAAGGTAATCCGCATCTGCCAAAAATTGAATTTCACCTGACAGGAGATAATATATCGGTATCAGGCGAACCGGGATTTATTAAGGCCGATGCTATTCATGATTCAAGCGGTATAAGAATAAATTCCCTGGATTTGCAGTTGGAAAGATACCTTACCGTAACCGGTTCAGGCTACCTGCCTCTCAACATTGGATTGGAAGGAATAAATTTCGGCGAATTTGAAAAGAGTGAATTTTCCCTGTCGGGTTCTACTAAAAAGGTAGAGAAATTATTCCCTGAATCCTTCAATGTTCCCGGTATCTCCCAGGACTCGGAAATTCTGGTAGACCTTGAAACCAATGGTCCCGAAGCCTTTCTCAGGGCAGATTTCAACGGGTTAACAGGGATTTCCACTGAAGAAATTTCAGAAACCGGTCTAGTAAAATCGATAGCTTTGAATGCTTCCATACACAGTCTGGACAGCGAAACTTGGAAGATTGCGGGAGACGTTTCCGGTTCGGGAATATCTATATTCGATGGCGAGGGTATTTTCAACTTAAAGGATAAGGCTGTCTCGGGAAAAGGTGAATTATTTATTCCGCTTCACCGGTTTGCCCATCTGGTACCGGAACCGCTATTGGTAAAGGGTACGGTAAAGGGAACCGGTGATTTTTCAGGGACCCTTACAAATCCGGAAATAAAAGGAGATCTAAGGATTATCAAGGGAATGGTTAAATTTGCTCCCGTCATTCCCGCGGTTTCCAGTATTGACGGGTCTATAACTATTGATAAGGAAGGCATAAATAATATTAACGTACAAGGGGAGATGGGCCATGCTCCTATTTCTATTACCGGAAAAGCACTGTTTCCTTTAAATCCTCTCCCCGAAACTTTGGATATAAGGATTCAGGGTGAGAATACCTTATTGGTTCGAAATCCGGATCTTCGGGTAAGGGCGGACGTAGACATTGGAATCACAGACACCAACGGAGACTATCTTATCCAGGGAACCGGAGTCATTACCGACACGCTTTTCACCCAAAACCTGGAACTATTATCGTTTAGTTCTCCCGGAAAGTCTCCGGATCCGGACCTGCAGCTATTCAGCCTCCGGACTCCCTGGGCGGATTCGGTTAACTTCGATGTTCAGATAACAGCCGATAATACAATCCGGGTGGAGAACAATTTGGCCCGGGGTGATATATCCGCCGACATCCATTTAGGCGGTACAGCCCTTGTTCCTCGGCCCCGCGGAAAATTAATCACCAGTTCCACTAAAGCACTCCTGCCCCTTACAACCATCCAGGTAGAAACCGCCAGTTTGGAATTCCCCGCCGCAAATCCTTTTACTCCGAAAATAAGGGGAAGAGCTAATGCCAGAGTCCGGGGCTACGAACTGACAGCTCTTGTAAACGGCACATTAAATGACTTAGATATCACCGTATCCAGCACACCGCCTCTCCCGCCTGATGAGGCTTTACTGCTGATATTGACGGGACTTCAGCCCGGAGAATTAACTTTTACGGAAGATTACCGGCAAGCGGTGATTACCATAGGTGCGGCTATTGGGAAGGAAGCCCTAGAAGGCGCAGCCGGAGCTATTTCTCCTGAGGCACAGCAATTTCTGGAACGGGTGACTGTACAGGTTGGAAGTGACGATCCGGATGCCGGATTAGACACAATTGATGTGGAATACCGTTTTTCCAACAGCGACAACTGGTTCCTCCGCTTTCAGAGAGACGAAAAAGCATCGTATAATATAGGATTAGCATGGCGGTTCTGGTTCGATTGAAAAAGGTACTTCCGGTACTCTTACTATTCATTATTTCCCCGATTTTCTGTCAGGACAATGAAGAAAAACCTGATACTGCCTCAATTCCCATCGTATTCAGCGGAAACGAATTTTTCTCCGATTCCGTGTTACTTGAAGCCGCAGAACGGGAGATAAAATCATTTAAAAGTGAAGCCGGTACTCCCGCTGATCTAGCAGATGCCGCTTATTCGATCCAGTCATTTTATAAAAATAAAGGTTTCCCGGAAGCAAATGTGTCTTTGGCATTAATGGAAAATAAGGGCAGCAAAAAAGAAGAGATTACAGATGTAGAAAACTGGTTTCGTATAGATCGAGCCGTATTAACTATTACCGAAGGGAGCAGGTACTTTTTGGGAGAAATAACGTTTCCGGGAGCAAAAAAGTTTGGTGCTGAAAAGCTAAGAAGCTATATTCCTACCGAAGGTGCCGGACTTCTCGGTTCCGGAAGAGCACTATACCAGAAAGACAACATCACAGCAGGAATAAGCCGGATACAGAAAGCATATATTCTTGCGGGGTACCTTAAAGTGTCGGTAGGACCGGCCAAAACAGTAAAGGACGAAGCGGAAAAGGTTTATAATGTGACGATTCCGATAGAAGAGGGAAAACAATACACAATTCACGAAGTCACACTGCCTAAAAATTTATCTGAAGATGAAACGCTTATAACGCAACTAGAGAATGCGCTGCCCCCGCCGGATTCCCCCTTTACTTACCGGGCGGTAGCAGAATCTGCTGCAAAAATGGAACGAACTCTCGGCATCAAGGGATACTATCCTGAAATTGACTATTCGGTTATGGTGAACGAAAAAAACGCCGCGGTTGTAATTCACTTTAAATTTGATCTGTCTTACCAGCTGAAATTTGACGGCATAGTAATTAAGCCGTCAGATGAAACAACGTTAAAAACGAAGGAATGGTTTATAAAAGGGATATTTCCCCTTAAGGAGGGGGATATCCTAGATATACGGGATATAGAGGCCGGTAGAGACAAATTGATAGAAAGCGGACTATTTACTATCGCTTCTGTAAAAATAGTACCGGAAGAAAACAGCGAAGACGCGGAACTTCTTGTTACTTTGGCGGAAACTAAGCACAAATTCATCGAATTGGCTGCGGGGTTCGGCACATGGGACTATCTTTACGGTTCAGTTAATTATGTGGATAAAAATGTTTTCGGCATAGGGAGAAGATTATCTCTCCGCGGTGCCGGAAGTTTTAAATCCTACCTTTTTACGGCACAATTGGATGACAACTACTTATTCGGTTTGAATAGTGTTTTTACTTTAAAAGCCGCGTTCGGATATACAATCTATCCTACATATGCCGTAAGGAAGACAGAAGCCGCTGTATCTCTCTCATACGATCTTACAGATAGGATCGATCTTAGCGGCGGGTACACATTCAGACTTAATCGTGCAAGGGACCGTATTGACTCCGGCTGGACTGAACAGGCTGACGAATACCGTGTGGGAAGCTTGTCCTTTACAGGGCTTTACGACCAGAGAGACGACATTTTTCTTCCCAAAAAGGGACTATTCCTGGAAACCACCTTTGAAATAGCAGCTCCTTTTCTGGGATCCGCCCTCTCGTTCTATTCCATCGACTTTTCGGGAGATTACCATATATCCTTTACCCCATCCTTTCTCTTAACAATAGAAACAGAATATGAGACAAAAATCCCCTTTGCTGAAACAACCTCCCTGCCCCGCTCGGAACGGCTGTATTCAGGCGGACCCTTCTCGGTAAGATCTTTCAGCAAGGCTGTCATAGGTCCAGCGGCAGCTCCCGGAATTCCGGCCGGGGGTCTTTCCAGAGCTGAAGGGACGGTGGAGTTCCGGGGACGAATATGGCAGGATCTTTGGGGAGCGGTTTTTTATGATATCGGTTCCATCGCGGCATCCCCATGGAGCTTTCTAACTCCCGGACATGCGGTAGGATTAGGACTGCGGTACTACTTTTTCATCGGCCCCGTACGGCTTGACGTAGCGTATAATCCGGGCCCTCTCTTCGAAGCGGATAGAAGATGGGCCTTTCACATCGCTATAGGATTCAGTTATTAGATGTCGGGGCCTATTTCTTTTTCTTTTTGTCCTCTAACTCCATGGCAGCTTCTTCGGCCTTCATTGTTTTCCCGGCGTCCTCTTTTCTAAGCTCTTCCACCGATTTAACCTGGACCCTCGCGGCTCCGCGGTAGTTTTCCTTTACAGGAAGCCGCTTTTCCGTTTTCTGCCGGTCCTTTGCTTCCTGAACGGCTTTCGTGTACTGGGGAAGCCATTCTGCCTGAGCGATAAGCATGTCGTCCACCATCTGCCATATTTCCGGGGGATTGCATACCGCACCGGTAAGGGGGTCCATCATCATAGCCTGTCTCAGCAGCGTATCATCACCATGAACAGCGGCTTCCACGGACATCCGCTGAACCTGAATGCTGGAATTGCAAACCGCGGCACATCCTAAAGGGAGATCTCCGAAAACAGGTATGTGCATCCCCGTGGCATCCACGTATCCGGGAACTTCTACGATCGCGTCATCCGGAAGATTGGGCACGCAGCCGCGGTTAACCACATTGAAATGTCCCCGGTATACCTTTCCCGTTTCAAGCCCTTCGATGATGTAGGAACCGTGTTCACTGGTCCGTTTTTCAGGATCATACTCCGCGGGAGGTTCTTCCAGCCACCGGGGAAAATCCTCCTCGAACCAATTCCGCTTTTCGGTACACACCCTAAGATAGCCCCCGGTCTCACCTCCAGCCCAAGACTGCATATCGATCCACTGGTGGATCTCCTCCGGGCGTTTCCGGTACCAGGGAAGATACTCGCTCAAATGTCCGTTGGATTCGGTGCTGTAGTAACCGAACCGCTTGAGCATGTCAATCCTGACTTTTTCCTTTATACTCAGCTCAGGATGATTCTCATAGGCTTCCAGGACCTTTCCGGTCATATCTTCACCTTTGTAGAGCAGTTTCACAAACCAGGTTTGATGATTGATGCCCACACACTCGTATTCCAACTCCTCTTCCGGAATACCTAAAGCCATGGCGATCTGACGGTGCCCGGCCTGGACACCATGGCAAAGCCCTACAGTTTTTACTCCGCCGTATTTATTTGCCGCCCAGGTCATCATGGCGTTGGGATTGGCGTAGTTAAGAAGCATACAATCAGTGGCGGCAACCTCCCGGATGTCTTTACATATGTCCAGTATTACCGGGATCCCCCGCTGGCCGTACATGATGCCTCCGGCACAAAGAGTATCTCCGACACACTGATCGATGCCGTACTTCAGGGGTATTTCGATGTCCAGAGAAAAGGCATCGAGTCCCCCTACCCGGACAACATTAAACACGTAGTCTGCGCCTTTAAGGGCTTCTCTCCTGTTGGTATGGGAGGTAAGGATTACCTTATCCATACCGTTTGCCTTTAAGTCCCTTTTTACCAGGGTTGTAACCATTTCGAGGTTATCTGTATTTATATCCATAAATGCCAATTCGATATCTAAAAATTCTTTTACACTCAGGAGATCCGAAACCAGTTTCCGGGTAAAACCGATACTTCCCGCTCCAATAAACGCAGCCTTAAACATACACAATCCTTTCAATTTAAGAGTTAGTGAACTATAGCTGGAAAAAAACACATTTTCAATGGAATTGACCGGGAATTGCCGGTTTATTTTGCGATATCCTTCGCGACAGAATAAGAAGTTTCATGGGAAAAGCTTGAAGTCATAATGTACTCCACCGAAGCGGATATTTCCTCCGAAACCATTGAATTAGCTGTTTCAGAAATGACTGATTCACTGCCGGAGGGTACGGTATTTAGAACTAAAAGAGCTCCGGGAACCGCTAAGATCAAGAATACAGCTGCGTATGCCAAAGTCCGCCATAAAACCTTACGTCCAGTTCTGCCGGATTCGATGGCCATATATTCCAAATCCTCATTATACTCCGCGCTGCCAAAATGCTGCTTCGATAACTCTTTAATCCGCCTGTTAACGGCTTTAAGACCCCGGTAAAATTTCCTGCATGAATCGCACGACTGCATATGATCCTGAAACTCATAAGACGGAGGCAGTCCCTTATCCATATTCCGCTGCGCGTCTTTTCTCTTTTTTAGGCAAATGACTTTCATATCATTCCTCCTCGCCGAATAATTCTGATGCCATCATTGCTGCCTTCTTTCTTGTTCTGTGGAGCCGGGATTTAACCGTTCCTTTAGGCATATTTAATACACTGCTTATTTCCTCTATGGTAAGCTCCTCTCCATCCTTCATATAAAGAATAAACCGGTCCTGAGCAGGCAGTTTCCTCAGGATCTCCATGATATCATCGGCATCCTGGGCCCTAAGCACCTTCTTTTCCGGATCCGGTTCCTCCCTAAGGGGGAGGAGTAATCCGGAACGCTTCAACCGTCTATTGTCCCGGGCCTTTCTGCGGATAAAATCCCGCGCTTTATTCCGGCAGAGCCGGTAAAAAAACGTCTTGAAGGAAGACTCAAAACGGAAGTATTTAATCCCGGAATGCAGAGCTAAGAGAATCTCCTGCTCTGCGTCCTCCCGGTCCTCTCTGCAGGGACCGATCATGAGAAACAGCAGCCGCCGTATTTTCGGAGAGGCCCACCCGGCAATTTTACGGAAATCATCTTCAGTTCCCTGTAGAGAGAACCTGCGGACAACTCGATCGATGTCCAAGAAAACTATCTTTTCTGGAGTCTTTCTCTTTTTTTCCATACCTCCATCGCCTCACCGAGAAGCCCGCGTAATATTTCAGCCTGTTCTTTGATATCTTTTTCGTTTTTTCCCCAATTCGGCACTTGTTTCCCCGGAGGGAAATTTTTAAACAACTCCGATGCCCTGCCGGAAAGAGATTTCAGCCTATCTTCAAGCTCGAATTTCTCGCGCCAATTTCGAAGATACAGATTCATACGGGCCCAAGCATCATCTCCCAAAAGATTTCTGAGTTCCAAATCTCTTTCTATCTGGGCCAGCTGAATCTCGAGTTCCCATTCCAGAGAATCCCGCAGGATTTCCTCCACCGTATCTATATCTGCATCTGTATTAATGAGTTCCCGTTTTAACTTGGCCTTGAGAATCTCCTGTTCCGCCCGGGCAACTTTAATCCGGTTTTCAGCTGCTTCCTGAATTCCCCCGGCCTTTTCAATCTCTTCTTCATCCAACCCCATTTTTTCCATTACAGCTGAAAAATCCGGGAGGAGGGACATCCTTTCCAGAGGTCCGCCGAGTTCAGGAGGATTCTCCCCTTCCTGTGCTGACACTGATAAGACGGCAACAAACACACCTAAAAGAATTAATGCAACTTTCCGCATATAGACGCTCCTATCTAGTTAGTCTTACTAGGATAGTCGCTCTCTGCGTCTTTCAGGTTCCAAACATTGCTCAGAAAGAAGTATTTTTTTCCGGGGAAGCTGGTTCTTTCTGCCTTCTGCATCGACACAGACGAAGGTTACCCTTGTTGAGAACACCGGTTCTTCCGCACTAGCCCCCGGTGCGTCAGCAAATACCTCAACCAAATATGTTATAGAGGTATTCCCCTGCCGCTCCGGTAGAATATGAAATCTGAGAATCGATCCGCAGGGGATACTGGTAGTAAATTCCACATGATCCATGGCACGGGTTACCAGGCGGTAGCCGGTAAAATCCCTGGCCGCAACAAGCCAAGCATATTCATCAACCCATTTAAGCATCTGACCGCCGAAAACAAAGCCGTGGTGGTTTAAGTGACTTGGTCTTACGATGGTAAAATTATCCATTCAGAATGTACTTACCGTCTTCAGTCCGTTTTTTTCTACTATGTTCAAACCGCTCTTAAGATCTTCTACCTTGAATATGACCACCGCCTTGTCTTCCTTGCGTTCCAGGGTTACGTAAAGATACTCGATGTTCACTTCGTTTTTCTCAAAGAGTTCGAGGACTTCAGCGAGTCCGCCGGGTTCATCCCTTATTTCGACCCCTAAAACTTCGGTAATTTTCGCGGTAAAGGTATGATTTTCGAGGATATGTACCGTTTTTTCGGGGTCATCCACAATGATTCTGAGTATACCGAAATCAGCAGTATCAGCAATGGTCATTGCCCGCAGGTTGATTTTTTCATCAGAGAGCAGCCGGGTAACCTCGGCAAGACGTCCCGAGATGTTTTCTATAAAAACTGAAATTTGTTTAACCGTCATTTCAGCCTCCTTATATTGTTCGTTTATCGATCACCCGCTTTGCCTTTCCCATACTCCGTTCAATGGATTTGGGTTCCACCAGCTTAACCCGGGCACTAACACCTAGTTCACTTCGAATCTCAGTTTCAATCTTTTCTCTGATTTTTTCAAGGTTCCTAGTCTCATCCGAGAAAAAAGTATCCTCCACCTCTACATGAATCTCAATCTCATCCAGGTGCGACTTTCCCCGGTCCACATAGATTACATAATGGGGTTCAGTTTCCTCAATCTTCATCAGAACCTGTTCTACCTGGGAGGGAAAGATGTTTACACCCCGGATAATCAGCATGTCGTCGGTTCTGCCGAAGAGCCTATGCATCCGGACAAGTGTGCGTCCGCAGGAGCATTTTTCCCGCATAAGATAGGTAATATCCCGGGTACGGTACCGTATTATCGGAGTACCTTCTTTGGTGAGGGTGGTGAACACCAACTCCCCCTTTTCTCCATCGGGAAGTACTTTACCGGTGACGGGATCGATAATCTCGGGATAGAAAAGGTCCTCATTTATATGAAGTCCGTTTTTCACCTCACACTCCGAAGAAACTCCGGGACCAATTATTTCAGTTAGACCGTATATATCGTGCGCGCTTAACGACAGCGCTTCCTCTATTTCCAGCCGCATGTTGTCGCTCCACGGTTCCGCGCCGAAACACCCGGCTTTAATGGGTAGTTTGCGTATATCCATCCCCTCTTCCCGGGCTGCCTCCGCTAAGAACAGGGAATACGAAGGGGTACAGGTAAGAATATTGGTACGGAAATCCCGCATAATGAGGAGCTGCCGCTTAGTGTTTCCCGCGGAGGCGGGGATAACATTGGCACCAATCCTCCGGGCACCGTAGTGAACACCTAAGCCTCCGGTAAAAAGACCGTAACCGTAAGCATTCTGTACAACATCGCCCGGTTCCGTACCTGCCATGGCCAACGTCCTTGCCATAGATTCACTCCAGGTATCTATATCTACCTGAGTGTACGCGTCCACAACAGGAGTACCGGTGGTTCCCGAAGACATGTGAACTTCAACGATATCTGAATCGTCCACAGCAAGCAGACCGTAAGGATAGGTCTGCCGCATCTCTTCCTTAGTTGTAAAGGGAAGTTTCGCGATATCTTCTAAGGACTGAATATCCTCCGGCTTTACACCAATCTCACCGAATTTCTTTTGGTAGAACGGTACATTTTTATAAACCCGTTCCGCAATCCGACGGAGATTCTTAAGCTGCTCCTTCCGTAATTCGGAAAGATCCATGGATTCCGCGTTTTCGTTCCAAATCATCATTCTCCCTCCTGGCACTTTTTTACTCCTGCCAAAATTATGGTTATTGTATGGTAGGGGAGATAATTCCTTTCAGGAACCCCGTATTTTATGACAACTATAATTTTGGCATCAGTCCGCTTTAATCCCCATTGATTTTCGGCCGGTTATCGATAACCCGGACAGCCTTACCCTCCGAAACCGGAAGCACTCCCGGCTCATGGAGTTCCACCGCGGGAGCAATGGCTATGGATGCCCGAAGGTTTTCCCGAATCCGGTCCCGAAGTTTGTTCAGATCCCGGGTATCATCGGTAAAGATCAAAGGTCCCACCTCGGTCTTAACGGTCAGCCGATCCAGAGAACCGGACTTCTCAACCACAATCTGGTAATTGGTTCCGATTTCCCGCATCTTCATTATCACATCCTCAATCTGGGATGGGAAAACGTTTACACCGTTTATGATGAGCATATCGTCAGTACGGCCCTTAATCCGCTTGATACGTCTGTGGATACGGCCGCAGGGACACGGTTCGGGGTAAACCGCGGAAAGATCCCGGGTTCTGTACCTCAGGAGAGGAGTAG
Organism: uncultured Spirochaetales bacterium; assembly: GCA_964618265.1. Classification (GTDB taxonomy): domain Bacteria; phylum Spirochaetota; class Spirochaetia; order CAYLLE01; family CAYLLE01; genus CAYLLE01. The sequence continues at coordinate 54,872 of CAZUAE010000008.1, read as the reverse complement.
CTCGCCGATTCAGTGTTGTGAATACCAGTTCCCCCTCCGTGCCATCCGGCACCGGTTCCAACGTATCCGGATCGATTACTTCGAGGATGTAGGCATCCTCCCACACATGCATCCCCTGCTTGTAAATACACTCAAAGGCAACACCGGGGCCGTTCATCTCACTCAAACCGTAAGAATTATAAACATCGATACTTAAAAGCTTCTCAATCTTCTGACGAATCTTTTCTGAATGGGGTTCCGCCCCCACAAAAGCCTTACGGAGATGGAGATCCTCCGGACGGATACCCTCCTCATCCATCCGGGAGCGGATATGAAGAAGATAGCTGGGAGTAGCATGCACCACCGTGGTCTTAAAATCCCGCATCAGCTTGAACTGACGTTTAGTATTGCCGGAACTCGCGGGAATAACCAGAAGACCGGCACGCTCAGCACCGTAATGAAGACCAAGACCGCCTGTAAAGAGGCCGTAAGTCATCATGTTCTGAAACACATCGCCCGGTTCAGCTCCGGTACAAAGAACAGACCGGGCAGTTAAATCTGTCCAGTTATCGATATCATCTTTCGTATGATATATGACAGTAGGAGTACCGGTAGTTCCGCTGGAAGCATGAAGGCGGACAACCTCCTCTTTTGGCACTCCCAGCAGTCCTTCGGGATAGGCATTCCTAAGATCATCCTTGGTGGTAAAAGGAATTCTACAGAGATCCTTTAGGCTTTTAATATCATCTATTTTTAGATTGTTCTTCCGAAAACGTTCCCGGTAAAATGGCGTAGCTAAAGCGTACCGCAGACTACTCTTGAGGGAATGAAACTGCAGTTTCTCTAAATCTGAGGGGTCTGCAATTTTGCTCAACGCTGAATCACTCACGACCGTCTGCCTTCCCGTCCCAATCTAAAGGCCTTAATGTTTACATCAGAAACTCCCTTTCCCTTCCTGGAGAAAAAGTTCTGTATGGTGTTCTCTATGGTAGACGATTTAATAGGAAGACTGCCGGACGCCGCTCCTACCATAACCATGTTTACAGAACGGGACGACCCTGCCTGCCGTGCCAAGGTCTGGGCATCGATAATGACGCTTCCCGGTACTCCTGCTGCTTTCTTCATTAGTTCCCGCGGATCGGGATAGTTAGGAATGTTTTTGAAAGGATTCTCCGCGGTCACCAGGACTCCATCCCCGGTTTTAAGGTAATCGAGGTACCTCAGAGCCTCTAAAGGTTCCATGCTTAGAATCATTTCCGCGTTTCCCTTTCCGATGAGATCGGAAGGTATAGGCTTATCGGAAATCCGCAGATGAGCCAAAACCGCCCCGCCCCGCTGAGCCATTCCGTGAACCTCCGACTGACGGACCGTTAAACCGTCAGTGATGGCGCTTTCAGCTATTACCGCCGCTACCGAGAGGACTCCCTGCCCTCCGACTCCCGCTAATATCACATCGTACTTCATGTCGATGAGCCCTCCTTCCTCCGCCGTTTTTTAGCAGATTCGATGCATTCCCGTACGCTGATGATAACAGACAACCCTTCATATGCCAGCTCCCGTTTCATAATGGAGACATTCTCATCGTGGCTTCTCCGGTGGGCATCAAGAACACAAATGTGTTCGGGATCCACACCGATTCCTTCAATAAGGGGCTTCAATTTTGAGCTGGGGAGAATTGTCTCCTGGCCTCCGGTCATTGCCACGGTTTCGTTATCCACTATAAGAACGGTCATGCCGGTACCGCAGGAAACGGCATCCACAAGGGGAGTCATTCCGGAATGGAGAAAGGTACTGTCTCCGATAACCGCGACCGCGGGTTTTAATCCGGCCTCTGAGATCCCTTTAGCCATGCCGATGGAGGCTCCCATACATACGATAGTTTCGATAGAGTTATAGGGAGGAACAGCCCCTAAGGCATAGCATCCGATATCGGAAGTCACCACGGACTGTTTAAAATCTTTCAGGGTTTCGTTCAAAGCTGTATATGTGTCTACATGGGGACATCCGGCACAGAGCTGAGGGGGGCGTCCGGGAAGAGTCCCGGTCTCAGCCCGTGTTCCTTCTCTCTCAGGCAGCTTTAAGGCTTTTCTTACATTGTCGGGGTTCAGTTCTCCGTCCGGGGGTAACGTTCCGTCCAATTTTCCGGAGATTGCAACACGCTGGGGTAATATCCCCTGAAGCTGTTTCTCTATAAAGGGATACCCTTCTTCTATAACAATAATTTTTGCAACACCGTCAGCCAGCTTCCGTATCTTTTCAATCGGGAGAGGATAAACTGAAACATGAAGCCGGGAAGGCATATCGGGCAGATCCGCGATATTTTCTTCATAATAGTTTCCGCCCAGTCCCGCAGTTATAATTCCATAGTCAGTAAACAATCCATTGATATTCAGATCGTTGCGGGCGGATTCTTCCGTAAACCGCAGAAATTCCGGCTGACGCTCCAGAAGATTCCGCCACCGTTTTCTGGCCAAAGAAGGTATGAGCATCCACTCTTTCGGATTCGCTGCTTTCTCTAATTCGTTTTCACCCCTCGGCTCATCAGGCATAACGGATGCGCGGGAATGAGACAGTCGGGTTGTCAACCGAACTATTACAGGTACCGTATATTTTTCCGATATATCAAAGGCTTCACGTACCATGACATACGCTTCCTGCTGGTTCCGGGGTTCGAGACAGATTATGCGGGCAAAATCCGCGTAAAATCTGGTGTCCTGTTCATTTTGAGAACTGTGCATCCCCGGATCATCAGCGACGGCGAGAACTACTCCACCATTTATTCCCAATAGAGCGGAATTCACAAAGGGATCTGCCGCTACATTGAGACCTACATGTTTCATGGTAACTAACGCCCGTTTTCCAACAAAAGAAACACCCAAAGCTTCTTCTAAAGCTGTTTTCTCGTTGGAACACCAGCGCACAAATGGTTTCCCGTGCTCTTCTGCATATTCCAAAAGGTATTCGGTAATCTCCGTGGAGGGAGTACCAGGATAACCGTACACAGATGAAACTCCCGCGTGGACCGCGCCAAGCGCCAAAGCCTCATCTCCTAACAAAACTAGGTCCTTCACTTTTTCTCCTTATTATTCGATGCAGATTATTGAGATTCCATAATAGAATACCTATACCAGACAGGTCAAGGAACTTTGAATAATTATACTAAGAATCGTTTTGATCTCTTTATTTCGCATAATTATGTGATTATTACGGGATATATATACATATTTGTTTGACATTATCGGAATACGGAAGGTATACTGTCATCCTAACCGATTCTATATATAGAAATAGGAGGCTGCCGTGAAAAAAGCAAACATCATTCTTATCTTTTTAATTATACTTAGCGGTTTATTTACAAGCTGTGAGCAGGAAGAGGAAACACTAAAAATCGGAGCAATATTTGCTGTTACCGGAGGTGCTTCTTTTTTAGGCGCTCCGGAAGCACGGACAGCCGAAATGCTGACCCGCCAGATAAACGATAACGGCGGAGTGAACGGAAAAAAAGTCACCCTCATCGTTAAAGATTCAGCTGGGGATCCTGAAAAGGCTATTTCGTTTGCAAAACAATTAATAGAAGAAGAAAAGGTCCACGCTATAATCGGACCGAGTACATCAGGGGAGACAATGCAGATAAAGGAACTCTGCCAGAAGGCTGAAACTCCTCTCGTCTCCTGTGCCGCCGCGGAAGCAATAGTGGATCCGGCAGCCGGTTATGTTTTCAAAACACCGCAAAAGGACAGCTACGTGGCCCGATGGATATTTCGGGAAATGCAGGATCGGGGTATCGGCAGGATTGGAATAATCGGGGCAAATACCGGATTCGGTAATCAGGGGCTCCTCCAATTGGAAACATACGCTCCCGACTTCGGTATCGAAATAGCCATATCAGAAAGTTACGACAAGGCTTCAACCGATTTAACCGCCCTTCTTACCAAGATAAAGTCCCGAAACGTGGAAGCTGTAGTGAACTGGTCAATCGTACCGGCCCAGTCTATCGTTCCTAAGAATATGAAGCAGCTGAATATGGAAATGCCTCTTTTCCAAAGCCACGGTTTCGGAAACATAAAGTATGTGGAAACCGCTGGTGAAGCCGCTGAGGGGATCATATTCCCATGCGGAAGGTTATTGGTGGCAGAAAATCTGCCGGACGATCATCCGCAAAAAGATGTACTTGTCTCCTATAAAAGAGATTATGAAAGCGAATTTAATGAACCGGTGAGCACCTTCGGCGGACATGCCTACGATGCCTACATGGTGGTAATCAGAGCAGCCGAATCGGCGGATTCGCTGGAGAGAGAAAAGATACGGGAAGCTATAGAAAATATTTCCAACTATCCGCTTACGGGAGGAATATTCACCTTCTCCCCGGATGATCATAATGGACTAGGAATGGATTCCCTTGAAATGCTTACCGTTGAAAACGGGCAATTTGCATTGCTGGAAAAATGAGGCTGATCAAAAAACATGGAGCTGATTGTTCAATACCTATTCTCCGGACTGACAGCAGGCAGTATCTACGCCGTCGTAGCCATTGGATTCAACATAATCTACAGCGCAACGGGTATAATAAACTTCGCGCAGGGAGAATTCGTAATGCTCGGAGGGATGACGGCATACTCATTGTCCCGGATTATGCCCCTCCTTCCGGCTGTTTTCATTGCGGTCTTGGTCACCGCGGGAGTTGGTTCGGCGGTTGAAGCATTTTTTATAAGACGAACGAGGAAACCCACGGTATTAAAGACCATAGTTCTTACTATCGGTTTGTCCATCCTTCTTAGAGAGGCAGCTCTCCATATTTGGGACGAACAGGTACGGGCACTTCCTTTTTTTTCCGGAACAGAAACATCCAGTGTAAATATCTTCGGCGCGTACATGAGCCCTCAAGTATTCTGGGTTTTGGGAATAACAGCGTTAGCAGCTTTGGGACTTCAAGTCTTTTTAAAGAAAACCACAATGGGCAGAACAATCCGGGCTTGCGCGTCAGACCCTTTAGCCGCATCTCTCTGCGGTATAAATACTAAAAAGGTGGTTAACTTAACGTTTGCCTTGAGCGCCGGAATAGGAGCCTTGGGAGGATGCGTGGTGGCACCCCTTACTCAGGTCCACTATGCTATGGGAACCGACCTGGCTATTAAGGGATTCACTGTCGCAATTCTTGGAGGCTTGGGAAATACCGGAGCCGCCGCGGCTGCAGGCCTATTCTTAGGATTGCTGGAATCCTTCAGTGTCGCGGTTCTTCCTTCAGCATATCAGGATGTAATCGCCATGACTATTCTGCTGCTTGTTCTCTTTATCCGTCCCGCCGGACTGTTCGGCTCCGCGCGTTTAAACGCTTTAAGGGAGCACTGAAGAAATGAAGTTTGCCCGGAATCGTTACTATCCAATACTCATAACACTCGCGGCAATCGTTCTGATACAGCTTTTAACGGCTGCGACAGACACATCCTACTACCTAACACAGCTGACCATGACGGCATACTATACCCTGGCTGCATTGGGCCTGTGCCTCCTAATGGGTTACGCGGGACAGGTCTCTCTTGGACAAGCAGGATTTTTTGCTATCGGGGGTTATACTACAGCAGTGATCACTACGCTTCCGATTGAACTTCCGCCGCAAGGGTTGGCATCTTTCTTAGATACTCTGGGGCTGCTCATTCGGGACACTGATATTTACGGTAATTACTATGCTCATGTATCACCGTGGCTGTCTTTTATTGCCGCGCTTCTCATAGCGGGAACCGCTGCATTTTTAGTGGGTCTTCCCGCCCTTAGACTCAAGGGGCATTATCTTGCCATGGCTACATTAGGTTTCGGAATAATTATATACCGGGTTGCCCTGGGAACTAAGCTGTTTGGAGAAGCAGACGGTATAGCCGGTATCCCGTCTTTTAAGCTCGCAGGACCCCTTAAGGTAAGCGGTGATTTGGGATCGCGGATACAGAACTATTACGTTGCCTGGGGCGCGGTCCTTCTTGGTTTGCTGTTGCTGGTTAACCTTATCAACTCGAGAACAGGAAGGGCGCTGCGTTCGCTTCACGAAAGCGAGGACGCCGCGCAATCCTCCGGGGTAAATGTGATGCGTTACAAAATCGCTGTGTTTATTACCGCGGCGCTTTTTACTGCCGCGGCGGGATCACTGCTTACCCATTACAACGGGGGCATCGGTCCTTCAGAGGCGGGTGTCATGAAATCGGTACGATACGTATCAATTGTTGCCCTTGGGGGAATGGCAAATATTTGGGGAACGCTCGCGGCCGGAACGGTACTGAACTTTCTCTCCCTGAGAGGTGTATTCGGTAGTTACGACGATGCGGTATTCGGACTGATTCTTGTAATAGTGATGATATTCTCCGGTGAAAAAAGGATCCGTACGATAATAACAGAAGGATTAAAACAAGCTAAGATAAAACTGGGAAGCAAAAAAAGATGAACCTTCCCCCAATATTAACCGTAACAAATCTATCTAAATCATTCGGCGGTCTAAAGGCGGTTAATGATGTATCTCTAACGGTACCGAAAGGAAACATAACCGCGGTAATTGGTCCAAACGGCGCGGGGAAAACAACTCTCTTTAATCTGATCTCCGGATTTATTCGTCCCGACGAGGGGAAAGTCGTTTTCAACAATCGGGAAATTACCTCAATAAAACCTTATGAAGCCGCTTCTCTGGGAATTCTCCGAACCTTTCAGGCCGTAAAGATGCCGGAAAAATTATCTGTCCTTGACAATGTTATGCTGGGGACTCACCGGAAGGGAAAAGCAGGATTTTTCCAATGTCTTATCCGGACTCCGGCATCTACGAAGGAGGAGAAAAAAATGAGGGAAAAGAGCCGGATAATTCTCCGGGACCTTAATCTTGAAGATTATTCCGAAGCAGAGGCGGGAAGTCTGTCCTTCGGCGACAGGCGCACCCTGGAACTTGCCCGGGCTTTAGCCGCGGAACCGGAGATTCTTCTCTTAGACGAACCTGCATCGGGACTTAACCCCCGAGAGACGGAAAATTTAGCTCAGACAATCCTCAATATCCGAGAAAGCGGAATAACCATCCTATTGGTGGAACATGATATGTCTTTGGTTATGGAGATAAGCAATTATGTAAACGTGCTGAACTTCGGTAAGCTGGTAGCATACGGCACACCGAGGGAAGTGCAGAGCGATAAGGAAGTTATTCGTATCTATTTAGGAGAGGAAGAGGATGCTTAAAGCGGTCAGTCTAATCTCGGGATACGGAAACGTAAAGGTATTAAGAAATGTATCTCTGCATGTAGAAGAAGGTGAGATCGTAACTATAATAGGCGCAAACGGTGCGGGAAAAACTACTCTTCTTAAAACAATAGCGGGAATAATTAGACCTTCCTTCGGGACAGTAGAGTTTTACCGGGAAAATGTTACCGGATTTTCCCCTGAGGTTTTGGCCGGGAAAGGGCTGGTGCTGGTTCCTGAGGGACGGCACCTGTTTCAGGATATGACAGTTCTGGAAAACCTTCTTTTAGGCGGAAGTGTCCAACGAAGCAAAGTAAAGAACAATGCTAAAGACCGGCTTAGCTTCGTATACTCCCTCTTCCCCCGTCTTGCAGAGAGGCAGAATCAACCTGCGGGAACCCTTTCCGGAGGAGAACAGCAGATGGCGGCCTTAGGCCGTGCTCTTATGAGCGATCCCCGATTCATTATGATGGACGAACCCTCCATGGGATTGGCGCCGCTGCTTGTTAAGGATATCATGAAAGCTGTCCGGGCAATGCGGGAAGAGGGCAAAACTGTTCTATTGATTGAACAAAACGCGAGAGCAGCATTGAAAGTTGCCGACAGGGGTTATGTATTGGAAACGGGCAGCGTGGTGATGGAAGGATCTCCGGAAGAACTTTTAAACGATGCCGACACCCAAAGGGCTTACTTAGGGAAGGAGTACCGCAGTATAGACGAACGTGGAGGAGAAGAAGAATGACCAGCACTTTCATGTACAGCAGGGAATTTGAAGAAATGCATCCTGAAGAACTAAAACAGCTGCAGCTTGAAAAGCTCCAGGCCCTGCTCAACCGTATCTGCCGGAATGTAGCTTTCTACCGGGAAAGTTTTGAACAATATAAAATTGATCCCGCCGAAGTGAGATCCCTTGAAAATCTTAAAAAGCTTCCCTTCACCACCAAGGAAGACCTTCTAGCCAGTTACCCCTACGGTATGTTTGCTGTTCCGTTAAAAGATGTGGTCCGCATCCATTCCACATCGGGTACCACGGGAAAACCGATCATAACAGGTTATACCAAAAACGATTTGGCTGTTTGGTCCTCACTCATCGCAAGGATACTAACTGCCTGCGGAGTAACGGATAACGACTTTCTGCAGGTTTCCTTCAACTATAACTTAACTACAGGGGCTTTCGGCTTCCATGCAGGCGCGGAACGGATAGGATGCTCTGTGATCCCGGCATCCCGGGAGGACGTAAAGAACCAGATAATGGTTATGCGGGATTATAAGACTACCGTTTTGGCAAGCACACCCGGCTTTGCCCTTCATATGGCTGCTATTCTCCAAGAGGAGAATATCCATCCCGGGGAGCTCTCCTTAAAAACCGGTATATTGGGGGCTGAGCCGTGGTCGGAAAAAATGCGAAGTAAGATCGAAACGGGGCTGGGAATAACAGCATATGACAACTACGGCCTCACGGAAATAATAGGACCTGGAGTCAGTTTTGAATGCCGTGAGCGGAACGGGCTCCACGTTAACGAAGACCACTTCATTATAGAAGTAATCGATCCGGAAACGGGAGAACAGCTTCCCGACGGAGATGAGGGAGAACTGGTGTTTACCACCCTTACCAGGCACGCTAATCCGCTCTTACGATACCGCACGGGAGACATCTGCCGTATAATTCCCGGAGAGTGTCCCTGCGGAAGGACCTTTCGCAGAATGGCCCGGGTTTCCGGAAGGAACGACGACATGATAATCGTGGAGGGGGTTAACGTGTTTCCCTCTCAGGTTGAAAATTCTCTCCTTGCCGTAGAGGGTATCAGACCTCATTACCGCATTGTTCTGCATCGGGAAAGGGGAATAGATGTGATGGAAGTACAGGTCGAGGTTGCTAAATCGGTTTTTTCAGACGAAGGAAGAGGCTTGGAGAAGACCCGGGAATCGATTCGGAACGAACTGCGCACCCGTCTTGGGATAACCCCTAAAATTACGCTGGTGGAACCGAAAAAACTCGCTTCCTCAAAGGCAGAAAAGATGATGCCGGTAGTAGACCTCAGGAACGAAACCTGAACATTTACAGCAATTCCAGAAATCCCTTTCTCGAACCTTCTATTACCTCGTCTGACACACAAAAGGCCAACCGGAAAAAGCCGGGTGTACCGAATCCTCTTCCGGGAACCGCTAAAATACGTTTTTCCCGAAGCTTCTCCACCATGGCAATATCATCTCCCCCCGGAGCTTCCGGAAACAGATAAAATGTTCCTTCCGGCATCCGGAATGGAATCCCTGCCTCTTTCAAGATAGCGGTTAACGCATTCCGTTTTCTTAGGTAAGCTTGGATATCAACCTTTGCGTATAAAGCCTTTTTGACTACCCGCTGCATTAGAGCAGGAGCATTTACATAGCCTAAAATCCGGTTACAAAGCACGGCTCCGTTTATAAGGTTTTCCCCGTCCTCCGCTTCCGGATGAATAGCCAGCCATCCGATACGCTCCCCGGGAATCGAGAGTTCTTTAGAGTAACTGCTGCAAACCATGCTGTTTTCATAAAGCCGGAAGAGGGATGGCACAGATACATCTCCATAGACAATTTTACGGTACGGTTCATCACTTATGAGGTAAATCGTTCTCCCCGTCTCTTTTCCTTTATCCTTCAGCATCTGTGCCAAGGACTCCAAGGTTGGCTCGGGGTATATCCGGCCGGAGGGATTATTAGGGCTATTGATGATTACTGCTGCCGTTTTTTCCGTTATCCTGTCCGCAAAGGCTTCTATATCTAAATCAAAGTCTTTTTTCCCTTCCACAAGAATCAAAGACCCGGCGTGGTTTTCCGCGTAAAAAGAATACTCCATAAAACACGGAGTTGACGCGAGAACCTCATCGCCTGGATTCAGAATCGTTTTTAAGGCAACATTCAAGGCTCCTCCTGCTCCGCAGGTCATTATGATGTTTTCACCTGTTACCGCTACATTCTGCTCCTCCCTTAGAGCCCGCGCGACGGCATTCCGAACATCAGGGTACCCGGCATTAGGCATATAGGCGTGTTTAAATGGAACAATTCTAGATACCGTCTCCTTAAGGGCCTCTAAAAATTCCTCAGGAGGGTCCAGATTCGGATTACCCAAACTGAAATCATACACATTCCCGGGTCCGAATTTCTCTTTTAATTCGGCTCCCGCCTCAAACATCTTTCTAATCCAGGATGATCTCTCCATAGATTCCTTAATACGGTCTGCTGCTCCCATTGTTTTCTCCTACTTCGTTAATAGATCCACCAGTTCGTCGGCTACACTTTTACTGTTCAAATCCTCAGGGAAAAAGGCCGTGCCGCGGCTGTCCAGCTCCTTTGCAAGAACCGGAATCTCCGCGGCGGGACACATCACTAAAAGAGGTTTTCCCCGCTCCTGTATCATCTTGTACATCTCCAACCTGGCCAATGCCGAGGGTGTTCCGGCACCGGGCGTGTACTGTATAGCATCTATAGCTTCCACCCGGGAAAGACTTTCGGCGTGTACTGATGCTCCCGGACCGTCTAAATGATAACTGCACCTTCCAGCACGCTCCGCTTGATCCTTTAAAGCCGGCAGAATCAACTCATCAAACTGCTCCGGTCCGACCATAAAATTGAAATCGCAGGTTGGAACGGTATAAGGAATATTGGACCAGGCTTGGTGCCACGAAATAACTCCGGTTCCTTTTCCGGTAATCCTATCGTATAGATTAAAAAAAACCTCTTCCCAAGCATCTACTAAACTCTTCTGTATAGAACTGACTTTCTCCGGATTGTCGTATAATTCCATCAAGAGCTGTTCTGCTCCTCTTAAATTTGAAAGGATATCTGCCGCTCCGCCGAGATCGGGAAGAACAACAACATATGAACCCGCACCGTCATCGGCAGTTATGTCACAAAGCTCACGAACCAGCCGATACCATCTGTTTTGAGTGTCCAGAGGAGGCACCTGAGCGCTGGTCAAAGAGTCATAAATGGGCGTCTGCCAGCTAGTCTGTTCTTTTTCTGCAAAGTGAAGGGGAGCTCCTAAAAAGGCTCCGGTTGTGACGGGTCCTAAATCAACCCTTATACCGGGAATTGTCTGGTCGATAAAATGGGTGTTTTCAAGCTGCATTTTTCTTGTCCGCAGCCATTTTTCGGGCTGTCCTAAAAGGTCAAAACATTTGTCCATCCGAATATCCCTTTTCTTTGGAACGGCTCCTACTAAGAGGGGACGGCTGGAAGAGAAGTTCCACCAATCCTCCCACCTTTTTGCTGCATCAGGAAAATCTGCCCGATATTTTAGTGGTTTTTTAGATATATCTGATAATCTATTGGTAAGAATATCGTTTTTCGTATTCATATCACCTCCGGAACTGCCGGTTAGTTAGAGTATCATACTTAAAATACCGATTTCAACGGATTCAACGGAGGGATTTTCTTACAATCATTATAATGAATGCGATAATAAAAAATACCAACGGTAAATTTGCAAAGAGAATGTCTGCAAGGGGAATACCGCCAATTACCACCCATTTTTCCCGGATAATACCAAAAATCTGGAGGGTTTGGTAAACTGTTCGGCCATAACCAACGATGGTGCCTATTACAATGAACATCCATGCGGTATCCCGGGTCCTAGACCATAGGAGTATTGCCAAAAAGGTGGCAACAGCACCAAAGGAAAGTTCCGTAAGCAGTAAAATCATCTGTTGGTTCTGCATATTCATTTCCAATTCTAACAATTACTCTACACTTCTTTATCGGCCATACAGAGAAAATCTGAATTCAACTTCGATGCGCCCTGCAAAGCTTCCCGAATTTATTAAATTCTCCATCGGAACACTCCCCGGGTATAACAGAAGCCCTGTTAGGATTCGGATTAATGAGTATTCCTTCCCGAAGAAAATCATAAAATAATTTTTTATAACCCGCTGAATCATCCTGAAAAAACAAATAGGGACCTTTCCGCTGCCAGGGCGGAATTTCGAATCGACTCCACCATTCTTCACTAAACCTGGTTTCCCTAAGGGCTTTTCTAAGCCTAAGAAGAACATGACGGAGAAGACAGAGAAGAATCGGTGACACCGTACTGTCCCCTTTATCCTGAAAAAAACTTTGCACGGGATTATTCGAATGAATAACCGCTTGAGGCAGCCAACTTCCGGGAAAAGGGAGAACCGGAAAGACAAAATCGTATTCCCAATAATCAATTTCCAGAAAGGGGCGCCAAAAAACAGCCCGGTTCCGCTTCATAGAAAAGTCTGAAGCGGCAGGATCATCCGGGTACTTCCCCTCCGTCACCGTTAGAAGTGCCGATTCAAGATTACGGTACACCACAGCTTTTCTGCCGAAAAAAGATTCCAACGCCCTGGTAGTTTTCCACATCTCTGGTGACGGGTACTCACTGTAGGTTCCCTTGGAAATTTCATTTTTCACTGCGGTAGACATTCCGGCAGGACGATGCCCTAAAATCGCACGGCCGTTATTTTGATAAAAATCAAGATACCGGTTTCCATTTTCATCGTAGAGACGGTACTCCCTAGCTCTCCGAACGGGCGGGAGAAACGATAAGTCCGGTTCAGGAATCACTGCTTATAATCTCCAGTCCTGAATATTCAGGGATAAACTTAGCCTTTTGCCCGGTTTCAAATTGAACAACCACCGATGCTTTAGGCCCTGTTTTCTTTCGTTCTATCACTACTCCCTTTCCGTAATCAAAATGATAAACCCAGGTTCCCCGCACAAACCCATCCTGAACATCAATATCCTCTTCCTGATGATCCGGTGAAATCCTTTCAGAAAATGAACCGGTGTACACCTCATAACACTCTCTGGGAATTTCAGACAGAAAGCGGGAAGGTTCAAACCGTTCCGGTCTTCCATAAACCTTTCTATATCTACAGCTGGTCATGTAGAGTTCCTTCCGAGCCCGGGTTACCGCCACATAGAAGAGTCTTCGCTCCTCTTCTATTTTTTCCTGGTAATCAGAGGAATCCTGATCGTCGGATCCTCGGCGGAGAGAAGGGAATAATCCTTCATCTAATCCTGTTATAATTACTCTATCGAACTCAAGCCCCTTCGTGTTATGCATAGTTATAAGGGTAACCCGGTCATCTCCTGAAAACTCATCTTCCTCCCGGATTCGATCAAGTTCTATCGTTTCCAGAAATTCTGATAAGCCTTCCGGTGTTGATTCATAAAGGGAGGCGGCATTTACCAGTTCTTCTAAGTTATGTACCTTCTGAGTTCCCGAAACTTCATCCTTATCTCTATGGTATTTCTCCAAGCCTGACTCTATAATCAGCCGTTTCACAAAATCTGAGAGTTTTCCGCCCTGAAGTGCGTTTTCAAATTCCTTAAAAATCCGGAGAAACCAGGTAATTCCTTTTTTTGCAGGTCCGGAAAGAGATTCTTGAGCCCTTTCAGAAGCAGTAATCAGATCGCCCCCTGCAGTTCTGTCCAGTATCTTCTCCTGACTTTTTGTACCAATTCCTCTTGAAGGTTTGTTCACAATCCTTCTAAAAGCTACTTCGTCTCTACGGTTTGCCAGAAGTTTTAATAAGGCTATCGAATCCTTTATCTCCTCCCGATCGTAGAATCTGGCAGTTCCCACAATCCTGTAGGGTATCCCCTTCCGAAGGAGGGCTGTTTCAAACGGCCGGGACTGAGCATTAGTCCGGTAGAGAATGGCTGTCTCCCGCAGTTGAGAACGGGTAAGGGAGGATAAAAGACGGATGCAAAATTTAGTCTCCTCCTCCTGATCGGGAAGGAAAGCTGCTAAAGGAGTTACACCACGGGGTTTTCCGGTCCACAGGGTTTTTCCGAGTCTTCCGGTGTTCTTAGATACGATGTTACCGGCTAAATCCAGAATGGCTCCGGTGGAGCGGTAATTTTCTTCCAGCCGTATTATTTCAGTACCGGGGAAGTTCTCAGAAAATTCCAGAATGTTCCTCACCTCAGCTCCCCGAAACCGATAAATGGATTGATCATCATCTCCCACCACACAGAGGTAGGTTTCTTTACCGAATAATTCCTGAAGAAGCACATCCTGAGCAATGTTGGAATCCTGATATTCATCCACAAGGATTGTGGTAAACCTTCCTGTTAGTCTCTGTTTAATCTCAGGATTATTTTGTAATAACTCAATGGTCCGCAATATGAGATCACCAAAATCAACATTTCCTATCTCTTCCAGGCGGTTCTGATATATGCTGTAGATTTCATTAATGCGATGGTCCCGGGAAATTGCGCTAAGATCATCAGAGGGGATTAGACAGTAATCTTTAGCCCTGGATATGAGTCTTCCGTACATTTGCAGCACTCCTTTCCCCATATTCGGAAAGAGGGAACGGAGCAGAGAAAGCACATCATCATCATCATAAATCGAAAAATTGTTCGCGCATCCCGCTGTTTTGTAATTTCTTCTTAAGATCCAGGCCCCAAAGGAGTGGAAAGTTCTAATCATTACATCCCGAGCAGAATAAACCAGCTCCGATGCCCGGACCTTCATTTCCTGGGCAGCCTTGTTCGTAAAGGTCACCGCAAGAATAGAACGAGGGTCAACCTGCATTTCTTTAATGAGATAGGCGATCTTTGTTGTGATAACCCTCGTTTTACCCGATCCCGCACCGGCAAGTATAAGCAGCGGGTTACCGAAATGGATTACCGCTTCCCGCTGAGGGTCATTGAGTGTTTCAAGATAGTCTGGGATATTTACCGAAGCCACGTGATTATTCTATCCATTATATCTTTTTATCGGGTTTAACAGAATAATGTTTGTTTTTATCTTTTACAAGTTTTAATTTTATAATATTGAAGTGGGCGACATTTTTGCTTTCAAATTCTTCTTTCCGCTCCAGATATTCGTTACACATATTCAGATAGGTATCGGGAAAATCAAATGTTCCAAAGTGATTAATAGCACCCGACGGAGATGCCGCCCTGCGTATTTCATTTTTTTCGTTGACGCATATATTCAGTCTCTCGACCCACAACTCCAATATTATATCAGAACCGTATTTTACGGAATAAACAACGGCTTTCATTTCTATTTTCTCCTTATTTAACACAATATACTTTATAATCATTAATAGCAATTATTTCTGCTAATGCTGACATGAGTAAAAAGGCATTTCTAAATTGCCAATTTAGAAATGCTACTAATGCCAAAATTATTGTTTAACTGCTTCTAAATCGATCCCATTCCTCTTGATCACCCTGGCATTAACCATTTCACCGGGTTTTCCCATTTCCTGGTGCAAAACTACAGAACCATCCACCTCCGGAGCCTGAGGATACCCTCTGCCAATCCATAACTCTTCCTCAGGAATTTTCTCTTCCAGGATGACATCCATGCTGTTCCCGATAAACCGTTCTAATCGGGCATGAGTTATTTCCCGTTGAATATCCAGTAACATTTGTTTTCTCCTTTCAGCCTGTCTGCAGGAAACACGGTTAAAACCTTTGTGCATGGAATATGCCGGGGTTCCTTCTTCCGGTGAGTAAGCAAAAGCTCCTGCCCAATCCAATTTTGCCTCCGCAAGAAATTCTGTTAATAGTTGGAAATCCTTTTTCTTCTCTCCCGGAAAACCGGTCAAAAAAGTAGAACGTATAACACTTTCCGGCAAGGTAGTCTTTATTTCATTTACCAGTTTTAAATAAGCATCCTTATCTCCGTCTCTTCCCATATTACGGAGGATGCTCTTTGAAGCATGCTGGAATGGAATATCAAAATAGGGAAGAAATCTTTTATCTCTGGATGCGGTATTCAACAGCTGCAGGGGGAAGTTGTCGGGATGAATGTAGAGAAGACGCAGCCAGAAATCAGTTTCCAATTGAAGGATGTTCTCCACTAAAACAGGAAGGGAATTGCCGTTCCTCTGATCTGCACCGTAAGAAGCAAGGTCCTGGGCAATCAATATTATTTCGCGTTTCCCGTTTTTCAGAAAATATTCTATTTCACCAATTATTTCAGCTTGATCACGGCTTCTAACGGGTCCTCTAATGAAAGGGATAGCGCAATAGCTGCAGTTATTACCGCATCCTTCGGCAACTTTTACATACACAGTTCCGCCGAAACCGAATGTCCTGCTTCTCATAGGAAGGGTATATTCCTTAGGCTGATCAGGAATCTCCACCCGCGGACCTGAAGAATCATTATAGGTATTCAAAGTTTTTTCTATAAAAGGTACGATACGGGCAAGATCCCGGTTTCCAAAAATACCGGCGACTTCAGGAAGTTCATTTCTTAAAATCTCCCCATAGCGCTGGGAAAGGCAGCCGCACACGATTATGGGAATGTCCGGATAATGCCTTGCCAGATCCAGAAGTTCTCCGACAGCTTCCTCTTTAGCTTCCTGGATGAAGGCGCATGTATTTACCAATATAACATCAGGCTGCTTTTCTCCGAAGTATTCGGTCCATCCGGCATTGCGGAGATATTCAGACATTATCTCCGCGTCAACCTGATTCTTAGCGCATCCTAAATTTTGTATAACGAATACCGGCATAGTAATTAGTACACAGGTACCATGGTCAGGACCGATTCTTCAGATGATACCGCCTGCCGCCATCGAATTAAACCGGTGACAACTTCCCCCGGATCCCCTAAGAGAACGGGATTACCCGCGATTCTCACTCTGGTAACTCCGGCGTTAGAAAGCCAATACCGGAATTTATCCCGCACTGAAATCCGAAATACATCACCCGGCTTAAAATACTGTTCATCACGCTGCTCTCCGTCGATGAGATATCTAAACAGAGCATATCCTCGAAAATCAATTTCCACAAAGTATTCATGAGGTTCTGCAGCCCGGATTATGGGAAGCGTTTCCTTTTCCCTGCTTTCATCAGAAGCCGCCCCGAGAAGGATATCCGCTTCTGTTTCTTCCGTTTCTGTGATCAGAACATCCTTTTGATCTTCCGGAGTTCCCGGAGATTCAATAACACGATCAAAACGGAGTACCGCGGCGGATTCTTCAGGATAAATAGAACGGGTAAAAACTTTTAGATCCGGTTTCTCGTCCCCATCCACATCCAATGTTTCGACAGAATCGGATTTAAGGTTATATATATCTTCAGCTACTTGGAGCTTTACTGAGTCTCTAATTTCCAGTATATCTATTCCAAAAGGTATATTATTAATAGAGAAGGCAATCCTCGTCCCCGCGCTGAATCGCTGTTCCAGCATTTCCTCTTCAAAATTGATTACCTGATTGACAGCTTCGTTTTCCTCTTCCCGGGCTGTTTCCTGGGTAGATTCCGGGCGGGAAAAGGAAAGAGTACCGGAGATCAACAGATAAACAAGGAGAAAAATCAGTCCTGCAAAAACCGCAATGCCTGTAGTTATCAGAATAGGTTTTTTCGGATCGCGGCGGGCGATAAGTCCTTCAATAGGAGCAGGCTGCTCCTGAATTTTCATATTACGGTAGATGTTGATTATTTCCTGCGGGTTGATCCCTAAAAAATCTGAATAGTTTCTTAAAAACCCCAACAGATACGGTTCTCCCGGGAAAATACCAAAATCTTCCTCTTCCATTGCGGTAATGAACCGCTTGGCGATATGGGTATCCCGGGCTACCTGTTCAAGGGTATAACCCTTTTCTTCACGAGTGTTTCTCAGTTTTGCACCGATTGATTCCATATGTTCTTTATAATAACCCTTTTTAGGCAACCTGTACACGAAAAAAACAGCGCTAAAGCTATTCTGAATTGCTGAAAGCGCTATTCCGATTCGATCCCCAAAAAGTTATTCAAAACATTAGCCTCCGGAGGAGGATCGTAATCAAAAAACGCATCAGGAATATTCTGATTGGTTCGAATGTTGTAAAAATCAATTTGGATTTCTCTATATTCCTGATTTAACCCAATAATACGGCGAATATACCCGTTTGTACCTACGGAAATATCAAGCTGACGGAATCCCTCTCGGGAACTGCGGGGAGTAAGCCGCAGCTTGATTACCATCTCATCGGAACCTTCTTCTAAAGGAACCGGATTTCTTGTTTCTAAATAACTAATGCTGTAGTTTTCCTGCATCAGGTAGAGTCCTTCCGGAGTAACCGTATCCGTTAGCCCAAGGTCTCCTCGGCGCAGGGGCGACATAAGAGCGACTCTAAGGGAGGGGAAATACACTGTTATTCTGGTGCCGTCTGAATTGAGTACTCGTCCTTCGGGATTTGTGAAATTTATACGAAGCATATTAGGTTCTTTATAGTAAAGTGTGCCGCTTTGATCACCTGATTCATTACTATATCCTATATCAGCAACGAAATCGCTTACTGCATATTTTTGAGCCACCTGTTCAAAGAACTGTGCGGCTGTTTGGATTTCAGTTTGAGCCAATGCATAACCCGATACGAGTAAACCAGCAAAGATAACAATAATATATTTCTTTATCAATTGAATCACACCATATAAAACGAGGTTGGGTTTATATTAATCATAGAATTAGCTTTGTCAAGGATATAACTGCTCTATCAGCAATTTCCGGTCAACCCGATTTAAATTTATATATTATATGTAATTATGGCCTCTTCTAAATCACACAAGGTGTTGACCGGGAATTGCTGCTGCTCTATTCATCGTTCATTCTCTTAAGTCGATCCCGTATCTTTGCCGCCTCCTCATAATCTTCTTCGGCAACAGCTTTATTTAATTCTTCCTTAAGTGATGTTTTAGGATCGGTCGATTCATTTTCTATCTGTTTTAATACAGACTTCAAATAATTCACAGAACGGATTCTTTCCAGCCTGAAGGCAGGTGAATCTATATCCGCTAAATTCATTATCCTGCTTATAGTGCCTTCTATAATTTCCCTGGCCTGCTCCTGAACATGGTTCTCAACGGAGGACATAGCCTTTGCCACAGCATTCATCCGGAGAATATATGGATAATACTGAAGCATAAGGTTTTTATCTTCCTCTTTCATACCGTATTTATCAATTAAATCGCAAATAGATAAATTATGCTCAGTATCCCGCTCTACCCTTTCGTAATCTTTTAATTGAAACAAAAGCAGATACCGAAAATAAAAAAGAACACCTTCACTTTGCAGCAAAGCACAATCTTCACTATCCAAGGAAAACCCTTCATCAGAAGCCTCTTCCTTAATATGAGCTTTAAGTCGCTCGGAATACTCCTCTAACATAGTATCTTTACCAAAAGGCACAAGGCCATCGGGACGGCCGTCTAATTCATATTGTTCAATCCCTAACGGAAGCCTTACCTGCAATACCTTTCGGCCGTCATTAGCTTTGATGATTCGGACATTATCTTCCGGATTATATTGCCAATCATCGAGCAATCCGGTTAAATCGTTATCCATAATTAATAGTATAACACTTTATTGTAGTCAAACCAAAATTACTGACTTGAAAAGCAATTATTTTTACGATATAGAAATTATGGGAGGAAAAAATGAAAACGAAGGTTATTTCTCTAGGGGGGTCCATTATTGCCCCTGATGGTGTGGATACGGATTATATAACCGATTTTTATTCACTTGTTAAAGAATATATATCTCCTTACGGTAATAACAGATTTATAATAGTGACAGGCGGAGGGGCCTTGGCAAGGGACTATCAAAACGCTCTAATAGCTATCACAGAATCTGCCGGGATTTCTGTAAACAGCAATGAAAAGTCCTCCCTGCTGGATTGGCTCGGTATATATGCAACGCGGCTGAACGCGCGGTTGTTAAAATCAGTATTCTTTGAACATTGCAGAGATGATGTCGTTACCGATCCTACCCTTCCAATTTCCTTTAACGGTTCCGTTTTAATAGCTTCCGGATGGAAACCGGGCTTTTCCACCGATTACGACGCGGTAGTTCTTGCCGAATCATTCGGAGCCGAGGAGGTGATAAATCTTTCCAATATAAAACAAGTATACTCAGCCGACCCAAAAATTGATTCTGAAGCTGCGCCATTAGAAAAAATTTCATGGAAAGATTTTAGAAAAATTGTCGGGGAGGACTGGACACCCGGGCAAAATACTCCTTTCGATCCAATTGCCGCAAAACAGGCTGAAAAATCAGGATTGCGGGTGATCGTTGCCGATGGACGGCATCTTGATAACTTGAAAAAAATACTATCCGGAGAGCAATTCACCGGGACCGTTATTGGCGGGTAACCGCGTGCGACAGCCATATTAGATGCTTCTGGAATTCTCATTTGACGAGCCTTAATCAAGGTATATTCTCTGACACGCTACAAACGCAAGACCAAGGGTATAAGGATCCTGTATGCGGTTTAATAAAGCTTTTGCTCTCTCTTCCATTTCCAGACGGAACATAATGATTGCGGCATCGGAATAGAGTTGGCCCTGTAGGAATTCCGATTTTAGAGCTTCTTTTTCCGCTAAAGAGACAGCATCAACCGCGGAATCATGCGCTCCTAACTCAATAAATTTCTCAGCCGCATTGATATACAGCAGAGTTCGATCATAATACGATGAAAGCTCATTAATTCGAGCCAATGCTTTCTCAGGAGATCCCCGCCTGATTATCCACTCCAGATACACAAATCTGCCTCTTTCTCTTTCCAAGGGTTCTTCAAGCTCACCTAACAAAGGGGGAAGCAGGTTGTAAGTTTTTCCGATCACACTGTTTCCATTATTAAGGGCTGATGCAATATCACCTATCTGCAGAAGAGATAGTATTTTCCGATACGGATCTTCTATCTCTTTTGCTATTTCTAAGGCCATTTCAAGATAAAGCTCTGAACGAATGAGGTCATTCTTTTTGTCCCACTCTAAAGCCATTTTCGCATATGCTTCAGCTCTAAGTTTTGGGTATTCTATAGTCTCCGCTATATTCAAGGCAGCATCCGGCATTTCTAACGCTGATAGGTTAGCTGCAATGTTCACGATTTTCCTTGCTTCCTCCTCGGGACGCACAATAACGGTGATATTTTCTATGCCCCTAATTCCGCGTATGGCGATTTGTTTGGCGTATTCAGGATCTCCCGTTTCATGGATAAGGACTGCAAGACGAGTCATACCTAAAGCCTTAGACCATATATTTTCTATACTACCCCCCGCGGGAATTGCCTGCTGTATCAGGGTATCCGAAAATAATCCAATATTATATTTTCTATATTGTTCCGCTGCGTAGATAAGAAGGTCCAAACGTATCTCCAGATTCTGGAGAACCAGGGCCTTTTGTATGGCTTCTCCAGGAAGATCAAAAGCAGCCTCTCCCCCCATAAAGCCAAAAGAAACAATCTGCTTTAAAATATTACCTGCCACCCGTTCCTCAAAAGATTCATCAAGAATAACAAGGGTCCTTTTTAGTAATTGTGCTCCTTTTTCTACTTGTCCAACCGTTATGTATCCTTTTGCAAGAAGAGGATACAGTTCAATTCTAGCGGATTCAGATCTTACCAGAGATACGGTAGACTCAGCTTCCTTTAAAACAATAGAAGCAAGGTTTATCTTGTTCATCTTAACCAAGGTAGAAGATATTTCTGAAAGAAGATGAAACTTGGAGAGGGGGTCATCTATTTTTGAAGCCTGATCCGCGGCAGATGCTAAATTTTCAGCATCAGAATCAGCTAAAAGCTGAATAAAATTGATTTCCCGGAGGGCGCCGCGGCTTGTTTTACAGGAGAAGGAAATGCTAAGACACAACAAGAATAAGGCTAGGTAGAATATTTTCTCTTTCATGCTCCGACACTCCAGACAGTAATGGACTGCCCGGAAGGAAAGGGATTCTTTTTTTTGAAATCCGGAAGCCAATCAGAATCTTTTTCAGTCTCTTGAATGTATCCGTTTACGATCTCTGAACGAAAAAGGATATCCATAGCTCTCTCATATTCCTCAGAAGAAAGAGGCCTTCCCAGCTCCCCCTCTAAACCGGAGGAAACCGGAGTATACTGGCCCATCAGGGAGAAAAAACAATTCTCAGCTAATTCACGTCCGTACCAATGAATGACATCTCTTGTATCGGGAATCCTCCCGGGAAGTACAAGATGCCGAACAATTACGCCGGATCGAATTATATTCCCTTCCATGACAACTGAGGGCTGCAGTTCCGCCATCTTTTTGATAGCTTTAGCCGCGTACAAAGGATAATCATCTGTGTTGTATAATTCTTTAGAGGTAGTCTTTGAAAGCGTCTTTATGTCTGGCAAAAAGATATCGACCCAGTCACCTAAGAGGGATACGGTTTCTTCTGTTTCGTAACCAGAAGAATTCCACACCACCGGAATAGTTAACCCCTTATTTCGAGCTAAATCCAGCGATTCGATTATAGATGGAATAAAGTGTGTTCCCGTTACTAAATTTATATTCACCGCTCCTTTTTCTTCCAAGGACAAATACAGATATGCAAGCTCTTCAAGCGAAAGCTTTCTTCCCTGCATCTCCCGGCTTATCTGGTAATTCTGACAGTAGCAGCATCGAAGGGTGCATCCAGAAAAAAAGATGGTTCCGGAGCCCCCGCCCCCGCTAATTCCCGGTTCCTCTCCGTGATGAATAACACCCGCGGCGATACGTACATTCGGACCGCTTCCGCAGAATCCGGTATCCTTCGCAAGACGGTTGACTTTACAGGTTCTCGGGCAGAGCTTGCAATTTTCGTAGAGGAAATCATATTCATTCATAATTCACATTCTATGGGTACTTACGAGTAATTTCATGATGTAGGTTACTACTGACATATCCATATCACCAGCACATTCTTTTACACAGTTTCGAATAACTTCCCAGTCTTCATCCTCTAACGGATCGTTCCTTTCATCGTATTCTTTCCGAAATAGATCGACGACCTCTCCTAAAGAGCGAATCATGTTATGCAGCTTATTATCCGCTCTCTGTTCGAGGTACCTGTTTACGAAGTGATTAAATATCTGGTGCCGGCACTCCTCCGGAACTTCTGAAGCGGCGCTGAAAAAGTTTTTCCGAACCATTGCAATTAGCTCATCTTCCGGCTTTTCTCTGTTTTTTCTTATCATTTTTTCGGTATTTCTTATAAATCTATCCGATAGATACATCGCTGCCTTCCTGTTTAATCAAAATAAGATGACGTTCTTCATGCAAAAAGGGAACGTTTAACTTCAGGATATCATATTTCACCTTTAATTCTCTACAAGAATACATTTCTGATTCCAGCGTTTTTCTTTTCCCTTTATATGTACACACGTAACCGCCTGCACATGTTATTTTCAAAAGGGTTTTTACCATCTTCGGAGATAGCGGTTTTAAAGCGCGGAGCACTGTAATATCAAAACAACCATTCCATTGTGTAAAATCATCTTTAACTATCGAAACATTATTAAGCCCCAAATCGAGCACAACATTCCGTAAGAAAATACATCTATTCTCCGATCTTTCTAAAAGAGATATAGAAGTATCTTCTAAAAATATACCAAGGGGTATGCCGGGAAATCCAGCACCGCTTCCGATATCCCCAATTGTTGACGGCTCCAACGGCTTAAGGACCGGTAGTGCTGCAAGACTGTCCAAAAGATGCCGTATTAATAAGTCTCTGCCCGAAGCATTAACTAAAGAAAATCTCTTGTTCCATCGCTCAACTTCCGTTAGATAATTTTTGCAGAGGTCAAGTTCTCTGGTAGAAAAAGAGATCCCCAACTTACTCAAACCCGACTCAAGGATATCCTCCATACTACCGTTTTCTCCTGCCCAGTTTAACCATCAGGACAGCAATATCTGCATTCCGCACTCCGGATATGCGGGAGGCCTGTCCAATGGAGGACGGCTGAATTTTTTCAAGTTTTTCTTTCGCTTCTGCAGATAAACCCTCAACGGATGTAAAATCAAATCCCCTCGGGATTTTGATACCCTCCATCCGCTTAAATCTATTGATTTGCTGTTCCTGCCTGCTGATATAGCCTTCGTATTTTGTATCGAGTTCCGATTCAAGAAGCCATTCTTCCGGTTTCTCAGCGAGAATTGGTTCGATCTCTTTAATTTTTTCTATTGTGACGGAAGGATCCTTCAATATCTGATAAAAGGTTTTACCCTTGTGTTTTTCCGCATCTATTTCTTCAGCGGCAGGGGAGGATAATCTTCGCTTTTTGAGGAGTTCTTTTATCTCTTCTATCCCCTGAAGTTTAGCCGTGAATTGCGTGTAGGATTCCTCGTCCTGCATACCAGCATCATATGCCAGGGAGAGCAGTCTACGGTCAGCTGAACCATGCCGTAAACTTAACCGGTATTCCGCCCTGGAAGTAAACATACGGTACGGCTCACGGGTTCCCAGAGTTACAAGATCATCTACCAATACTCCAATGTATGCTTCGGACCGTTTTAATAGTAAAGGCTCCTTTTTCTGGATTTTCCGAGCTGCATTTATCCCCGCCAGCAGACCTTGAGCTGCCGCTTCTTCATATCCGGAAGTGCCGTTGGTCTGTCCTGCAAAAAAGAGTCCTCCAATCTGTTTACTCTCTAAAGATAAATAGAGCTGGGTAGGATCGATATAGTCGTATTCCACCGCATAGCCGGGACGCATTACCTGTACATTCTCTAACCCCGGGACTGTCCGTAAAAACTGCTCTTGTACATCTTCCGGGAGAGAAGAGGATATCCCGTTAAGGTACATTTCATGAGTATCCGTCCCTTCGGGTTCTACAAAAATCTGATGCCGGTTCCGATCAGGAAAACGGACAACCTTATCCTCAATGGAAGGGCAATACCGGGGGCCGGTCCCTGTAATCTTTCCTGAAAACAAAGGGGATCTGCTGATATTTTCCTGAATGATTTTGTGGGTCTTTTGGTTGGTAAAGGTTATATAACAGGGAATGCACGGCCGGTTTATTGAAGGGGACGGACATGAGAAGGAAAAAGGAAGCATTGCTTTTTCCCCGTTCTGCACCTCCATCTTCCCGAAATCCAGAGACCGCTGATCAACTCTGGCGGGTGTACCGGTTTTCAGTCTCGCCACAGTAAAACCCAGCTTTCTAAGGTTCTTCCCTAATCCCAACGCGGCGGGTTCACCTATTCTTCCCGCAGCAGCTGCGTACTCACCAATGAAAATCATCCCTTCCATAAAAGTACCTGTGGTAACCACTACACTACTGGCAGAAAAAGTCATGTTCCGTTCAGTTTTAACACCGCTGATAGTTCCGTCATTCTGAACAGTAATATCAGTCACCGTATCCTGGAAAAGGGATAATCCGGTTGTATTCTCCAGTAATTCCTTTGCTTTCCTGGCATAAAGGGCCTTATCAGCTTGTGCCCTGGGAGCCTGAACAGCAGGTCCCCTGCTCCGGTTTAAAATCCGGAACTGGATCATGCTCTCATCAATCAATGTACCCATGACGCCGCCTAAGGCATCGATCTCCCGTACAATATTTCCCTTGGAGAGTCCGCCGATGGCAGGATTACACGACATTTTGCCTATAGTATCAAGGTTCTGGGTGATAAGGAGAGTCTTAAAACCAAGTTTTGCGGCAGCACAGGAGGCTTCAATCCCGGCATGCCCCCCTCCAACTACAATTATATCAAAATCCATAAACTCACCGTACAACAATCATTTTCCCACACAAAAACGGGAAAATATCTCCTCTAAAATATCAGCAGATGTTACTTCTCCGGTAATCTCTCCCAGGGCATCTAAGGCTTCCTTTAAATCCACTGCCAGCAGGTCGAATGTTGTTTCTGTATTGAGTCCAACTCTAAATCTGTCCAAAGCCTCCGCGGCGCGTTCTAATAAAAGCCTCTGCCGCAGAGAATCAATTACAGGGAGATTCCCTTCCGATTTTCCGCCGGCATTGGCAACAATCATTCGGCGCAGCTTATTTTCGAGGAGTTCGAATCCTTCACCGGTAAGAGCACTGACCCGGCAAAAAGCGTCATCATTATTGACTTCATTTTTATCGACCTTATTCCAAACAACTAATAAATTTTCACGCTCCCTATGGGTTTCGATAAAACGCTTATCATCTTCCGTCATACCGGTTTCTGCATCCAGCAGATAAACCACTCCATCTGACCGAGAGAGAATTTCCCTGCTCCGCCGTATTCCTTCAATTTCAACAACACCATGAGCCTCCCGTAAACCTGCCGTATCAACAATACGCACCGGAATACCCCCAAGAGTTATCCAAGCCTCAATATAATCTCTGGTAGTTCCATGTTCCGTAGAAACAATCGCCCGGTCCTCTCTAAGAAAGCGGTTAAAAAGTGAAGACTTTCCAACATTCGTTTTTCCGCCGATGGATATAACCGCGCCTTCCTGATACAGCCTCCCGGTGGAGTAGGTATTTGCCAGCTTCAAAAGAGTATTCCGAATCTCATATACCTCATCTGCTTCCGGTATTTCTCCGGATATTTCATCCTCCGGATAATCGAGCTGTATTTCAATACCTGCCTGTATCTTTAACAACCTTTTTTTATTCTCTTCGATTAAATCCCGTATCTCCCCATGCAGCCGGCTTAAAGCAAAACTACCCGCCCGTTCCGTTTTTGCCCGTACGAGTTCATCCACTGCTTCGGCTTCGGTTAAATCCATCTTTCCGTTCAGAAAAGCCCTCATGGTAAATTCCCCAGGCAAGGCATCTCTGAATCCGGCTTTCTTAAGTTCCTCTAAAATTGAATGGATCACCGGAAGACTTCCGTGGCAGTATATTTCAACACTGTCCTCTCCCGTATAACTAGCGGGTTCTCTAAAGACCGCTGCCATAACTTCATCCAGGTTTCTCCCGTCTTTACTTGTCACCGATAGACGCTGTATCGTGTTTCCTTTCCAATTTTCCAAATTTCCCGCCGGAAACAGTGACGCGGCAATTTCAATACACCCCTTTCCGGACATTCGGATTACAGCTATGGCGCTGGAAGACCAGGGAGTTGCTAAAGCTACGATACAATCATCACGGTGAATCATATTCATGTAGGGATATTAGTACTCATCAATAGGGGGAATATCAAGGGTTTGATCCGTGTATTGCTCGTATTTCTTGTTTCCCACTTCCAGAATCTGTGAAAGTAAGGTACTATTGCCAAAATTATGGTTTCTGCTTTTTAATGAGGATAATCCCTTACAGAAAGACCCTTTTTTAACCTAACCATAATTTTGGCAATAGTAAAAGGAGGAACCATGTCCGACGGGTCATTAGCGGAAGAAGTCTACCATTACACACTCACCGTCAAGCGATATACCATGGATATCAGGAAACTTGAAGAGGAAAAGGAAAAGTGGGAAAACAGGATTAACATTGCTTCAAAGCAAAACCGCTCCGATCTTGAATCCGAAGCCATTATCAGGCGTGATGAAATCGTAAACAAAATCGAGGGATTGAAATTGGAACGGGACCAAATCGTTACCGAATTAGGCGCCCTTAAAAGAAGGCTGGAAACACTAAAAAACTCCCCTGAACCATCGGTAGATGCCGATCTCCTCCTGCAACAACTGAACATGGTGGTAGGTGAACGCGATAAGCTGGATGAACAGTTTAAGGAACAGGAAACAGAAAATGCTTTAGAACAACTCAAACGAAAGATAAAGGAAGAAGATGAGTGACCTTTTTCCGGATCATCCGGGACCAATAATTTTCGGACACCGGGGTTCTCCCACTAAGGCTCCCGAAAATACCCTCTCTTCCTTTAAGTATTGTTTAAACTCGGGAATTACAGGAATTGAACTGGATATTCACCGATGCAGTTCAGGAGAAATTGTTGTAATTCACGACTTTAACACCTACAGAGTTACCGGTAGAAACTTTCCGGTAGAAGAAACGTCATGGCGTATTCTTAAGGAACTTGACATCGGTTCCTGGTTTTCCTCTCAATTTTCCGATGAGCGTATACCACTTTTGGAAGATGTTTTTAATCTTATGGGAAACTCTGTATATTATGATATCGAAATAAAGGATTCCACTTTATTTCCCCAGAGAATCGCAAAGAACCTAGCAAAACTCATCTCCGATTATCAACTGGAAAACAGGTGCATGGTTAGTTCCTTCAATCCTTTTGCCGTCAATGCTTTTAAAAATTTCAATACTAAAGTACCTACAGCTATTATCTATACCGATGATAAAAGCATGCCCTTTATCGTACGCAGTTCATTGAATAAACTGATTGGAAGGTGGAATGCTCTGAAACCACGATGGGATATGGCAACAAGGTTGTTTTTTCCGGCTATTAAGTTGCATCCGGTTATTCCCTGGACTGTTGATGATTCCGAAACAGCCGCAAAGTTAATTAAAAAAGGGGTCCGGGGAATTATTACCAATAAACCTGAAGCTATATATAATGCTAACGCAAAATTCTAAGGCAACTTTCTCGCTAATTCCTCTCCGAAATGGGACCCTAAGGATACGAAAGCCGACCGTATTGCGCTGCTGGAACTTGAAGATCTGCTTCTTTTGAAGGCATTAGTAGAATAGAGAATCTGACCGCTGTCGAGTTCGGTCACCGATACAGTTCCCGATACCTTTACGAGATATCCATCGTCACTTGCATCAAATTCACTGACAGACACGACTCCAAAAACAATCCTTTCCGCCTCTCCGTCCGCGGATTCCCGCAGCATTCTTATAATCTCACTATCCCTTTTTCCCTGGAGCCTTTCGGCATCGATGTTCAGAGAAGCGATGGTAAAACCGCTTTCGGTAAGGGCTTGACGGATCCCTTGGGCAGTTGCACTGCTGCCTGTAGGTTTTCCGGTATTATCCGTGTCCAGGATGACTATTCCGGTAGGTACGTTCTTTGCTCTGGATATTACTGTATAATCAAACTTTACCCGTTTTTCCGCCGCTGCATCAAAAAGTGCATCGGTATAGCTCCTGAAGCTTCGAGGAACGTCTTCGAGCGGCTCTAAAGCTGATGATAAATCAAGAACCATAGTTACGTTCCGTTCGCCCACAAGATCCGGAATAGGATGAGTAAATCTTACCAATCCTTCCTGATCGGTTGATAGATTTACTGTCTGGATCCCTGCTTTCCCATTGCTCCGTAAACGCCAATAGCTAATCAGAATGTTAACACCGGCTAAGGATTCCTGAGTACCGCCGCGTTCTGCTGTAACTTGAAGCATAAAATCACTTTTGAATGAATTTCCAATTGCAGTGCTTAGGTTATCGTTTATCTTTTTAAGATTTATTTTTCCTAATACTTCTTTAGCTTTATTTATATTCCGTTCAAACTTTACCTCGGCATTCCGTATCCTTTCCGCAGCCGCGGCAGCGGCAGCTTCAATATACTTAGAAACAGCATCGAAATATTTTCCTTGGGCGAAATATTCATCACCCTGTTGTTCCGGCACAGAAACAGCTGCTTTTGCCTCTTCCGCAAGCCTTTCCCGTTCACGCTGTTCTTTTAGAAATGCCTGACGATCGTACTGTCCGAGTATATATACAGTAACCCTGTCTTCCGTTCTATGTATATACCTGTCAGCGATGCGCAGTCCCGCAATAGTTCCGGCACCCCTCTGCGTAACAGCCTGTTTAACAGAAGCTTCGAATTCTTCAAGGGATGCTCTAGCTTCAGCACTGGTTTCTACGGTAAGATCAACACCTAACGCTCTATTTATTTCAGCGATCATACTAAATGCCGCCGCCTCTTCTGCTGCAGCAATATCTCCTTCCGAGTTGGATGCTGAAACAACAAAGTATTCATATTCAGAATCACTCATTGGAGGTGAAATTACCCACTCAGGAGCTTCCCGGTCACCAAGACCATCCTTAGCGGGTGCACCAGCGCAGCCAAAGAGGGTAATCATACAAACGATTACGGTAATAAATAGTAAGACAGATTTCCCCACCCTTTGCTTCATACAATTGCCCCCAGAATATAAATAGAATGGAAATAAGCAATTCTAAATTGCAATTTAGAATTGCTTATTTCATAATGTAAAGCTTGGAACTGGACCGCCCTTCATGGACGGTCCTAGCATATAAATATTTGCTATTTATGCGCCTTTATTCAAGGCAGACTTTTTATTAAAGTCCTTCGTTGAAAACTTCTTTTACTCTATCTTTAGCGGTTTTTTCATTATCATTTGTAGCTTGGTTTTCTTCGATTGCCTGCCGAATTAAGTCGTCAACCTTCTGCTCATCAATGGTGTACAGGGTATAGTAAGCATATTCCTTTTCATCCGGTTTTCCATTGTCATCATAATACTGTTTCAGTACCCAGAACTCTCCATACTTACGGAAACCTGATACAGTGGCATCTGAAAGAGTCTTTACAACACGTTCGAAATAGGTTTCTGTCGCATCCTGGTCTCCGACTTCCGCCCCAGCGAACTTTTCCTGTACCCTTACATTTACTAGACGGGAAATTTCAGATGTAGCATTCATGTTATTAGCTACAGTTTTTACCCCGGATAAATCCTTACCCGTCTGCTCAAATTTGAAGACATATTTTCCTTCAAATCGTTCATCCTCTTCCAAAGCGCCCGTATCCATTGTTGCCCAGAATGGAACATCTCCACCGAGGGTGCTATTCTGATGCTCAATAATCTTGAAGGAAGGCGCAGTCATAGGTGCCCCTTCAATTTCAGGACCGCTTTTACACCCGATTCCAAATAACAAAATCATTAAAGCAACAGCAACCGATAATAAAATTCTTTTCACTTTAAATCCCTCCTTATAAAGGATATATTATCATCCGATTCATTCGGATGAATAGTACAAAATAAAATCACATGCCGGAGTTAAATGTCAAAGTTTTGCCCCGGGTCAACACATGAGTAAGACCATCTAAGCCCGGAACTGTACTCGCTATATCATAAATTAAATCTTCGAGTTCGTCGACCTTTCCGAAATAATATATTACATATTTTGTTTCTTCCGCCGACTGATATTCGGTATCTATTTCATTCACCCTGTTTCTCATTTTCCTTCTGAAATTACTCATTACCTTGGAATCAGAGGTGTTCTGAATGGTAACTTCATAACGCAATCCTTGTGAAATCGATTTGGCCATTAACTCTTGACTCTGCTGAATTGCCACCGGCATCGCTTTATAAACCGTGGATTTTACTGCATTGGAAATAGCTTCGAATTCGCTTGTTTTGCTGAAAGTTCTTTGACTTTCATAGGGCGCGGAGCCCAGAAGCTGACCTGTGGAGGGATCAAAAAATTTGAGGGTGATGTAGGCTTTCCCGTAATAATTTTCACCTTTCGTTTCACCCTCCGTTCTTGTATCCAGTTCTATGTAAACATCAGCATTTAATTTTTGAGCAATCCACTGGATTATACTGATCTCCTGACCCGTTTCTTCTTCGTATACC
This sequence comes from uncultured Spirochaetales bacterium, assembly GCA_964618265.1. Taxonomy (GTDB): domain Bacteria; phylum Spirochaetota; class Spirochaetia; order CAYLLE01; family CAYLLE01; genus CAYLLE01. The sequence continues at coordinate 23,521 of CAZUAE010000008.1, read as the reverse complement.
AGCTGCTGATCCTTTTTTAATTCCTCTATGCTGTCCATATCCACACTGCGAAGCGCATTTTCGGCGAGGTAGGAATTCGCCATGCCTACAGCCGATTTCATTAAGAACGGGTCGAGAGACTCATCTTCGGAATCGTAATAGACCATATAGGTCATCGTATCAATATATCTTCGAATGAAACGCTTCTCATCCTCCGAAGCTTCTTCCCAGTCTCCCTCTTGTGTAGAAAGATCTTCAGTTGAGGCACCGGTACTTTCAGTAACCTGCTCTGTCTGCTGACTTCCTTCACCGATTATACCATGGACCCGTAAGACACTTTCCACAGCCTCAGTATTCACCCTGATAGTAATTTCGTAGACCATGTTAGGCTCATCAAAGGTTCCCAAATTTTCTTTTCTTGTGTTTACCAATGTATCTTTATACACAAAGGCGTTAGGATTTCTGCTGCTGTAGAGAACTTCCTGCAGCTGCTCCTGGTTTGCCTGTTCTCTCCGTGCACCAATCATGTCGATAACAGCATTTTTTACCGCATCCATTTTAGCGCCATTGATAGCTTCCGCCAGACTTCCTCTTCCTACTCCGGGATAAACATCGGCATCTGCCGGAGCGGTAGAAGCGGGAGCAGAACCACAGCTAACGAATCCCATGAGTATCAAAAAAGTAGAAAGTAATAAAATAAGCTGCTTTATTTTTTTCATCATTTTACTCCCTCTTATTTAAAAGTTACCCCGGCGCCAAACATGGGACCGCCGTAGGAACTGAAAAAATCCAAACCCGTTAGACTATCTACGACACCGTACCAGTAGGCGTATCCGCCTTCCGCAAACAGCAGTGCGTTTTTCCCTAACAGGTAATTTATCGACAGTTTTGCGTTTCCCCCGAGGTGGGTTAGGTAAAAATCTTCTAAGAGAGGATCTTCAATTAGAGGCACACCTCCGCCAATCCCGACACTTAAAGAGGGAGTAATTCTGAGTCTTCCCAAATAGAGGTTATATTCGCCCCCGACAAAGACATTCGCAGGGAAAAATATAAAGTTAAGAATAGATGTAAAAGGAATTTCAATACCCGCAAAGGGCCTAAAAGCATAAAAGCCCCTGCTGGCAACACTTTTAAGGCCCAATATTGGAGTATTGCCTCCAAAATTATTTGCAACATAGTCAAAATAAGGGCTGAATTCGAATCCTATTCGAGGCACTTCCCTCAACTGATCTCCCACCACTACTCTGGGTGAAGCATAGAGAACTTTTCCTATAGAAAATTCCCGGTTAACCTCTTTAATCACGATAAGTCCCGTTTCTTCCTCTAATGTATGGCCGGTTCTGGTTACACTGGAGTTAATGATCGCGTATTCATCACCTTGCTTCACACCCATGTTATTACCGAATTCAAGAACTACTTCCCCGCGGCGGACTTCCAAAACACCTGTTTTTATTTGAAATACCGGCATTTTTCTTATTTCATAGGTAAGTTTGGTCCGAATACTATCAACGGCTTCCTGAATAGCTTCATTTCTGTTTTTATCAATTCCGGTAGTTTCAACAAAAAACTGACCTAAGGTATCGATTGTATCGACATTCACAAATGTGAAGGAGGTCCGGACGGTAGCTTCATAATCTCCGTCTTCCTGTGTTTCTATGTTAAAGTAGGATACGGAAGGTATTACAACGATAAAACTGCCAATCAGCCGGTTAAAATCGGCTTCGGTGAACTCCGCTTTTCCGGCTAAAACTTTTTCGGGAACTTCGACATTACTTTCTTTATATTCTTTAATTTTTTGGATAAAAGCATTTATATCATTTTGTCCCAAACGATAGGTCATGCCGATTACATTAAACCGGCCGAGATTGATAAAAACGCTCCGTATCTCTTCATCAATACTGCCTAAGGCACCACCTGGAATCTTCCAGTCGTAGTAACTCAATGCAAATACAGCAATTTCTTTTTTTTCCGAATACTCTTGTGTTACAGCAGCGGAAACTGAAAAAATAAACAGAAGACATAGGACCGCAAAGACGAACCTTCTCATAACTACCTCCATATCAAAAACCTTAATACAGTTAAGACAATAATGCAAAAAAGATATTACTAGATTTACGGTATGCTTATTTTTTTATAGTATTTTTATTCGCTTCTTCCTCAGCATAAGAGGTATTTAATCTTGCTGATATTTTTTCCCGTTCAAGCCGGGCTAATACATGGGAAACTTTAAGCGGTATTATCCTCCTATCAGGACTAACTACCTTAAGAGAAATACCTTGAAAAAACTCATCTTTAACCGGTACCGACAAGTGCTGATCACCCGCAATAAGAAAGAGAGTATCCTCATTATAATTGAATTCTATAGTTAACGGCTCGTTGTCTTTCCGCATCACCCGATATACATCACCGTCGGGAACCGCTATTGTATCATTGCTGTAAAAAACGAAAAGAGGGAGATTATCCTCTATATTATCGGTTCTTGCATTCGTATCATTATAAACGGCTTTTATCTCTAATTTTCCGGGGTTCTCTGTGTCCGGCTCTGAATCAATTCCCGCCTCGACAAAAAGACTTTTTTCATCGAATAAAAAATCCGGAAAAACGACAGAACTATCGGGCTCTAATACCAAATTACTGGTATTAACCATTACATCACCTTCAACTTTCAGTTCTCCGGGGAGGAAGATTCCTTCAAAACCTTCGGCATACCTTAAACTGGACCCGTATTCCGATTCCATGGCTTTGCTGTACACTTCATCGTCGGGAGAAGGCCTGGATTGTTCATCCCGGAAATATACTCCAAACTCATCTATTATGCCCGTAATACCATTTTCCCCGCCAATGATAGTTTCACCTTCTGCAGCAAGTGAACCCCGGATCATGTCATATTCATCTTTCTCTTTTCCTGCCTCAACTTCCTCTCCAATACCTATAGGTGCTGTGAGACGAATGGGGAAAGAAATTTCTGAAAGTGATACTAAAATTCCATTAAGAAACCACATGACAATAGTGGAATCCTCTTGGGGCAGTACGGAAATGCTGAGAGATACAGCTGTCTTTGGGTTTAATAAGGGATATTCAGAGGTAATTACTGTTTCCTTTCCATCAGCGCGGATATGCGCATTGAGCTTACCTTCCTCTGTACTGAATACTCTGAATTTAAAAGTGTCATCAGTAAGATAGGTATCAAGCAGAGTACTGTTTTCCTTCAACTCTTCCACCATTAAGCGGAAATTGAGAGAGAAGGGACTTAAGTTTCCATTCCTGTAAAAAGGTAAAACAATCCCGTCCAAGCTGAAACCGGAATTACCATTGAGATAATAACCAAACATCCGTTCCCAAATATCCACATGGGGTTCACCGACAGGTACCGCACCGTCTTCTTCGGACACACCCTCCGCCAGGTCAGTCCGAATGCCTTGGTCCCGTAAATTTCCCTGAAAATGCAGGACTGAGTAATATGAAAAATTGGGAGTTAACTCGTTCGGCCCCGGTTCCACATCTTTGGATACAAAGATCTCCAGCGTTTGATTGATTTCAGAAATGAAAGGATACGATATGTCTTCCGGAGGTCCTTCAGGAAAAACCTCTACCTGCACCGAATAGATACCCTCAGTAACGGGTGCGGGAATGGCCAATTTATCAAGTCCTTGCGAGAGATAGCCTTCTCCCTGAACGGAATCTCCTAATTTCCAGCGGAGATACGGATCGTCTTCCTCTTCTGTCTCCAAATTAGCTTGCAGTATTCCCTCCGAACCGGGATAAAATACCGGCGGATATGCCGAAACGGAGAGGAGACTCGGCGGCGACTGAGTATTGAAAAAGTATACCCTTTTTTCGGATAGCAATTCTTCCTTTTCATATATCATGAAATTGACGGAGTATACTCCCTCCGGTAAATCCTGGATATCTAATAGTAGATCCGATTCAACCGCTAAATCTTCTTCGCTGAGAACAATCTCCCTTACACGATTATTTTCAGCATCCTCTATGAATATTTCCAGAGAAGATACTGTTACTTCTTCACCTTTGGATCCTGAAGTGTATAACAGGGAAAAAGGTATTCCCTCCTCCTGAGAGATAATCTCTCCATCCCGAATAGTCTCTAGGGATACTTCCGGTTCTAAATCCATTTCGGGCATGAACAGAGTGTTCTCGTTACACGATAAGAGAAAAAAAAGTGATACTGTGAATACAGCAGAAGAGATTAAACATCTCCTGAGCATCCCCCGGTGTCTCAATCAAACTCCTCCTACAAGAATTATACCACAATCGTCCTTCTTCTACAAAAATATCTTTCAAATTCCAGCAATTTTAAATCTGCAATTTAGAATTGCCTTCTTCATAAGATAAATGGGGGGAATTCTCATTTTACTCGATTGTCTTTATGTCTAATTCTAGAAAATTAAGCTGTTTCTGTTGCCTGATGGGATAAAATGAGAACTCCTCTTCAAATTCCTCACATCTGTTATCAATATACATACCGTGTTGTGCTTTAGCAATTATTTATTTACTATTATTCCAATACATTAAAAATGGAGCGATTATGCGGGCAACCCGGGCAGTTATTTATCTTGAAAATCTGAAAAATAATATAAAAAATATTAAGACCTTTTTACGCCAACGCGCGCTATTCTGCCTTGCGGTAAAAGCCGATGCATACGGTCACGGTTTAATCCAGATAAGTAAAACCGCGGCAGAAGCGGGGATAGACTATCTTGCTGTGGCTACGGTCCAAGAAGGAGAAGAGCTCCGCGATGCCGGCATTAAAATACCAATTCTCTTATATAGCCTTCCAATAATTGAAGAGTTAGACACAATTGTTCAGAAAAATATAATTCCGATGGTGTCGGATTTTAAGCTTGTAGAGGAGTTAGACAGGATTGGGAAAAAACAGGAAAAATTTGTTCCGGTTCATTTAAAAATCGATACAGGCATGGGGAGAATAGGCTGCAAACCTAATGAGGCAAAAATTATTGTTGATAAAATCCATACCTTAGATCATATAAAACTAAAGGGTGTTTCTACCCATTTTCCTACTGCCGATCTACCTAACGATTCCTTTACCATTAAACAGATTGAGACTTTCTCCAAAACCATCAGTCATATAGAGAAACCGGGAATAATTCATGCTGCAAATTCGGGCGGATTACTATACTATCCTGATTCATATTTCGATATGGTTCGGCCCGGGCTCTTATCGTATGGCTATTATCCTCACAAAGGCAGCCCCAGGTTACTAGATGTAAAGCCGGTAATGCAGCTAGAATCTCAGATCGTTTTTCTCAAAAAAGTTTCCGCTGATACCCCAATCTCCTACGGCCGCACATACCTTACCAAACAAGATACCACAATTGGAACAATACCCATCGGGTATGGTGACGGGTATTTTAGGTCCCTTTCCAATATTTCAGAAGTTTATATAAAAGGGAAACGGTATCCCGTTGCCGGGCGAATATGTATGGATCAGTTTATGGTTGATTTGGGCTCTCAGCCCGATATTTCCCTTTACGACAAAGTTATTTTATTCGGGGCTCAAGCAGGAGGACCGGATGCTCAAGAGGTTTCGGAATGGGCTGGTACTATTCCCTATGAAATTACCTGTTCTGTGAGTAAGCGAGTCCCCCGGATATATCTGTAAAACAATCGGTTTCTTGTGAACAATAAAATCGGCATTACTTACTATTTCCCGCTCCAAAGACGAATTATCTCACCGATAACTTTCACCGTCCGGATCATGGCAGGAAGAGCTATCCACTCCGCTACACTATGGAAGTTATGCCCTCCGGTAAAAAAATTCGGAGAGGGAATACCTCGTTCCGCTAACCGGGCTCCGTCCGTTCCTCCCCTGATTCTTCTTAATTCCGGTTCTATTCCGGTTGTTCTTATTGCTTCCAGCAGGAACGACATAATTTCAGGAACTTTGTCCATAGAATTTTTCATATTCAGGTACTGTTTAACGGTATTTATTTGTACTTCACCTCCCGGATGAAGAGCCTCCACCGCCTTTCCTATTTTTTCAAGAGAATCGATTCGGCGCCGCATCTCTTCTGACGAGAAATCCCTAAGCAGAATTTCAGCTTGAGCAGAAGCCAAATCTCCCTTTATCTCCACAGGACAGTAATACCCGAAGCCATCATCGGCAGCTTCAGGACTTTCCGACCGGGGAAGCATCCTGACAAATTCTGCCGCCATGGATACCGCATTAACCAACTCTCCCCGGGCAACACCAAGGTGAATCACATTTCCGGTAAACTGCACGATGGATTTATACGCATTGAAACATTCCGCTTCAACGGTTCCTTCCCCGCCCCCATCTATGGTATAAAAACAAAGGGCTTTTGTTTTATTATACGGGAAATGATCCATCCCTGTACCGATCTCTTCATCCGGAGTGAATATTATTTCCACCGGGATTTTTGGAGGATGGTCTTCCCGCATCATGTATTCTACCGCAGTCATTATTTCCGCGATCCCAGCTTTATCATCAGCCCCTAATAACGTAGTTCCGTCGCCGGTTATTATTGTTTCACCCCTATACTGCAAAAGGGTTTCCTGTTTTTCCGGATCTATTTGAACTCCGTTCTGTAGTTTTATGATTTTCCCATCGTATTCCTCTAATATCTGAGGATTAACATTTTTTCCGGAAACATCCGGAGAAGTATCAAGATGCGCCATAAAACCAATAGCCGGTAATCCCTGCGCAGGCTGCTCTTTAAAGGGTAATTTTGCAATGAGAAATCCATTTTTATCGAAGGTCACATCTGAAACTCCTAAATCCTGAAGCTCTTTCATTAAGATTTTTGCTAACTGCCGTTGACCGGATGTTGACGGAACGGAACTGCTGTTTTTATCGGATGTTGTTTCAATCTGCGTATAACAAATGAAACGATCTAACACTTTCGAGCCGATACTGTTTCTTTTTATCATTATTTATCCCTTTTTTCCTTTTTCTGATTTTTGCTCTTCCAAAAAGAATCTAAAAACCGTATTTCCCGCCACTATTCTGTCACCATAATAAATTTGAACGGGTTTTTTTACCTTTTTCTTATTGAGGAAAGTAGAGTTAGTGGAATCTAAATCTTTTAAGATAAATTTTCTTTCACCCGAAATGGGGGAAATCGAAAAATGTTTCTTACTCATTAAATCATCAGCGATTTTTAACTGACAATCTGCATCTCTTCCCACCATAAGCGGCCTTTCATAAACGATGCCGGAACAACCTAAATTGTCTCCTGAAAGAACAACTAATAGCCCCCTTTTCCTTAGTTCAACAATATTTTTGAACCTCGGCTCTTCCTCCTGAATGATTGTATCATTACCGCCCATGAAAATTCTCCCGATACCTAATGTTTCACCTTCATAAATTATTATATACTAAGTTATACAATACATCCACTCGAGCAATTCCCGGGAATTGCTACATCCACTCCAACAGAACACCTACATACAAGAAGCTTGCCTCAATCATAAGCTACATAAATGTAGGCATCAATATGTTTTTCCTTCCTAATTGTAATTCTAATCTAAATGTATTATTTCTTTTCCATCTTCTAAATTCATAAAGTAACCGGTGCAAGTCCGGATATTTTTTATTTCTTTGCAAGTATAATTGTATACTATGCAAAGGAATATCCTTTATTTAACAGGTTGATAAGGAAGGTAATAAAAAATCCCGAAAAGACATTTAAAAGAAAATTGCTGCAAAGTTATTTACCCCTATTTTCTTGGCACATTTCTTGTTATAAAGGTTAGGTAGATAAAACTGTACCTAAATGTATATTTATAGAGGAGCAATAATGAGTAACGAAAAAACCCCAAAGGAAATTTTATCCCTCATGGGTAGAGAAAATGTTGAGGTTGTCGATCTGCGCTTTATGGATTTCCCGGGATTATGGCAGCACTTTTCCATTCCAGCCGGAGAATTGAACGAAGAAGTTTTCGAAGAAGGTCTTGGGTTTGACGGCTCCAGCATTAGAGGATGGCAAGCCATTAATGAATCCGACATGCTGGTTAAACCTGTACCGGAAAGCGCTTTTATCGATCCTTTTACCCAGCATAAAACTCTGGTAATGACGTGTAATATCTGTGATCCCGTAACCGGCGAAGATTATTCCAGGGACCCGAGAAATATCGCCAGGAAAGCAGAGACGTACATCAATTCTTCAGGTTTAGCCGACACGGTCTATTTCGGACCCGAAGCTGAATTTTTTATTTTTGATGATATTCGCTTCGACCAGAAGGAAAACCAAGGCTATTATTTTATCGATTCCTCTGAAGGCCGCTGGAATACCGGAAGGGAAGAGATGCCCAACTTAGGATACAAGCCTAGGTATAAAGAAGGATATTTTCCTGTCCCCCCCACGGACAGCCTACAGGACATTCGAAGCGAAATGATGATAATTTTAGAAAAAATCGGCGTTCCCATCGAGTGCCAACATCATGAAGTAGCCACAGGCGGTCAGGCAGAAATAGACATGCGGTTTCAACCGTTATTATTGATGGCGGACAACCTTCTTAAATACAAATACGTCATAAAGAATACCGCAAAAAAATTCGGAAAAACTGTAACATTTATGCCTAAGCCCATCTTTAACGATAACGGCAGCGGAATGCACGTCCATATGTCATTCTGGAAAAATGAAAAAAACCTGTTTGCCGGTGACGGTTATGCCGGATTATCGGAAACGGCCCTATACGCAATCGGCGGCCTCCTGAAACACGCCCCTTCAGTTTTGGCATTTACTAATCCTACAACTAATAGTTACAAAAGACTCGTTCCCGGATTTGAAGCACCCGTCAACTTAGCATATTCCAGCCGGAACCGAAGCGCTTCGGTAAGGATTCCCATGTATTTTACTTCTGAAAAGGCAAAGCGGCTCGAATTCCGCTGCCCCGATCCCAGCTGTAATCCGTATCTTGCGTTCTCCGCTATGCTTATGGCAGCAGCAGACGGTATACAAAACAAAATCCACCCTGGCGAGCCTATGAATAAAGATATCTACGACCTTCCGCCTCAAGAACTTGCAAAGATCCCTCACACTCCGGGATCACTTAGGTCCGCCTTAGAAGCATTGGAAAATGACCATGACTTCTTATTAAAAGGTGATGTATTTACTGAAGATGTCGTGGAAACTTGGATCGACTATAAGATGAAAAACGAAGTATTAGCAATAGAATTACGGCCCCACCCGTGGGAGTTTGCATTGTATTATGATATTTAAGATATAGGTTATTTGTGGATCTATAATTGCCGTCCCGCACCGGGGCGGTTTTTTTCTTACTATTGCCAATTTTGTTTTTAAGTCATTTTCGGGCAGATAATTCCTTATAAAAGCCGGCAAATTTCAGAAAGCAATAAATTTAGCATTACTACCCCAAGATCCCCTGATAATTACACGAGAATGTATTATCTTTTTGTATTACAGGGAGGTTACTCTATGAAAAGAATACTAATAACTATAGCTCTCATGATTTTAATGATTGTACCCATAGCGGCACAGTCCTCTATTGATTTCAATACTATGCAAGACCAGTTCGAAACTTTTGCTGAATCAACAGCAGAGGCCTTACCGCTGAATGCGAGCATCGGTCATCAGTGGTCGGATGCCTATATTGGTCAACTGTTCGCATTTCCGCCTCATATCGGGATTGGAGCAACATTCGGTATCACCACCATACCCCTCGATTCAGTTACCTCTGTGTTCGAAGATTTAGGAATAAGCATACCTTCTGAGGTAGATGCTCTAAGCAAATACGGGGGAGTACCTTTACCGGGTTACAGCATTGACGGGAGAATAGGCGGTATCTTCATACCATCAGATATTGGGGTAAAATTCGGTGTTCTAAATCAAGATCAAGTTGTGTCTCTGCCGTTCGATCTTGAATACAATCATTTTGGCGTAGACTTCAGATACGCCCTGCTCAAGGGCAACACTATTTTGCCGAAACTATCTGTGGGAGTCGGATACAATTATGTTTTTGGAGCACTCGGCTTTGACACAAATCTCGGAACCACTGAAATAACCAGCTTTACCGCTCCGGACAATACTACCTACGATCTTTCATTAACCGAACCTTCCCTTAGATTCGTGTGGGAATCTTCGGTAATTGATCTCAAGGCTCAGATCAGCAAACAAATTCTTTTTCTGACACCTTTCGCGGGAGTCGGAGCTTCCGTCGGACTTTCTAAAGCAGGCGGAGGGTTATATAGCCAGCTTCTCCTAAACGGCGATCCCATTACAGATCAGGAAATCGATACTATTAAGACAGCCTTTGAAGCTGCAGGTGTATCACCTCCCGATATTTCTTCTGAGGGATTAATTGTCCATAGCGGCGTTAACGGCTGGACATTCCGGGCATTCGGTGGATTCTCTCTGAATATTCTCATCGCAAAAATAGATTTAGGCGCGGTATATGATTTTATCGGGGGTTATTGGGGAGCATCGCTTGGTGCCCGGATACAGTTATAATCACAGCAATTGAGCATTGCCTTTTTACTCATGTAAAGCTTGGAATTCTCATTTTATTCGATTATATATCAGTCTTTGACTTTATACCGGCTCCGTATAAGCCTGTAGAGTGTTTTCAGGGCGGCGTGGTTGGGGGATCCAATCATTCCGTCCTGGAGCATATCATTTCGTTCTGTTTTAAACCAGCGGTATAATCGTTTTCCGGCTTCCGCGGGATTATCAGCTGCCCAGCAGATACGGGTTATAGCCTTCATTTCACCGCGATTAAAGAACACCCGTTGCCCATTTACTACTATTATAAAAAAGCCGTCTTGCTCTTCTATTTCTAAAGCCTCCGGATTCAAATTAGACCCGGATTTTGCCTCAGTCTTTGCAGATTTTGCTCCTGTTTTTTTCAATGTTTCATTCAGACGGTCCACTTCACGGTTGTGGATAATTACCGCGGACTGTTTTATCAGTAATTGCAGACCTTCCTTGTCATTAATCTTATTGATCAAATTTAATAATTCCTCTTTGAGTTTTTCTGTTTCTCCCTTGGCTTTTTCTTTTCCCATCTTTATTCCCCCGGAATTATTCAAATAATCCTGAAAGCAGATCTTCTCCCATATCGCCCGGATTTCTTATGTTCTGGAGCTCCTCAACCAGTTCCTTCAGCTCCAGTATTACCTCTAAGAGAAGAAGCCTTACCAGCTGTTCGTTTACCGGATCCGTATTAACAATAATTTTTCCATCACGCTGTATTAAAGATATAGTAACCTCATCCTTTCGAATATGATAGATATGCTGATTGAAATCGACACGTTGAGTAAAAAACTCTTCCTCCCTAAAGGCTCGTAAAATACGTGTCCTGAGAAAATCCGCTGTCTGAGACGATTGAAGATCCAAAGAAATATGGACTTGTTTCTTTTCTGCTCCCTTGGATTTCAATTTTGAACGGTACCCCGATCCGCCTTTAAAAGTGGTGACTAATAATGGCGGTGCCAGTATACTGGCCGCCAACATAGTTATAACAGCTACCCCGAAGAGTTCAGGACCGATTACTCCGGCGGTAAGACCTATTCCCGCTACTATAAGGGTAACTTCACCCCGGGGAAGCATTCCTGTACCTATCCGTATAGCTCCTTTTATATTGAATCCGGCAAGAACCGCGGGTAAACCGCATCCAAGTAATTTTGCTGCTACCGCAATAACGGTAAATATCAACCCGAATACTATGATATTCCCTATTGCACCAAAATCAACCATCATTCCCATAACAGCAAAAAAGATAGGCACAAAAAACTGATATGCTCCCTGCAGATTTTCCCGTATCTCATGGGCTACATCGGTCTGTGAAAGAGAAAGACCGGTAACATATGAACCGATAATCATAGCAAGCCCCGCTGTCTCCGAAAGTCCTGCAAAGAATAGAGCTAAACCGAAGGCGGTTGATGCTATTATTTCCATAGACTGAAACCGTTTTAATCCCTTAGTGAGCCGGGGTGCAATGAGAATACCAACAATGGTAAACCCTATCCAAAATCCAAAAGCTTTAAGCGCGATAAAACCGATCTCACCCCAATTGATTCCTTCTCCGGAACTTCCGGTTTTCGCGATGCCCACCACAACAGCCAAAAGAATTATCCCGGCAACATCGTCCAAAACCGCTGCTGCTAAAATTGTTACTCCCTCCGGTGAAGACATTTTCCTTTTATCCGAGAGTATTCGTGCCGTTATGCCTACTGATGTTGCCGTAGATAAGGTTCCTAAAAAAAGGGCGGCGGGATCCATAAATCCTTTTACGCCCGGGAGAAAGAGTACAGCAGCAAGATCGCCTAAGGCAAAGGAAGCAACCACTCCGCCGAGTCCTACCAAAGTTGCTACTCCGGAAAATCTGAGAAATGTAGGCAGATCTGTTTCCAATCCCGCGATGAAAAGAAGAAATATTGATGCTACCACTGAAAAAGCATAAATTTCGGGACCTACCGGTAATGTTCCGTTAATTAAAGGAAAAAGAGGCTGACCTAAGACTGGAAGGCTGATACTGCCTAAAGCAAATGGACCGATAACCATACCGGCTATCAGTTCCCCGAGTACCCTCGGCTGTTTAAGGTATTTTTGGAACACAAACCCGAATAGTCGCGTGGCAATGATAATTGCCGCTAACTGAAAAACAAGAACCGTCATTTCATGGGTCATGGCAACACCTATTTGTTATTTTGTTAAAATTGAAATTATCTCATCTTCTGATTGAGCTTCAAGAATATTATTACGGATATCCGGATTATTTAATATTCTGCTTACCTGAGCCAAGAATTGAATGTGGGGCCCCGATTTATTTAAAGGAGACAATGTCATGATAAAAATCCGGCATGGCATGTGATCGAGCGCATCAAATTCCACAGGCTTCTTAGTAACCCCGACACAAGCCGCTAATTCCGATACCGCATCGGTCTTTCCATGAGGTATTGCTATTCCATGCTTCATACCGGTAGACATTTTTGCTTCCCGCTCTAAAACTGCCTTTAATGCTTTCTCTTTATCTTTAACTTTCCCCGAGTTGGAAATAAGCTCAACAAGGGAATGGATAACCTCTTCTTTTGTTTCTCCCGATAAATTATCTGTAACGGTGCTTCGGGATAACACCTTTCTAAGATTCATGGAATAAACCATATGGATGCGGCCTCTCCCTGTCAAGGACAGGATTTAACCGGTGTTAGTGGTGTCAGTAGAAAACTATTGTCAAAACTTATCTTTTTATGAAAAATTACATAGGTAATAAAGAAAGGAGGGTACTGATGATAAAAAAACGAGGGGAGATGGCTTTAGAAATCCGGAAAAACATGCGGGATGGTAAGGGGGAAATATCAATCCTCCATTTGGCCGATAAAACCGCCATAAGGAACGGCCGTCTGCTGGCAGAAATAACTATTCCTCCCGAAGGAAGCATAGGCAAGCATCAGCATAATGAAGAAACCGAGTACTATATTATTTTAGAGGGTGAGGGATATGTTACCGAAGGAAACGGTGAAAAAAAAGTCGCTTCCGGAGATGTGGTAATTACCGGTGATGGTGCATCCCACAGCATACGGAATTCCGCATCCACCCCCCTTAAAATGATAGCTGTTATTATTACCCATTAGAGGCAATTGCAAATTCAGAAATTGCTGGAGTTGTTGACACAGCTCTCGGCTACGAATACATTAATACAGTCCAATGCCCCGGTAGCTCAGCAGGATAGAGCGAGCGCCTCCTAAGCGCTAGGTCGAACGTTCGAATCGTTTCCGGGGTAATAGCTCATGGCGGAGGATCTGACCGGAATCAACCATTCCGTTTTTTAAAACTCCGAAAGAGATGTTGCCACTGTTCTATACAGCCTCTTACAGTCCTTATCATCGGTATGGTAACCGCCGTTTTCTGTGGGTTGACGTATAACGATTGTTCCATACTCATCATCTCCACCTGTTTCTTTAATGAAGCGGTTAAAATCATCTTGGGAAATTCGCTGAAAGGAAGGCCCCTTCCCTCTGCAGATAAAAACCGCATACATATAAGGAACTTTACCATTTGGACCATTGTTAACAGCAATCTGAAACTGGGCTCCCACCAGGTCCTCCGGCATCCGGGATTTCTCTAAAAGAAACCGTAGGTCCTCCGGTATCTTTCTTCCCTCCTTGTCCTTATCAAAACGGATATATGGAGTCAGTTTAAGATCCTTGGGAAGAGATATATCTAAAATAGAGGTAAACGTATCCATCTTCATAGATAATTCTGCAGGCACCCAAAGCTTAACTAGTCCTGAAAACAGAAGGGGGACAGCTACAATAAAAGCATCCAAAATGATGATGAATAGTCTATTAAAGCCGGCGGACGCTGCGATAAAGAAGGACACAATCAGTGCTCCCAAAAAAATAAAAACGGCTGCATTCCTGGCGGTCGGATTGAAGTAAACGGGAAGTTTTGTTTGTTTACTCCTGTTTATGTTCGACCTGATGCGTTCTACCTCGTTCACCGAAGCAGGTTTCCAATCTTCAAACCCTTGATCCTTCGGACGATTATCATAATTCTTCGCCCACAAAAGAATCCATCCAGCTGCCATTATTATGATCCCGGGGAAAAATCCGCCGGGAATTATTATCTGCACAATTATTCCAATGAGTTCAACTAGCGCGAATAAAATTATTCTCAATAGAAAAGGTATCCCCCTTACATAGTAGGTCATCGTCATCCTGCATATCTCCCTTCAGGCATTGAATAGGAACCTGAATCACTTCTCTTTTTATTTCTCAAGATAGAGGTGCCTGCATACTTCCAATAAAGAGGGCATGCCCCCTGGCATGCAGTAAAGGAATCGCAAGTACCGCACTCTTCGGGTGCGTATTTTTTATTCTTAAAAAATGCGGCACGGTCCGAGAACCATATGGTACTGAATGGTTCCTTTAACAAATTACCAATCGGCTCGTTATAACTCGAACAGGGAAGCACCTCCCCCGCGGGAGAGACCGATAACAATCCGTCCATGGCGGCGCAGGATTTGTTGCCCCTTCCTCTGGCAATAGGATTGTAGTAACAGTGAGGTGTTGGGGAATACCAATAAAAAACCAGACCATATCGTCTAGCTTCTTTTCCGACAGCTTCCACTACTTCTCCAATTTTTTCATAGGATAAAAAAAGCTCCTCTGAATTTTTGCCTGCATCTTCCGTGGGTATGAATAGGTTCATGGCGAATCTCTTTACCCCCTTCCCGGCCAAAAAACCGGGAAGTCTAACGGCTGATTCCATATTTAAGTTAGTGATGGTTGTATTTGTTTGAACCGAGATACCGGCCTGCATCAAAGCATATATGCCAGATAATGTCTGCTTAAACGCTCCTAGCGCACCTGTAAGGTAATCGTGAAGCTCTTCCTTTTCAGCTTCCAGACTAACCTGTGCCGTTCTGAGCCCTGCTTTATATAAAGACCTAGCCCGGGCGGGAGCAGCTAAAGTTCCGTTCGTTACCAAATTAGTTCTAAGCTTCAGCTTAGAGGCGTATCTAATCATTTTTTCAAGATCATTCCTTAAGAGAGGTTCACCGCCGGTAAAGGAAAAAAACGGTATTTTTGCCTCATCTTTAAATATTTTTAATACATTTTTAATTTCAGAAAGATTCATCTCCCGGTTATTCGGAGTATCCGCACCGCAGCCGGCGTAACAAAACCGGCATCGGTTGTTGCAGCGGTAGGTTACAGCTATTTCTCCTAAAACCGGCAATTGGGTGAACTGAAAATCGTACGGAACCGTTTCAATAGCAAAGGCTTCCGAAGGATCGTCAATTTTATTTTCATATAAACCCCGAAGGTTTGAAAAAAAGAGATTTACGGATTCAATCCGTTTCTTTGAATCAATGCCGGGAAAGCTCCGAACACTCTTCCCGTTGTATAGATGAGATAACAATCGGACCCCTGTATCGTTAAGACGGAACACCTTATTGGGAGGAAGTATCAAAACCTTGTCTTCCCGCCGCAGGAAAATATAGTTCTTTACATGGGAAAAGTATGTATCGATCCAATCAAGGCCGGGTGATCTCAATGCGCACCTCCGGACACACATGCTGAATGACAAGCGGAATGACACGCAGAATGGCAGGCGGAATGACACGCCGAGTGACAGGCATTATGACATGCGTTGTGGCAAGCTGCGTAACAGGCATTTACCCCGCCTTCTACCGAGCCGGGAGTAAAGCATCCAGAAAAGCATGCAGAAGACTGCATAAACTGCTGATAAGTTCCGTTAAACTGCTGAGGCAGGCTGTAATTTTCTCCCTGCTGAGGATGGCGGTAATAATATCTGCACGGCCCCCAATAATACCAATAAGGACCATACCAACTGCCGTGAATTCTCCTTGCGGTTTCAGTTTCATCCTCCGCCTTACCTTCATCTTTTTCAATCACGTTCCGATAATGTTCTTTGGTAGCTTCCAAATCACAATCCCAGATTTTTTCCTGAAGCTTGGTTACTAAGTCTTCAAAATAATCAGCCAGAAGCCCAGACAGAACATCACCTTCCGGAGAAAAACAGCTTAAAAATTTTTCTTCCAGCGGATCCTGCGCTTTGTTCAAACTTATAATCTTTATCTTTAAGGGAGATTTACTTACAATTTCTATAATGCCCTGGGCTTTTAACCCTTCTAATATGATTCCAGCAACACCAGGGAGAGGTATATCCAATAAAAGAGCTGCCTCCGCGGGATGAAGGTTTTTAGCAATTTTTCCTGGAACCTGATACGAACCCATTACGAGTTTAGGGGGTATCCAGTTATCACCGGCCCACTGGATTCCTTCCACTCCTTCCACCGTTTCTGCAAATGCGGAATGCTGCCGATAGTAAAGAAACACAACAGAAAGAAGAATAACACCCAAAACAAGGAGAAGCATTGCGTCTTCATTGCCGTAAGCGGGGATTATTCCCGGTCCTGCTCCTCCTGTTTCATAGGCATCGTCCTCTGAACTCCTCTTACCGGGTTTGTTCTGATACGAAGACGGTCTTTCATTTAAAATATCGTAGTTCATAGGAATATTAACTACAGGAATGTAAAACTGAATCCGCATGCTGCTTCGGGAAGAAACATCCTCTTCGTGAAATAACAGGGTGAAAAAACTTTCTCCTTCATTTCCCTTCGAAAGAATGTAATCGATTTTATAGTTTCGGTTCACATACTCTTCAGTCAGCAAACCAAACTGATTATTAACCCATTCACGTGAAGGTTTTTCATCCAAAGGTATCGGCAGAATGACCCGTACCGTACGATGATTGAGGGAGTAATCCCAGTCTACCGGCGCCCAGTCGATATAAAAAAGTTCCCCTTCTTCTTCAGATTCCGTTACTCCAATCAAACCATTATACCCAAATGGCGCTGCATAGTTGAAATAAAAAAAGGCTTCTCCGGAAAAACCTTTATCGTCAGCAAGGATTATATCGTACTTATTTCCTAAGTCTTTGATCTCCAGCGGCCAGCGGATATTTCCCGGAAGATCCGCAAAACAACGGTCAAGATTAAATCTCGGCTCTGCTTGAGTACCTTCAAAGTAAAACCCATGCATCTTCCCATTTTTAACTTTCCATTGAGTAGAATAATAAACATCGGCTAGTCCATCTGTCCTAAGAACAACGTCCGTTTCCACCGATAAGAGTTCAGCATCAAGCGAAAAACATAATATCGGTATCAGGAACATTATTATAAAGAATACTATCTTTGATCTTTTTACTCTCATCATTTTAACTTCCTTGATCAATCTCTTCCAATGATTCAAATGAATCTAAATCAGATTTTTGAGGCAGTTGTGAAAGACGGTCTTCCCTTATTTCATTTGCCTTTTTCAACAAATATTCAGCTGTCCGTTTTTCAATATCCTTAGAGATTCTACCTTCAGAACCTTCACCAAATCTGCACTCTAAAGAACTACGATCGAGTTCTCTAAGGCAAGCTGAAACGGCATTTAAGGAGTCTTCCAGAATATTTTCTGTTTTCGGTAAAAAAAATTTTTCTTGCCGCTGATAATCAATACTTCGCCGAGTATTAACAATAAGCATCTTAAGTGCTCGGTCTACGTTTCCTGACGGCAGCCGTAGTCCTGAAAGCTTTTTCAATCGCTGAGCCGCGCGTTCTATACCCAGTATTGATTTCTCCTCAAAATCTTCGTTTCTTTCTTGAACAATTGCCTCAGCTCCTCTGCGGCTAAAAAAGATTGTCCCGCTGATAAGAAGGTAAACAACAAAAGAAATTATTGGTATGATTGCAGATAAACCGAATAGAATCGTTACCGCTATAGCAGCTAATAACAGGATACTCAGTCCTGCATTGGTATTGGACCGAAGATAATATAAAAAAGCTTTAGCTATTTTCATGATTACTCTCTAATAAACAATGGATTTTCCTCAGCATCTTATGATAATGAGAGCCTTTCCAGTAAATCTTCCCGCAGTTACTGCACCTGCGAAAATCATTATAGAACTTTTTAGTCCGCGGCGGAAGTAAATGCATAATTGTATCCTTTGATACTTCTACAATTTCTCCATTACAAGTCAAACATCTCCGGAATGGTTTTATCTTGGATGCTAAATGAAGCCTGTTCATCACTTCAACAAACTGTTTATCAGGATCGGTATTTCGCACCCAGTACCCTCTTCTGACTTCGCTTCTTTTAAGGAGTCCAATATCTCTGGTCAGCACAATCCGATGATCAGTTTTGGAAATTTGTGCTATCTCCGGATCATCCAAATTATTCCTGTAAGCCGTATCAAATCCCGCCATCCGGAGATATCGAGCAAGGGTACCAAGATGCACATCCAGTATAAATTTTGTCTCCCGTAAAGGTTCCGGTCTCAGCCGGTTAAGTCCGGAAATATCAAAGGATTCGAAAACAGGATATACCGATATTTTCTCGCCGCCCTTCAGCCGGTAATTAAAGTCGACAGATTCCCCGTCAACAAGTATTAAATCCACTTCCGTGTGAGGAACACCGATTGCTTCTATAGAATCTTTTATCGATGGAGTTCCTTGAAAATGATAGTTAAATTCTTTTTGTTTTTTTTCATTAGGCAGAAAATCGTTTAATTCCTGATAAAAACGAAAAAGTGAGTTGATATGTATTCTCCCGCTGTGTAATTTAACTAATGCCAAATTTATTTTTCTGATAAATTAGGTTTCGCAAGTCGATATAGCTTAAATTCAGGATACCAATAAAATTGGCGTTAGTACGTTTTCATGATACTATATAAAGAGAAAGGGGTCAGTATGAAATACCTTCTTCTTATGAGGCATGGAAAAGCGGTAAAATCGGAGGAATCGCCTGACGATTTCTCCCGGGAATTACATTCAAAAGGCATAGCAGAAGTTCGAGATAACGCTATAAAACTTCATGGTAAAAATTATTTGCCTGATGTAATAATGTCATCAACAGCACTGAGGGCTGTGCAAACCGCAGAATTAGTATCAGAAATAATTCATATTCCCCAATTCATAAGGGTAGATGAATTATATCAAGCGGAAATCAAAACCATATATTCGTTACTCAAGAATCAAGATAACGAAAGGTCCATTATGATTGTTGGTCATAATCCCAACATGGAAGATACGGCTTCAGCATGCTTAGGTAGAGAAGTTTCTATGTCAACTTCCCATATAATAGTCATAGAAACTGAAATCGATTCGTGGCATAATTTTTCTAAAGAGACCAAAACTCGGATGATCGAAGAATTTATACCATAAAATCAATATTGCAGATCAAATCATTGGTTTTTAATCTAATTATGATCTATATATGTTAATTAGGGGAAGGTTAAAAATAATTTTTGCAACATTTTAAAAGGGCGGCTTAAGATGAAGAAGATAAAATACGTTTTTGAAATATTTATATTGATTTTCTTCACTATTTCTGTTTCCGGTTTCGCAGAATCTAATAATAATCTCCTTCCTTTAGAAAAAGAAATTCAGAAAAAAATAAGTGAAAACAGAGAAATTACATTAGATAGTATACCAGTTGGAGAAATAACATCTTTATTACATGATATGTCTATCCTTCGACAACAAAAAATGTATATTCACAAGTCCGCAATCCAATCATATATCTTTCCGGGTTGGGGGCAATTGAAAAATGATGATACTCTTAATGGTCTTTTATTCATAGGGGCTCATCTTTTGCTGAGAGGTGTCTCGACCGCAGGAAGCTATTTTCTTTTACCCGGACAAGTCCAATTTTCTAGTATTAACTATTTTACAACCCCTTTTGGCGATATTAAGAGCGCCTGGGAGAATTTAAGTTTTATGGATCTCCTTCCTTCTATTGGAGTCTCAACTGCAGGTAGTATAGCGTGTCTTATATTAAGACATGCTTCATCCAACCATGCAGAACAGCTTGCGCGGGAACAGGTTATATCAGGTAAAATCACTTTTTCCCCCGTAATTAGCATAAATAACATAGGCTTCAAGGCCGGAATCCCATGGCGCAAGAGTTACAGATAAAATTACATCAGGTAAATAATGGGCTTTGTCCCTACTTACCTCAGCGGAGCTGGATAACACATGCCTTCAGAATAAATAAAATGGAACCGAAAGTATATGAAGAATTACTTAAAAACGGCTGGAGAAGAAGCGGTTATTCCTTTTACCTCAATCAATGCCCGGAGTGTGATCTATGTATTCCCATCAGGATACCGATAGATCAATTTATACCTTCAAAATCCCAAAAAAGAACTGTAAAAAAAAATAAGAATGTGTCCATCATTGTGGAACCCGTAGGGTTCCGCAGGGATATTTTTGATTTATATAAAAAATATAATACAGCCCGTCATGATCCGAAGAAAGAGATTCAGGAATTAGACTATATGAATTTTTTAGGAGCATCTCCGGTTGAAACCCGAATGATGTTGTATTACATTCACGATAAGTTGATAGGCACAGGATGGATTGATATTTTAAGTACAGGCATTAGCAGTGTATATTATGCATTTGATCCGGATTTTTCATCCCGCAGTCTCGGAACCTTTTCAGTTATCCAAGAGATTGAAATGTGCAGATCATTTGGGTTTCCCTATTATTATCTGGGATTTTGGGTGCCGGGAAGTCCCAAAATGGATTATAAGGAAAAATTCAGGCCCAATGAAATATTTATCCAAGGTAATTGGGAAAATGCGGATTCTTTTCGATTCAGCAATTCCCGGTCAAACCCAAATTAAATTTATATATTATATGTAATTATGGCCTCTTCTAAATCACACAAGGTGTTGACCGGGAATTGCTGTTTTCGATTTGATCCTTAGATTTAGAGAGCCTGATCCAGATCTTCCAAAATATCTTCAATGTGCTCAATGCCAACTGACAATCTGATCATCCCCGGATCTATTCCGGCCTGTAGCTGCTCTTCTTCACTAAGCTGAGAGTGGGTAGTACTGCTTGGATGAATCGCCAAACTTCTTACATCGCCCACATTAGCTACATGGGAAAATAGTTTCAGCTTATTAATAAAATCAGCTCCTTTTTTTCTCCCTCCCTTTAATCCAAAAACAACCATCCCTCCATAGCCGTTTTTAAAATACCGTGATGCCATACCGTGAGAAGGATCGTCAGGCAATCCAGGATATCTGACCCATTCAATTTTTGAGTGTTCTGATAAAAACCTCGCCGTATCAAGAGCATTTTGGCAGTGGCGTTCCATTCTAAGTGAAAGGGTTTCCAATCCCTGAAGAAAAATCCAAGCATTGTCCGGTGAGATGCACGCACCAAGATTTCTGAGGGGAACAACTCTCATCCGTATCAAATAGGATATGGGACTCAAATCTCCTAAATCTTCCGCAAATCTAATATCATGGTAGCTTGAATCCGGCTCATTCATTAGAGTAAACTTAGGATCCCGCCAGTCAAAGCGTCCGGAATCAATGACTATACCTCCAATCCCAGATCCGTGTCCGCCAATCCATTTCGTCATAGAATGAACAACAATATCAGCACCATAATCAAAAGGCTTAAAAATATAGGGGGTGGTAAAGGTGGAATCAACTATTAGTGGAATATGATTTTCCTTTGCCAGGGACGCTATCAATTCAAAATCCGGAATAGAAAGTGCTGGGTTTCCTATAGATTCTAAATATACAGCTTTTGTGTTTTCATTTATTGCTCCTTCAAACTCCGATATCTCATGAGGATTGGCAAAAGTTACTTTAATACCATAATCCGGTAAAATATTATTAAACATTGTATGTGTTCCCCCATACAGGTTTCTTGAGGAAACGACCTCATCACCGGAACGGCAAATATTAATTATAGAATAAAACACTGCTGCTGTTCCGGAGGAAAGTGCTAAGGCCCCACTGCCTCCCTCCAACGCAGCCAGCCTTTTTTCTAAAGCATCTTGAGTAGGATTCTGCAGCCTTGAATAAATATATCCAATCTCTTTAAGGGCAAATAAATTTGCTGCCCTTTCTGTTGATTCAAACGGATAAGCTGATGTTCTATGCACTGGTATATTCTGACTCGGGCCGGTAGTTGTCTCTTCTACGCCCGCATGAAGTGCGAGGGTCTCAAATTTTCCTGTTTTACTCATCTTTTCTCCTTCATTTTTCCCACAACCATGTGCTTAAATATCTTTCACCGGTATCACACACAATAGTAACTATCCGCTTCCCACTATATTCCGGTTTTTCTGCTAATTCTAAAGCCGCTCTTACATTAGCACCTGCAGAAATACCTCCAAAAATACCCTCTTTTTCTGCTAAAAAACGAGCGGTTGAAGCTGCCGCCTCTGCATCAACCGTAAGAACTCCATCATAAACAGAAGCATCTAATACCTCTGGAATAAAACCCGGGCCGATTCCCTGGATCTTATGAGATCCGGGTTCTCCTCCGGAAAGAACAGGTGATTCTTTCGGTTCCACAGCGAAAACAAGTATATCCTTTCTCAGTTCCTTTAATCTACTGCCGGTGCCGCTAACAGTTCCGCCGGTTCCAACGGCAGCTACAAATACATCCACCGTTCCTCCGGTATCTCTCCATATTTCTTCTGCAGTCGTACTTCTATGTATACTGGGATTAGCCGGATTCTTAAATTGCCTAGGCAGGAAACCTTTCTTAGCCCGGGCAATACTTTCCGCTTCAGCTACAGCGCCATTCATTCCTTCTTTTCCAGGTGTAAGTACAAGTTCAGCTCCTAATGATCTGAGAAGTTTTCTTCTTTCCTCACTCATCGTATCAGGCATTGTTAATATAACGCTATACCCTCGGGCTGCACCAATAAAAGCTAAAGCTATTCCAGTATTTCCGGATGTAGCCTCGACAATTGTTGATCCTTTTTTAAGTATACCTTCTTTCTCAGCGTCTTCTATCATTGATAATCCAATTCTATCTTTGACGCTACCCATCGGATTAAAATATTCCAGCTTGACAATGACCTCAGCATCTAAATTTTCAGTTAATCTGTGCAGTCTTACCAGAGGCGTATTGCCTACTAATTCTGTAATGGAATCATGTATTTTCATATCCATCTCCTTTCGTTGATTGTCTCATTCTTTTCTTTTTTATACTAATGCTAAAATTCTTTTTCTAAGAAACTTTTGAAGCA
>CAZUAE010000007.1:112716-129448 GCA_964618265.1 uncultured Spirochaetales bacterium | reverse complement strand
ATTCCCGCGCTTCCCTCCAATATCACACCGCCGATTTCTTCACCGTTGTGTCTAATATACGCTTTTATAAGGGTTTCTGTTTCCTCCCTCCGGTTAACGAACAGAGAATCGTCATCCAATAGATTTGTATTACGTCCCCGAACTCGAAAAGCCCGGACCGGTTCCGCGGCTCCCTTTACCTGAAGAACTACCGGATCAGAAAAACTGAAGCCGTTACCGCACTTATCTCTAACCGCTTCGGATACCAATATCGAATTGGGATTAGATTCCATTTGTAACCGGGAGGCCACATTCATGGCCTGACCCGTAACAACCTCGTATTCACCCCGCTTTCCTGTAGCAATCAATCCCGCGTGGATTCCAATTCGAAAGCTCAACTGGATGCCTCTTTGAGTTAAAGACTTATTTTTTTCCTGAATTGTATCTAAAAAATCAACCGCGACATTCACGGCTCTAATTACATCATCCTCATGGATGACGGGGACACCGAACACTGCAACCAGCGCGTCCCCGATATATTTTTCTACAGCTCCCTCATGCCGCTTAACAATGGATTCAAAGGCGGTAAATACGGAAGAGATGAGAACATCCAGTTCTTCCGGGTCCAGATTCTCCGATAGGGGTGTGTAATTTTCCATGTCCGCGAAAAGTATTGATACAAAACGCCGTTCGCCCTTTTTAAGATTCTTCATCTCCGCCATGGATGTATTGTACCCCTTTCCCCTTCCTTGGACAATAATTTAGAATAAACTAATGTGGTGGAAAACTGATCTTCACATTCACTCATGTCTGAGCCCCTGCGGCAGTCTGAAAATGTCTCCAGAAACAATTGCACAGCGTGCCGGAAAACAGGGGGTTCAATTAATAGGTCTAACTGACCACAACAGTGCACTTAACTGCCCCGCTTTAGAGGAAGTGATTAAGAAAACAGAACTATCCGCGGTATACGGAATAGAGGCATGTACCCGGGAAGAAGTCCATGCCCTCTGCCTTTTAGAAACCGCTGATAAGGCAGTGGAACTGGGCAAAGAAATCTACCGGATGATTCCGGCCCGGGGAATCAGTAAGTACCGGGATGATCAGGTTATTGTTAATGCTTCAGAACAGATTTTAGGATATCTCGATAAGTTTCTTATTGCCGGCGCGGATATATCATATGAAGAGCTTTTTAGGATGACGAAAGACTATGGAGGACTGTTCATTCCCGCTCATATTAATAGATTATCCTACAGTGTCTTTTCTCAGCTTGGTTTCCTTCCAAACCTTCCCTATGACGCGGTGGAAGTAATCGGTGATCCGGAAGAAATAGCAGCCGCTAAGTATACGGTAATAAAAAGTTCGGATGCCCATGTCCCCGAGCAAATAGGTAACAGTTATTTCCTATTTGAGGGAAAAAACCCTTCTTTTAGAGACTTAAAGGAGGCTCTTGAAAAGGGAAGGGTTGAATTGCCTGAATAGCAGCAATGGTTATTCCCTGCCTTCAGCGAGCCCTAGACGGTCAATTAACTCTTGAGGATTATTATTGATGATTATTTCTTCATTGAGACCAATATCTTTATATTTTTTCTGCATTGCCGAATCATCACCAATCTCATGAAGAAAGTGGCTGTCGGAATTGACGATAATTTTTTGTCCCGCTTTTTTTATCAAATCGATCATCCATCTATACTCATCTAAGCGTTTTTTCCCGTATATTCCTAAGTATGCCATGTTCAGCTCCAAAAGAACCCCCTCTGCGAAGGCGGCGCGGAAAACTTCCTCGAAATCATAAGGATATTGCGGATGAAGGGGATGGGTAAGTATTTTAACATTGGGATTTTTCAGGACCCGCAGCATGGTTTTAGTATTTCCGGAAACTCCGCTGTCCTCATACCCGCAGCGCCGGTGAAAATTGCACAGCAGCAGCTCTAATTCCTCCTGAATAGCGGGTTCAAGATCCAGCGTGCCACGGGAATCCAGAATATTAGCTTCGCAGCCCCAGAGAAGCCTTACGCCCCGGTAAACCCCGGGAGACCGGCGGCCCATTCGGAAGTGCACTGCCCCGGACCCTCCCGGAAAAGCCGGACCATGATCAGTTACAGCTATCATCTCCATAGAGTTATCTGCCGCGTAATTTAGAATATCATAAAGGGATCCGTAGGCATGGCCGGAGTGAAGACTGTGCACGTGGAGATCAATTTTCAGCATAAACCGTCCCTTACACCAGCCTTGCCCGTATCTCAGCACTCACATAGTCCAAGACAGCAACCGTGACCGCAATGAACCAGACGGCAATTCCCGCGGCCCTGTAATCTAAGAGGCGTACATACTGCACCAGGATGAAACCTATTCCGCCGCCCCCTACGAGTCCGATCACAGTAGACATCCTTACATTGATATCCCATCGGTATATGGAAAAAGATACGAAAGGCGAAATCATCTGCGGAATAACGGCATACATGATTGTCTGGAGCCTTCCCGCTCCGGTTGCCTGAACTGCCTCGATGGGTCCGTGATCAATACCTTCGATCGCTTCGGAGTAAAGTTTTCCCAATGCGGCAATGGAATGAATTGTCAGGGCAACGATACCCGCGAAAGGACCTAATCCTACCCATACTACAGCGACCAGCGCCCATATCAGCGGTTCGATAGACCGGACAATGTTCATGACGGTGCGGGTTAAATAGTAGATACCTATAGTAATCCACGATCCCTGCATGATGTTCCGGGCAGCTAAAAAGCTTATAGGAATCGCGAAAATAATTCCGAAAATAGTGGCCATCATTCCCATGAATATAGTCTCGATCATCCTGCCGATGGTGATTTTTAAAGGTTCACTCGGAAGGGGCCTGCCGACCTGACTCACCTGCCGGGCCTCCAGATGGTGAATAAAATCCGATTCGGTACCCTCCGGTATGATGCTGTAGGGCATGTGTACCTCCGCGTTAAAGTGTCCCGCGTCATCAGTAATCACCGAAACATATTCGCCTGCCTTTCGGAGTTTAAACTCATTTCCGATGGGATCTTCCCACCATATTTCAGTCTTGGTATTGGGATGGAAATTAAAACCCTCCACGGTGAGTTCAGTCCCCCGCACCATTTCCCCCGTCTTCATGTTCTGCCTGCTCATCGTTCCGGCCCGGGGTGAAACCTTCAGATAGGGTTCACCCTCTTCGTGCTCCGGAGCAGGAGGCGGCTGCTCCTTTCCGTTTATTTCCCGGATTGGCATACCGGCAGAAAGAGTTTCAGTCCGGTACTCCACAGCGGCTTCCCAAGGCCAAAGTACTTTGGAAAGGGGATCCACCGCTTCCGGAAACTTCTGCACCATCCGGACCAAATCTATTTCACTGATCTGCCAACCCAATACAAAGAAAGTTGCCAAAACAGCAACAAAAACTCCGGAACTGCTTTTCTTTTTTAATTTGGAACTCCGATAGGCATCCCAGACCCCTAAAAGCCACGTAAGAACAATAAAAACCGCGGAAAGAACAAAAAAAGCCGTGGACAGATCAAAGGCTTTTCCCAATTTTCCGGAAAGGGTTTCCGCCCGTCTTCCAAGTTCGGATACTCTCCAGGCGAAAATCCCGCCGGCGGTCACGAGCGCTACAAGGAGCAGTATTCCCCGCTGCACCCGCTTTATGACAATCTGTCCGAGGCCGGGAACAATGAGGGACAGCAGTCCCGCGACAACGGGAGGGATTTTGGTTTTCAGTTCATTTTGAGGAAGCTTAATGTTTTCCTTCATAATGCTACTCCTCCCCTCTTCCGGCGCTGACCCTTACCGCTTCTTCTCCGTATATGTCCTTAAACTCCTGATCCGTCATGGACCGGATAGCTTTCCGGTCACCTTCCCAGACTATCTTTCCGTCTTTTAAGCCGATAACCCGGGTTGCATAGTGCTGGACCAGATCCAGATAGTGAAGACTACAGAGAACCGTCATATGTTCATCCCGGTTGAGTTTTTCCAGGTAGTTTAAGATAGTATGGGCCAAAACCGGATCCAAACTTGCTACCGGTTC
Source organism: uncultured Spirochaetales bacterium (assembly GCA_964618265.1). GTDB lineage: Bacteria > Spirochaetota > Spirochaetia > CAYLLE01 > CAYLLE01 > CAYLLE01. The sequence continues at coordinate 125,450 of CAZUAE010000007.1, read as the reverse complement.
GTCCGCTAAAATCAGTTCGGGCTGCTGCATCAAGGCGCGGGCGATTCCAACCCGCTGCTGCTGTCCTCCGGAAAGTTCCCGGGCCTGCTTTTGCGCCTGGGGTAGAATCCCTACCTTTTGAAGGGCGGCCCTCGCCATTTCCCTGTCCTTACGGGAAAATCTATGGAGCAGACTCGGCCATGTTTTTACATATCCGAGTCTGCCCGAAAGAACATTAGTCATCACAGATGAACGGCCCACAAGGTTGAAATGCTGGAATATCATCCCGAATTTTGTGCGGATCTTCCGGAGTTTCTGAAAATCCATCTTGGTGATATTGTCGCCGTTCCAAAGGACCGAACCTTCCGTGGGCTCGATGAGCCGGTTAATACATCTGAGCAGAGTAGATTTACCTGAACCGGACAAGCCGATTATAATTAAAAACTCCCCATCCTCAACGGTGAAGGACACATCCGTCAGAGCCTGAGTTCCGTCATTATATATTTTCGTAAGATTCTTTATTTCCAGCATTGCCTTTTAAAACCAGGCGGTCCAAAAGGACCGCCTGTCCTCATTTACATTTACTGATATTTTCCCGCTAGTTCTTCAGCACTCATACCGGAGGCTTGAAGCATCTGCCGGAACGGATCATAGAAAGAATCATCCCTTCTTACCAGTTCTGTCCAGTTATAAGCCTTTTCCAAAGCCTCTCGGCCTTCTTCGTCTTCGGCGATTTCCAACAGCGCTGTGATTAGCTGTTCCCGCATATCTTCCGGTAAAGCGGTATGGAATTGCACCCCGTCATTGGGAATCTGTGCTGTATAAGAGACCACCTTGATCTTTTCGTTAACATCGGGGTTTTGATCCTTGATAGTACTCTGAGCACCTTCATAGGTTGAACCGGCGTCCACATCCTTATTGTAGACAGCGGCCATCACGCTGTTATGCCCTCCGGCGTCTACAATTTGTTCGAGATCAGTTTCGGGATTGATCCCGTTAGCCCGCATCATCAGCATGGGAAGAACCCATCCCGAAGTAGAGAGGGGATCAGGGCGGGCGAATGTTTTACCTTCCAGGTCTTCGAGGCTCTGTATTCCGGAATCGACATGGGCTATGATCTGCCCCCGGTAACTGGGACTTCCATACCGAACCGCGACAAGAGCAACCTCCGCGAATCCCAGTTCCGAAGCTAAGATATAGGAAAACGTGTTAAGGGAAGCCATATGAACAGAAGGCGGATCCGCGGACATCGCCTCTACTACTCCGGCGTACTCAGTGGCGACATTAACCTCTACAACAAGCCCGGTTTTATCATAGATCATATCCGCAACATCCCGGCCTCCGGCAACTATTTCCTGCGTGTCTCCTGAAGGGACAAATCCCCAAACGATGGGATTCTTTTCTGTTCCGAGATTTGACTCCACAGCAGGTTCAGTCATCTCTCCCTTTTCCGATTCCCCGGCACCGAACACAAGACCGGAGGCAAGAAAAAGCACGGCCAATAAAATAAAAAACTTTTTCATCAGAATTTCTCCTTTGTTAAAATAGGTTATTGATCACTATAAGAATATATTTTTTAGCATAAAGCACCAACTGTTTATGACTTATTTAATAATAAACTAACAATTGATACCCTACACCAATGCATAATATCAGGTTATAAATTTTGATGGAAGATGGTTAGACGCAGCAAGAGTAATTCTCATTTTATACCGTTAGGTAACAGAAAGAGGAGTGATTTCTAAAAAATGCCGTCGCAAGCCTTCATGGGAATAAACCGGGAACAGGTGGGCCAGATGATTGCTATTGCGGTACTTACGGGGTATTTCCTACTTCGGTTATACCGGTGTCTCCCCATCGGCTTCCTTCGTATACCGAAAGTATTTCTATAGCGACGAATGTGGCACCCGCTGCTTTTGCCCGGTGTGACGGGATCGGAAGGATTTGGTAATCCTTTACATCGGAAAGCTCATAGGTGCCCTTAGCCAGCACCTTTAGATCAAAATGAGCTGTTCCGTATTCAAAAGTCAAAGAATTATCCGCCTGCAGGACATACACATTTATCTTTCTGGGACGGCTGTTCCAATTGTACAGTGTTTGGTTTCGAGCAAATCCGCCGTGGATACGGGCATCCCGGCTGGTATCGAGCCGGACAAGAAGCACCTCTCCTATACCGTTACCTTCCGCCCCTTCGAACCAACCGGTGTTAAGGTCGTCATCAAACGCGGCTGAGGGGGCATACATGCAGGACCACTCGTCATATTCAATCCGGAACCGCTTCCACAACTCCTCATCGGCATTTCCCGCGGGTTCTTCCGGGGCCTTACCGGCAGGGGGAAGAAAGGATGTAGCCCACTCACAGAAGTTACCGCCGTATCCTTCGTTGATCCATCCTTTTATAATTGTTCCCGGTTCCAGGTTATAGAGAGCCGCGTTCCCGCATTTTCCGGGAGTGCAGGGGTTTGACCGATACTCCTGTCCTAGGGCATTGAAAACACAGCAAAGCAAAAAACCGGTAAGGGCCCCAAGCAGCAGGGACCTCATTCAATTCCATCCGGAACACTTAAAATTTCCCGGGGTTTACTTCCATTCTGAGGACCCACAATACCTTTGCGCTCCATCTCTTCCACAAGCCGCGCGGCCCTATTGTAGCCGATTTTAAGACGCCTCTGCAGGTACGAGGCTGAAGCTTTTTTAGCAGCCACTACTATTTCTAAGGCTTTATTCATCAAAGGGTCCTCGGAATCCTGATCGAAATAACCTCCTTCATCTTCATCATCAAGGAATATCTCATCGTCAATATAATCCGGCTTTCCTAACGTTTTTACATGTTCCACGACCCGCTCAACCTCTTCTTCTGAAAGAAAGGCGCCCTGCATCCGGATCGGAAAGGGATCCCACGCGGAGGTAAAAAGCATGTCTCCCCGTCCAAGCAGTTTTTCCGCGCCGACAGAATCGATAATTATCCGGGAATCGAACTTGCCGGCCACCATAAAAGCAATACGGGAAGGAATATTCGCCTTAATTAAGCCCGTTATCACATCAATAGAGGGCCGCTGAGTAGCTAAAACAAGGTGAAGCCCCACTGCCCGGGACATTGCCGCCAATCTTGCCAATATGGATTCCAGTTCCTTTCCGCTGGAAGCCATCAGATCGGCAAACTCGTCCACTACGATAACAATGTACGGCATCGATTCCGCCGCTAACTTGTTCTGCTTTATCTTCTTATTGTATGAGTGAATGTCTCTGACCCCCAGAGAGTCCAAAAGGGAGTACCGCCGTTCCATTTCGTAGACACAGTATTGAAGGGCCTGAAAGGCACGTTTCGGCTCGGTGATTACCGGTGTAAGGAGATGGGGGATATCGTTGTAAAACTTGAGCTCCACAATTTTAGGATCAATCAGCATCAGCTTTACTTCAGCGGGAGTTTTCCTGTACAGGACCGAACAGATGATAGAATTGACACATACCGATTTACCGGAACCGGTAGCTCCTGCTATAAGCAGATGGGGAGTTTGCGTCAAATCGATAATCTGCGCATCACCGGAAATATTCTTTCCAAGGGCGATGGGCACCCGGTATTTTTTATTGGTAAACGGCTCCACCTGAATCATTTCCCGGAAGCTGACCACATTACGGTTCTTGTTGGGGATTTCTATTCCCACGGCATGTTTTCCCGGAATCGGCGCGACAATCCTTACACTTGAAGCTGCCAGGCGAAGCGCAATATTATCCGATAGATTGGTAATTTTTGATAATTTGACCCCCGGGGCGGGAAGGATTTCGAACATAGTGATGACCGGTCCCTTCTTTATTCCTGTAACCTCAGCTTGTATCTTAAACTCTTCCAAGGTTACTCTGAGAACTTCAGCGGCAGCCCGGGTCTCATCGTCTATTTCCCAGTAACTTCCGTCACGGTAGTTATCAAGAAGACCATCCAGCGGCAGAGAATATACGCCGGGATCAGTATTTTTTTTACTTTCCATTTGAGATATTTCGGGAAGGGGATCCCCCATTACAACATCCAAGTCTTGGGTGAACCCCGCCTCCGTTTCTTCTGCTCCTGATTCGTTTTCCTCATCCTCTTCATCCCAGTATGATATCTCCTGAGACTCTTCGTACTGAATTTCGTTATCATCAGCCGGTGCTACCATACCGTCTGTTTCCGGCAGGGGCTCCGTCCAAGGCTCAATATCGTGCTCTTCAGAAAAACCGGCCGCCGGTTTTAATTCAGGAGCAGGTTTTATTGCCGGAAGCAAGGGAAAACTCTTCGGCTGCTCCCTTTCCTGCCGGTGTTGTTCAGCCTTTTCCTTGAGCCAATCATTCTCATTTACAAACTGATCACCGAAATATTCTTTATTACCCCTATTTTCTTGCTCTGGTTCCTGTTTCAGTCCGCCCCGCCAAAGTCTTAGTATTAATCCCGCGGAAAGGACAGCGCCGGCTAAAGTCAGAACGATTCCTCCGGGACGGGTAAATACTTCCGCCAGATTCCGGGATATAGGGGAGATGTTTTCTCCGGTTTCCACCATCAGTTTAATGGATGCTCCGAGTAAGAAGAAAGGGATGATCAGGGTGTTAATATACCAGAAGGTACGGGTATGGACCTTTCCGGTTAATAGATATATTCCGGCGAAAAAAAAGTAAAAGGGGATAAATATTGAAACTCCGTGAAAACTCTTTACAAGAAAGCGCCCGGGCAGCTCAACAACTGATTTAAACAGATCATCCTGTGCCGGGGTTCCGGCATACAGTATTAAGGAGATGAGTAACAGCAACCCGGTAGCTCCAAGTAGTACTGCCAAAAATAGCGTCGAGTTACTTTTCCGCACAAAACCCTCCAGTGACAAATCGGGAATATCCCTTTGTATTATATCGACAATTCAAAGAGTATGATTAAGTCTCTTATAGTACCCGATCAGAGCAATACGGCACCAGCAATTGCTTATACTATTGAGGCTCTGAAAAATGGTAATTTTTTAAAGAGTCTCAGTAATTAAAAAATAATGAGTCCAGCAATTCCGAGAGGTATTAGATAAAGAGAAAAAAGATAGAGCTTTGCCCTGCGCACCACCACAAGGAGTATTAGAAGCGAAGCTAATCCTACGATAAAAGAAACAACCACTCCTCCCAGTACAATAAGAGGACTGGAGGTTTCCGCCAAAGCTTGGGCATCCCCGAGGGAAAGAATTAAAGCACCCAATACTGCGGGGATAGATATAAGAAAAGCATATTCTCCCGCTTTAGCGCGTTCAATTCCCGTCTGAAGAGATGCGGCAATGGTAATTCCGGATCGGGAAATACCGGGGAACACGCCTAATCCCTGGGCAATCCCGGTGACGGCTCCCTCTTTCCAGGTCAGATCACGGTATACCTTTTTACCCTTAGCAAAGTAGGATGATATTAAAAGAAACGCGGTTACAATAAATAGCGCTGATACAATTTTCGGTTTTTCGTTTACATCCAAAAGAGAAACGGAATAACCAATAACCGCGGTAAGTATTGTGGCAACAATGATAATCCATACAAGACGGAGATTTTCGCTGTCGGATTTATCATTCCGCCGTAAAATAAGACGCCCTAAAGAGATTAGCAGGCGGATAATACGAGTTCTGAACACAATTATTACCACCATCAATGTCGAAACATGGAGAAGAACATCGAAAAGAATCGGCACTTCCTCTATACCAAAGAAGTTCTTGAACAATACAAGATGACCGGAACTTGACACCGGAAGGAATTCAGTAAGCCCTTGAACTATACCTAAAATGATTGCCTGCAGTAATGTCATTCTTGTATCCTCCCGGAAATTTCCGGAAGATCCGGAAAAAATTTTAATACGGCAGCGCGTACACTCAAATGGTCATAAAGATATCCGTAAATAACAGACGAAACAAGCACTTTTTTTATGTACCCCCGGGTTTCCCAAAGAGGTATAGTTTCAACAAACAGAACTGTGGGAAGGTCTCCGTTTTCTTTGACCCATTTTTTGACTCTCGACTGCCCTCCGTTGTACGCTGCTAAGGCGTAAAGAGGCAGATCAAACATGTCCAACAGCCAGCCGAGGTACCATCCGCCGAGAAGTAAATTAGTACCGGGATCGGTTAGATCGTCAATTTCCATATTTAACCTTCCGGCGATATCTTCCGCGGTGGACGGCATAAGCTGGGCCAGACCGACAGCCCCTGCCCATGAAATAACTTCAGAATCAAAGTAACTCTCCTCCCGGATAAGGGCATAGAATATCTCCTCCGGAAGAGAATACTTATCAATTACCGCGGACATATCTTTTTCAAAAGCCTCTGGATATGCTGATTTAATGGTAGGAGAATTTAGTGAAAATTGATTCTCTTTAAGTCTATTCCATATTCGTAAGGCCCAGGTATAAAAACCGGCATTCTTTAACATCATTGCTGCATCCGTTAACAGCTGATCCGAGACGGATTCGTGATTTTCCAGTATATACCGATATCCCTCCGGATATATTCCGTAATAAAAATACCCGGAAGCAATTGTATCATGGCTGGTTTCCTTCTGTGCTGACTGTGTTGTCCAAGAATACCGGGGCTCACGGTTTAACATTGCGTCTCCGATAATTGACGCAAAACTCATGGAGGGGGTGTTAAGCACATCTTGATTAAAGGAAGAACGGATCCACACCTTATCTGATCCGGCAGGCTTATAAAGTCCTTCTTCCACAGCTAAAAATATAACCAAACCGTAGGAGGCTGCCGTTTCATTATCAAACCGTTCCCGCATAATCCGGTATACATGAAAAACATCCTGCCATCTTCTTTGAGTTATCAGCTCAGAAAGAACTGTTTCGAAAATATCCGCAAAATAGCCGCCGTCTTCTATCAGATTAACAGCTTCCGGAAGATTCGCGAGGAAAAGATCCTGTGACTCCCGCTGCAAACAGGAAAGACGGTACCATAAAATTCTTTTTTTATCACTCGGTTTTTCCGCGGCGTTATAGGCTTGGTTCAGCAGGACCTCGCCTTTGCTGTAACTCCCAGCAAGCCGGTAACACCTTCCGGAATATTCTAATACGTCTGCATCAGGATTTTTGCGTGCTAAAGATAATTCAAAAAGGCGATTACCCCAAGTTTGTGAACGGTTTGTATGAACACAAGCCTGATATATTGTGTGCAGTACATCTTTTGTAAGGTAGGGTACTCTGTTTTCAAGTATTTTACCTTGAGGAGCAAAAAATTCGGAAAATTTAGCTTCACTTTCCTTCCACTTAAATTCCGCGGCATCCGCTATAGCTCCAAAAAGCACCGTTAAATCTGAATGGAATTCCGGTACAGGTTTCTGGTGTTTTAGAAACCGGTATACCCGGGCGTGAATGAGAGAAGCCGTATGCCGAGTGTACAGACGCACAAACGCGTCTTTCCAATCAGGGATTTCCGTTCGAAAAGATGCTACGGCTTTCCAGAGGGCCGCTTCTCCGTTCAGGAAATCATCAGATTCAATTACCGGTAGATATTTCTCCATTAATTGCAGAATACGATCATCTTTCTCCTGACGGTAGAGAGACTCCAAATACGTATAGACAAAAAGTTCATGAGCCGGATAACTTTCCAAAACCTGTTCCGCGAACCGCTCTGATTCCACATACCGTTCTTGACGTATCATTTTTTGACATAATATACGAGCAGATTCAAAAGACCATGGATGCTTTTCCTTTTCCCAGGAAAGCATTAATAATTCTTCCGCGGTTCTGTTCAGTCCAAGTTTTTCGAGTATTACGGAGGTATATAAGACCCCTCCTTCCGGGATTCGCAGCACATCGGTCTTGTTGATTTTTCTAAAGTCAATATCTAAAAGAAAATCCCATTCCCCGGAACGAAGAGACTGAGTGAACTTTTCCTTTTCGAAACCCCAGACAGTATCTTGTGTCTTACATCCAAGGTAAAGGACGGTGAAACACAGGCTGACTATAATGATTTTCGAAAATGAGAAGAGAGGCTTTTTTGATCTATCCATAAAAATTAAATTTCTTATTTTCGCCCGTAATCATCTAAGATATATCAAATAAATACAGAGAAACTAAGGAAGTTTAGCTGATTCATTGTATAGAATCAAGCTTTACATAAGTAAAACAGCAATTCTTGACACCCGTTAGCTGTACGGTCATAATTTGTACTATGGGAATAAATGCTACCCAATTAATAATTATAACAAGTGTTGCTGTGGCTTTCTTATCGTTACTATTCTATGTTATTCAGCGTCGAACACGCTCTAAAAATGATAAAGGAAAGAAACAGAAAAAAACAAAATCAAAAGACCGTAATACGATCTTGAGGGAATCCAACCGGAAGCTGGCCCAGAATCCGAAGGATCCTGAAGCTCTGGAAGCCCTGGCTGAACTCTACTATAACGATGGTGAGTGGGATAAAGCAATGAAAATGTATGGAGTTTTGGTTGATCTCTGTGCGACAAACCCGGATTTAGATGAATTTAAGATGAATTTGCGCTACGCCCTCTCAGCAGTTAAATGCAATCGATATGAGGAAGCATATAAAGGTCTTATGTTTGCCCGTACAAAAAATCAGGACCTTTTCGAAATCAATTATAACCTTGGATACATTGAATACATGCGAAAAAACTACGAAAAGGCCGTCGGATATCTTACCAAAGCCCGGGACACACAGCCGGATCACATAGGAGCCTTACGATACCTAGGATTAAGCCTCTTTAAAATAAAGAAGTACAAAGAAGCAGGGATGCTCCTTCGAAAGGTGACGGAGATGCATCCCGATGATAAAGAGGCGGTCTATGTTATTGGGCAAAGCTACTTCGAAATTGGTAAATACGAACAGGCTCTCCGCATTTTCACCCATTTACGGGCGGATCCGAAGGTAGGTCCTCCCGCTGCCCTGATGGCAGGAACCATCCGTTTAAAAAACAGACAGTATGAACAGGCTCAGATGGACTTTGCCATAGGTTTACGGCATAAAGAAATCAAACCGGAAGTATCACTCGAACTAAAGTACAGATTAGCAACCAGTTATATTAAAGATCAACAAGTTTCTAAAGCCCTTCCGTATCTGAATGAGATATATTCTGTTAATCCTAAATATAAGGATGTGGCCGCGCAGCTAAAAAAAAGCAGGGAATTAAGCAGCAATAAAAACCTTCAGACGTTTCTCATTGCCCCGGTTTCCGACTTTGTCGCTTTGTGCAGGAGGGTTGCAACGGATTTTATTCCAAATTCTAAAACAAAAATTGCAGACATATCGGTAAACCAGTCTGAATTTACCGATATCCTAACGGAAGTGGAAACCCAAAAATGGGAAGATACTATTCTATTCCGTTTTATCAGAACCAATGGAGTTGTCGGAGAACTTCTTCTCAGAGATTTCCACTCAAGAATAAAAGAGCTAAAAGCGGGAAGAGGATACTGTCTCACCGCGGGGTCCTTCTCCGAGGGAGCAAAACAGTTTGTAGAGGCCAGACTTATCGATCTTATCGAAAAGGAGGAGCTTCTTAAAATCCTTAATTCAGCATAAAAAGTAATAAAAACATCTTATAAAAATCTTTGTTAAAACTGTAAGATGTTTAATGAATTGTTTTTGGAGGAAACCATGGAAGATAAAAAAACCTATACCGAAGAAATTTACACGTATGGAAATAAAATAACCGAGAAAATAAAGGAACTTATTAAAAAAGGCAACGTTCGGAAGATAATTGTAAAAAAGGAATCCGGGGAAAAAATTACGGAAATCCCTCTTAATACCGGAGTTGCCGTGGGTAGTATTTTAACTTTAGCAGCCCCTGCTCTGGCAGCCGTTGGCGCAGCTGTCGGATTATTATCCCGGGTAAAACTGGAAGTAGTCAAAGTAAAGGAAGAAGAACCGGATTCCCGCAAGGAAGAGTAAAAAACATTTTTTTTAAAAATTTTTTACCGTATTGAAGCATACTAGAAAAAAAATCGGTATCTCTATATAGATATGATACTGAGTGAAAAAAGCCATAAAACCCTCGATCTGTCAGCCCCTGAAGAAAAACCCCGGGAACGTCTCATTTCCAGCGGCCCAACAATCCTCTCCGATTCGGAACTCCTATCTGTAATTCTCGGATCGGGAATAAAAAACAAGGATGTGTATACACTGGCAGGAGAAGTTCTAAAGGTAATTGACCGGGTTAACGGGAAACCGGATATTAAGGAGCTGCTGTCTCTCCCCGGATTAGGAAACGCAAAAGCCGCCCTGATTTGTGCGGTGATGGAGTTTGCCAGACGTATTCTTCATCCGGATCATCGGAAAATCAAGTCTCCCGGAGATGTTTATTCTGTGGTTCAGCATTTCGCCGACAGAAAACAGGAGCACTTCCTTACCCTTTCCTTAAACGGAGCACAAGAGGTGATTGCCATTCGTATAGTATCTATTGGTTTGGTGAACCGTACGATAGTGCATCCCAGAGAAGTTTTTGCCGATCCGCTGACGGACCGTGCAGCTTCCATCGTTGTAGCCCACAATCATCCCTCCGGACAAGTGGATCCCAGTAATGAAGATATTGAAGTAACCAGCAGATTGAAAAATGCCGGAGCTGTATTGGGGATCGGCCTGCTGGACCATTTAATCTTCAGTAAAACGGCTTACTACAGCTTTTTAGAGGACGGAAAACTGTAAACCCTCTCATCCTAAACGGCTTTATCGAAAGTCCGGGTCCAAGTACCGTTCCCGGTAAGTTGGATTTTCTCCTGCCATCTTCAAAAACACATCTAAAGATACAAGCTCAAAACGATTGCTTAGACGTTCCGCGATACGGACAACCCGCTCTATGTCGCTGAAATTCCTTACATGCATAAGCAGAAAATAGGGCCGCTCGGTATTTATTTCGGCTAATTCTTCCAAGTCCAGAGCCGCGTCCTCTTCAGACTGGGTGGGCTGCAGATAGTAATCGTAGGAGATAAAGGGACGGGAATCCCTGGTGGTAAAGGTATAGGCCGGACCGTAACCGTTTACAAAACCCAGTGCATCCGGCATTCCCCGGTAGTACGCATCCACGATTTTCTTCGGCAGATCAGCATTCCCCATGTGAAAGAAACCTTCAGAATAATCCATAATCTCAAACACCCGCAGATCCAGCTTCTCCATTAACTCTCGGGCTTTCTCTATTATTCCCGGCAGATCATTTTCAGGAATTGCCTTGGGATACATGTAACCCGGTCCTGACAGGCTCCCTAAAAAATAATCGTTCGGAGTGGCTTGAGTATAGAAGAATTCCATCATCGCCGGAGCAAGCCAGTACCAATTCATGGTGACTTCCCACGCGTAGGGGATTTTTCCTCTACCCGGCTTTGTCCAGGCTCCGATTCCGAGACAATCGGTCTGAATACAGGTCAGGTACACTTTATTTTTGGGAGTATATTTTTTCCCCGGCATAACATTATGGTTGTTTCTAAAGACAAATCCGGGTGTCGGAGGAATATGACTGGAAAAACTCATATTAGGGAGTGAATGAAGACCTTCCACCCTGTGTGAATAGCTGGAAGCCAGCGACACATGCTGTTCCTCGGTATCCTTTGCATAGGAGTGCCATCCGAAGATAAGAGACCGGTCTTCCAGCTCAGAAAACAGCTTCCCGGCAAGACTATATTCGTCCCGACACTTCGGGTCATTGGAAAGATCATTAAAAAACATGGTGTGCCGGATGCCCCAATCCGCTACACCGCCTTTCATTCTGTTTCCGCCTTCTCCTCCCAGCCAGACGATTGAGTTCTTGCTGCACCGTTCCCAATATTTATCGTAGGCCCATTGGTAGATCGCCGCATCGTTCATTTCCCGGAACTTCATGCGGAGATCCTCTTTTAAAGGAATGCGGTGCTTCTCCATTACGGGAATCATGTCTTCCGTTACAACGATGGAGTTATACACTCCGGCCGCGGTAAAGGCCACAATCAGAGAAGTCCTTACTTCCCTATCCCAAACCACATACCCGTCGATTTTATCCTTAAAGGTTTCAATCGCTTTTTCCATTTCCGCAATTTTTGTAAAGGAATACATTCTCTGATCCCGGAGGAATTCGAATACTCCCGGTGTAAACCGGAAATCCCAGTTTTCAGGATAGATAAAGTATAAATTAGGTCCTTCACGGTTGGCCAACCCTTGCATACTTAAAAGGACAGCCTTTTCGGGGAGAGATCCACTAAGCTGCCAGTTGTCATCAAGTTTCATGTACCAGCAGCGGCGGCTTCCCTCCCGCTTGTACGTATAAGTGAGCGTACCTTTTCGGGTGGAACGTTTTATTGTGTGGATTAGTATTTCACCGTCTTCGGTAAGTTCGTATGTATGCCTGACGGACATCTTTGACTTACCCTGGGAGCTCGTAACGGGATATTCTTCATTGACAGTGACTATCCCTTTACGGGAATCGTACTCCGGAACAAGCTTTCTTTTATTACCTAGGGGCAGATAGATACCCATAAAAACGTTTGTTGGAAACGCTCTGTTTTTTATCTCATACTCAACGGGTTTAAGCTGATTGCCTTCTATAGGGAAGGAAGCAATTTCTTCGGCGGTAAACTTTCCCTTTCCCCAATGATGTTCTATAACAAATTCATTTTCAGAATACTTTATTTCTGTTATCAATCCGGCAAAACGGCCGATATCGCTGCTCTTCTGTCTTACAATTTCCCATCTTCCGGTAAAATCTGTGAATTTCATTTTATGCTGTTTCCTCCATCCATAGGCATTCTATACTAATAAAAGAAGGAGTAAAAGCGTAGATCCTGGTTACCTGGTTAC
>CAZUAE010000007.1:0-112616 GCA_964618265.1 uncultured Spirochaetales bacterium | reverse complement strand
CATTCTATACTAATAAAAGAAGGAGTAAAAGCGTAGATCCTGGTTACCTGGTTACGTGTTATTTGAAAGGGAAGAGGTGAACTCAGTGAAGAGGTTGGTTCCGTTTTCCTGCCCTAAGCCGAACTTGCCGTTCAAACGGTCTTCCGCTAAAATTTTCATGAGATCGAGTCCGAGACACTCATTTTTCCGGGCAGTATTATCGATTCCTTTTCCGTTATCCCGAACGCAGAGTCTTATGATATTTCCCGGAAGATACCGGCACATAACTATTATATGGGGTTTTTTCTCATATCCGTCAGGAAAGGCATACTTTAAAGAATTTGTAACTGCTTCGTTAATTATAAGTCCGCACGTCTCCGCCTCCTTAACGGTCATCGATACCTTATCGATTTTAACCGTCATTTCCACCCAGCCTGCCGGACTTATCTGAGAATCCCGAAGCCGCAGGATAAGCTGGGAAACGTACCGGGGAAAGTCCACCTCCCCCTTTCCCCGGCATGTGAGAAAATCCTGAACACAGGAAAGGGCATAGACCCGTTCCTGACACCCGGCAAAAACTTTACGGCTCTCTTCATCGGTAATTTTGCGGCTTTCCAGAGAAAAGAGACTGGAGATAAACTGGAAATCATTTTTCATACGGTGACGCATTTCACTAAGCAGAACATTTTCATCACTGAATTTATTTGCGGTACGATGAGTTTTCCGATAGACAAATATTGCCGCGCCGATGAGACCCGCGGCCGCTGTGGCTATACAGCAGCCAATATTGCAGATCCCTGCAGAACCAATAATGATTAACACCATCATATTTACCGCTGCAAGAAGTAAGGCTGAGACGGGAAAAGCAGCAGCAAGTACAATAATAGAGGAAGGGAGAAAGGGCAGGACCATAGGAGCCGCGGGAGGTTGAATTACCATAACGGTCCAAAGGACAACTATAATCCCTAATGTGGCGGCGAAGAAAATTTCATTTTCGTGTTTCTTTATATATTCCACCTTCTGTTTTTCCCCGATCCGGACCAGACATCAATCAATCCTTCTCTTACCGCATATTTCACAAGACCTACGTAGGAATCGACACCGATTTTTTCCAAAACATTTTTCCGGTGGATATCCACTGTTTTTCTGCTTATACTTAAAAGCTGTGCGATTTCTTTGGAAGAAAATTCTTCGCATACTAACTGGAAGATCTGTTTCTCCCGGTGGGTCAATCGGCTGTAGGGGTTGTCTTTATCCTTGCCGACTCCGTTTGTCATGAGATCTTCTATGATAAAATCGTTTATTTCCGGACTCAGATAGAGATGATTTTTAATTACCGTCGCCAAGGCAAGACGTAACTCTTCAAAAGCCCCTTCTTTTATAATGTACCCCGAAGCACCTGCCTTCAAGCTTTCCAGGACGTATCTTTTATCGGGGTAACTGGAGAGAATCAATACCTTAATCCTGCGGTCATCTTCCTTTATCATGCGGGTTGCTTCAATACCGTTCAAATTGGGCATTTCGATGTCCATGACAACGATATCAACGGGAAGTTCTTTGGATAGTTTAACAGCCTCAAGGCCGTCGGCAGCTTTACCGATAATATCATAATCGGATTCATTCCGCATCAATGCCTGAAGCCCGTCGCACAACAACTTTTCATCATCAGCGACCAAAAGCTTGTATACCATCGGCTATCCTTATTCTTCGGTTCTTTTTTTTAAAGAAATGGATGGTTTTCTTTATTATTGCTATTAAATCATCATAAGTACAGTTTGGGAATAAGAAATTTACTTACTGTTATTACGTTTTTCCTTAGTAAGAAAAATAACACATTATTTTAAAAATAAATAGACAAATAAATGCAGCCGGCTCAATGAAACAATGGCTTGCTTAAAGAAATTATCATTAATTATTATTCTTCCCCATGATAAATTTATTATAATTTGATATAATACATATGAGAATTCCAAGCATGACATGAGTAAAAGGGCAGTTCTAAATTGCAAATTTAGAATTGCTCGAAATTGCAATGTTTATATCTAGGTTAGTGTAAATAAACAGAAACCGGCATTATTTACTATTGAAGTCACAAAATAGTCGAATAAAATGAGAATTCCAGTCATTACATTGGTAAGAAGGCAATTACAAATTTAGAATTGCTGTAATTTGGAGGGACTGTCTTTATGAAAAAAACAATTTTAATAAAATTTACTCCCGTTATCTGGATTTTAACGGCAGCTGCCGCGTCTGTCTTATTTACGGGATGCGGCACCGGAGACAAATCTGTTCAGGCAACGGAAATAACTAAGGAAAACGCACAGCATATAAGTCACATAACCGGCGGATTAATAGAACCGGATGATCCTATACGGGTACGATTTGTCCAGCCTGCTGCCGGAGTTTCTCTGAATACCCCTCTTGAGAATAATCCCTTTTATTTTTCTCCAAGTATCCGGGGCACTGCTCTGTGGGAGGACAGACAAACATTAGTGTTCATACCCGGCAAACCTCTCAGGGAACGGACCGAATATTCAGCCTCACTTAACATTAGCAAGTTTCTGAATAACGGATCCGGGGATAATAATTTCAACTTCACTTTCCAAACCAAAGGAACCGAATTAACCGGTCTTACCGATGAGTTTATCCCCGAAAATCCTTCAGACCCGGGAACAGTAAGGTATAAAGGAAAACTGATCTTTAACATGGCCAAAAACACTAAGGATATTCAAAAAAATGTTGAATTAACCGTGAACGGTCAAACAGTCTCTCTCCAAGTAGAAACAGCGGACAAGGAATCCGGTGCATATGCCTTTTCATCCGGAGGAATTCAGCGGGATGAAAAGAGGAAACTCATTAATTTAACCGTAAAAAAAGGTATCGGTCTTGAGGAATCCTTTACCCATACCGCTTATCTGGAACCTCTGAACGTATTTACCGTAACAGATATTTCTTCCCGGGATGAAGGCAGATCCACAGGGATTCATCTTCAATTCACCGATGAATTAGAAACTTCCCAGAACATCGAAGGATTAATAACGCTCACTCCCCCTACTCCGGTTTCCTTAAAAACCTACGGGAAGGATGTCTATCTTCAAGGGGACTTCAAACGGGGAGAAAAGTATACCGTTACAGTAAATAAAAACATAAAGAGTAAACGGGGAACCAAAGTAACAACACCTGTATCCGCGGATGTTGAAATTGAAAATGTAAAACCTCAAATGGAGTTTATTCATTCCGGTGTTTTTCTGCCTTCCTCAGGAAACAACAAGATCTATTTTAAAACCGTAAACCTTAGAAGTGTAAATGTTTCGGTTATGCAGGTTTTCGATAATAACCTTGGACAATTCCTTCAGACCGAGCAGCTCGCATCCAACGCGGACCGGTCTTCCCGATTTAACAGTCAATACGTAAACAGAGTTGGTGTCACTGTCGCGGATACCAAGCTCTCCATAGGGGAAGAAAAAAACAAATGGCTTGTGCAGGAACTGGACCTTTCCGAATTAATTAATCCGGAAGAAAAGGGGCTCTATCTGATCAGTATAACTTTTGATAAGGATGATATGATTTACCCCCTGGACGAAGACCAGCAGTACTACTATGGAGATGAATACTACACGAATCCTAATTCCCGGGGATACCTGTACGCCCATGGAAGAATATATAAACCCGTAATGGTGAGTGATATTGGTCTTACCTGGAAAGCCGGTATTGAAGAGCATGCAGTGTTCGCCACAGATATTCTTACCGCCGCGCCCCTTCAGGGTGTAAAGGTAACAATTAGAACATATCAGAACCAGATAATCGCAGAAGGGATTACCAACAGTGACGGAACCGTCAATTTTAAAGATATAGAAAAAAATTCCTTCTACATGACCGGGGAGTTAGGAGATCAAAGAAGTGTTGTAAAAGCCAATGAAATGGCATGGAACCTCTCCAGTTTCAATACGGGCGGCTCATCCGTAAACGATGAGGGAATACGGGCTTTTCTGTATACCGATAGAGGAGTCTACAGGCCGGGGGACACAATTCACCTATCCGCTATAATCAGAAACCGGAACAATACCTTTCCGGCTAATCATCCTGTGGAACTTAAACTGTACAACCCCCGGGGACAGGTCTATTTGGACGAGGTTAATACTTCCGGTACGGATGGTTTTTATCATTTTGAAATAAAAACACAGGAATCTGATCCAACCGGTAATTGGTCGGCACAAATAAAGGCAGGAAGTGAAACCTTTACCACTAAACTCAGGATAGAAACCATAGTTCCCAACCGGCTGAAGGTCAATATGTCTTCTAATCCGGATGAGCTGGATTGGAACGACGGCAGCGTAGACATCACCCTCTCTTCATCATATCTTTTCGGAGCACCCGCGGCATCTCTGGAAGCGGAGATGGATGCGAGAATTCAGCACCGCGAAAAAACCTTTCAGAACTATCCCGGCTTCAGATTCTCATCGGAAACCGCATCGCCTCCGCAATTCGACCGGTCCATTTTCCAGGGAAATTTGAATCCCCAGGGAGAAGCCGGCGTGACCTTAAATCTTCCTTCTTTCCGCGGCGCTCCCTCGGCTCTCAGTTTATTAATTCATGCCCGGGTTATTGAGAAAGGGGGCAGGGCCGTACATCAAATTCAGCAGATACCGGTAGAACCCTACCGATACTATGCCGGGGTATCCAAGCCGGAAATGAAATACGGTTACGCCCAAATCGGTTCCAGCTTTGAAATCCCCTACATACTTGTTAATACACGGGGAGAACCGGTCCGGGGAAAACCGATTCAGTATAGAATTTACCGGAACGAGCGGTACTGGTGGTGGGAATACGATTCCTACGATGAGTACAAGGCAAGATACAAAAGCGATAGCTATACCGAACTCGTAGAAGAAGGGTCGGCTATATCCGGAAATAAACCGGGAACGGTATCCTTTACTCCGGATCAATGGGGAGAATATTACGCGGAAGTTGTTTATCCCGGTGAAGTTTCCGACGGGGGAGGCCATGCCGCGGGTTTCTTCTTCAGAGCTTCCGCGTGGTCCGATCAACCGGCAGGCGCCGATGAAGGAACTCTTTCCATCACCACCGATAAGGAATCGTATACACCGGGAGAAATAGCAGAAATCACAATGATAACCCCGGAGGAAGGACGGATTCTTCTAACCTTAGAACGGGCTGGACGGATTATTTCATCCCAATGGAGACAGCCTGCCGGAGGAGAAACAAAGATCTCAATTCCGGTAAGCAGAGAGATGCTCCCTACAACCTATGCAACGGTTTCTCTCATTCAGCCTCACGCCCAATCGGCTAACGACCGTCCCACACGGATGTATGGTATCGTACCGTTAAATGTAGTTGATCCTGAAACCGAACAGAAATTAGAAGTCGGCACTCCGGAGGTTATCGAACCGGATTCCGATTTTTCGGTCACGGTTCAGACAGAATCCCGAAAACCTACCCAGATAACTGTAGCGGTGGTGGATGAAGGGTTACTGGATTTGACTAATTTTGCGACACCTGATCCTTGGTCGGAGTTCTACAGTAAGCAGCGCTTATCGGTACGCACCTATGATCTTTATTCCCAGATCATCGGTGTTTTCCGGGGGGATGTCTTTAAAACCTTTTCCATAGGAGGCGGTGAGGGGGAAATGCTGATGGCCCCGGAGGAGGGACCGGAAGCAGAACGGAGCAGGCGGTTCGAGCCGGTGGCTCTTTTTTCCGGACCGGTAAAGACTGATCCAAACGGCAAAGCCGAGGTTGAGTTTCATATGCCGAATTATGTCGGTTCCGTGCGGGTGATGGTTATATCCGCCTCGGGAGACGCGTACGGAAGCGCTTCAAAAACTGTACCCGTTAAATCGGATGTGGTGATGCTCCCTACGATTCCCAGAGTATTAGGACCGGCAGAAAAAGCGGTCATACCCATAAATCTGTTTGCCCTCTCGGAAAACTTAGGTCCCGTAACGGTCAGAATACGGACAGAAGGACCGGTTAGATTTACCGGCAGCACATACCGCACCGTGTGGATGGATAAGGATGAGGAACGGGATGTTTTCTTCGATTTGGAAACAGAGAATGCTGTGGGAGATGCGGTAATTGTCATAACACTGGACTATGGTAATAAAACAATGGAGTCTGTTATCCCCATTGAAGTAAGAGCCTCCTCCCCGCCCCTGACCCTTTGGGACAAAGATTCAGCCGCGCCGGGAAACCGGGTAACATTATCCGTACCCGCGGAAGGGATAGAAGGGAGCAATCAGGTATCTGTCACAATAAACAAGCGGGAAAACCTCAACCTGAGTCACCGTTTAAAATGGCTTATACGGTATCCCTACGGCTGTATTGAGCAGACTGTATCTGCAGTATTTCCTCAGCTGTATCTCAAAGATTTTATATCGGCAGATCAGGAGGAATCTGCTGATATTGATAGAAACATTAACGAAGCTATTTCGAGGCTTCGGAAGTTTCAGCTCTCATCGGGCGGGTTTACCTACTGGCCCGGGAATTCCGAACCATCTCCATGGGGAACAAATTATGCCGGACATTTCCTCTTAGAAGCTGCGGATTTGGGCTATTATGTTCCGAGAGATATGATGTCAAACTGGATACGATATCAAAATGGAGCGGCATTGAGCAGCAGAGATGATCTTACAACCCGTCTGTACCGTCTCTATCTTCTCTCTCTATCCGGAGAAAGCGCATTAGGCTCGATGAACTTAATTAAAGAGAACAGCCTGCAGGAACTGCGTACCGTAGAACGCTGGCTTCTCGCAACCGCGTACTACCTGGCCGGGATTGAAAACGTTGCCGATTCCATTTTAAGAAACACTGGTACCGATGTTGAAAATTACAGGCAGTTCGGCGGTACTTATGGATCAACCCTTAGAGACCAAGCCATAATCCTTGACTCCGCAGTAACTATGGGCAGGGAGTATACCGCTGATCTTATCTTTGATTCAGTATCGGAAAATGTTTCATCAAGCCGCTGGTTAAGCACACAGGAAACCGGATATTCCCTTATGGCGATGGGTAAATACATCAATTCACTCCGCCGCGAAGGAGACATGCTGGCGGGCACCTTAATCCTCAGCACCGGGGAAGAAATCCAATTTTCCACAAGGGAGATAAACTACAAGAAAGACCTTACTCAATACCTCTACGATACAGAAGCCGTTTCTACAGGTGATAAAAAATCGGTTACCGTTTTCATTGATCCAATTACATCATCCGCGAGGGTCTTCCCTGTCTTGCAATGGGAAGGTATACCTCTAACGGTCGAAAATATCGACGAATCAAAGAACATGGATCTTACAGTCAACTGGTACGATAATGAAGGAAGAAGGGTAGATGTCACCGGATTAGCCCAGGGCAAAGAGTTCTGGGCCCGGATAACCCTGCAAAGGCCGGTTACCAACCGAACTGCCATGGAAGAAATTGCTCTTACGCAGATAATCCCTTCGGGATGGGAAATCATCAACACACGGCTCACCGGAGAAGAAAATCCATGGTGGATGCGGCAGTTCGATCTTGGGAACTACGAATATATGGATATTCGGGATGACAGGGTCTCCTGGTTTTTTGATATGCCCTCTTACAAAAACAGTTACGATTTTATATTCAAGCTCCAAGCAGTAACAGCCGGAACATTTTATCTACCTCCTGCTTCAGCGGAAGCCATGTATCGGAAAGAAAACTATTACGCGGTAAAGGGCGGTCAGAAGGTGCTTGTCAGGGAGCGGGATTAAACATTGAGATTTCCGGATTTATTATCATTCTTATTCAAGGCCATCCTGCTTTTTGCAGGATGCGCCCTATTGATTTTTCTATCTTATCTTATCGTACCCCTCCCGGACGGTCCATTTCCTGAAGATTACAGCCTGGTGGTTAAAAGTTCCAAAGAAGAAGTTCTTAGAATCTACCTTAATTCCAAAGAACAGTGGATGCTTCCCCCCCGGGAAGATTCAGTAATTCCCGGCAAACTCTTAAGCTGTGTAACCAGGTTTGAAGACCGGTACTTTTTTCATCATCCCGGAGTAAATCCCGGAGCGGTAGTCCGCGCACTCTACCAAAATATAACAGCAGGAGAAAGGGTAAGCGGTGCAAGTACAATTACTATGCAGGTAGCCCGGCTTATCAAATCAAAACCCAGGACCCTTCCCAATAAAATGTTGGAAACGCTTCAAGCCTTAAAACTGGAACTTATCTATACCAAGGAGGAAATTTTATTTCTTTACCTGAATCACGCGCCTTACGGGGGAAACATTTACGGTTACCGTGCTGCATCAAAGCGGTACTTCGGTAAAGAACCTGTGGAATTAACTTGGGCCGAAGCAGCCGCGCTTGCAGTTTTACCCAACGCTCCCGGTCTCATTTCACCCGCAACTACCCCGGGTGCGCTGAAGGCGAAAAGAGACCGCCTTCTCCATTCCCTCCATAACGGGGGCATAATTAATACTGAAACGCTGCAACTTGCAACGGAGGAACCGGTTCCTTCAAAAGTAATTCCCTTTTCCGTTTCAGCACCCCATTTAGCAGACCGGGTCCGGAGAGAAACAGGTATTACTTCCGGTTCCATTACTACCACTATAGATTCAGAGCTTCAGAAAGGGATAGAAAGACTCGTTAAGTATCACAGCCAATATCTCTCCCGGCTGGGAATAAAGAATACTTTAGCTTTGGTGGTGGAAAATAAAACCGGAGCCGTCAGAGCTTACGTTGGAAGTCAGGATTTTTTCGCTAATGATTCCCAGGGAAAAGTAGACGGCATTACCTCCCTCAGATCCACCGGATCATTACTCAAGCCTTTCTTATACGCCCTTGCCATGGATGAGGGACAGCTTCTTCCCAACTCCCGTATCGTTGATATACCTTCGCAATTCGGTGCGTTCTCTCCTAAAAACATGAATCAGCAGTACCGGGGCCTGGTAACTACCCGGGAGGCGCTAATACAATCGCTTAATGTCCCGGCGGTACGAACCCTTCATAATTACGGTTTAGAAGCCTTTTACTACTTCCTGGAACATGCCGGTATGACCACCTTATTCAGAAGACCGGAGGACTACGGACTCCCCCTCATACTCGGCGGTGCTGAAGGACGGACAGATGAACTTGCCGTTCTTTTCCGCGGACTGGCAATGGAAGGAGAATTCGGACAGATTCATTACCTTCCGGAAGGTAAAGACAACAGTAAAACCTCCCTTATTAGTCCCGGCGCGGCCTATCTGGTCCTGGAAATATTGAAAGAGGTAAAAAGACCAGGCACAGAAGCCTTCTGGAACCAGTATTCCGGAGCATCACCCCTGGCCTGGAAGACCGGGACAAGTTACGGTCAAAGGGACGCCTGGGCTGCAGGGGTGAATCCCAAATGGACCATAATCACATGGTCTGGAAATTTCACCGGAGAAGAAAATGCCAATCTGACCAGCACAAGCGAAGCAGGAAAGCTGCTGTTTGATATATTCCAGTTTTTGACCAGGGATGAAGATTCCCAGTGGTTCTCTCCTCCCGAGGGATCCCTGGTACCCGTAAAAACCTGTATCGATACAGGTTTTAGGGTCAACGGCAATTGTGAGAACACGGTTATGGCCTTAGCCCCCGCATCGGCCCATTTTATTCGGGAATGTCCCTATCATAGTAAGATATTTGTAACAGAAGATGAAAAACACCGGGTAACCTCTCTCTGCTGGAAACCGGGTAATTATAAACCTGTAAATGTATTGGTATATCCTCCGGGTGTCTCCTATTACCTAAAACAGAACGGTATTATCACAGAGTCTATACCTCCCCTTATGGAGGGGTGTAAATCTGAAACAGGAAATCCTTTAGAAATAGTCTATCCCACCGAGGGAGCACATCTCTATCTTCCCCGTGAATTGACAGGGGAACTCCAGAAGATTCCCGTAAGAGCGGCTCACAGGGAACCGGGTAGAAAGGTGTACTGGTATTTAAACAGTGAATATTTGGGATTCACCAAAGAGGATCATACCATGCCCCTCACTTTTTCACAGGGACTGCAGTTTTTAGAATTAGTTGATGACACAGGAAACCGCCGGAAAATCAGCTTTTCGACGGCCTTCAAAAAATAATACTACCCACAGGAATTCCCGGTATCCGGGCTTCCCCGCCGCTCTAAAGCTTTAAAAGTATCGATATATTTTTCCACGCTTTATTACGTGATTCCTGAAACCTACTCGTTTCCGGGTTTTCAATAAATTTTATAAGTTCCCGGGCCTGGGTTAGAACGTCATCGTAGGTTTCTAACATCAAATCGATAACTTTTAAATCCGAAGGAGCAGAAAAAAGCGGCCGCAGCAGCTGCACCTTCTTCTTCTCATCTTCTAAACTCTCTATGGCATTTCCTATAAACTCATTTGCAGTCTCCGCGTCATATACCAGTCCTACATAGGCGTCTCCCACCGCGCAAAGACTAAAGTACGCAAAATGAAGATTGGAAGGTACAATTGAGGTGATTACCGCTAAACCTTTTTGGGGTGAGGAATACCCCTCTGTCTCCTGGGAACTAACGGGTAATAATAGTATGAAGAGTAATACAAACAGAATGACAGTTTTTTTCATTTCGTTCTCCTTATTGGGGGATTGTGAATACCCCATCCCTTAACGATGGAAATTCCTTTGATGCAGCAGCAAGCGCGTCTTTACCGGACATAACACTGATAAATGCTGAATCCAATCCAGCAGTGAGGTTCTTTGAACTATTTTGAATATCGGAAACTTCAGCATTGAGGAGTATATCTCTTTTCCGCTGCCGAAGACCATCCGTAATACCATACAAAGCTCTTCTAAAGGAAATCGCCCCCTTCTCCCCCGGAGCCATGGGACGGGTGTCTCTGCCTACGGTCCCTATTTTTGCCAAACGAAGCGATTCTTCCAGGTGTGAATCATTTAAAAGGGATAATAAACTGCTTTTATACGCCTCTAGAGTACGGACGATGTTTGGGTCTCTATAGGAAGCAAAATTAAAAATACTCTCTGTGCCATTGGCTACAGCGAACGCGCCATATGCTCCGCCCCGCATCCGTATTGATTCCCAGAGAAATCCCGTTTTAAGAAGATGCGCAATAATGTATTCATATGGATAATCTTCCGAGGTGATTGAAGATCCCTTTATACACATACCTACATATCCAACACTTGAAGGAATAATGAGGGACTCTCCCCGATTTACCTGATCAATTACTGAAATATTCTCTGTAATGTTAGAAGATTCTATCAAATATTCATAATCATTTTTTTGGATTTTTTCAGGAAGGGATTCAATAACTTTCTGAATATGAGGAAAAATATTTTTTATACCATCTTCCTGTCCGGTTATGTTTACGGTGAGATTACTCCGTGTTAATATTCTTCTTCTTAATTCCTCAAGTATCAGACAAAGATTATCCAGCGAGTTATGAACATCTATTCCATGGAGAAATAAAAGCTGACTAATTCCTTTCCAGCGTTCTTCAATCCTTTCTGCCGAAGAGAAACCTCTGGCGGTTCTCAAATTCACGAAAGAATGACCTGCCGGCATGACAGAGGAGATGAAATCGCTCCGCATCTCCAGGATCAGGTCCTCTATACGGTCCTGGTCCGAAAAATCGGCCTTTGCTAACAGCTCACCAAAAAGACTTAAAGCATCCTTCGCGGAACGGTCCAGCATCTTCATCCTGAAACTTAAATAGGATTTTGAATCCGCAACCGCCAAGGAAGTGCCGGCCTCCAAATGAAAACCGAATCCTCCGGTTAAAAGAGAAAGCTCCCGGGCAACCCGATCGTAGGGCTGACCGGGTAACCCGCATCCTGTAACCGCAGCTCCTAAGGCGGGAATAAACCAAGCAAGCCTGTCATCAATATCCGTAATGTCAAAGAGGAATTCTACATAAGAGATCCGATTTGTATATATTTCATGTAAAAAAATTGGGACATTACCTAAATTCATCTTTTCTAAAGGAATTTTTTCCACATCCCTGGGTAAATCCCGGCTTTCTAACGACGGTATCTTTGCAATATCTTCTGTTTTATCGGGGGCAGCCTGAAGATCTGTAAGTTTCTTCTGCCCTTCCTTTATTTTTTGAAGATCTTCCTTAGACCATTGAGATTTCTTTTTATTCAGCTCCGCTTCGATAGCTTCCTGTTCCCGCTCTTTCTGTTCCGGGTCCGGTTTTACCGTTACCATTGAACGGTGCGGGTTATCGATCAAATGTTTCTTAATCAACCCTTCAAAGTAACCTTCCTTTTTATTTACCCGCTGTCTTATTTCTTTCATTAATTCGGCAAACACCATCGTCTTTTCAGGTTCTTCGCCATGGAGCCAACCCCGAAGCGAACGGCGCATTAACCTTAGGCCAAAATGGGATTTGATTTCTCTATGCCGGAATTCAAAGGTCCGCATAGCGGATTCCATACTATCCTGATCAATTCCATTTTCAGCCTGTTTTTTCAGAACATCGAATATTAATGCCTTTAGTTCTTCCTTTTTCTCAGGATCAGTCCCCCGGATCCCGGCAGAAAAAACAAGTTCCTTTAAGTCGGATTCCATACCCGTAGGAGGAGAAAGGTCTTCTCCAAGTCCGGATTCGATCAAAGCCTTTCGCAGAGGGGATCCTGAGTTTCCTAAAAGGATTTCTGTAATAAGTTCGAGAGACAGGGCTGTTAATGTTTCCGTAACGGGAGGTAAAAGCCAATTTACAGTGATAGAAGCTTTACCTTTTAATTCACTCTCCGGATCCACCGGGTAAGTTACCTCTAATTCCTTTGGGGAGGACCATCTAGTCTGGAGCGGAATCTCATTATGCAGTGGCCGGGCGTCGAATCCCTTTAAAAACTCATCTTGAAGGAAGGCGAGGTAATCTTCTGTAGGAATATTTCCATAGAGAAATATTTTGGTATTAGAAGGATGATAGTAATTACGATGAAATTCTAAAAAATCATCGTAGGTAAGACTGCTAATACTTGAAGGTTCGCCGCCGGAATCGTATCGGTACAATGTGTCGGGAAAAAGAGAACGGTAAGCCCAATCGGAAGCTATACTGTCGTGATTGGCATAATTGCCCTGCATCTCGTTGAAAACTATTCCCACCATATGCGGATTGCCGTCATCGTCAATTTCTATCCGGTGGCCTTCCTGGGAAAACATCTCCTTCTTAAGAAGGGGAAAAAAAACGGCATCTCCATACACTTTCATAAGATTAAAGAGGTCCTTCTCTACGGTGCTTGATGCCGGGTACACTGTTTTATCCGGGAATGTTATTGCATTTAAGAAGGTGTTCATGCTTCCCTTTAGAAGGATGAGAAAGGGATCTTTTACCGGATACTGCCGGGAACCGCAGAGAACCGTATGTTCTAGGATATGCGCGACACCGGTATTATCCCGGGGTATCGTTTTAAAAGCAAAAGAAAACAAATTATCTTTATCATCACAAAATACATGAAATATCTCACACCCTGTTTTTTCATGACTTGCCGTTATACCCTTTCCCCGGTATTCGGGTAGATCCGTTATTTTTTTTATTTTAAATCCATGAAGCGATATTCCTGTAGTCAGCACCAGCATTCCTCCCGGTAATTTCTTACATAATTGTAGTGAAGGAATCCCCCCGTATCAAGACAGCGTTGTTCATTCCTTCCCGGTTTCTATGATAGTATGGGCTTTATGAATCAAGATCAAGTTAAAGAAAAACTACTCACAATTAAGGAAGATATTGAAGAATTCTCTCTTATTTTCTCCGGAAAAGAGAGTAAACGGGCTAACGGCGCGTATCATCCCGATACAAGAGAAATTATTATTCATAACAAGAATTTCTCCGATGATACCTCCCTCATGTATACAGCCATACATGAGTTCGCCCATCATATTCATTTTACAACTTCGCCGGTACCAATCACCTCTAAGGCCCACACCATTGAATTCCGGTCTCTCTTTCATACCCTCCTAAAACAGGCTGAGGAATTACAGATATATTCCAACATATTTGATACGGAAGAAGAATTTATAACTTTAACCGACGAGATAAAAAGAAGATTTCTGGCAGGAAACGGAGACCTGATGAAAAAGTTTGGTAAAATACTTCTCAGAGCTTCCGAACTTTGTCAAAAGTACAATGCCCGTTTTGAAGACTACATCGAGCGGACTCTAAAAATGGACGCGTCCACTGCCCGGACTTTAATAAAAATACAAAACCTGAATATTGATTCCCAGTTAGGGTATGAAAATATGAAAACATTATCTTCAATACAAAATGATGAGAAGAGAAAAGAAGCCGAGTCAGCTATAAGGGAAGGACAAACACCTTCCGAGGTAAAATATCAACTGAAAAAAAAGGACGAAGATCCATTAACGCAACTTTCCTCAGAGAAAAAGAGAATTGAACGTACAATAAAAAGCTTATCCTCCCGGCTTGAAGAAATAGATAAAAAGATCTCCACTCTAAGTAAGGAATGAGCATATGAGCATCAAACCTCAAGTAAAGACATTGTCGATTCAACTTCATTTTCATATTATTAAAACGGGAAGGATATATGAAAACAAAGGTTAATTACGAAACAGTTCAAGGGAAAGACACTGGTCACGATATTACAGTATACGCATTATCAACCTGTGCTTTCTGCAGGCGTGCTTTAGAGTACCTTAGAGACAAGGGAATACAGTTTCAGTTTGTTTATGTGGACAATCTTGATCCCGAGTTGAAACGAAAGCTTAAGGATGAACTGAAGAAAAAATATAAGAATGTGCCTGTTTTTCCAGTTTTAACTATTGATGAAAAACAGCATCTCTCCG
This sequence comes from uncultured Spirochaetales bacterium, assembly GCA_964618265.1. Taxonomy (GTDB): domain Bacteria; phylum Spirochaetota; class Spirochaetia; order CAYLLE01; family CAYLLE01; genus CAYLLE01. The sequence goes on along the minus strand of CAZUAE010000007.1, from coordinate 97,858 downwards.
GTTTCCGGCCGGAGGAGTGGGAAGAAAAACTATTTAGTTAGGGGGAGTGTATCGCACAGGAAAAATCAATCCAAGACACCCGCAAGTTTGTTACCATGGTGGCGGATCATCAGGGCTGGAAGTTAAACCGGGATAAAGAATTTTTAGAAATGCTTATCGAAGGCCTTAATATCAATGTAAATAGATACGGTCACTACTTCTGTCCTTGCCGGGATTCCTGGGGAACAATAGAGAAGGACAGAGATATTGTATGTCCATGCGATTACTGTGTTCCTGATCAGGAAGAATACGGTCATTGCTACTGCGGCTTATTTCTCACCAAAGAGTTTTATGAAAGCGGGAAAGAAACTCAAAGCATTCCGGAAAGGCGGGATCTGAACAGGTTTCCCTAGCAGCAATCTATAAAAGACCTGATCTATGAGGCATTTTCTTAAAACCGGGTTTTTGCAGGCGGCTTCTATAAAACGGATTATTTCTCAAGTTCTCTTTCTGCTTCTGAGACGACACGGGTAAGATCAGACTTAATAGTTTCAAAAAGAGAATTTATTTTCTCCTGATCTTCCTCACGCGCGGAGGTTTCAAGACTCCTGGCATTTTCCAGAGTAGCTGAAAGGTCTAATGTTCCCGCAGAGTTAGCTAAGGAATGAGCAGTTTTTGCCACCTGCTCATAATCGCCTTCATCCAAGGCGTTTTCAATAATTTTTAGTCTTTCCGGGGTTTCCTGCACAAAAATAGATAGTATTTCAGACAGAATGTCCTGAGGCCCATCATAATTATTTATAAAAATGTAAATCGATTCTTTTTCCATGCTTTTTTAAATCCCTCGCTCCGCTCTTTTAATTATAGTATAATTCACTATCACTAAATATCAATGTCTGCCGCATAAAAACATTTTTATTACCTACAGAGCTGAACCGAAACCGGAGTTTAAATAAAAAAACCCCCAGGGGAAAGGAGGTAAAAACCCCTGGAGGAAAGCACATACGAAAATAAAAAATGTAATTCTTATAACTAATAATTTCCCTGTCCATATAAAAAACAGCAATGAGGGAAAAAGGTAACAAGAATTTGTAAAAAAATTATCATCCGAATTTAGAAACTGCTGATAGCGTAAACCAGGACCTTGTAAAAAAAGGGATAAATCATATACAATTTCCCTAAAATGAGGGTTTTACATACAGCTGATTGGCACTTAGGAAGATTATTTCACGGACTGCATCTTACCCATGATCAATCAAAATTATTAAATGATATAGTAACTATTTCTAAAGAAGAAAAAATAGATGCTGTACTTCTTGCTGGAGATGTATATGACCGTGCAGTCCCTCCGGTTGACGCGGTACAGTTACTGAATGAATTTATAACAAAAGTTTCAGATGAGATAAAAATACCTCTTATTATGATTGCTGGAAATCACGATAGTCCGGATCGTCTCGGATTCGGCTCCCGTTTATTAGAAAAAAATAATCTTCACATACGTTATACCGTTGACTTAGAGGCATCTCCGGTGGTTATAGAAGATAAATGGGATACTATAGACTTTATACCCATCCCCTACATTGAGCCTATATCCGCGCGGCACCTTTTAAGAGATGATTCTATTATTGATCACCAAAGTTCAATGGTATCCGCCATTAGGAATTACGGCAAAGGCACGTCTAAAAGGAAGATTATTATAGCCCACTGTTATACTGCGGGTAATCTTGAATCAGAATCCGAACGGCCCCTGTCGATAGGAGGCGCCTATTCTGTAAATCATGATCTTTTTAAAAGTTATTCTTACGCCGCCCTTGGTCATCTGCATCGTCCGCAGAAGGCCGGATTAGAAACAATCCGTTACGCGGGCTCTTTAATGCGGTATTCCTTCTCCGAGGGAGACCAACAGAAGGGAGTTGTCATTTGCGATATAGACAGAGAAGGATCAGCATCAATCAAGACTATACCCTTATATCCTGAAAGACAGGTTCGCACTATAACCGGCTCGCTGAAGGATTTATTAGCAGGCAAAGGTTCCGGATCCGATTCAGGAAACAGAGAAGATTACCTGTGCGCGAGACTAACCGATTCGGGAGCTCTTTTTGATGCCTTAGGCCGTCTTCGGGAACGTTATCCTAATCTTCTCCACATTGAACGTACGGAATTTCAATCCGCCGCTTCAAAATCAATTCACGGAGATCCCCGAAAATCTGAAGAAAAAGATCTCTTTAAATCTTTCTTTGAGCAATCCGAAGGAATACCTTTAAATGAAAATCAAGAGAAACTGTTTGGGGAAATGGTGGAAGATCTTAAACAGGAGTTAAGGGAAAACAGAGGAGACACATGAAGCCTAAAACCTTGATCATTCAAGCTTTCGGTCCTTTTTCCTCGCGCATCTCATTAGACTTCTCAAATGTGTGTAATACCGGAACTATTTTCCTCATTGCCGGGCCGACAGGTTCAGGGAAAACTACTATTTTAGACGCAATTTGTTTTGCCCTGTATGGAGATACCTCAGGAATGGAGCGGTCCGGAAAGGAAATGCGGAGTGATCGATGCGCATCCGATAAAATAACGGAAGTTATCTACGAGTTTCAGCTTAGAGGAGAAACATACCGAATACGGAGAGCTCCTGAACAGCTTAAACCAAAAATCAGAGGGGAAGGATTTACCGCTGCGGCCCCGGAAGCAACGCTATATAAAGTAAGGGAAGGTGAAGCAATACCGTTAGCAGAACGATGGAGCAGTGTGAACGCCGAAGTGGAAAAACTCTTTGGAATGGGAAGCAGCCAATTCCGACAGGTTGTTATTCTCCCGCAAGGGCAGTTTCGAAAACTCCTCTTAGCAGGATCCAGTGAGCGGGAAGAAATATTAAAAACCCTTTTTCGTACGGAATATTACACTCTTATAGAAAAGAAACTTAAAGACAAAGCGAAGGAACTACATAATGAGATGCAGCAGCTTGATGCTGAACGGAGAGGTATTCTCGAATCCTCCGGAGCAGAATCCGCCGAGGATTTAACAGCAGGTCTTGAAAAATCAATTCAGGACAAAAAGAAACTTGAAAAAAATCTCCGCGCTGCTATAGAACAGGAGAAAATCACAAGAGATAATCTAAAGGAAGCGGAAGAATTATCAAAAAAATTCAGTGAATTACGGGAACTGCAGATAGAGTTAGATAAGCTTTCGGAAAAGAAAAAAGAAATCGATGAAACTAAATTTTGGCTCGAGCAGGGGAGAAAGGCCCTTTCCCTTAAGGATTCTGAAGATTCCCTAGTGGAGACAGAAAAAACCGAAAAAAACAGGAATGACGCACTCCTTGAGTGGGAATCGAAAACTAAAACGGCTTTACAGGAAAAAGAAAAAGCAGAAGAGGCTCTGCGGCAGCTGGAAAAGCAAAAAAAAGAAATCCAAGAGATTAGAATCAAAGCAAATCATCTTAAAACACTTGAACCTATTTTAAATAAGCTGCATCAGCAGAGGGAAGAACTGTATAAAACAAATGAAGCTAAAGAATTAAACCTGAAGGATCTTCAAAAAAAAGAAAAGTTACGTAATGAGTATCGGGGTAAGAAAAAACAGAATAGTACAATGATTGAAGATCTCCGAACAAAGACGCGGGACCACGGGAAACTCACCTATCACTACCAGGAAGCGGTAAAACATCACACGGTAGAGGCGGAACTCCTAGAATTAGAGCAGGAGAAGAAAACATACACGGCGGATCTTGAACAGCTAAGCTTTCGGAAAGAACAATGCCGAAGGGAATCTGAAAATTTACAGACAAAGATTAATCTGTTACTTAAGGAATGGAAAAACAATCAAGCCTCTTCTCTGGCAAAGGAACTGAAGCCGGGAAAAGCTTGTCCGGTTTGCGGGTCTATATCACATCCTGATCCCGCGGCAATATCAAGCACCCCTTTAGAAACATCAGAAATCGAACAGTTTCAGGAAAGACAGCGAGAACTGCAGGAAACACTAAGGGGAATCAACGAAGATGAAACAGAGCTTCACAAAAAAATAGCCGCCGTTGATTCTAAACATGCAACTCATTCTGAAAATCTCGCGGGAAGTCCGTTAACGGATGAAATGAGGGATCCGCGGGAAATTAAAAAAATGCTTTCCGAAACTGAAAAAGCCGCCGGAGATCTTGAAAAACTTACTGCGGAAAATAAAGAAATCGATGAAACAATAGAAAGATTGGATCTTAATATAAACAAGGGAACGGGTGAATATAAATCCTTAGAAACACGGGTGGAAAACTTAAAACAATCAATCGCAGAGAAAGAGGAGCAGCTTCCGGAAGGTGTCACCACTCCCGAAGAATTAGGAGACCAGATCCAATCTTTAGAGAAACGGGCATCAAATTTCGAGGAGGAATTGGAAGCGGTGTCCCGAAGAAAAACCGAAACTGCAGAATATTATGCTTCCGCCGTCGCCTCACTTAAAGCGGCTCAAAAAGAGTACCGGGAATCGAAAAAAAACAAAGAAGAAAAAGAGAGCCTTTTCTTGTCTAAATTAAAAAAACAGGGATTTCAAAATCGTGATGAATACGAAAAATATCAACTTCCGGAAGAAAAGCTGAACCATTTAGAAGAAGAGATTGATTCCTTTGAACATACGTACCGCATTACCTTAGATACCTGTAAAAAAAAGGAAGCGGAAACTGCTGATGTTTCAGAACCTAATCTCAATAAGCATCAGAAAGCATTGGAAGAAATCGTAACGGAAAGACAAAGGATCGAGAAAAGCATTACTCTTTTAGAATCCCAAATCGCCTCCCGCGGAAAAAACATAGAGCGCCTTGAGAAAAAAAAGAAGGACCTGGAAGCTCTGGAACTAACGTATAACGATATCGGTACCTTAGCCGACACCGCGGCTGGAAAGAATAAACTAAGGATAACCTTCCATAGATTTGTTCTAACGGCTCTTTTCGATGATATTCTTCTGGCTGCCAGTCACCGTCTCGGGAGAATGAGCAAAGGAAGATTTCATCTTCAGAGAAATCTTCAGGCTGATGATCTCCGTTCCCACTCCGGACTCGACATTGCGGTACACGATTCCTATACCGGAACCTTGCGAAGCGCGGGAACCCTCTCCGGGGGAGAGAGTTTTTTAGCAGCCCTGTCACTAGCTCTGGGAATGGCTGATGTTGTACAGAAATATTCGGGGGGAATCCACTTAGATACAATTTTCGTGGATGAAGGTTTCGGAAGCCTTGATCCCGAAGCTTTAGATTCAGCCATGGCATCAATGATAGAACTAAAATCCAGCGGAAGGATAATCGGAATTATTTCTCATGTTTCGGAACTCCGGGAACGGATTGAAACGCAGCTTCTCGTTTCAGCGGGAAGAGACGGCAGCTCCGCTGGATTTGTGTCTCCTCATTTTTTCCAAACTTCAGAGTAATCCATCATTCCGGGGCCGGTGTTCAGATTCAATTCCCCTTTCCCTTATTTTTACAATATTATATTATACCGTCGGGAAAGGAAAACAATGAAGAAAAATTTTACCGTTTGGGCATTCGGCGACGCCCATGTCGGCACCGACTTGAAACACGGCAGAAAAAGCTTAAAAGTATCAATAGATCAGTCCGAGGGGAGAGATCCCAACGCGCCGGGAATTCCCTGGGACATCGCTATAGATGTGGGAGATATGTCGGGAGAGCAGAGGCTTCCCACAGATAATGAAGGACAGGAAATCGTAGATCAGTTCAAAGCACTGAAGCAACATCCTCGGGAAGCGGTCTACAACCTCTGCGGAAATCATGACAGGAGCGGATTGAAGGAAGAACCGGCACATTGGTGGAGGAAATGGGTTGATCCCATGGGAAACCACACCGAATTTTCACAGGTGGACCCCGGCAAAAGACCATTTCCCGTGGAAGGCACCTGGGAACGCTACTCCTTTAGAGCAGGAAATATACTGTTCCTTATTATGAGCGACATAAACGAACCTTCTCAGAAAATCGGCCGTGGAGACCTGGGAGGAAATCCCAGCGGTGTTGTATCTCAGGAAACTTTTTTATGGTGGAAGGATATGGTTGAATCCAATCCCGATTCCATAATAATTTCAGCCCATCACTATGTTTTAAAGAATACTACTGTTGCTTCCGGCCCATGGGAGGGTGTACAGAAAGATAAAAACGGTAACTGGCGCGGGAAATACCACGGTTACAAAGAACAGGGCACACCCCAAGGAGCTTCCTACCTCCACTGGGTGGGAAGCAAAGAAGATTCCGGAGCTTTTGAAGGGGTATTAGAATCAAATCCCGGGGCGGTAGACATCTGGCTGGGCGGGCATACCCACACGAACCCCGAAGATACCGCGGGGGGAAAAAGCCATATCGAGACCAAGTGGGGAACGCACTTCATTAATGCCGCAGCATTAACGGATTTTCATGTCGGTACACTGGTTGTTCCTAAAAGCCGGGTTCTTACCTTTACTCCCGGCTCATCCGAGGCAAGGGTTCAGTGCTACCTTCATACCGATGATTTGGCCCCCCGGGGCTGGTATACGGAGGCGGAACGGGTTCTTACCCTGTCCCGCCCATTTGAGATGCCTTAACGGCACATCAGGTAGCAGTTCCCGGGGATTGCTCCACATCAGCATCGTATGGGATAGGTTCCGTACTTTCGCCCCGCGTCAATATATGCTTCGATTTTATCGAAGAACTCCAGCATCTGTTTCCTATCCTTGGTGGAGTTGGTACCGGCGTTTCCTCCTGTGGTTCTGAGGGCAAATCCGCCCCCCGGAGCCGCGGCACGGATAGCATTTCTCACCGCTTCTTTAACATCGCCGGTACTCATCTCTAAAAACAGATTGGAGGGGATGTTGCCTGAGAGCATCATCTTGTCTCCCACAAGACGTTTCGCCTCCGCCAGATCCACATCGCCAAAGGGTGGTGATTCTAAGGGCTCGATATTGTCCACCCCAAGGTCCGCAAACTTAAGAAGGTACTGCCCCGAATTGCCATGACAGTGTACCCGAAGTTTTCCGCCTATATCGTGAATTGTTTGACTTACCCGTTTATCGTAGGGATGTATAAGTTCATCCCACTGATCCGGTCCCATCCAGGGCGGTATCAGCATCTCGTGTGCTGTAACCTGGAAAAAGGGGCTCATTCCAAGTTCACCCATGGTTTTAATGGTATCCACGATTTGCTGAGTGATGTTTTCCAGGTAGGAATGAACAAGGTCTTTTTCGGTTTGGAACCAGATGTATACCTCTTCCATTGTGGCATTCCTGGTTAACCAGCCGAGGGGGTGAAAAACGCCCATTAAAGGCATACCCCGCGGGCCGACATCGTTAACTCCCCGCTTGTGCCCTTCAGGATCCAGAGGGGGGATCTCCCTCGGGGCCTCGGCCAGCCGGGCCAAATCTTCGAGAGAGCTAATGTACCGCTTTTCCCAGTGAAAATCCGAAACATTGAGTTCCTCCCGGTTGTGCCGTGTTACAGCAGTAAAATCACCGGCCGGGGTACTTTGTGTTCTTCGCATTCGTATGTATCTGTCATCTTCGCCGATTTTTTCTTCTCTATACTCCGAGGTAAGGCAGCAAAAACCCCAATCCACACCCGGTACTCCTATAAAATTATCCGCTTCATTCTCGATGAAGTCCATAATCCTTTTAGCCTCCGGGAATGTTTTTGCCGCGGGGGCCAATTTTAATTCTATCGGTATTCTGTCGGCTTCTTTGAATGCCAACGCTGTTTCTAACCGTTCTTTTGGTGTCATGATTCCTCCTAACCGTAATGGTATCAGAGAGAATTTTAACTGGCAATGGCAAAGATCCGGCAGAGATCGGCTTGTAAATAATCTTGTTATAACTAAAATGACTGAATGACAGCTTCAATATTACTGGCAATTGCCGAAATATTCGTCTTCTTCGCTATCGGCTGGTTTTCAAATAAGCTGGGACTCATCCGGGAAGAGTATCTGGATAATCTAACGAGTTTTGTTATCACCTTCCTTCTTCCGCCCCTTATTTTTTCACGGATTGTGATAAATATAGATGCCGGTGAGCTGCTTACCCTCTGGACTTTGCCGGTTATCGGATTCGGTATGATGGTTTTAGGAGGGGGACTAAGTATACTTCTGGATAAAGGACTTAAGGAGAAAAATATTGATATTGTCCGGACCTTCAGACACTTCTGCGCCGTCAACAACTTCGGATTTTTTCCCATCATTGTAATAGGAAGACTCTGGGGAGAAGATGATGTGGCAAAACTTTTTCTCCTTCATTTAGGTTCCTATATTGGCTTTTGGTCAATAGGTATTAGTTTACTTGGAAAGGCAAGCATCAAAACAACAGTAAAAAATATTATCAATCCGCCTCTCATCACCATTTTAGTTGCGGTAACCGTTATTTTACTCGAAATCGGTCAACGGATACCCGATTTTTTTATGTCGATTTTTGAAAAAACCGGCGCCGCGGCCGTTCCTTTTGTATTAATGCTGATAGGAGCCGGACTTCACGGACTTCCCCGGGGGGAAGAACTTAGGGACATTGCATATCTTTCTTTTGTCCGTCTAATCTTTCTTCCAGCTTTAATCGTTACGGTTCTGCTGCTTCTTCCCTTAGCGGAAGATATCTATAGAATCGCAACAGTTGTATCCCTCATGCCGGTGGGGCTTACTTCTGTGGTGATTACCAGAAAATACGGGGGCAGCCCCAGATTCGCAAGCCACAGCGCTGTGGTGACCACTATTCTCTCAGCCATAACAATACCTGTCAGTATTTTGATTTTATTTTAAAAGGAAAGATAGACGGAACAGCAATTGCTTAAAAACAGGGGTTCGCGGGAGGCTCACTAGACAATTCTAAAATTGCATATTGAGAATTTGCTGTATTATCAGTTTATTTATACCTTTTGCTAAAGTATCTAATAACGATTCGGAGGATTAACAGATGCAGAAAAATAAAACAGTTACGATCAAACCATCTGATAAAAGCTTAAACCAATTAGCTTTAGGGTGCTGGGCATTCGGAGGCACCCAATGGGCAGGCCAGGATGACGCAGACTCCATTGACGCCATGGAACAGTCCTTTGCTAAGGGGATAAATCATTTTGATACAGCCCGGGGATATGGAAAAGGGAGAAGCGAACGGGTGGTCGGAAATTTCATTAAGGACAAGCGCGACTCCATTTTTCTGGCCACGAAAAACGGCGCAAGACCCGATAAAAAACAGTATGCCGAAGCAATAGACGAAAGCTTGAAAACCATCGGTACGGATTATATTGATCTCTACTACATCCATTGGCCGAAATCGGATATAGACCTTCGTCCAACTATGGAAGCTCTTGAAGAAGCCAGGTCGGCCGGAAAGATCCGTTCTATCGGTGTCAGCAATTTTTCAGTGGAGCAGACGCGGCAGGTGATGGAAGCGGGAACAATAAACGCCCATCAGCTCTGCTACAACCTTTTCTGGCGGTGGGACGAGGAAGATATAATTCCATTTTGCGCGGAAAACGATATAGCGGTAGTCACTTACAGCTCTATCGCCCAGGGGATTCTAACAGGAAAGTTTCCCCGACACCCTGAGTTTAAAGAAGGTGATTCCCGGGCAAATACGGTTTTCTTTGATGAAAATGTCTGGCCCCATATCTATGAAGGGGTCGAAAAATTGAAAGCGCTGGCCGATCAGACGATGGTCCCTTTGACCCATATGGCGATCCAATGGGTCGCAAAACAACGGGGTATCAATTCAATCATTATCGGAGCAAGAAACAAATCCCAGGCTGAACGGAACTTTCAAGCCATGGAAACCGAAATTCCGGACGCTGTCTTTAGACAAATGACCAAGATCAGCAACGATGTAATCCAATATATACCCGATACCGGAAATATATTCCGCTTTTATCCATAGGGTTCATTACATTATTACATTACCGGTTTCGTCTTTTATCGAACCTGTGCTTTAGAATAACCGTTACAACGATCCTTCGGATAAGCCGGTACAGAATCCATATTCCCGCGCCCGATACCGCGGCCCGGAGAAATCCCATGGCGGTTTGATTGACGGCTATTCCGTGGACGATAAAAAAAACCACAGAGAGGCCAATCAGGATGTAAACAGCCGCCTTGATCTCCGCGTCCTGCCGTACGATCATTCCGCACCTCCGGATTTTTCCGGCTGTAACGCAGAACGGAGGCAATCGATAAACAGATGAACATCTTCAGCTGTAGTATCGAAAGAACACATCAGCCGGACGATATTCTCCGTATGGTCCCATACATAAAAAGGATATTTATCCTGCGGGGGTTTTATCGCATGCACCGGCAGGGAAGCGAAAACCGCGTTAGCCTCCACCGGGTAACGGATGACAACTCCCTGCAGTTCCGAGATACCTGCCGCCAGAAGGGCTGCCATCTTATTCGCATGCAGGGCGTTTTTGTACCAAAGGCTGTCCTTTAGAATTGCCTCGTATTGTACAGCGATATACCTCATCTTTGATGCAAGCTGCATTCCCTGTTTACGAACGTACTTGTACCATTCTGCTTCTTCCGTACCAAAGAAAATCACCGCCTCCCCGAACATCAGTCCGTTTTTCGTACAGCCGAAAGAAAGGACATCGACGCCTGCTTGCGAGGTGATTTCCGGAAAGTTAACACCCAATGCAGCCGCGGCATTGGATATTCTCGCCCCGTCCATATGGAGAAGCATGTTATTACTATGAGCAAAATCCGCGATTTCCCTAATCTCTTCAGCGGTATATACCGTACCTAATTCGGTTGTCTGGGAGACAGATATTACCCTGGGTTGGGAGGCATGCTCATTACCGATTTCTTTCAGATGATGCTTAAGCATCGATACTCTGATTTTGCCATTCTCTCCGGCAACGGGAAGAGTTTTACTCCCCGCAAACCGTTCCAAAGCGCCGCATTCATCCATGTTAATGTGCGCCGTCTCCGGACAGATTACCCCCTCGTGGGGCTTGAGCACCGCGGCTAAGGAAGTTACATTTGCACCGGTTCCATTATAAACTAAAAATGGTTTCGCGTCCTTACCAAAAACTTCCCGAAGACGAGACAGAGCCTCGTCGGTAAAAGGATCATCTCCGTACGCTATCTGATGATCCTCATTGGCATCTGACAGTGCAGTCATTATCAGGGGGTGCACTGGAGCATTGTTATCACTTGCAAAAAAACGCGGGGGCTTCACAGCTCCTCCTTTTACTAATTGAAAAAACAGTATACTATATAGAGCTTAGAATACACGGTTTAAAGCAAACCGTAAATGGCACAGCAAATCGTAAATCACAATAATTGCGCGGGGGATGATACCTATGATTTCAATTCAGAACCTTTCCTTTAATGCCCGTGAAAAGACGATATTCCGTAATTTTTCCTTCGAGATTGGCAAAGGTCAAAAGGTTCTTTTAAACGGCCCTTCCGGTTCCGGAAAATCCACCATCCTGAAAATGATCCTGGGCTTTCTAGAACCCTCTTTGGGGAAAATATATTACGACAAGCAGGAACTCAGTCAATCTCTTATATGGGACATTAGAAAGAGGACAGCTTATGTACCGCAGCAGCCTCAGATCGGAACCGGGAAAGTCATAGATATCATACGGGAACTATTCCAATTCAAAGTATCTCCCCCTATGCCGACTGCCAATATGATTAACGAAACCGCGAAGCTGCTCTCCCTGGATACTTCACTTTTCAACCAGCCCTTTGAATCTTTGTCCGGGGGAGAGAAGCAGCGGCTCTGTATTCTCATTGCCCTCCTCAGTAAAAAGCAGTTTTTTTTACTGGACGAAGCCACAGCCTCTCTCGATTTCGCTCTCCAAAAAAAGGTTGTCGATATTTTTTCAAAGCGCGGCGGTTGGACAGTCTTAGCCGCCTCTCACGACCCCGTTTGGAGAGAAGGTTCTTTCCGGATCGTTACCATACCGGAGGGGGCAGCCACATGAATGGCGCTGTAGAAATAACCTATTGGATGCTGGCTATCACTTTCATCCTGCTTTCAATACCAGTAGGGATCAGTATCTTTTTAAAACTAGGGCTCACCAAATCCACCATCATTTCCGTTGTCAGGATGACGGTTCAGCTGCTGCTTATTGGAATATTCCTCCGCTACATTTTTGAATTAAATAATCTCTTTTTAAACATCGGGTGGTTTCTCCTGATGATCTTCACCGCAACGGTAACAGTAATCCGGAACAGTGCGTTAAATCTTAGACTGCTTCTTTTTCCGGTGATGATTTCTTTTTTGTTATCCGGCCTTTCTGTAGTTATTTTCTTTAATACGGTTCTTTTAAAACTGGGAAATCCTTTTACAGCAAAGTACTTCATTGCCATCGGAGGAATGCTCCTGGGTAATGTCCTTCGGGGAAACATAGTAGGATTGAGCACTTTCTACCATGAAGCCAAGAAAGATGAGCCTGTACTGCAGTACCGGTTAGCCTCGGGAGCGGGGCTTTTCGAAGCCATACGTCCCTATGTCCGGGAAGCTTTAAAGAGAGCCTTTGCTCCGACAGTTGCAACCATGGCAACAATGGGAATCGTCTCCCTCCCGGGAATGATGACGGGACAAATACTCGGAGGCACTAATCCGACACTTGCGGTAAAATACCAAATTGCCATTATGATTGCCATATATACTACCGTAACCTTGGGAACGGGGGTATCTCTTTTTCTTACCACCAGAACAGCCTTCGACAGCTTAGGAAATCTCAGAAGAAATATTTTTAAATCCGCTTCCCGTTAAAATCTGAAACAGCTTCCAGCATGGCCGCAACATTTTGAACCGGAGTCTTAGCCTGTACATTGTGGACCGCGTTGAAAACAAAACCTCCGCCATCGCTGAATACTTCGCATCTAGAGAGCACCTCCTCCCTGACATCCCGGGGAGAACCAAACGGCAGTGTTTTCTGCGTGTCGATTCCTCCTCCCCAGAAGGTGAGTTCAGAACCGTACCGTTCCTTAAGAATTTTTGGCTCCATGCCCTCCGCCGAGAGTTGTACCGGATTTATTACGTCAAAACCCGCGTCGATGAAATTTCTCATAAAGCCTTCTACAGCTCCGCAGGAATGCTTTAAAGTCTTCCAAGTAGTGTTCCGGTGAATCCAGTCATTCATTTTACGATAGTATGGGGAATAGAGGCTTTTAAAAGTTTCAGGGGAACAGAAGGTCGATGTCTGAGTTCCAAAATCGGTACCGCAGATTAGTACAACATCGACGGCATCACCAAGGGCATTATAGAGTTCCTCCAAATTATATAGAGCAATATCGGTTTGCCGTGCAAAAATCTCATGAAGATACTCCTGCCGGGAAACGGTAGAGATATACCACTCCGTTATGTCCCGGATTCCCTTAGGATATTTCATCCAAGGAGCGGGGACAAGGGCGATATCACCTAATCCGGTTCCGCCGAAATTTGCCAGTACCGCCCGTTGATTTTCAGAATACTTCCGGAGCACCTTTTTGTAATAACCAAGATCATCCTCACTTATTTTACTAAACTCTTCCAAATTATCTTGGGGATCTAAATTTTCTTCATCAAAGGGCTCCTGCCGAATAATTGTGTCGAAAAAATAACCATTTGTCGGCATTCTTGCCGAAGCCGGAGCCGTTGTGTCCCCTTCCGGATAGATAAGTATATCTCCGTTAGGAGCTGTAGTGGTCCGAAACCCTTGAGGGACAAGCACTATCTGGTTCCATGGCGTTTTCCACTCTTTCCAACCGGTGTTTTCAAAACCGAAGAGTGCCTTCGGACCCCAAACACCGTCTACATCTATTTTCAGGATATTTTTCAGTTCCTCATCCACATATCCAAGCATCTGATACGGTTCAATAACCTTAACCGGCTTATCCGCTAAACCGTAATGTTTACGAAGCGCAGCCACAACACTCACATGCATCCCGCTGACAGCGGAAGACCCGAAATCCACCGGAATCTCTCCTTCCTGATGATTTAATGCATTCTTTACTTTTTTAATGCCGGTCATTTATTTCCCCTTTCTTTTGCTGATATCCGATTAATGATACAGCAAATTGACAGAACATTCATCAGGGGCACCGCTTTACTTTCTATAATGGCGTTATATTATAGGAGTGTTCCATGAAAATCGTTCTTTACGATATAGTGAAGACAGTATGGAGGAATAATAAATGGATCAACATCGATTTCGTGTTTTAGATGGCTTTTTTTTATTACTACTGATTCTTATTACCTATGCCCTATATAGAATTCTAACCCCTTTTCTTCTGGATATATTCCTTGCAATCATACTGACAAATTTATTCTGGCCCATATATACATTCATAAAGAAAAAACTTAAGGAACGGCGTATTATCGCATCGGGAATCACAATATTTGGTATATTCATCGTGATTGCGATTCCGGTAATTATTCTTATTATGATTATTTATCAGCAGGCCCTTACAGGAGCCACAGTTCTTCTTGAAAAATGGGGGGAGCTAAGCGGAAAGATTTCTACCGAAGAACTTATGCAAAACCTGTATGAAGTACCGTTTCTTGGAGATTATTTAAAGCGGGAAAATTTCAATATAGATCAAGCTGTTACCAATTTATTAAATCGAGCAAGTTCTTTTCTGATTGACATAACTCAACGGTCATTCTTCAGTGTAACCAGCGGTGTACTACACTTTATCCTAATTCTGTTTATCATGTTTTACCTCTTCCTAGATGGTCCGAAGGTTACCAAAAAAATAATGGACTTGATTCCTTTGAGCAACAGAAATACTCAGGAACTCATGACACAAACCGTCAGGACTACGAATGCCACAATAAAAAGCACTCTTGTAATTGGTATTATCGAAGGGACATGGGGAACATTGGTCTTTATTATCTTCGGACTCCCGACTCCGATACTTTGGGGACTTATCATGACGGTTCTGTCGGTACTACCTATCTTAGGTACAAATATTGTAATCATACCTGCAGGCGTACTGATGATACTATCCGGAAGAATTATCGGCGGGATTCTAGTGATTATCCTAGGATTAGCGGGTTTCTCAATAAATCAGTACGTTATAAGACCTAAGCTGATGGGCGACCAAGCCGGGTTGAATCCGGCTTTAGTTCTTATAACCATGCTTGGGGGAATCGCATGGCTTGGGGTTATTGGTTTTCTGGTCGGCCCTTTACTTGCAACACTTACTATCGTAATATGGGAGCAATTTGGAAAACGGTTCCGGGAGGAACTCGAGGCAAAAAATCACTCTACAGGATGATACACGGGAGGAAATAATATTTCATGAATTATAAAATATCGGTACGGCAAAGCGGCAGAAAGACGGAGAAGGAATGTCCGGAAGAACTAAACCTCCTCGATTTTATTAATAATCAAACCGCATTTACCCTTCCCGCCCCATGCGGCGGAAAGGGTAAATGCGGGAAGTGTCTGGTAAAGATATTATCTGGAACTCCGTCACAGATGTCGCAAGAAGAAGAAAAACTAATTAATAACGGGGCCCGGGACGGTTACAGACTCGCGTGTTTAACATACCCCCGATCAGATTTAGAAGTTCTTATTGAGCGGGGACCTGAAGAAGTACAGATACTTCACGATCTCTTAGAACGGAACATTCCCCTCGATCCGCCGGTAAAGGCACTTCACGTGATTATGGACAAGCCGGAAGCTCGGGACCAGCGTTCTGATTTCAGCCGTCTTATCCAAACAGCGGGAATGGAAAAAGCAGCTTTTCCCCTTTCACTTCTAAGGGAGCTGGAAAAAACGGTCCGTGAAAATGACTATTCCGTTACAATTATTCACAATGAGGATTCGGTAATACGGGTTGTGCCGGGTGATACTTCCGGAGAGTGCTACGGAATTGCTGTAGACATTGGAACCACTACAGTTGTGGTTTACCTCATCAACCTGGTTACCGGGCAAACTGTTGATGTTATTTCTGATTTAAATGCCCAAGGCTCCTTTGGCGCCGATGTCATTTCCCGGATTAATCATACCCTCAAAAACGAGGAGGGACTGCACACTCTTCATAAGAGGATAATTAATCAGCTAAATGGAATGATCCAAACCTTATCAGAAAGAACAAACATTGGTTTAGATAAAATATACACGGGAGTTTTCGCAGGCAATACTACAATGACACATCTATTTCTAGGAATTCCGCCAAAAAATATCGCGTCAGCGCCTTTCATTTCCATTACCACAGAAGACCACACGGTTCCGGCAGAAGACGTGGGCATCCAGCTGAACGGAACAGCTGCGGTTTTACCGGGACTGTCCGGGTACGTAGGGGCTGATATTGTCGCGGCGGTTTTATCCAGCGGGATGATGGACAACGAGGAAGTGAGCCTTCTTATCGATATCGGTACGAATGGTGAGATTGTGCTGGGAAACAAAGATGAAATTGTAGCCTGTTCAACCGCCGCGGGGCCGGCCTTTGAAGGCGCTCATATCCGTTACGGTGTCGGCGGAATCGCCGGAGCTGTTAACACCGCTGCGGAAACTCCGGAGGGCTTATCAGTTACTACCATTCTTGATAAAAAGCCTTTAGGTATATGCGGTTCAGGGCTTGTGGATATTCTTGCTGTGCTAATAAAAACCGGAATTGTGGAAGAGACCGGAAGAATGATCACAAAAGATGAAACAGATTCGCTTCCGAAAGCCTTTGCCGATCTTTTAACTGAAGAAGACGGGGAACCCGCCTTTATCGTAGTACCCGGAGAAAAAACCTCTTCCGGAGAACATATTCTATTTACTCAGAAAGATGTACGGGAGGTTCAGCTGGCTAAGGCAGCTATCGCGGGGGGAATACTGACCCTTCTTAGTTACGCAAAAAAAAAGGTTGAGAACATCGTTACCCTTTATCTAGCCGGGGGATTCGGTTCCTTCATCGATAAGAGGAGCGCCGTCGCGATAGGTTTATTGCCTCACCAGCTTGAAGATAAGATCAAAGTTATCGGAAACGCCGCGGGGAAAGGGGCGGTTATGTCATGTATTTCCCGGGAACAGGCAGCCTACTGCAGACGAATAAAAGAGAGGTCCACCTATGTGGAACTCTCGAGTTCTCCGGAATTTCAGGAAGCCTACGTGGAAAACATGTATTTTAACGCTAACTTATAAAAAAAAACAAGAAAATACAAAAAAGACCAGTATTTTTCTATATTACTTTTTAATTTCTGTTATATTTTAATGGACAAACCGTTAATGAAAATTTACTATAGCTTTTTATAAGTTAAGCATCAAACCATATAGTGACAGGAGGAATTGAATGAGCATTTTAGAGGAAATGTCTGAAAAATTGCAGAAAGGTAAAGCTCAGGACGTAAAAGAGCTTGTACAAAAAGCAATTGATGAGAAAATCAAAGCCCGGACCATATTGGAAGAAGGACTCATGTCGGGTATGAACATTATCGGGACAAAATTTAAGAATAACGAGGTATATGTCCCTGAAGTTTTGATCGCCGCTCGGGCAATGAATTCAGGAATTGAAGTTCTCAGACCTCTTTTAGTAAGTGAAGGGGTAGAATCTAAGGGTAAGGTTATACTGGGAACCGTAAAGGGAGACCTTCACGACATCGGTAAAAACCTGGTTAAGATGATGATGGAAGGTAAGGGACTCGAAGTAATCGACTTAGGAACGGATGTCCCGGCCGATAAGTTTATCGACACAGCAAAGGACCAAAATGCCAAAATTATCGCCTGTTCCGCGCTCCTGACAACCACGATGACGGAAATGAAAAATGTTGTGGACAAGGCTGTCGAGGATGGAGTTCGCGACCAAGTAACAATTATGATCGGCGGTGCTCCGGTAACCCAAAACTTCTGCGAAAGTATCGGAGCTGATCTCTATGCCCCTGATGCTGCTTCCGCGGCAGAAGACGCTTTAAGCGCTGCGGCTAAATAATTACCGCATATCTTATACTAAAAAAGGCTGTCACCATTAACGGGACAGCCTTTTTTTCCCCAGCATACTGATATAGTTACTTCTTCTTTAAATAAACTATCCAGTAAAGGGTTCCTACAAAAAAAGATCCGCCGATAATATTTCCAATGGTCACGGGAAGGAGGTTCCCGTACAAAAATCTGCCCCAGTTTAAAATTCCGGGATCATAACCCGAAGGCAGAATCTCCGCGCCGGCTCTTATAAAGATACCTGCCGGAATAAAGTACATGTTAGCTACGCTGTGTTCGAAACCCATAGCAACAAATGCCATGATAGGAAAGAAAACGGCAAAGATTTTTCCGATAGTGTTCCGGGATGCTAGAGACATCCATACCGCAAGACACACAAGCCAGTTACAACCGATAGCTCTGAAAAGTGCCTCCGTAAAAGTAAGAGAAGACTTAGCATAGGCAGTAGTAACCACGGAAGCACCCAGGGCGGAACCTCCGGCTTTCCAAAGTCCGGAAAAGTAAAAAATTGCCGCTACTGCGATCGCTCCTGCAAAATTCGCTATAAAAACACCGGCCCAGCGTCCCAGCATCTTTCCGGCTTTAATACGTTTATCTAAAAGGCTTACCGCCATAAGGTTGTTTCCGGTAAAGAGCTCAGCACCGGCAATTATTACCAGCATCAGTCCTAAACTGAATACGGAACCTGCTATGAACTTCGAGAAGCCTATTCCCAGATAGTCCGGAAGATCAAAGGTTACGGTTTGGGCAAGAAAACCGCCAAAAGCTATATACGCCCCTGCCAAAAAGCCGAGGATGATAACGGAAAGCCAGGGCAAATTCGTTTTGGCAACGCCGATTTTTTCGGATACAGATTGCGCGATTGCTGCAGGTGATCGGTCATCAAACCCTTCGGAATGCGAGATCTTTTCTTTCATCATTCTACCTCCATTCCGAGTTTATACTTGCATGAGCTGAGGGTGTTTTTCATAAGCATAGCTATTGTCATGGGTCCTACCCCGCCGGGAACCGGTGTTATCCAGCCAGCGATTTCCTTGGCTTTATCAAAATCCACATCCCCCCGAAGTATAGGGATCATTTTACCGCTCTTTTTACTCACCTTTTCTCCCACCCGGTTTATGCCTACATCAATCACGCATGCTCCCGGCTTTATCCATTCCGGCTTGACCAAACCCGGCACTCCTGCAGCAACAATCAGAATATCCGCCCTTTTGCAGTGTGCCGCTAAATCTTTCGTCCGGGTATGGACTACGGTAACCGTTGCGTTTGCTCCAGGTCCTTTCTGAAGAAGCATATTAGCAATGGGTTTGCCAACTATATTGGATCTGCCGACCACGATCACTTCCGCGCCTTCCGTTGCAACTCCTGACCGTACAAGCATCTCCTGGATACCCGCGGGCGTACAGGGAAGATACTTGATATCAGAACCCCCGATCATCAGTTTTCCAACGTTGAACGGGTGAAAACCGTCTACATCTTTATCTGGATCTACAGCGTTTAAAATCTTTTTCTCATCAATATGATCCGGTAACGGCAGCTGAACCAGTATCCCATGAATTGAATCATCCCGGTTATACCGATCTACCATTGCTAAAAGCTCTTCTTCAGTAATATCCGGATCCACATTTTCCTGCACTTCCTTAAAGCCTACCCGTTCCGCTGTCTTTATCTTCAGTGTTACGTACGAAACTGAAGCAGGATTATTCCCCACCAGTATTGTTACGAGTCCGGGAACAGCCCCATGCTCATTCTTTAACTTTTCTACTTCCCCGCGTATTTCCTCCAGAATATCTTCCCGGAGTTTTCTTCCGCTGATTATTGTTGCAGACATAAACCTACCTCCTCGGTTAAATCATTCTTTCATATTCTAACCTGATTTGTATCAAGCCGGGAAGGGAAAGTGCATCAAACTACAAAAAAACAAAAAATATTCATAGCTGATTTTCTGTTATCGGAATATATTGGTAGTAAGGAGGATCATATGAGCGTTATTTTGGATCCAACAAAGATGAAAGATTGGGAAATTGCGGAAGCCGCGGAAGGCACTATGAAAACGGCGGAGCAATTGGCAGATGAGTTGGGGGTGGAAAAATTTGAACTCCTTCCCTACGGTCATTATTTAGCAAAACTAGATTTCCAGAAGATACTTAAGCGGTTGGAAAATAAGCCGAATGGGAAATATGTAGAAGTTACCGCGATAACTCCTACTCCTTTAGGAGAGGGGAAAACCACTACCACCATGGGATTAGTGGAAGGATTAGGCAAGCTTGGAAAGAACGTAATCGGAGCAATCCGCCAGCCCTCCGGAGGTCCTACATTCAACATAAAAGGTTCAGCCGCGGGAGGCGGACTGGCTCAGTGTATACCTCTATCGGAATTTTCTCTTGGGCTCACCGGAGACATCGACGCGATTACTAATGCGCATAATCTTGCCATGGTTGCTTTAACAAGCCGCATACAGCATGAGTTTAATTACGGCGACAAGACTTTAGCGAAAAAGAACCTTAAGCGGCTTGATATCGATCCGCGGAATTTGCCCATGGGCTGGGTTATGGATTTTTCAGCACAAGCCTTACGGGAAATAATTATCGGTCTTGGATCCAAAATGGACGGATTTATGATGCGGAGTTCTTTCCAGATAACCGTATCCTCAGAGATCATGGCCATCCTGGCGGTCGCCACAGACTTAAAGGATATGCGGGAACGGATGGGTAAAATCGTTGCGGCATACGACAGGCGGGGAAGACCCGTTACCACTGCTGATCTTGAGGTCGACGGCGCCATGACAGCCCTCATGAGCAAAGCTATTTATCCGAACCTGATGCAGACCGTGGAGGGTCAACCGGTGCTGGTTCACGCGGGACCATTTGCCAACATCGCAATTGGGCAATCTTCCATCCTCGCGGACAAGCTGGGATTAAAACTGGCCGACTATAATGTCACCGAGAGCGGATTCGGCGCGGATATCGGTTTTGAGAAGTTCTGGAACCTAAAATGCCGCTATAGCGGTCTTACCCCGCACGCTTCTGTTATTGTGTGTACCGTCCGGGCCCTCAAGATGCACGGCGGCGGTCCTAAGGTTGTACCGGGGAAACCCCTGGACAAGGCATACACCGACAAAAACACTGAACTAGTGGAAAAGGGTGTAGAAAACCTGATCGCGCATATAGAAACTGTTAAGTCCAGCGGTATATCCCCTGTGGTCTGCATAAACCATTTCTACACCGACAGCGATGAGGAGGTTGCCGTAATTAAAAAGGCCGCGGAAGCAGCCGGCGCCCGTGTTGCGTTGAGTAAGCATTGGGAAAAAGGCGGTGAAGGCGCTCAGGAACTCGCCCAGGCGGTGGTAGAGGCTTGTGAAGAAAAGCCCGCATTAAATTTCCTTTACGAAGATACTACCCCGCTTAAAGAAAGGATCAGCAGCATAGCCACTAATGTGTACGGAGCTGACGGTGTATCCTACACACCCGAAGCGGAAGCAAAGGTCAAGGAAGTTGAAGGGGATGAAGAACTCCGCAGGATGGGAACGTGTATGGTGAAAACCCATCTGAGCCTTTCCCACGATCCGGCCTTAAAGGGCCGCCCAAAAGGATGGACCCTGCCCGTTCGGGACATCCTGCTTTACCGGGGTGCCGGTCTTGTTGTACCTGTTGCGGGAAGCATCAAACTGATGCCGGGAACTGCCTCCGATCCGGCCTTCCGAAACATCGATATCGATACCGCTACCGGAAAGGTTAAAGGCATCTTCTAAGCACATCAGGCGGGGGGAATACACCCAATTTGCTGGCGCAAATTGGGTTCTTTCAGCCGGGCGCGCCAAACAAAAAAGGCTGTCTGATCGTCTCAGACAGCCTTTTTTTATATACCGATCCTAACCTTGTATTGCTCAGGAGAACATGCCCGTTACCGTTTCGGAATCTGCTTCATTACCTCGTCGAGAACCTCAAACACATCACCTTGAACGGCCACGTCCGCGAGTTTCATGAGGGGAGCATCCGGATCCTTATTTATGGCAATGATAAAATCACAGGACTGCATCCCCACAAGATGCTGTATTTGGCCTGAAATACCGCAGGCAATATACACCTTAGACTGCACCGTCTGTCCGGTCTGGCCGACTTGATGAGAATAGGGTATCCAGCCCGCGTCCACCGCTGCTCTGGAGGCTCCGACGGCGCCGTCCACCATCTGCGCGAACTTCTGAAGGGGTTCAAACCCCTCAGGACCTTTTACCCCGCGTCCGCCGCTTATGATAAACTGAGCGTCAGAAAGGTTTACGGTGCTTTCAGTGTTCAGCACCACGTCCACAACTCTTTTCAACGCAAAGGCATCGGAATCCTCTACAGGTTCTGTAATCACTTCTCCGGATAGCTCAGTATCGGGCTCAGGCGCGTTCATCACCCGGGGTCTTACCGTGGACATCTGCGGTCTGTGACGGGTTGTTTTAATCGTAGCCATGATATTCCCGCCGAAGGCAGGCCGGGTCTGAAGGAGGATCCCTGTTTCAGGGTCGATATCCAAACCGGTACAGTCCGCGGTAAGTCCCGCGTTTACCTTTACCGCGACCCGGGGGATCAAAGCACGCCCTTTGGAAGTTGCTCCGCATAGCACGATTTCGGGTTTGTACTTTTCAATGAGCCTGCAGAGGACATTAGTTTCAACCTCATCAATGAACCGCTCTAAGGAAGGATCATCTACACAGACAACCTTGTCGGCGCCGTAGTGAAAAGGGACCCGGGCATTATCGGAGATTCCTTTTCCCATTAAGAGACACCACACCTCACTGTTCCTCTTCCCGGCTAAATCTTTGGCCGCGCCTAAAAGCTCAAAAGTAACCGTCTGTATCTCTCCCCCTTGGGATTCAGCTATTACCCATACATTCTTATATTGGTTTCGTTCTTTTTCTGTTTCAGCAATCATCGTATCCCCCTAAACCAATGAACGAACTCTCAGTTCGCGCACTATCTTTTTAGCAGCTTCTTCGGGTGTACCGGTAATCAGTTCGGTATCCTTATGCCGTGCCGGAGGCGGTTCGGTTTTTACAACTCTTGTAGGAGAACCGTCTAAACCGATTTTTTCCACATCCGCCTCTACTTCTTCCGCGGTCCATGTGGGTATTTCCGCTTTCCGTGCCGCCATTCTTCCCTTTAAACTCGGGATCCTGGGTGTATTGATCCCCTTAACAACGGTAACCACCGCCGGCAGATCCAGCTCCGTAACATCGTATCCATCCTCGTGCATACGATGCACCGTTACTGTCTTGTCTTCAACGGAAGGCATCGCGGAAATATAGGTAGCCTGAGGCCAATCCAGCTGCGCGGCAATTCCGGGTCCTACTTGCGCGGTATCTCCATCTATTGCCTGCTTCCCGCATATTACCAGATCCACATCACCTATTTTCTTTATTGCCAGGGATAGAGCGTAACTCGTAGCCCAAGTATCGGATCCGGCAAAGGCTCTATCATTCAGAAGAACCGCCTTATCAGCGCCGCAGGCAACGGCCTCTTTAAGAGTTTCCACCGCTTTTTTCGGACCCATAGAGAGGGCAATAACTTCGCCTCCCATATCTTCCCGTATAAGAAGTCCCTGCTCCAAAGCATACGTATCGAAGGGATTCATAACCGCTTCCACACCTTCACGAACAATCCTTTTCGTCTCCGGATCGATCTTAGCTTCATGAGTAGCGGGAACCTGTTTGAGGCAAACTACTATTTTCATGTAATACTCCCTATTTCCAGATTTCGCTTAACTGGGGAAACTGTGTTTTAAATCCCAGCAAAGCAAGATAAACACCGCAATCAGGGTAATTTTTATGGAGGGTTTTAAGATTGTCAATGGGATCGTAGGGAGTATCTTCGGGTATTTCGTACCCAACGCATTCACTTAAGAGATGAAGCTTTTTTGACATCCATGATTCCACAACAATTGGAATATCGTATTTCTCAATCAATTTATCAACTACAGGGTGCTTTTCGATAACCGGCTGGGTAATGATAAATTCAGCGCCCGCATCCATTTTACGGTCCATTTTATCAAACTCGTGATCCTCCGGTTCATAGGGATTAAACGCAACCCCCAGGGTAAACTTCCCCGGATATTCCCGGTTGATATATTTCATGAGTTCAACGGAAGTTACCGATTCTACTTCGGTGTATCCAACATCCGCCGGAGAAAGTTTCGGGAGACGTTCGCTTCCATCTCCCGATACAACCAGAAGATACTTAATTCCCCAGTCAATACAGGTTCCCAGAATTCCGTCGAGATCATCTTTTGTATGAAATGTGTTCAGATGTATTAAAACCTGCTCCGGTTTTACCTCCAAACCCAATTCTTCAATCATTTCTGTTCCCTGAAACGATAAGTTACCCATGGCATTATCCGTTATACAGGCTGCATAACCGGAATCCATAACCTTTTCATATTTAGCCGCAAATTTTTCAAGATCTTTTTCTAACTTCTTGCTATTTTGTTTTGGCGGAAGTATTTCCACGTGATAGATTTTGTTATCAATGTGTTGCTGCATGCTATTAACTCCTTAACGGGTATCATATTACTTTATTTAGAGACTGTGATATTATATCAACACTTATCCTCCCTTTCATGTGATAAATATACGAATATTTGTAATTTTTTATGAATCAATTGTACATTTTGTGAGGATGGGGTACCCTACTACAGTATTTTCAACACGAATGACAGCCATTTTTACGGAGGAAAAACATGAGCATTGGTACCGTTTTTATTGCAGTAGGAGAGAACATACATTGCACCCGTATTTTCAAAGTTGGCGGGAAATACGCCGAGGCTCGCACGGAAGGTGGCGGGGTAATATACTACAAGCGTCAAGGGGAAAACAGAGAACTTCCGGTACCGCAAGTCTTTTTAGATTCCGGAGATTGGGAAAAGGGAAAAGTAAAACACGCCGCGGCAGCTATGTGGCAGGGAATGTACGGTTCGGGATCGGAAAAAGAATCAGGTATCGATTATCTTAAAAGCATGGCGGAAGCCCAGGAAAAAAAGGATGCCTCATTTTTGGATCTGAATGTCGATGAGTTCAGCACCGATGTAGAAGAACGGTGTAAACTGATCCAATGGGCAGCTGAAGTTATTCAATCCGCTTCTAAATTACCATTAAGCATTGATTCCTCCAATATTAAGATACTAAAAGCCGGAATTGATGCCTGTGATAAATCAAAGGGAAAACCCATGGTGAACTCTGTTTCATTAGAACGGATTGAAGCTATCTCTATGGCCTATGAAGCCGGAGCCGTGGTAATTGCGGGGGCCACCGGAAAGGATGCCATGCCGCAATCCACAGAGGACAGAATGGATAATATCAGAGCCCTGATGAAGGTACTAAAGGATAACGGTTTTAACGATGAAGACATTTATGTAGATCCTTTAGTATTTCCCATCTCGGTGGACTCAAAAAACGGGAAAAAAGTATTGGATTCCATAGCCATGAGCAGGAAAGAATTTGGAAATAAAATACATTTTGCTCCCGGATTAAGCAATGTATCCTTTGGTCTTCCAAAACGGAAAAATATAAATCAGGTATTCACCTATCTTTGTATGGAAAACGGCCTGGACGGCGGGATCGTCGATCCAAAACAGATAAACCTGAGTATTATGCAATCCATTGATACCGAAAGTGATTCTTTTATTCTGACCAAATCACTTCTTCTCGGTGAAGACGAGTTCGGCATGAATTATATTCAGGCTGCCCGGGCCGGCCGGATATAGGCTGGATAGTTAAAGGGGGACGGGGTAAAAAACAATAAGTATTTCCCGTTCCCCTAACTCTTCTAAGTGCTTCGAAAAGACCCGATAATCTTTTATTGAACCATTGGCTATACGGATCTGCATTTCTTTGGGAAATCCAATGGTATTTTCTTTAAAGGATGCGAGAAGCGCGTTTAAATCTTCCAGGGAGCCCCAATTCGCGAGCTGTAACAGTTGTCTGCCAATAAGCTGCTCCCTCTGGTATTCGGTCTCGTTTAAAAAATCATCGCTTACATCCAGGATAATTCCCTTTCTGTCAGCAATTAACGCGGATACCGGCATCAACTGAAACATTTTTCTGTACTCTTCAGCCTTACGTACTAAAGCTTTCTCCGAGGATTTAATAGCTGTAACGTCCGTAATGGTTATTATTCTTCCCCGGTATCCGTCTTCAATTCTACTCTCAATAATAGGAATTGAATTAACCAATAGATTAAGGGCTCTGTTTTTTCTCTCCCGCACAACTTCGTATGAGTAAGTTTCATCTCTATTAAAAGATTTACCTTTTCCTTCTATCAAATCATAGGCTTTTAAAACAACTTCTATTCCTCTCCCAAGGATGGAATCAAGAGAAATTCCTGTATGACGGGTAAAGGCATCATTAGCAAAAATAACTAAATCATCTTCATCCACTACAACAAGACCATCACCCATTGATTTAATCAATAGTTCATATTTATACTCATTACTTCGAAGCTTTTCTTCAATTCTCTTCAATTCAGTTATATTTTTTACAGCTCCAAGTATTATAGTTGATGAATCAGAGGGGCCGCCTGTTACTTTTGCTTGGTTTCTAATCCAAAATACTTCTCCATTCCGAGTAACAATACGATACTCTCCTGTGGCTTGCCCGCTTTCGAAAAGACGCTTCATAAACCGCTGATATATTGCCCGGTCTTCGGGATACACAATTCTATTAAAAATATCACATGATTCGGGAGTGTGCATTTCATACCCGGTCATTCTATAAAAAGCTTCGGTAATCCAGTTTACAGTACAGTCATCCTCCTTCCCTATGGTCACTAAGTAGGCGTAATCGGACATAAGTTCACTTAATCTACGGTATCTTTCCTCGCTCTTTTGAAGCTTCTGTTCTATCTCGTGTTTGTATAATGCCATTTCTATATTGCTGTAAAGTTCCTTGTCCCGAAAAGGTTTCAATACATATCCATAAGGCGCGGTGTTTTTTGCGCGCATAATTGTATGGTCATCGGAGTAAGAGGTAAGATAGAGAACAGGAATGTTATAATTTTCCCGGATCTCCTCAGCGGCTTCGATTCCATCCATAGAACCCCGGAGTTTTATATCCATCAAAACTAAATCCGGACTTTCAATTCCAGCAGCTTTAACACCGTCTTCTCCTCTAGCTTCCACACCGACCACATCATATCCAAAGGATTGACACCTTTCCCGGATGTTCTCCGCGACGATTATCTCATCTTCAACAATTAAAATTCTCTTACCCATATATCCTTACCATTATTTTTTTTCATTCCTTCTTCTGAAAAAGGGGAAACTTGATTATATTCTGCATCCCGTCCATATAATTTGTCTCTAAGGTGCCCTCTAGTTGTCGAATAATCATCGTAATAAGGCGAAATCCCAATGTGTTACCATCATCTTTTTCGCCGAACGGAGAACCTATCCCATTATCCCGGACTGTGAGATGATAGTCACCTTGACTTTTTCGGAGGGAAATATTGATTTTTTTGTCTTCCTGTCCCCTTCCCCTCCATTCAGCCGGAAACGCGTGCTTTAAACTGTTTGAAACTAATTCATTAATAAGGAGACCGACGGGAATAGCGTAATCGAGATTAAAAAGATCAGTCTGAATATCTACATCACAGATTATATCGTATTGATCATAAGATTCCATTAAATCCTGGAGCAGTTTCCGGATGTAGGAATTCATGTCTATTCTTACCAAGTCCTTAGAAGTATAAAGCTGTTCATGAATCCTGGCCATTGACTGCACGCGGTTTTGACTTTGGTTGAGCGCTTCTTTGAGCCAAGCATCATTTATTGCATTGGCTTGAAGGTCCAAAAGACTTGAGATTATCTGCAGATTATTCTTAACCCGGTGATGTATTTCCTTAAGCATCACATCCCGTTCTTCCAGGGCGGCAATTAACTCGGATTCGTATTTTTTGCTTTCCGTTATATCTCTGATAGCTCCTAATATTGAGACAACTTTGCCTAAATCACTATCCCAAATTGGAAAAGCAAAGTCCCGTACAATTCGGACGATTCTATCCGCGGTGATTATCCGGTATTCCCCCACTTGAGGAATTCCTTCCAGCCGTTGGTTCAGTACTTCCCTATATTTCTCCTGATCATCTTTATGAATGATAGATATCCAGTCCTTCATATCCTGAATTTGAGGAAATTGATAATCCGTTATGCGCCTAAACGCGTCTGTTATCCAATCCAGAATTATTTTTCCTGTAGATTCTATCCTGAAGGCATAGGCAAAATCCGATGTAAGTTCGGAAACTATTCGATACCTTCTTTCATTCTGTTTTAACTGCTCCTCTGCCTGAATGCGGGCTAGTACCTCTTCAATCTGGATTACAATTGCTTCAAACACATGATTTATCAGATGGGGAATTTTAGCCGGACTAAAAGTGCCGGCAACAAAGAACAGGGGTTCCTCTAAGTCCAATCGTAACGGGATGATGATAGAATGTTCGACTTTCTCCTCTCTACGAAGTTTTTGTTTCAGCTTCTCTATCTGTACTTGCCTGTCCCTGCTGAAGGTATTTCTCCCTTTTTGCTCTGATGGCAGAGGAGCGAAGGAATTGAATGATCCGTAGTTAAAGGAAATATCGTTGCCTTCAAAGCCGTATTTAGCTAAAAAATTAAAATCATCCTGGTTTTTGGATTTTACAACCACTGCGGCGCAGTCTATATTATCAATTTTTGCCGATATATGCAGGATGAGATCCAGCGCTTTACCTAAGTTAGAGGTGCTGCTCAATACAGCGCCTAAATTCCGTTGAGTCTTTAAGAGTTCCTCCGACTGTCTTACCGGACTAATATCGATGTTTATCCCTAAGACACCGTGAATACGTTCTTCCTTTACAATAGGTTTTACTATATTGAGGTAAAAAACTGTTCCGCTCTTTTGTTTTACCTTCCACTCCTCCTCTATAGTCTTGCCGGCAAGGGCGGACTCGCACATAAGCCGCCATTTTTCAGAAATACCGTGTATCAGATTTTTATTATCTATCGGGTATCCTTCCATATTTCCCCACACATTCTTACTGACGGTATTCTGGCAGATGACATTCGTATCAGTATCTGTAATCCATATCTCATAGGGAATAGTTTCAATGACATCTGTATCTATTACGGATGTTATTTTTTCCAAAAATCAGCCCCCTGAACCAGCCGAATTAATTCAACCCGGTTCCGTACGTTTAGTTTCTGATAGATATTGCTTAGATGTTTTTTAACGGTTATTTCAGCAATAAACAGCTTAGCTCCGATTTCTTTATTCTGCAGGCCCGAGAGAAGATGCTTAATTATTTCCATTTCCCGTTGTGTTATTCCCAGCGTTTCCGGATCGATTTTTTCTTCAGATTCTTCCTTTCCGGTTTCCTTCACTTCTTCGGGGGTGATAAATTCTTTCCGGTCTGAAATATCCCGGGTTGTTCCTAAAATACCGAAGAAACGGTCCTTTAGATATAACGGCTGGATCATCGTTTCCAGCCAATATCCTTCACTCACAGCCTCGGAATCACATCTCACAGGCTCTAGGTTTTTATCGCGGAATTTATCAAGGATATCCCGAAACGTAACCGGTGTTATTTTGCATATATCGTAGAAAGGTCTTCCTATAAAGTTTTCCTTCCCCTTTGAATTGAACCGTGTCACTCCTTCACGGTCGGCTATCCAGATGATATCAGGAACCAAGGATAATCCGGGGGGTGCGGCGGATCCTTCAGGTCGGCCCTCTGCCTCTCTGCTGATCCGTAATAATTCCCTAACACTCCCGGATGATTTAACTAATAAATGACGCAGCAGAGAGTCAATTTTTTCAGCCTGGGATCTTAAGCCCTTGAATAAATCAGGTTGAATTTCATCAGTTAAGGACTCGGAAATTTTTACCTTGATATTTTTCTCTGCGGGAAAAAGGATCCCGGGATGCTGAGGAATATATTCGTAAAAGAAAGCTGACAAAACAGTTACCGGCTTGGAAAAACAAAAATCAGCTATCCCTCTTTGAAACTCCGCGAATCTGTTTGCCATATCCATACCGGTAAGAAGGTAATTCATGTCAAGTATAACTCGTATTTTTTTTCCTTCCTTATTCTCGATTTTATCTGTTTCTCCTCTCAGATAGGGGAAAAAGGTGTCTCTTTGGAGTTTTTTATTATAAATAATTTCTTCCACGGAAATACAATGTAAAAGGGACTCAACCCTCTTTCCAACGCCCCGTACAGCTCCGAAATTAATGAATTCTAATGTATTTTTGGAGCTTATTACCAGGGCAGGCTCATAATCTGATAAACCCGAGCATAAAAAATGATAATAACAATTCAGCCTTTCAAAATCATGCCGGTAGATAAAAATGTGGTAATCGTGAGTATGACCAAGGAATATCATCTGCATCCGCCTATCAAACCGTTACAACAGGAATACACAGCTTAAGTCTAATTAAAATCAACAGAATATCAAGTAATTTAATTACAGAAGGTCACTCTTGTATATTGGTTTTCATATTTTCTTCGTATCCACATACCAAAGTATCAAATAGTATCACACTTCCCATAAAAAACCTTTCCTAAGGGTGTCTTTAATATACTGTTTTTTATACTTATGGATAATTGTTTTTCCAATTGGGAGGCCTCATTATATGGAATGTAGCAATGACTACCTAAACTGCTAATGAGGAATTTTAGATGGGAGAAGCTTCTTATCAATTACATAATCACCAAAAAATCATACAGAACTATCCAAAGGGGAAAATTCTTGTTTTTAACGAACAGTATCGCTGTGAATTTGCAGGCGGTAACGGGCTTCCTGATTTTTTTAACAACATCGATACCCCAGAAGGAATGGATCTTTTTACCTTAGTCGGCACTGCGCGGGGCACAAAAATTGCACAAGAATTGAACAGAGGATTTCATGGGTACAGTTCGAACATTACCATCCCCCATAAAAATAAAATGATTACGGTATATGTGTCTCCCATGACCAACGGAAGCAGGGAAATTCATTCAGTAATTGCTGTGTTTGATGAAAAATCCGAAGGAGAATCATTCAATACCGAAATCCTTAACACGCGTGCATTGAAAAGAGATGAGACTGAATCGATCCTATTTAACGCCTTTAAATCCCTCGGAGATGAAATCCATGTAATAGACCGGGATTACAATAGTATCATGAGTAATTTGAATGATAATGAGCATTCAGTCTTAAAAGAACACTGTTCTAATCTTAACGATAATTACCGGGTGGATGAAGTATTTGAAACGGGACAGCCGAAGTGTTTCGAGGTCCCCGGCAATTCGAACCCGTCTTCCACATATGAAATCCGGATATACCCAATACATACCCGCCAAAATGCCGTGAAATACGCCGTCATACACATTAAAGATATTTCCAGAATAAAACAGACTGAAAATAAACTGCAGAATTTAACCCGGGACCTGGAAAAAAGAGTGCTTCAGCGGACCCGTCAGTTAGAATCGGCCAATAAGGAATTGGAAGCCTTCAGTTATTCAGCTTCCCACGATTTAAGAGCCCCGTTAAGAGGAATTGACGGGTTTAGTCAGGCGCTATTGGAAGATTACGGAGACAGCCTCGACGGCCCCGCATTAGATTATTTAAAACGGATCCGCACCGGCACCCAGAGAATGGCTTCTATCATTGAAGACTTGATCTCCCTTTCCCGTATCACCAGGTTTGAGATGAACCATCAATACGTAAATCTCAGCAAAATTGTTACAGAGACTGCTGAGAATCTAACTAAAAACAACCCCGATAGAAATGTGGAGTTTAAAATCACGGAGGGCTTGTACACGAATGGCGATCACAGGTTTTTACGTCTGGTAATGGAGAATTTGATAGAAAACGCCTGGAAGTATACCGGGAAAAAAGAAAAAGGATTGATAGAATTCGGATCGTTCTCCTCCGGCGGAAAGAGGATCTTCTTTGTAAAAGACAACGGCAATGGATTCGATATGAAATATGCCGATCAGCTTTTTGCGCCCTTCAGAAGACTGCACAATTCAAGGGATTTTCCGGGAACAGGCATCGGATTAGCTACGGTTATGCGGATAATACACCGCCATGGCGGCAGTATCTGGGCTCAGGGAGAGGTAGATAAAGGAGCTGTTTTTTATTTTACCCTTTGGGATATGGATTCGGATATTCTATTTCAGGAGGCTTATGATGAAGGATAAATTCATTTTACTAATCGAAGATAACCAAGATGATGTGGATCTTACATTACGGGCTTTTCGTAAAAGTAATATCGCCAACAGGACAGTTATTACCCGGGATGGAGCTGAAGCACTGGATTTTCTATTCGCCCAGGGTGAGCATGTCCAGCGGGATTCCTCCCATATTCCTGTGGTTATTCTCCTGGATTTAAATCTGCCGAAAATTGATGGATTAAGTGTCCTTAAGGAGATCCGCTCAAATCCGGTAACAAGATACATTCCGGTGGTCGTGCTTACCACTTCAAAAGCAGAAAACGATGTCGTTGAAAGTTACTCTTTAGGAGCCAACAGCTTTATTCAAAAGCCGGTGGATTTTAACAGGTTTTCAGAGGTTGTGTCCAATTTTGGACTGTACTGGCTTATTATGAATGAAACAGTACCCGCGGGTGAGTAAATGATAGATAAGCTTAAAATACTGCACATTGAAGATTCAGAGGATGACTCTTTTTTAATCGAACGGGAACTTAAAAAGGGAAACTACCTTCCAGAAATTACCCGTGTTGAAACACCCGAGGAATTGGTCACCCAGCTAACAGGGAAAACATGGGATATTGTTATATCTGATTTTCTCCTTCCCGTTTTCAACGGTATTAATGCGCTTCAGATCTTTAAGGAGTTTGACTTAGATATACCATTTTTAATCGTTTCAGGCAGAATTGGTGAAGAGACCGCCGTAGAGGTTATGCGTGCAGGCGCCCAGGATTATATTATGAAGGACAACCTTCGGAGATTGGTACCTGCTGTTCAACGGGAACTCCGGGAGGCTGCAATTCGGAAAGACAGAAAGCAAACGAAAGCAAGCCTTAAGCGCAGTGAATCCCGTTATCAGAGCATCTTTGAAGCCACAGCAACCGCCCTCCTCATCATATCTAAAGATTTTATCATCCTCCATGCTAATAGGGAGTTCAGCAGGCTCTCCGGTTATGGAATCCAGGAAATAAAGGGGGTTCTATCTTTGACGAATTTCATTCCGGATGATGAAATTCCCCCGCTGCCTAAAAACATAGAATCCGGTGTACGGGTGGAAACCAGACTGCTCTGTAAAAACGGTACATCTAAGAATGTAATTTTAACTGGCGCCGCGATTTCCTATGACGGAAGTTTTATTATATCTATCCTGGATATAACGGACCGGAAAAAAATGGAAGGCCGTTTGAAGAATAGTGAAGAAAAATTTTTCCGGATTTTTCAGGGAAGCCCTTTTCCAATCTTTATTTGCGATCAACAGGGAGATACAATAATAGACGCGAATCAGGCATACCGGGATTTGCTTGGGTTTCATAACGATAATACCAATGAACTGAACTTTAATGAAACAAATGATTCCTTAAAAGACATGATCAAAGACCTTTTTGAGGGGAAAAAGGTGGCAAACCGTGAATCGGAAATGATCCGCTCAAACGGGGACCCTCTCCTTGTATACTGGTCCTTGGAAAAAATTGAAATCGGCGGACAAGCCTACATCTTAGCAATCGGGAGAGATGCCACGGAACTGCGGAAATACGAGAAAAAACTCAGGCAGGCACAAAAACTGGAATCAATAGGAACCCTGGCAGGGGGAATTGCTCATGATTTCAATAACATCTTAGCAGTCATAATAGGATACACCGAGATGTTACTCACAAAAAATGAGGAAACCGACCCATCCTACCGGTACCTTAAAGAAATCTACAAGGCCGGGAACAGGGCCAGAAATCTTGTTAAGCAGATACTCACATTTAGTAGAGATACGGAAGGGGAGAAAACTCCGGTTTGTATTTCGGCAATACTCAAAGAAACCCTTGACCTTATCAGGGCAACACTCCCCTCTACCATAGAAATTAAAAGCTCCATCCTAAGCAATAGTTTTATATTGAGTGATCCCACTCGGCTTCATCAGGTTTTTATGAATCTAGCTACAAATTCTTTTCATGCCATGAAGCGGGGAGGCATGCTTACCGTTGATGCCCGGGACGTTATCATTGATCCTTCTGTGTTCCCTGGAACAAATATGAAAACGGGAAGATATACGAAAGTATGCATTTCCGACAACGGTCACGGAATTGAACCTGCTGTTTTGGACCGTATCTTTGAACCGTTCTATACCACAAAGGACGTAAACGAAGGGACCGGATTAGGACTTTCAGTGGTTCACGGGATAATTCAGTCTTTGGGGGGAGATATTTCCGTGGAAAGCACCCCGGGAATAGGTACTGCCTTCACAATTTTCCTGCCGGTCCATGATATTCACGCAACCAGCGATTCGGAAGAAAAATTCAACGGAGGGGAAGCGGGTTCAGGTCATATTATGTGTGTCGATGATGAAAAACCGATGGCCGACCTTTTGGAGGCGGTATTGACAGATTTAGGTTATACTATAAGCTGCTTTACCAATAGCCTGCAGGCACTGGACTCATTCGAAAATAATCCGAAAAAATACGATCTTGTCCTTACCGATCATACCATGCCTAAACTTACCGGTCTCGAAATGGCTAAGAAATTTCTCAGTATTCGTAAAGATATTCCCATCATCCTCCAAACCGGATACTCCGACGCGGTAGAACGGGAGGGGGTGCTTAAATTAGGAATTGCCGATTTTATTATGAAACCAGTACACAAAGATGAACTTGCCGGCAAAATTCGGCTCCTGCTGGACAGGGAAAAAGAAGTGTCAAGGAGAGCTTAGATGTCACATATACTCGTTATTGATGATGATGAACAGGTACGGAACTATTTTAGGGTCCTATTGGAAGAAAACGGCTATCAGGTAGATACCGCGATGAATGGGATCGCCGGTATAAAACGGGTTAAAGAATCCGAATTCGATGCCGTAATCCTGGATCTAATAATGCCTGAAAAGGAAGGTATCGAAACCCTCATGGAATTACGGAGAGAGTATCCCGATATAACTGTTATAACCGTATCAGGCGGCGGAAAAATGAGTCCGGATAACTATCTTCCCATTACAAAAACATTGGGCGCGGCATATGCCTTTCAGAAACCGGTAGACCAAAAGGAGCTACTCAGTGCGCTCGAACATATCTGTAAATAAAATCAGTTGAAAAAAGAAGGCAATGTAATGAAACAGCAGACAGATAAATTTGATGAACTGGGAGCACTTATCCGCCAAACGGAAGATACCCTTAATGCAATCTACCATGCGGATACACAGGATTTGGATCACCCTTTACCACTGAATTTTAGAGTTTTGAGAGAAGCAGTATCCGAATCAGAGCGGCTGCAGCGGGAACATAAAAAACTACTTCAATTATACCGGGAACTGGAATCATATACCCATACTGCTTCCGAAATTTTTCTAGCCCCATTAAGGCGTATAGAGGAGTTCTCTAAAATACTTACGGAGGACCACGGTAAAACAATGGAAGGGGAAGGAAAAAAAGCAATACATTCTATTATAAATAACGTAAATGAACTGGGAAACTATATAGATGATTTTATGACCGTCATGAATTTAGGACAAAAAAAAATCTACAGAAAACAGTTTTCGGTGGAGGATTCTCTTAAAAAAATATTCCATACTATTTTTTCAGATACTCCTTCCGCGGAATTACACTTGGAAACAATGCCCCTTTCCAATGCTGATCCTGATTTAGCTCATCAAGCAATTGAAGAAATTCTTACCAATGCCCGGAAGTTTCATACTGAAAAACATAACATAATAATAACCGCCGGCTGGGATGACAAGCAAAACGCCTACTATATTCAGGACAATGGTACCGGTTTTGATAACCGGTATTCGAATTCTATTTTTAATCTATTCAGCCGCCTTACCAGAGCTGAAAGGCAGGGGGGCACCGGTGCGGGATTAGCCTTTGTGAAAAAAGTTTTCCAACTTCATGAGGGAAGCGTATGGGCTCACGGCTTTCCCGGAGCAGGGGCAGTCTTCTATTTTAACTTCGGAGAGGAGGCAGGCAGCTATGATTGAAGATACAGTTTTGATAATAGACGACGATGAATCTGTTAGGAAAATGCTCGATAGGGTTTTGGGGGATGCTTTTTCCATCCGTACTGCAGCCGACGGAAATGAGGGTATACTGGAAACCGAAAGAAACCCTCTCCCTGACCTTATAGTTTTGGACCTTAATATTCCGGAAAAAGGAGGCATGAAAATTATCCAAGAGCTTCATGCCTCCGGGAAAACTAAAAACATACCGGTGGTTTTCCTTACCGGACACGGTGAGGAATATACTGAACAAAAGGGCTTCGAATACGGCGCGGTCGATTTTCTCAGAAAACCGATATCACCATCGGTTCTTAAGGCGCGGATTGATTACCATATACGAACAAAAAAACAAAAAGCCTCGCTGGAAAGCCTGGTAAAAGAACGGACGAAAGAGATTCAGGATACACAGCTTGAAATTATTTACCGGTTAGGAAGGGCGGCGGAATATAAAGACAACGAAACTGGAGATCATATCAGAAGGATCAGCGCCTTCAGTAGAGATCTCTCACACTTTTCAGGTTATTCCGAAAATTTCAGCGAATTAATAAATTCTGCGTCTCCCATGCACGACGTGGGGAAGATCGGTATTCCCGATGCTATCCTGACAAAACCGGGTTCACTTACATCCGAAGAATGGGAAGTGATGAAATCACACACTGTGATCGGAGCCGAACTCATGAGCGGAAGTCCCTCTATACTTTTGAAAACAGCAAAGACCATCGCCCTGTCTCATCACGAAAAATGGGACGGAACGGGATATCCTTCCGGTTTACAGGGAAAAGAAATTCCTATCGAAGGCCGGATAGTAGCTATCTGCGATGTATACGATGCCCTCACCTCAAAACGTCCCTACAAAGACGCTTGGCCGGTGGGCAAGGCAAAAGAGGAAATAAGAAACAATGCCGGGATTCATTTTGATCCTGAGCTGACTGACGTTTTCCTAAGATATTTTAATCAAATTACCGGATCTTCTGCCCTAAAGGACTAATTTATTACCGTTGTACTCCGCAACCGTTTCAAACATGGCCGCGATATTTTCAGGCGGCACATTGGCCATGATGTTGTGCACCTGCTGAAAAACAAATCCTCCGCCGGGGGAAAATATTTCCAGTTGTTCGCTCACATGCTTTTTAACGGTATCGGGGTCTGCGTTAGGCAATATCTCCTGAGTGTCCGCACCGCCTCCCCAGAAGCAGATACGGGAACCGAAGTCCCGTTTCAGGGCCCGGCTCTCCATCCCCGCCGCGCTTATCTGAACCGGATTGACCGCGTCCAATCCTGCCTCGATCAGGTCCTCCAGCAGGGGCCGTATTCCTCCGCATGAATGAAGCATCACTCTCACCGGGGCTAACTCTTTTGCATAGTTCCAGAGGCTGCCATGCCGTGGTTTAAAGAACTCCCTGTACATCTCCGGTGATATTTCCGGTCCCGACTGCATCCCAAGATCATCACCGAAGAGTATTATATCAATGGAATCACCCAAAGGGGGCAGATACGTATTTAGATTGTTCCGGTGCATCTCCACCAGCCCGTCCAATAACCTATGGGCTTCTTCAGATTCTCCGGCTAAGAGCATCATAAATCCCGGGATACCGCAGAGGAAGCAGGCAATTTCCAGCAGGTTGCCGCCGAAAAGGTAGATTATTGCCCTGTCAGAGGTATCTCTTAATTGCCTTGCTCCAGCGGCAAACTCCTCAACCGACATTGAACTTAAATCGGGAGGTGTGGGAACAGACCACATCACGTCCCCCATGGCTTCCGGAAGGACAGAAAGATCCGAAGGGATTCCGCCTTCAAAAGGCCAATAGATCTGGTCGAAATAGAGCATCCCCTCCCTTCTTACTCCCGCCTTTCTTCCGGATGGCGCGTAGAGATACCAATGGGATCCTTCCTTTCTCATATCTATAAAGCTGGGAATCAAGTATTCATTTCCATCCTCCCGGGTCCACTCCTTCCAGCCGGTATCATCTCCGGAGAAAACACGGCCCAACTCAACAGTGTCCGGGTTAAACCGCTCCAGAACATCATCATCGATCAAAGCTAACTGCTGGATTACGTCGTATACCTTAATAGGCTTTTTCGGCAATCCCAGAAAATCCCTCAGCCGAGCGTACGCCTGGGCCATAATACCGCTTGACCGGTACCCGCCGAAATCCACCGGCACCTGGTCCGGTTCCCGATGCTCTATTGCCGATAATATCCGTTCCCTTCCTGTCATACCTGCCTCCTCTCTATAATTATCCCCTCTGAAAGAGAATGGTCAACCACTTCTGAAACGGCTTAATACAGTAATTTAGAATTGCCTTCTTACCGCTGTGGAGGGGGGATTTTATCCGGAGTGCGGGGTTGCGGCGGGGGTCCTAACATATGATATGATTTTCCAAAGTCATAATAGAATCATTTCAGTTACGAGGAGACAGCAATGATAACCGTAGGTTCCCAATATTACCGGCCCCCGTTCCCCGAGAAAAAGTACTGGGCCGGAGACTTGAGAGACATGAAGAAGGCAGGATTAAATACCGTTCAGCTTTGGGTTGTGTGGGGCTGGGTGGAGAGTAAACCCGGCAGTTATAATTTCGAAGATTACGACAAGATTATTTCTCTCGCGGAGGAAGAGGGGCTGCAGGTAGTGCTGAGTACCATTGCGGCAATTCATCCTGAATGGATACACCATGAGATTCCGGGAAGCGAAATGGTAACCAGTTTTGGTCAGAAGGTTGTTTCGGTCCGCCGGCGGGAGTGCCACTTTGGTTTGACCCCGGGAGGATGCATAGATAATCCGGAAGTATGGCGGGTAATGGAACGGTTTCTTAAAACTGCCGTTTCCCGGTATAAAGACACCTCCAACCTGGCGGGCTGGGACATATGGAACGAACTTCGCTGGAATGTCCAGGCGGACGGTCTGGTTTGTTACTGCGCCCATACTATGAAACGGTTCAGGACCTGGCTTGATGAGAAATACAGCGGCCTGGATGGGCTGAATAAAGCGTGGCGCATGCGGTATACCGACTGGAATCAGGTCCGTCCGGGAAAGGAACAGGAAAGTCCATACACCGCAACCATGGCTTTCCAGCACTTTTTAACGGAAAGGTCCAACCGCCATGCCGCGGACCGTTACCGCGCGGTAAAAGGAACAGATCCAAACCATCCCGCAACCGTCCACGGCGGAGCTCCTTCCATGTACGTAACAGGCCGCTCCCGGGAACAGTTCGCTCTGGACCGGGGAAACGACTGGGCCTTTGCCGAAACGGTAGACGGTATCGGCACATCCAGTTTTCCAGTAAACAGCGGAATGGACGACACCGAAATGGCTGTCCGGTTCGGCGCAAGCCGTTCCGCCCGACGGGGGAAACGGTTCTGGCTGAGTGAACTGCAGGGGGGCAGGAGCAGCTTCGGGTTTAACGTGCATCCCCCGGCCCGGGGCGCCCGGCAGCAGCGGTGGGTATGGAACGGTTTGGCAAACGGCGCCGATACGGTACTGTTCTGGTGCTGGCGGGACGAGGTGTTCGGCTGGGAGTCAAACGGTTTCGGGTTCAACGGCGGCGACGGATTTTATCCGGAACGGAAACGGTTTATGCAGTGGACGCGGAAGGTGCTTGACGAAAACGCGGAGGTTATCGAGAACTATGTGCCGGCAAACCCGGAAGCCGGTGTGTTTTTCAGTCCCCAGTCCTACTACCTGAACTGGATTGAACCGCGGGGCGGCGTTCCTCCTCTGGACGACATCCGCGGTTACTGCCGTGCCCTGGTCCGGACGGGCTGGGATTTCAGGCTCATTGAGGAGGAACACCTGGACGAATTGGACAGCCTGAATATCCTTTATATGCCAAGAGTTGCGGTGTTTGATGAATCAGCTGCTGTCCGAATCACCGATTGGGTCAAAGGAGGAGGCACGCTGGTTATGGAGGCGGAGACGGGCAGTTTCGATTCCGCCGGGATTTTCCGGTACCCGGAAGACCGGCCCTTTGTTACCGGCACTGGTGATGTAGTCGCGGGGCGGCGCGAATTACCCGGTAATAGCGCGCATGTCTCCCTACGGAGCCGGGGGTATGAACTTCCCGCCGCAGGATACATCACCCCGTTTTCATCCGGCGGGAGCTTATTAGCCGAATCCAAACTCGGTTCCGGTACAGTGCTTTCTTTGGGGACATTCTGCGGACGTGCCTACCACGAAGGAATCACAGCTGGTAATGCTGATTACGCATCCTGCACCCGGGATTTCGAGGGGTTCGTTTCCGCACTGTGCGCCGATTCCGGTCTGCAGCAGGATGTACGGATAACCGATCCCGCCCCGCCCCGCCGGGAGGATCTGGTATTAAAAACAGGACACAGCAGCGGAAAACCGGTCATCTTTGTAATCGGGGAGCACTCGGCGCCGCTGACCCTGCAGGTTAAAGGCAGCCCGAAAGCTTCGGACTTCCGGGACATTATTACCGGCACACACCTGGAAGCAAAAAACGGCCGGCTCCGGATAGAGCCCAATGCGATGGGGGTTCATCTGATTACGGTCTAAATAAGCCCCGGCTTTACCGGGGCTTATTGCTTCGGTAGGAAGGGAACTATTCCCAGAAGTCCGAGCAGGTATTGTCCCTAAGGAGGAAAAAGGGAACCCCTCCGGTGATATCATCAGCCGCTATAGCTACAACCAGATCGCTTTCCAGCATTGCTGAACGCCTCCAGATTCCCAAGAACACGGTAGATTCAGAATCCGTAAACTTGCCGACTACATAGTCATCCTCGTTGGTTCCTGCATCGGTACCTACAAAAATGTCCCGGTAGCCGTCAATCGCTGCTCCTGCCGGGAGTTCCATGCTCTGCTGGGAACCGCCCAGGATTACCGGATTCGCCGCACCGTTCGTGTAGAAATCGTCGTTGGTAGTCATGTAGGTGTGGCGCTCTGTTCCTGCCGTTTCACCCGGATGAGCTGTCCAGGAAGCTCCGCCGTCGACTTCCCAGCCCGGGGTCCAGGTCGTAGGATTCATTACATCGTCAACTTCCGCGCCGTAAAGGTATACATCGTTTACCGCGGCTTCATAGATCCAGCCCATCACTTCCGCGTTACCCCCGAAGGGATTTATCGGGAATGATAGCCCCGATTCCAAAACCGCATTATTTCCGTCTACAATCCAAAAGGAACCGTCTCCATCATCCATTCCCGCGATATAGAGACTTCCTCCGTCCTCCTTCGGCCCCAGGGGGATAAAGCTTCCCGTGGTGCCCGGGACCCCGGTAAAATCCGTCCCGTAGCCTTCCATGGAATTCCAGTATGACTGGCCCATTGCCGCTGAATCATCCTCCACAGACGCGTGGACTTCCCAGCCGC
Source organism: uncultured Spirochaetales bacterium (assembly GCA_964618265.1). Taxonomy (GTDB): domain Bacteria; phylum Spirochaetota; class Spirochaetia; order CAYLLE01; family CAYLLE01; genus CAYLLE01. The sequence continues at coordinate 56,528 of CAZUAE010000007.1, read as the reverse complement.
CCAACCCGTCAGAGACCACCGCAAAATCATTAATTGTAGAAGACTGGTCCGAGTCTCCAGAGGGGATCGGAATTGTGTAAGAAGTTATCATCCCGTTGTCGTATATCCAGTAACACGGCTGAGTATAATGATTAACGGAATCAATTTCAAAAAACCCGCCTATGTAGATGAGATCCGCAGCAGCGTATTGGACATGAGTTCCCACCCATGATGTCTCGGATCCGCCAGGCGAGGGCAGGATATTTACCTCACCGTCCACCACCAGATACGGCTGAGCTGTGTACAATACTACAGCGTAATCGGTGAAACTCACCGAGTAGTTAACCGTTTCCGCTTCGTACCCTAAGGACTGGACCGTAAAGGATCCGGAAAGATCAACGGGCGGTGTGGAGGTTTCAAATACCGCATATACGGTTTGCCCCGCGTCATCGGTTTCTATGACCAGCTCTTGCTCGGCATCACTCCAGTATGAGAATCCATCCACCGTAGCCGGATCGGTAGTGGTAAATCGGCATTGATAATTTTCGTCGTAGATATGCACCCATTGGGTAGCGGGATCAACAACATCCGCTCCGGAACTTACATCAAAGGAACCGTAGACCAGCTCGCCTCCAAGACGGCCGGATAAGGTAAGGTCTTCGTTGCTTACCGTAACCGCGTCGGTGGTACACGGAGAGTAGGACACGAAAAAATCTCCCCCGTAGACCAGGATTTCTCCATCCATTATGTACTGCATATTGGCGACACCTACGTAGTATGTTGCGCCCGGGGTGGTCTCGAAGGTCCAAGACATGGGAGCGTCCGCGGAAGGAACTCCGTATCCGCCGAAAATGTACATCCCCCGTCTTTGAGATCCAAAATGGTGTTCGGTATTTATAACTACACCGGTGTCGTCGAACACGGCGCCTACACCGCCCCATTTTGCAGGTTTCGACGGAGATATTTCAAATGTTGTCAAATTAGTCGAAGGGCAGATTTCAAACCACGCCTCACCGCCGATGGTTACATTTTCGATAGTAACATCTTGTATAGTAGGAAGAAGGCTTTGTAATTCGGAATTATCTCCCTCCCCAAGATTAGACGGATTCCACGGAGTACAAAATACTTCAACGGTTTCCTGCGCTCCGGCTGACAAAGAAAAGGTACCGGAACCGGATACCACCGGATTAGCCGGATCCACATTGTCGTTATAGATTTCTACAGTGATTGTATAATTATCGGGATTCAGTACATAATCCAGTTCTACCTGAGACTCCCCGTCAATTGAATAGGTCTCGTCAACCACCAAACCTTCGCTGTCGCCGGTGATCGTTACACTCACCTCTTCGACGAATAGCATACCTTTATCACCAGGATCAAATTCTTTGGCTGTCCATCCGGTTCCTTCCATAAGAACCGGGTTTATCCTGTTTATTCCCAAACTCACCGTCCCGGTATCATCGGGAGTATCTATCATTCCTTTACAGCCCGTGAGCGCGGCCAGGAAAATCAATCCTGCCGCCGCAAGGCTATAGTATGCGCTAAGTTTCTTAGTATATGGTAACATCGATTCCTCCTTGTGTATTGTCGTACGCGGTAACCGAAACGGTCATCGTATCGCCGGCCGATCCATCGGATACGGTGACCCTTATGATGTACTGGCCGATCACGTCCGGGGTAAACTCGGCGTCACCGTCCATAAATAATGTTATGTCTCCGTCGGTCAATCCGGAAGCGGCCGGTTTGGAGTCAAAGCTGTAGGTGACGGTTAGATCGTCATAGTTCATGTCAGTGTAACTTGCATTGATACTGATCAGGTCGGAAGAACCGTCATCCAGATTAACCGTTCCCGGGGAAGCTTCCAGACTCGATACCGATGGAGCCGATTCATTTATCGTAATAACCACCGTATCGGTATCAGTGAGAGGCGGTCCACCGTCATCTGTCACCGTCAAGGTGAAAGTATATTCGCCTGCCGAGGCCGTGGTGTCGATAGTCGGGTTCTCCTCAGTTGAAGAAAAAGTATTTAGATTGCTTCCCGAAGGGTAGCTGGTCAGCTGCCACCCGTAAGTGATCGTTCCGTCCACATCTCCGGAACCGGAACCGTCCAAGGTATACCCGAACCAGCTGGGATTTACCGCGGCATCCGGACCGGCATCGGCTATCGGTGCTTCATTGCCCGCTGTATCAGCAACGGCAGTAACAGTTACCGATTCGGAGTCGCTTTCCGTTCCGTCTGAAACGGTAAAGGTGAACGTATATTCCCCGGCTGTGTCCAGTGTGACGGATGGGGTTACTTCGGTACCGCTGGGTTGGTTCGAGGCATCAGGCGGAGCGTTTGCACCCGATCCCGCGGGTTTGGTAAGGGACCAGGAGTAGTCCAAATCTTCACCGTCGGCATCGGTTCCGCCGGCGGTAAGGGTTACGTCCTGGTCGACATCCAAAACAGTATCGCTTGCCGTAAGGTCCGCTGAGGGTGCCGCATTTGACGGTTCCACCGTTACGGTAACAGTATCCGATACGGTATTCGGTCCGTCGCTTACGGTGAGTTTGAGAACGTAATCCCCTTCAACATCGGGGTAAAACCTTGCATTCAGCGTATCGGCGTCGGCAATATCGGAATCATCCCGGTTAGAGCCGCTTGCCGTGCTTTGGAAGGTCCATTCGTATGTCATGGCTCCGTCTTCAGGATCGGCCGCGCTCCCCGAAAGGTTCGCCCTGTTTCCAAGATACACAGTCATATCCGATCCGGCATTAGCCGTAGGCGGATCGTTGGGTACGGGTTCGATATCGTAGAACTCACTAACTACGGCTGAGGGATCCATACCGTCTTTAACCGCGATGGCGTTAATCGTTAAATCTGCAGTTACAATTATTTCACTTTCGTAAAGGGTCGCATTAGAAAGATCTGAAGGTGAAGGTAATTCAGTACCTGTAGTATAGTAGACCGAAGCGTCGGCTGTACCGGTTGAAAGGGCCACCGACTGGGAACTGTAGTACGTTCCGCCTGCCGGATCGAACTCCGGAGCTGCCACGTCCACAAGATCAATAGTATATGTTTGGGTTGCACCTGCTGAAGGAAGCATACCAGTTTTTACGGCAACGGCATTCAACGTTACTGTAGATGAAACAGTAATTGCGCCGGTATACTCGGTAGCACTGGATAAATCTTCAGTATCAGGAGGTGTATCGCCTTCGGTATAATAAATCGTTGCGTCTTCGGTATCACAGGTAAGAGTTACTTCCTGTACCGTTGTAAAATCTCCCCCTTCGGGGCTAAAAACGGGGGTAGCCACCTGTCCCTTTGAGGTATCAATAACATACGCCGCCGACACGATCTCCGAAGGGTTCATTCCTTCCATTATTGCCACAGCATTAATCGTTGTTGTAGCAGCAACCGTTATTGCTTCGGTATACTCCGCAGCATCACCCAGGTTAGCCGGGTCTGGAGCAGTGTCTCCTGTAGTGTAGTAGATGGCTGCACCTTCGGTGGCCGTGGTAATGGTTACATCAACAGGACCATCAAAGGTTCCCGCTTCGGGGCTGAATACGGGATCGGCTGCTTTTCCTGCTTCACCGCCCGGACATCCCGCCAATAAAATGACCGCAGCAATTACAGAAATTGCAGCCATTCCCTGCAGAATTTTTCGCATTTTCTCTCCTCCTATGGATAATTTTTAACTCTGATGAAGACAACTAGGGTTGTATTAGTTTAATAATATAAATGGTAACGCATTCGGATTGAGAATGCCATTTTAATTAAATATATTATATGTTAAATTTATATTAGTTTATCTTACTATAAAGATAAAGTATAACTCATGATGTTACACAAATATAATCCTCAATATATTTTATCTCCAATACAGCTCACTGCCGACAAGGAATTGCTTAGCTTTGGCCTTTTTATTGACTTAACGCAAATAATCAGTATTGTATTAGAAGGTCTTTTCCATTTAGGCCGGCGTGATGAAATTGGTAGACGTGCCAGACTCAAAATCTGGTGGGCTTTACGCCCGTGTGGGTTCGAGTCCCACCGCCGGCAGTGTACCTTACCAAAAAACTGCAATACCCGTGTTCGCCGCAGTTAAGGCGAGAATTCCGTAATAGTGCAGGGAATTAAGGGGGGTCTTTCTTCTAGCCAAGACGATTATCAAAATACCAAGAAGAAGGACGATTTTTACGATACTCCTCCTTTATCTTCATGAATACAGAGACGATCCCCATCAATGTCCGGAGACAGTATCGACCCGGCTGAATATTCTTCTGAGTCTTCCGGTCACTTCCGATGGAAGCGGGGGCTTATCTGCAGCAGAAATGTTTTCTAAGAGGTGTTCCATGCTTCCGGTGCCGCTCAGTACAACATCTATGCCCGGTTCCTCCAGGCAGAACCGGTACGATGCTTCCGGAATTGTTTCAGCATCTGTTTCTTCCAGAAGAAAGCCCAAGGGATCCCCGCTTTCCTCAGAAAAACTCGATAAATCAGATTTATCCAATAACCCGTCAGATATCAGCTCCCCGAAGACTTCCCGCCTCCTATATACATCACTTAAGACACGTCTTACAGCAAACATGTCTAGAGTACCAATTCCTTTTTGCCGGGTTCCGGTAAGCACCCGGTCTCCGGCGGTTTGGTTAAGCAAATTAAAACCGACCATGAATATGTCCCAGGCATCATCTTTTAAAGCCAGAGAAAACATTTCGTGCCCTGGGTCCTCCATGAACATCTCGCTAAGGCCTAAGAACCGTATCAAACCCGCGTCCCGGGCATTTTCCAGCTGCGGTATATATCTGTCATAAGCTGTCCGGTAATGGGCAGGTGTTACAGCATGCAGCAGATAGACATCAATATAATCAGTGCCCAGATTCTTTAAGCTTGCTTCTATGCGGGGCCGGATATCCCCTTTTTCTGTATCCTGCCAAATGTGGGTTTTGGTGCATAGAATTAAGGAAGAACGGTCTCTCCCTTTAACCGCTTCCCCCACGATGTTTTCCGTATCGTACGCTTCCGCGGAATCGATGAAGTTTACACCCCGGTCTAAACCTGCCCGGATTATTTCCACCGATTCATTTAATACCTTTCCGGTCCTTTTTCCCACCCTGCTGGGCCCCCCTGTTCCGAGACCCAGAACACTGGCCTGTAATTTCATTGAACCTAATTGTGTATACTTCATTCAAACCCCGCGGTGGTTTTATCATCATAGCCGAAATAGATTGGATTTGTTATTGCCACGGTATCGCCGCAGAGAAGCCGAAAGTAAGGATTTCCATCCGGAAGACCCCGCAGTTCAGCGCGGTAATAGGTTCTTCCCTTGGGAAAAACTTCATGGATCATCCCGGTTCCTTTGTTTTTATTCACAGTCCGTTTGGCTATTCTCTTTCCATTTTCATACAATATAATAGTAAAGGATTTATCGGACCATTCATCGTTTTCGGAAAATACTACCGATACTCTGAGAAAACATCTGCTGCCGGAGGCGATGTTTTGTCCCATCCCTATATCATAGATTCCGTCTCCATCGGTATCAGCGGACAATTCCAAGCGCGGGCCGTAAGGAGCATAACTAACGGTAACCCATCCTTGTTCAATGGCCTCGAGAACAGCTTCCGGCGTATCCGATTCAGCGTATACCCATGTAGTGGGAAACCCCGGCGGATTGACATGGCGCAAAAACCCCTGTATCTGATGGCTGTCGCTTCCCCCGACTCCGGTAATCCGTTTTCCCGACAGAAGCAGAGAATCCCATACTTCCCTAATGACCCGGCCATTACCGTTTGGAAACAGGAACGGACCATTCCAAATTTCCATCACCCTGCACATTTCATAACTGTATTCCCACTCGTTTCCTGGACAGAGAGGATGATTAACCGAAAAAACAGAGCCGGCACATTTCGCTGCGAGGGCTGCTAAAAACGGATCTTTGTTCCGATTAGCTTCCCAAAAGATGGAATAATCAAAGGATGTTTTATTCCAAACATTTGCGTGGCCCTTGCTGGATGTCCATTCCACACCGTATAAAATTATCATGTCTTCATGATTGTAGTCGGAGTCCTCCCAATGGGGTGTTTCACCCCGCATGGAAGTATCGTGATCGGTGATCACAAAAAAATCGAGTCCGTTTTTATACGCTGTATCTAGAACAAGTGCCGCGGGTGAATCTCCGTCGGAATGAAGAGAGTGGGCATGCAAATCTCCCCGGAGCCATTGTCCATGACGAGTATAACTCGTAATGCACACATCGTCTGTCGATGTTCCCCCGGTGGTCAGGCATCCTATATTTAAAAATAAACCTAAACATAGTATACAAAAGACCAAACCTGCCTTTCTCATTACTCTTCCTTTTTTCTACCTAATGTCCTCTTTTTCTTCCGCTCCAATCGATTGTGTTCGGAGTCAAATCCGGAATGCCGCTTTTTATGCTTATCTTCGATTTTTGGGCAGACGCTGTTTTTCCCGCTTGTTTTAGCCTCGTATAAATACTTGTCAGCCTCTAAAATTGTTTCATCTAAGGTATTTCTGTATTCAGCAACTCCCATACTCATGGTTACCTGTATTTTTGTATGCTCAATTTGTATAGGATACTCTTCAATATTAATCCGCAATCTAGATGCGGTTTCAACCGCTTGCTCCAGACGGGTTCTCGGAAGAAGAAATATAAATTCTTCCCCGCCCCATCTGCAGATCAGATCGACAATACGGAGGGTGTCTTTCATCAGCTGGGCTAAGGTTTTTAAAACAGCATCACCTCCGGGATGACCAAATTTATCATTAATTTTTTTAAAATTATCAATATCAGCTACAACAATAGAGACCGGCAGCCCATATCTATCGGCACGGCTTCTCTCCCGCTCCGCTGCTTCCAAAAAAGATCTTCGGTTTAAAACTTGGGTCAGCGGATCAATATAGGCAGCTTCTTCCAACTGTAAACGGCTCACTTGACGGTTCCTTCGTATAAAAACCCATAACAGCATAATACAAAGCAGTAATAATGAGATGACGGAAAATGAGATAATCCACGGCCGGGAATCCATTCTAAATAAGGACTGCATTCGGGAAGGCGGCGTATGAAGAACCAGATAATAACAATTCTCTTTTCCGTCAATGTTTTTATAGTTCAGGAATTCCGGAATAGTAAAATATGCGGATGTAAAAAAACCTTCCCGCGTTTCTATTGATGAGCTGTCTTTTCCAGCTAAGAAATTCCATGCCTCAGGATAATTATCCGGGAAATCCTCTTCAGAATACGGCGCGAGTACATGGGTCCATGAATACTCACCAAAGGGGGCCACAATTATTCTGCCTTCGTCGTCCACAAGGTAGAGATCTTCCGCCGGTTCAGCGGTATTTCTTATGATTTTCTCCATGGAGGACGCGGAAACTCTTAAGGTTAGAACACCTAGACGATTACCGCCCGGATCATCAAGAGGGACAGCAAAAGTAATAATCGGTCTTATAGGCAGTTCCGGGACCCCCCCAATTGTGCTGAGTCTAAAATCAGTATGATATATTGTATCCGGTGGAAGCTCTAACACATCCGGGGAAATATTATCTTCGTTATTATTAAATATCCGTATGCCTTCTTTTATTTCATTTATGATGATAGTTCCTTCCGCATCAAATGTTTTAATCTGCTGATAATATTCCTTATGATGCAGCAAGCTTCTGAAAAGATCACATAAAGCGTTTTTTGAGATCCCGTCATCCACCGCTATTCTTCTCTCGGCATCCTCTCCCAATACTAACAAATCATCCCGGATATTATGAAAAAAAGATTTCATTTCCTCTGAAATGATCGTGGTCATATAATCAGATTCTGTTATGATTTCTCTTCTGATGTTTTTTGAAATCCAATTGGAAATATGAATCAAGCCGAAAAGGACAATAATGATGAAGGGAATAGCAAATGTCAAAAACCGGATTATTATATAGCCAGGTTTTGTATAATGCTCAATACTCTTTTTCATTTACCTCCACTTTACCTTTTCTACAGAGAAACTTTAAAGCCCTCAAGGTCTTCTATGGCATCGGAGATGTTGAGACAGTTATCACCAATATGCTCTAAGTGTCGGACTATATCAATAAAAATCAATTCACCGCGTACATCTTTTTCATCACCTTTTTCAATGGTTTTCCGGGATTTTTTACGAAGCTTATTCCGAACCTTATCAATACCCTTTTCCATTTCCCTCGCGGTATTGTAATCGTATTTTTCAATCTTTCTTTCCAAATAGAGTTCATTATATTTTAGAAAATCCATTACTTGAGATGCATAAGCATATAATTCATTCAGGGCATCTTTATGTATTTTTCTACCCTTTTTATATAGCTTACTGAGATCAAGAAGGATGCTGAAACAAGAATCAGCAATACTTTCTATCTCATGAGCTATTCGTTGGGAAGAATGAATATTAAAAGACTGGTTATCACTCACCGGTAATCTCATACTTTTGGTGAGAAAAAGGGTAATTTCTTCCTGCATATCGTCAGTTAATTGTTCTTTATCCCGAATCTCTTCCTTGATTGACTTTATTACTTCCGGATTCTTCAAACCTTTTTTAATCAGTTCCATCATACGGAAGGTGAGAGAACCCATCTTCGCTAATTCACTCTGAACGGTTATCAAATTTGATTCCAGGGCATCGGGTAAATTTGTCGGAATTAGTTTAAGCTGATATTTTTCAGCCTTAGAAATCTCGTGCTTTTCTTTTACAAGATATTGTACCACCCTAGAAAGAATACCGACAAAGGGTATAAGCAGAAGCGTATTACAAACATTAAAGAGGGTATGAAACATTGAAAGATGAATAGGAATCGAATTCGGATCCGCGACAGAGCCGGGAATAATCATATCCACGAGACCAATAAAAGGATAAAAAACGGCAAGCATCCATACAATACCGATACTATTAAAAACCATATGAGCTCTAGCGGTTCTTTTTGCTAAATAATTCATCGGGATGGAAGCTAAAAACGCTGTAATTGTTGTTCCGATATTTTCACCTAACACAATAGCTGCGGCTACAGGAAAGGTAATCCATCCCTTAAAAGCCATGGTTATGGTAATAGCTATTGCGGCGGATGATGATTGAACCGTAACTGTCAGAAGAGTACCTACTAGTATAAAAATAAATATTGAACCATAACCCCATTCCGACCATCTTTGCAAAAAAGACAGTACCTCGGGATTATTTTGAATATCAGGAACAGCTTCCTTCATAAGGTGTAAGCCGAGGAATAAAAGCCCAAAACCGATCAGAATGTCGGCGATTTCTCTCCGTTTTTGTGACGCGGAAAAATATAAAGGAATAGCCGCGGCAATTGCCGGCAAGGCAAGGCTTGTTATTTTTACTTTAAAACCTAAAAGTGAAACAATCCATGCGGTAAATGTTGTACCAATATTTGCCCCCATAACAACGCCGATGGATTGGGTCAGAGTAACTAGTCCGGCATTAACAAGACTCACAAGCAGAACAGTTGTAGCTGAAGAAGACTGGATCAGAGCCGTTACTCCCATCCCCGTCAGGACGCCGGAAAACCTATTTTCCGTCATCCGATGCAGAAACCCCTTGAGCTTATTTCCGGCTCGTCTTTGGATTCCTTCCCCCATTATACGCATTCCAATTAGGAAAATTCCTAAGCCGCCGATCAGATTAATAATATCTAAAATGGTTTTCATGTTGTTATCCCGTCTTGCCTGAATTTTAACTGAATTTTAACTGAATTTTAACTGAATACTAACACACTTTTTCTTAGAGGAAAATATGACTCGGAATTTTTAGGTAACAGAAAGAAGCGGGATTTCTAAAAAATGTCGTAAAATAATCGAATGCAGCAAGTCCCGGTCAATTCAATTTTATTTATTATTACTGAACGGGAACCTTCGTCGGTCCGTACACCTGTCGATAACGAAGATTGGGGAAATTTCCTTCCGGCTTATTCGCAATCGGCAGCTCCGGCTCCTCCAGCTCCGGAAGCGATTCAAGCTGACGGTTAAAGTAATCCAGCAGCCGTTTTCTGACTGTCTCCAACCGGAGGAGCAACCCCCCGTAGCGGTTTTCCAATATTTCCCAGCCGGAAGGCTTAAAAGTTTCGAACCAAGTACGTCTGTGCACTTCCCAAAGCTTCCTTACCTTCTTCTGGAGCTGCGGGATATCCACTTCTGCGATCCTGCTCAGCACATCCTTTTTTCCCTTTTTATAGGCTTCCCGAATACGGGAGGGTAAATCCCATTTCGCAGCCAGCACTAGAGAAAGGCGGTAGGGTATCTCCAATTTGCCGTTTATTCCGCCCTCTAAAAACATATTTTCAAGGGACCGGGCAATTCCGCGCCAATGGGAACCAAGATCTTCTTCGGGCAGAAGAGCTTGTACTGTACCCCAGAGCGGGTCTTCCCAAAGGAGGGCTTTGGAGATATTCCCGGTGTTCTTATCCAGTCTGATACCCGGTGGTGAATCCAACCGTCCGGAAGATTTCCAAACATCGAACTCTATACCGCTGCTTCCGAGAAGGTTAAGCGGATTAGGAAAGTCTTTTTCTGCCCCATACCCCCAGGTGCATTCAGAAAAAAACTGCAGAACCGGCAGCGCGGAAAAGGGATCGTATTCATTTCCATCATCTCCCCAGGAGGTTATGATTACATCCTCCATTTTATGCTTTACCGCAGCGGATATTCCTGCATTGATAGTGGAAAATGCGGACGGGAAACACGGCCAAAACCGGCTCCATGTTTGTGTTCCCGTCGCAAAGACCACCCGGTCAGGATCCGTCAATTCTTCATGTTTTTTCATTATGGAATCGTATAATTCTTCTTCGTGGTTATAATAGTCCCAATATACCAGCTCAACACTTTCGGGAACTCCCCGGCGGTCTTCATCGGTAAAGGAAATGTTCTTGTCTCGGTATACTCCTTCAGGTGATGCCGCTCGGAAAAACATGTCAGACCACATCATGGGTCTGAGCTTGAGACTATCCGTAATTTTTATCACTTGAGCAAGATGTTTCCGGATTAATTCTCCTTTTGCCGTGTATCCGTTTTTTTCTAAATGATTACCAAGTCCAAGGTCCCAGGCTTCATCCATGCCGATGTGTATACGTTTACTTTTATAGGGCTTTACCGCGGCTTGTATTATCTTCTTGATCAGTCGGTAGGTTTCCTTCTCTCCCACCATTAGTACCGATTCTGTGTCTTTAACATCTTTATATGCTCCCCACTGCAGTGCCCGGGTAAGGTGTGCTAAGGTCTGAATACAGGGAATCATCTCTATTCCTAAATCTCCGGCAATACTGTCCAGTTTAGATAATTCACTTGCGGAATATTTTCCGTCGTGGTATCCCCAGTAAGGCTCTCCGGCAACCTCGTAGTTAGTCTCCGTATAGAGCATAAAGCCGTTTATTCCCATCAAAGCCATTCTGCAGAGAAGCTCCTTTACCGATTCAGCTTTAGCAGCTCCGTTCCTCGAAACATCCAGCATAAGCCACCGCCGTTTAAAGTGATTTTTCTCATGCAGCTCAGAAAATCCTTTCTCGGCTTTTAATCTGCCGGAAATTATTCCAAGCCCCCTGAATGCATCGCTTATTTCCCCATACCTGATTTCTATACTCTCCGGATCTTCTTCCTTATCCGGTTTTATTGATACACCTTCTTCTTCGGGAGAAAAACGTACCAGGACTGTATCGTCATCGCCGGCGTCTCCAATCGGAAGGTAATCCATCAACACCTTTATTCCCGGCCTGAGTTCCCGCGGTGCCTTATCTAAGGTCATACATCTCTTCATAACGATTTCTCCTTTAGTCTAGTAAAGTCTTTCCGTTCTCGGAATCAATTACTATTGTACTGTGATTCCCCATCTTCATATCAACCGTACTGCCGTTTTTTAGGCGGATTGTATCACTGCATGCTTCCTTACTGTGTACAGTTATAAGACCCATGCCTTCGTATAGGATGTTCCCTTTTTCTGAATAGATATGGGACCTGGATCTCCGGAATACTTCCCGTAAAACTGCGGAATTCGTTATGGGCAGTGCGGAATACCATGCAATATGACTGCTGAACTCATTAAAAGCCATGGCACCGTATTGGGTACCCTGATAAAAGCCGACGGTATCACCATTCGAAGGTCTGTCCACCACAGGAAGGGGTGAAAGGGAAGCGGCAATACCGTAACGTTCCGCCGGAAAGCCCTCCTTGTTCAAAACAATTTCAGGAGGATTGGTCGATTTCATCGGAGAAAGGGTAAAACCGCTTATCTTTGAACATCTTTCAAACCCTCCGTCACCGTTTCCAAGGTAACCCGGAAGGTATATCCATACAACATGTCTTCCCTGAACCGCTACGGAACTCCGTATAAAATCTACTGCCTCATCATCCAGGTAGAAGGCGTTAGCAAAAACAACAGCTCTGTATTTTTCCCAGGGAATCCGCTTAAGATCACACTGATAGTACATATCGAAAGAGACACCGCTCTGAAACATCAATGCCGAGAACTCATCAGTTGCGGGTTCCGTCACGGGATCTCCGTCAGCAGCGGGATCCAGATAGTAGAGGTTTTCGGTATCGAAGATGACGGCCACATCAGCATTGCTGATTATCTCTCTGCCGATTTTATCATCCGTTAGGTTTTTAAGCCGTTTCACCTCTTCCATCAAAACAGGATGATCCCACGAGCCTGCTGAATACCGGGGGCCGAAATCATAATACCAAAGACCGCCTCCGCGCTGGAGCGGTTCCAGCACATTTCTTCTCAAAAGGTGAACATCTTCTTCCAGCGTTTTCGGAATGAACTGCGGCCAAGGCGTACCTAAAGATGTCCCCTGATCCATTTCATCCAGCCATACCTTTCCATGCAGAACACAGGATTCAATAATTCCCCGGCTCTGACCGGAACCTCCGGGATGACGTTGATATGGCTGATAAGCCTGAGGCGCGCTAAGGTAATCCACCAACGAAGAGGTCAGAATAGTTTCCGGTTCAAGATGGCCGCCTGTAGCGTGACGCCCAAACAGGTTGAAATAGTAGCCGTAAAAAATTCCTTTGATGATTGGCCGGTGCCAATTGTCTTTCACTATGGAGCAAAAATACTCGATCGCTTCGGTGACCGTTCTGTGTTGGCAATGATAATAATCAGTAACAATCCGGTCTTCCGCGGCATCAAGAAATATACCGTCCCGTTTTCTGTGCCGTTCCTTCATTCCGGGAATTCGAATTGTATCAAAAGAATCAATAGTGAGTCCCCAGGCATTGGACAATTCCCGGGGAGTACCGTATCGGTCCTTAAGGTATTCTCTAAAACGGTTCTCCATGCGGGGGCTCGTATCGGGATCATGGTTCATAAAACCCCAATAGTGGAATTCACCGTATATTCCTGTCGCAGGCTGTATACCCGCAAGATTTGCGCCTTCCGGGCTTTCCGCTAACAAATGCAGAAACCGCTTAAATACCTCTCCTATTTCTGCTTTCCAAGTTTTTGATGCAAAACTGTGCCGGGGTATCCTCTTCTGATCATCTTCTAAATAGCGCTGAAGTCCGGGAGTTATGGTTCCATCTAAAGGACCATCCGCATAGGTTACCATCTCATCAGGATTTTCACTGATCCACCAAACCGGCGGGCTTACATGAAATCTTATAAAAACTGCCGCATCGGAACGGATATCGGTAATGGCCTTTATCTGTTTCCTGGCAGGTTCTATATTGAGCTCTCCTCTATCATTCCATATATCATCCAGCCAAAGATCAACTTGGAACAGCCGTATCCCAACCTCGGCGAAATTTTTGATATTCCAATTAGGCCTTTCTTCCCAGGAGAACCTCCCTCCGGGAACATCCGTTAAAGAGTAAATAACCGGAGATTCCGGTTTTTCATTTATGAAAATTGCGGGTCTACCCTTCAGTATATCCACTGTTGCTTTAATGGGTTCCATTTTCGCTCCTTCACCCAGTTTATATGTGTTAAAACAAAGCATCTCAAGCTCAAGGTGTTTAGATGCTCCTGTGAATACTATAAAGGTTTTTTTCGTTTCAGAACAGCAATTTCCGGTCAACACCTTGTGTGATTTAGAAGTGGCCATAATTGCATATAATATATAAATTTAGATCGGGTTGACCGAAAATTGCCGCATATTTTTTTTCGCGGGAAACGGCAATTTCCGGTGATACCGATTTATGTAATTGCTTGTAATAAAAAAATTTATAAATTTTAATGCGAATGTGATCACCGGAAATTGCTGCTTTCAGAACAGTTCTTCCAGTACGTATAAAAGGTGCTGATCCGTTCCAAAGACTACCCAGTCTCCGCCTATAACGGGAGAACTAAGCAGGTTTCCCTCCAGATCCATTTCCCATAACGTGATTCCGTTGGAAGCCTGGAGACACATAAGCCTGGGGGGTATTACGGCAGCATCAGGATCCAAACCGCCCCGTAAACCAAAGTAGAGTCTGTTTCCTGCAACTAGAGGAGAACTGCTTGTGGGCACCAAGAATCTCCGTTCCCACTTCTTATCCCCCGTATCCGCATCGAATGCCCGGACCACCCTGTCTCCGCTGGCATATATCACTAAGTTTTTCCACAACGAAGGGGCCTGATAATCCAGCAGTTCAATATTGGTAAAGAATAGTTCCAGCATCTCAATTCCCTGAAGTTTTCCTAGTTCTGCTTCTTCCCGCTTAATCCAACGGATGCTTCCGGTACGCCGGTCCAAAGCCCTGAAGGTAAAACTCCATCCTCCTTCATGAACACTTGCAGTAGCGTAGTGGACCGAATTTTTAGAGACAGCGGGTAGAGAAAACCAGTAATCTTCTGAAAAGGTCAAATCCACCGTCCATAAACGCTTCTGTTCGATTAAATCGTAGGCACTGAAACTCCTGGGATTTTCTAAAGGTCCGGGAGCAAAATACATTATTCCGTCGTGTATCTGGAAGGTATGGAGATGCCACACCGGATTCGGGATGGTATATATAAGATTTCCCTGCCGATTCAGAATGTACGTTTGACCGCCGTCGCTGGTAAAAGCAATCTTGTCATCAAACCCGAGGATCAGCGACCGCACCGTCGAATCGGTTTGGAATTGCCAAATAACATTGCCCGTCTCCATATCCAAGGCATATACAAAACCGTCGTTGGAACCGAAGTATATCCGCTCACCGTCGGTATAAGGAATCGAATTGATTTCATGTCTCGTTCGGAAGGCCCACCGCATATAGCCTGTCATAATATCAAAGGCGTAAAAGTTTCCATCCGGGGAACCGAAATAAATAGTGTCATCCAGGATTAAACTGTTATTAAAGGATGAGGCCGGTTCCGCTTTCTCCTGAAGTTCTATCTTCCATTTCAGCCCGAGAGGGGGATTCACACCTCTTCTAACAGCACCTCGTCCGTCCCTGCCCCGGAACCTTCTCCATTCGTCATCCTGCCCGCACCCGGATAATAAAAGAATAAAAGCAACACACAAGATGAGAAACATCGGGAGATAAGCTGTTTTTCTCATCGGAAAAGCCCCCGGTAGGAAAAAATTCTTTTGAGGAGTTCGATTAACCCGGGCTTCCTGTAATGCTTTGGAATATTCTTTACACCTTTCCGGAATTTATCCCAGTAATTGAGCCGCGCGTTCCCGCTTACAGAGGGAGCGTATAAGAGCGTATTATGGATTTGAGCCTGTTCACGGAGACGGTTATACCGCTCCGAATAATCGGTGAGGGTTTCACCGGGAAGCTTAGGGACACAGCCGGCACGTCTCATTTTAAATAGCAGGAGCTGCGCGTTGGCGTTTATACCCTTTCTGGTGTGTTTTCGGGAGGCATAGGAAAGGTACAGGTATTTCCCTCCCAAAATGAGATAACCCGAAAAAAATATTCCAACCGCCGCCAGTAAAAAGATATAACCGGCAATATCCCACCGGAACGGTTCCCCCCGGGGGACAGTTTCCAGCCGTTCCAGCAGAGGGATTACAACTTGAGCTGCATTAGGATTCATATCGGGAGTCGGCGGTATTGCGTGTCGGGTTGATTCAAAATCCACCCATCCATAAGGGGGAACATAGAACTGTACCCATGAGTGCCGATGCATTGTGGTTACCAAAAATAGTTCCGATAAGGAATATTCGGAAAGATCTTCCATCTGCTCCTTAAGATGCATGAGGCCCTGGATATGGGGCGGAGACTGCAGGTCCCGGGAAGCAAGAAATCCCGTCACGACCCGGGTCGGAATTCCCGCGATTCTTCCCACTAAGGCGGCTACATTGGAAAACTCGGTACAGTCCCCGGATTTTGTATCGGTAAGAAATCTTTTTAGGGCGGGAATACTAACATTTTCAGTAAAACCTATTTCGTACTGATAAGTGGAAAAACTCCGCATGATGGAATCGATCTTTTCCAAGGCACCCGCCTCCTGTTCCAAATGCTTCTCCGCAAAAAAGCGGAAAACCTTAAGATCATCAGCGGAAAGGGGGACGGATAAATACGGGCCAAGAGTATCTCTTTCTTCCTTACTGAGTTCCCGTACCGGAAATGAACGGAGCGCCGAATAGTCACTATACAGACTCACTCCGTTATAGGAGTAGAGAAAGGGGTTGTACTTCTCCTGTAACACCGTGGGTTCTATTTTAAAAGGAGCAAAGGGTAAATACCGGGTTCGTTCCGCGCTCCAAACAGAGTAGGCTGCCTGTTCTCTTCCCCGGTCCAGCGGAACATCATCGTTAACCCACGTAGACAGAAGTGTCCGCTCAGAAAGAGCGTTGAGTTTCCCGTCTCCCCCTTCATAAAAACCCTTTTCAGCATCCAACACAGAATTGTA
The DNA here is from genome assembly GCA_964618265.1 of uncultured Spirochaetales bacterium. Lineage (GTDB taxonomy): Bacteria > Spirochaetota > Spirochaetia > CAYLLE01 > CAYLLE01 > CAYLLE01. Next base: position 39,764 of record CAZUAE010000007.1, on the reverse strand, counting down.
CCTTCCCGCCATGTAGAGACGCTTTCCCGGGCTTGCCACTATCATAACGGCGTACTGTTTCTGAGGACCGTCACCCCTGCCCTGGGAGAGTATTCGGCCCCACTCGGAAGGATCTAATCCTTGCAGAGCATCTTCCCCTTGATTCTGCCCCCCTTGTCCCTGACTACCGAAAAGCTCACTCATCAATCCTTCGAGTCCCATTCCACCGGGCACTTCACCGGTGTTCCCATACCCTTCTTCACCTTGATCACCCCGGAGATTTCCGCCGGGAATCCCGGGGCCTTCAATATTTAGAGGAACTGGATCCTTCCTGGCTTCTTCTCCGAATATATTTTTCACTACATCATGTATACGGAAGTCTTGGGGCAATACGGATACTATAATAAGCGCTAAAGCGAGAAAACCCGCAACGGCTCCTGCTTCCAGGGTAATTTTTTTCCCCGGAGATTTCCTGAATCCGGCAAGAAAGAGCAGGACGAGATAGACAGCAAAGGTAGCCACCCAGAGGAACGATAGGATAGTCAATAATGATCCGCTTTGAGCACTTGTTTCTTGTGATGCTCTGGTGAAGTTAATCATCTTATAATACAAATATCCCAGAGCCGCCGGTTCAAGTATAAATAAACCGCGCCCCCCGCTGCGGGGCATAAATATAAAATAGGTAACCAAAAATACCAATAGCGCTATTAAGCTGGTCTCAAGCGCTGCGATAAATCCCGGACCGCCAAAAAAGAAGAGACTTACGAGGAGAAGAAGTATTCCCCCTAAAAGAAAATGTTTCCGGTAATTCCTGAATTTGGTAAAGAAAATCCCCAGGACCGCTTCCAAAGGAACCAGAACAAACCACAACCAGATGCCAGGGCGGTCATACGGGACCGTCACTCCGGGATGAAACACCGGAATTAATACAGCTGAGAAATATAATAGAAGTCTGAGAGAAAAAAGAAACACCGTCATAATATCCAATTCTTTACCGCAACACCAAGTTTCCGGTCCGCGTTCGTATTAACTTCTCCTGTGTTCCTGGAAAAATAATGAAATATATTGTAATTCCGAATCAGCCACGATAACGGATCTTCAAAATCCCGCAACACTATAGATACATCAGCATCATTTTCATTTCCAGGAACTGTCCGCATGACACGGGAACCCATGGGCAGCTGCTTGCTGTAAAGTCCGTAATCAAAGGCCGTTGTAAAAACCACACTCCCCGGTTTCATATCAGCGGGAGTAAGGGGTACGGTTTCACTAAAACCGGTTTTACTAAGTAACTCCCCGGCTTTAAGAACATCATCAGTATGCTCCAGCCTAAATTTATCTTTTCCGGCATGGAGATCAAACGCAAATCCTGACTCATCCTCCAGCAGCCTATTAATAAAAGTTATGAGCCATGCTTTTGCCGCTTCCAGATGAATACTAACTTCGAAAAAATTTTTCTTTAAGAAGGAAGAGTCTACAACATTCCAAAAAATAACGGGTATTATTTTTATCTCTTTATTTGTAACGGGGGAAGTCCTGGTAACCAGTTCCTCGACACGCACGGTGGCTTTCCAGTTTATGTCACGGAATCTATCACCGGGAATATACTCCCGCATAAAATATTTAAGATTGTCCGATAATTTCCTCAATTTATCCTCTCCCGTTCCGGCAGAGGACTCGGCTTCATCCTTTTCAATAGTACGAAGCAGACCCGGGATAACCGGAAATGAATGATTCTCCGAAATGGTGAGGGCGGTTTTTGTTAAACCGAATATATCCCGTATCTGCACCAGCGAATATCCTGAAAAAGTCCCGGAATACTTGAAGAAAAAAGGAAGTTGTTGAGTACCGGGTATTCCGCTCATACCCGTAATTCGGACGGGTTCCCGAACACCGGTTCCGGAAACGATTCTGCCGGTAACAAGAAAATGATACCTGAAGAATAACGGTGTTTTTTTCCATGGAACTGCTATCCGTATTTTTTGGGTCTTAATAAAATTCCTAAGGGGGGAAGGAAAACTCCAGCTGCACTGTTCTCGCCTCCTGCTTCTGGTAGTACCAAACGACAGAATAAGAAATACCCCTAAGATAAAAGCACCCAAGAGTCCTACCAGTACCGCCGCCGGCGAATCGTAGATAAAACCACGTATTACGGTAACAAGTATAAGTGCCGTAAAAATTGTACCGCCTAAGGTGAGGGGATAATATAATATAAAAAATCTCTTAATCTTCATTACTATTAAAGCGGGACGGGAACTGTATCCATTATTTCTCTAAGTATTGCTTCAGCATCCGCGCCTGCTTCCTTTAGTTCAAGTCTATGGGCAACCGCGGGAATAAAAATCTCCTTTACCAGATCAACGGTAACATAATCGAACCCCCGGACTAAAGCCAATGCACGGGCAAGCCGGGAGACCTTCACACCGGTCCGGGGACTCGCTCCTTCGATGAGTTCCGGATGATTACGGGTTTTCTGGATGAGCTTCACCATATAATCGATTATTTCCCGGTGAATTGCGATCTCATCCACATTTTCCCGCCAGTTAACTAAATCAGCGGCCTTTATTACCGGTCCAAACCCTTTCCAGGCATCATCTCTTCCATGCTGAAGGATTATTTCCGACTCAGTTTCGGCATCTGGAAATCCAATGGAAAGCTTGAGCATGAATCTATCAAGCTGCGGAGCAGGAAGCGGAAAAAGATGCACTCCCCGAATATTCATTGTGGCGATGATGAAAAAAGGATCAAAGAGTGTATAGTTTCTTCCCTCTACAGATACAGTCCGCTCCTCCATGGCTTGAAAAAAACCGCCTTGGGTTTTTGGTGTCAACAGATTTATTTCATCACACAGAAGGAAATGGGCAAAAATGGGTCCCCGGATGAATGTCATTTCCCGTCCGGAAGGATCTAAGCGGTTATACCCCACAATATCTTGGGGAAGCAAATCCACCGTGCCTTGAATTCGTGAAAACGGTTCCATAGGGATCTCTCCGGGAGGAGCTTTGTAACCTTCCCACTCAATGGAACCCGCTAAAGCCCTCGCTAGAGAGGTTTTCCCTACTCCATGGCTGTCGGCGAGAATGACGTGACCGCCTGCCAACTTAGCAGCGGTAAGGTACTCAAGTTTTTCTCGCTGGATGTATATTACCTGTTGTATGTTATTTATTAGCCTATCCGTCCCATCTTTAATCTGAAGGATATCCGCGGAACTGTCTGTTTTCATGTATTACTCCGAAAGCCGGTTATTTGCTGGTAAGAATGATCATTTTTACCCTCATTGCCGTTTCCTAAAGCCTAAGATATTATTGTTTAGGTATATAGTCAATTATATTATTTAATCTGAGGATAGTGAACATGACATCAAAGGAAAGAGTAAAAAGAGCACTTGCAAGAGAGAAAACCGACAGAATTCCTGTTTGTATGTGGTTTCATCCTGAAACCAGAGCAAATTTAGCATCAATTTTGAATATATACCCAAATATGATTGATACGGTAATGGGAAACGATATTCTCATGACTTGGGTAAATAATAATTACGCTATGGAAGGTATGGTCCATGATCAGGAAGGAGAGGGGCATATAGATTCCTGGGGCATTGAATGGGAGCGGATCGGTAGTTTTAATCAAATTGTAAAACATCCTTTAAAAGAAGCAGAGCGGAACGAGGTTTTGTCATACTCCTTTCCTACTGATAAAATCGACTCTTTACTATCCAATATGAATCCCATAGCTTCCGAAGAGAAATACTTTATCGGATGCGATGTTTCACCATGCGTATTCGAAATGTACTGGAGACTGCGGGGTATGGAACAGGCCATCCTGGACATGGTTATGGACGAGGAGCTTTCGCGGCTGATGTTTCAAAGGTGTGCGGATTTTGCTGCTGAGCTGAGCACAAAGGCTTGTTCCCGCTTTAACTTGGATTGGCTGTGGACGGGAGATGATGTAGCGGGAAAAGATACCCTTATGATGTCTCCTGATACTTGGCGCAGGCTGATAAAACCAGCTTTGAAAAATGTTATCGATATCGGTAAAGAAAATGACTTGCCTGTGGCATACCACTGCTGCGGAGCTCTGCGTCCAATAATCGGCGATTTAATAGAAACAGGAATCGATGTACTTAATCCTGTGCAGAGCAATTGTCCCGGTATGAATCCCGGAGAATTAAAAAGAGAATACGGAGCTGACTTGGCGTTTATGGGGGGTGTAGACACTCAAGGCATCATGATTAATGGTAACCCGGATGATGTTCGACGATACACCGATAATCTGATTGAGGAAATGACTGCGGATGGCGGCGGGTATATACTTGCAGGCACCCACACCCTGGCTCCGGAAACACCTTTGGAAAATATATTCGCCCTTTATTCCTCCGCCGGTATTTCTCAGGAGGAGATATATGACACCGCTTCTCTTATTCGAAATTTTGACCGATAATAAAAAACATGCAGGAGAAACTTACCCGTCTTAAACGGCTCGTCGGCACTGACGCGGGATTTTACGTACTCGCCCTTCACGCCTTCATAGAGTGGTACCTTCGCTCGGAGAAAGGTTACGGTGAAGAGCTGAACTTTCCGGAACTGACCTGGAAATTGCGGGAGGAAATCCTCGGGCAATGTGACGGCACTTTCGTGAAGGGCTTGAATTGTCTCGGACGACTCGGGAAGCAGCATTACATAACTAACCAGGTACGTCACGCTTTTGAAGTACTGGACACAGAAGAAGCAACAGGCGCAACTTATCTTTTTGTGACTTTTTGTTCCCTGGTGGGTATGGGCGCGCTTCCTGAAATAAAGATGCTGGCAAAGAGCCTTAATACCTGGAAGGAGAGAACTTCGGTAATTGAACAGCGGACCATCCTTAACGAAATGCAGCACGAATTAGCCCTCCTTCAAAATAAAAATCGGGAACTTCTTTTACAAAAAGAATCCTACGATGAGGCACAACAGCAGCTTAAAAACCTGCAGTTAAAAATTACTAAATACGACATCGATCTTGAACGGGAACGGAAACGGGCAAGCAAAAAGGACCGTAAAATTGATCATCTGCGGAAAGAAAGGCATGCCTTAGCGGAGGAGAGAAAACGCCTGGAGGACCGCTTTAATGATTACAACGACCTAAGAAAATACCTCAGATACCTCTCCCGCTTTTCCCTCTACACGCAAACAAGGCTGGATTACGAAAGACATATTGGAAAATTGACGCCGGAACAGGAAGATGTCGTTTCAAATATCAGCTTAAAGAAAGATTTTCTCGTGAGGGGAGGTGCTGGTACCGGGAAATCATTGGTGCTCATAGAATCTCTCCGGAGAGCGGTAGAGCAGGGAGAGCTTAACTTGGAACCGGGAGAAACGGTAACGTTTGTAACTTTTACGAGAACACTGGCAAAATATAATCAGTACCTTACAGAATTGGCCGGTATTAAAATACCAATAGAAATAATCAGAACTGTAGACAGCCTTGTCTACAAAATACTTAAATCCATCGATCCTGACTCCTCGTTTCAGTACGATATTATTGAAACATTTGCGGAAAATACTCCTGGTTTAGGATTCATAAGCCCTCCTGCCTTGGTAAGTGAAATCGAAAACTATCTTTTCGCAAACGAGATTTCTCGGGAAGAGTATATTGACCGCATGGTTCCCCGTTCAGGGATGCCGGGCAAATTGACCAAAGAACAGAGGGAAATTGTTTTCGGCTTTCGGGATGAACTGATATCCACGATGGAACAAAAGAAAGCATATTCGAGCAACTATTCCCGAATCCGTATTCTCCGTCATTTCCGGAAAAATCCCGACGCCGTTGCAGAACATTCCACCGGCCTGCTTTTTCTCGACGAAGTACAGGACCTTTCTGCTGTGGACCTCCGGCTTCTCAGAACGATTACCAGGCGCTCTGTGATCATGGCAGGTGATTCTGATCAAAGCCTTTATACCTGCAGACTTCCTTTCGGCCGTGCGGGATTCAACATCACAGGGACAACCCGCGTATTGAAAACTAATTTTCGGAACACCTGTCAAATCCATAAGGTTTCAGAATCATTTCGGACATCAGCGCCAAAAGGAACATGGAATACCGCAAATGAACCCTTTGCTTTCCGGGAAGGACCTGTACCGGAATTGTACTGTTCTAAGGACATAGAGGAACTGAAGACACTTTTAGTAAATAAAACGTTGCTCTTTACAGAAGATATGGGGTATGATCCTGAAACCATTACCATTCTGGTACCACGGAACAAAGAAATCGGTATCATCGGCTCTGTATTGAGCAGCCGCGGAGTGGAGTGGGAAGCCATATCTGATAAAGAGTTTACCTTTTCCTCATCTAACAAAGTAAGGATCTCCACACTTCACTCCGCTAAGGGACTTGATTTTCCGGTTGTCTTGATGTACCTTCCCTACCTTCCCAGAAAAGAACTGTTTGATAGAGAAGAAACAGAAAAACTTATGCGAAGACTCATCTATGTGGGAATGACACGAGCAATGGATAATCTAAATGTTTTTATAAAAAACCAAGAGGATCCTATTCTTCTGGAGTTGGTGAATAGTTTCTCTATACAAGACGGATATACCTCCAATAGGATCCCATAACTATTCAGTGTCATCTAATGTAACAGCAATGGAAATACCAGCCGCTGAGCTGCCGTATATTGTTACGATATAACTTTTGTCTTCCTCAAATAAATATCTGCCGCTGCTGATGCTTAGCCAACTTCCGCTTCTTGTCATAGCTTGTATCGGATACCTTCCCGGCGGCGTTGTTTTGTATGCTGTCTCATCTCCGGGAATGAATCGATTCATGAAAGTAAATTCCGCATCTCCAACCCGCAAACCGTATCCGAAATAAATATCTGAAGTACTGTTAAGAAACTTAACTTGAGGATCCCGCGGAAGAAAAACACAAGATAACAAGAAAAAACACAGCAAAAAGACAAAAAAAGAAGAAATAAAAAGCTTTTTCAAAAGAACCTCCGCATTGTTAGATTTACCCGAAGGAAGCAATATCCATACCATTAATGTATCTTTTAATTGAAAAAAGGTATTAAATAGTTATCTTATAAAGATTTAAATCATGTATCTAATCTTAATGAAGATACTATAGGAATTAATTCTTTGTAACTTTAATTACATTAGAAGGTAACAAAAGTTCCATTAAAGTCAACATCAAAATATGAATGTTTAATTAATAACAGGGGGGTGTTCTTGTAAACCGCTTTTTTTATAAGCTTAAACAGTTTATATTGTTCCTTATGAAAATATTGGTAACCGGTTTTGAACCCTTCGGCGAACACAAAGATAATGTAACGGAGAAATTAATCGCTGCGCTTCCAAAAAAAATAGGAGTGGTAAATATTGTTACCCAGGTCTTACCTGTTGTCTATTACCGTTCATCTCAAATTTTGACAAAGAAAATACAATTACATAATCCTTCCGCGGTTATTTCCCTCGGTCTTGCGGCAGGCAGTTCGAAAATACAGATTGAAACTTCCGCACAAAATAAAAATTCCGCACGGATACCGGACAACAAGGGAAACGCTCCAATGGATGAACCCGTTATACAAGACGGGGAAGATTTTTTTCCTTCCAATCTTCCGATTGCGTTACTTTACCATAGCCTTAAACATGCAGGATACCCCGTAGCATTATCGCAGTCTGCGGGTACCTATGTTTGTAATCATGTCTTTTATCATCTCATGAATCATGTCTTTATCCGGAAACCCTCAGTCATTGGCGGATTTATACATTATCCTCAGGAAGATAAATTATCATTTCAGGATCAGAAAAGCAGTCTTATTCTCCTAATTAAAACTATTATAGCTTCTCTAGAGCCGGTTCCTGAGAGCTTCTCATAACTGTCAAAACTAGTCATACCTATAAACGCCTTGACAATAAAGATAATCACCGGATATAATTTCATTATAACAAATTGATTTGACTAATATGAAATTATATCGGGGTTTCTATGGTAAAAGTAGTCTTAGTGGGTTGCGGGGCTATCGCTAAAAATCATCTCCATGGGTGGCGTGCCGCGCAAAATGCTCAGCTGGTAGCAGTTTGCGACAAGGAGGAAGAGAAGGCAAAGGCAAAGGCTTTGGAGTTCGGGATTCCTTCTTTTTACCGGGATGCAGATACCATGATGCAGGAAACGGATTTCGACTGCGTCGATATAGCTACACATCCCGACACCCATGTGCCGTTAATCGAAAAATTTGCTGACGGGAATTACCACATTCTCTGCCAAAAACCCTTTTCATTTTCCTTTCCTGAAGCAAAAAGGGCGGTTAAACTCTGCGAAGAAAAAAAAGTTACCCTCATGATACATCAAAATTTCCGCTTTCAACCTTTCCCGCGGTATTTAAAGACCATCATAAAATCAGGAGAAATCGGGCAAATTCATTACTTACGTATTTTTCACCGGCTTCCCTATTCTGTTGAACGACCCGACGGAAGAATAACCATGAATGACCGGGAACCTCATATAGCGAAAGAAAATCCACTCCTTCTAAGGCATATGGTGATACACCACTTAGATACTTCCCGCTACCTGATGGGAGAACCGGAGAAACTGTTTGTATCCCTTAAGCGTGTCTCGAAAAACACACAGGGAGAAAATCTTGTTTGCCTGATTCTTGAATATAGAGATAAAATATGTACCATCGAAGAAAGCTGGGTTACCTCAGGAATCGAGGAGATAGGCTTCCATATAGAAGGGGATAAGGGTACTGTTAAGGTATGTAATAAGGAACTTAATATATTCTATAGAAACGGCACGAGAAGAGGATTTCCTTTGGAATATCTCTACCCTGATTTTAAAAACACTAAAGACGTGGACAAGTATTCATTTCCTCTTGTTCAAAAACATTTTATCGATTCAGTTATTTCAAATGAAGAACCGGAAACAAGCGGCCGGAAAAACCTGGGAACATTAAAATTAGTTGAAGCAGGATACGAATCCGCATCCACAGGAAATGCAGTCTTTCTCGCAACGGAGGTATAATATGAAACTCGGGCTTCAGACATACAGCTTGCATCTTGCTTTCGGAAAGCATCCCGACTGCAAGCATCATCCGGAAAAATTAAAAATATCTTTAGAGGACAGTATAGAGAAAGCTGCCGGGTGGGGTTTTTCAACCCTGCAGATCGATCCCGTTCATCTGAATAACAAATCCGCTGCTTACGGGGCAAAAATAGCAAAACTTGCTAAAGATCGAGGCATTACACTTGAATTGGGAATAGGCGGTTTTCACTACGATACACTGATGGAACAGCTCCATATAGCGGAAGCTATGGATGCTGACTTTGTCAGAATATTTGCGGATACGGGAGAACGGGACAATACTCCTGAAAGTATAAAAGAAGCTTTAAATTATATTGCCCGAAACGTTGAGAAAGCCCTGCCATTTCTGGAGCAGGCAAAAATAGTTTTAGGTTGGGAAAACCACGGTGATTTTTCCACGGATGAACAGATTTCCGTGTTAAGTAAAATCAGCCATCCCCAATTCCGTTCCTGCATAGATGTGGGAAATGCTATCTGCTTTTTAGAAAAACCTCTCGAAACAGTTGAAAAACTCGCCCCTTGGGCAGGTGGTGTCCATTTTAAAGACTATAATGTCTCCTCCGCTACGTTTGGAATAAAGTTCTTCGGTACAGCTTTGGGAACGGGTATTTTGCCTCTTAAAGAAATTGTTACAATAATCCGTAACAGGACTCAGTTAGATCACCTGATATACGAACAATCCATTCAGCCGGTAAGCGATAATCCGGAAGAATCTATTTGGTTTGAATCAAGAACCATAGAAAAGAGCATCCGGTACGCTGTGGACTACCTCAACTTAGAAATAGGTAAAAACTAGGACCCGCAGATAACCGAAACTTCAACCATTGCATCTTTCGGTAACCGTGATACTTCAATACACTCTCTGGCAGGAGGCTTCTTAGCAAAATACGAGCCGTATACTTCATTAAAAGCTGCAAAGTTATTCATGTCACTGAGAAAACATGTCGCTTTCACAATTGAATCGAAGGCCAACCCCGCTTCTTTCAGTACGGCTGCAATATTTTTCATAACTTGTTCTGTTTGTTCTTGTATACCACCGGGTACTATTTTTCCGTTCTTCGGTTCCATTGGAATCTGACCCGAACAAAAGAGAAGCTGTCCCCACCGTACCGCTTGAGAATAAGGCCCAACCGCCTGGGGTGCGGAAGCTGTACTGATAATTTCTTTCATCATTTCCTCCTATTGTGATGACAATAATAAGAATCAATGATCTCCGCAAGGAGCAGGGAGCAACCGGGGAATCTATCAACATTTCACTTTGTAAAATTTTGATTCTTATTAATCAATAAGATTGACAACCTTCAAATCACAGGTTATTCTTAGTTCGAAGGAGGAGAATGTGTTTCAAAGGTATAAATTGATGATTCCCGGCCCAACCCAAAGTCCCGATTATATTTTAAGAGAAATGGGAGAACCGGTTCTTCCCCATTATGAATCCGAATGGTCTGAGATCTATTGGCAAATACAGGATGATTTAAAAAAAGTTTTTGGGACCGAAGAGATGGTCATCCCGATAAACGGTTCCGGTACATTGGCATGCGAGATGCCCATGGCAGGGGTAATTAAAGAGGGAACTAAAGTTCTCTGTCTCGATAACTCATTTTTCAGCAAATCCATGGGTACCGCCGCAGAGGGATTCGGTGGCGATGTTACCTTTTTAGGTTTGGAAAAGTTCAAGCCGGTTCCGCCGGACACTCTTGCCGATGCACTCAAAAATTCTCATTACGAACTTGTTGTTATCGCCCACCATGATACAGCCAGCGGCTATTTAGAGCCGTTAGAAACGGTAGGCAATATTTGCCGAAACCACAACGTACTGCTGCTGGCGGACTGTGTATCCTCCATAGGAGCTCTCCCTTTTAAGATGGATGAATGGGGTGTTGATTTTGCATGCGCTTCGGTACAGAAAGGACTCGACTGTCCCGCCGGTATCGGTTTAGTGGCGGCCAGCAAACAGGGATGGGAAAAATTAGAAAAAGCTGCTCCCGCTAACAGAGGCCGTTATATGAACCTTCTCAAATGGCGGGAATCCATGCTGGAGCGTAAGACGGGACATCCCAATCTTATAAGCATAGCAACAAATAATATGATGGCTTTAAAAGCATCCCTCAAAGTAATTTTAGAGGAAGGGCTCGAAAACCGTTTAAACAGAATGATCCGATACGGCACAATGATCCGCCGCGGAATCAGAAACATGGGTTTGGACACGGTGGTTGCAGATGAATATGCTCCCTTGGTAACCAAAGTCCGCTTTCCCGAAAGAATCGACAGAGATGAAGCGCGAGACTTTGTACGTTACAACTACGGAATCCTTTTAGGCGTGGAATTCCGCATCGCTCACTTTGGACACGGTATCAATGAGGATTCCATAACGCTGGTCCTTACCGCACTGGAGGACTTCCTCCGTACAAAAGGAATGGAAATTCCCTACGGAAAATTCCTGGAAGGGCTTGAAGAGTTTCGGGGCAATTACGGCAGGTAGAAAGTTGCATGCAAAGCGTGTGTAATGTATAAATGGTTATAATCACAGCAGATTCTTAACTAATCGTAGGAGAAAAAAAATGGATATCAAGGATTTCAAACTTAAATTTCAACCATCAAATATCAGCGGGCACGAATATCCGCTGAAAATTCCACCCAAGCCGGAAAATCCTAAAACCTTAGATATAGACGATCTAGAACGCGTAAAGCGGTTCAAGAAACTATACGGAGGATGTATCAGCGACGCCATGCACCAATCCGGGATAGTAGACACCATTCTTGATCATAATTTAAAGCCCCTTAAAACTCACGATGTTATAGCCGGAAGATGCCTCCCTGTAAAATGGCATTCCGTAGCCTTTGAAAGCCACTTAAGTGAGAAAGAGCGAAAGGCCCGAGACGAAAAATGGGAACGGGAAGGATCACCTCAAAAGCAGATGCACGCCGCTATTAACCCGGGTACTGTATTGGTTTTCGATAACGGCGGCGATATGCAGGCTGCCCTATTCGGAGAGATGAGCTGCAATTTAGCTAAGATGCGGGGAGCGGTAGGAGTTGTTAACAACGGCCGGACACGGGACTGCCGTTTTATCTACGACTTAGGGGATTTCCCCTATTTTACCCGGGGCACAACTCCTAACGCATACGGCGGATGGAGGATAATTGATGTTAATGTTCCTATTTATATCCCCGGTCACCTGAGGCATTATGTAACGGTAAGTCCCGGAGATTTTATTTTTGGGGATGATGACGGACTCCAGGTTATTCCGAAGGATTATGTTGATCATGTTCTGCTTATTGCCGAAGCAATATTTGCTCAGGAAGAAGAAGAAAGGCAGATAATCCGGGAAGGGGCTTCTCTGGATGATATCTATAAGTACTTTGGAGATCTATAGATGCAATACCGTCAGCTGTTTAACGAAATAATGCACTACGGTGACTTTCACCGTATGCCGGTTATTCACTGGGCTGCTTGGCCGGAAACTCAAGAGCAATGGAAAAACCAAGGTCTTCCGGCCGGTATTGATGAAAGGAAATACTTTGATGCGGTACCAATGTGGGTCAGCCTGAACATGAACCATGAGCAGCTGATCGACCTGGGACTGTATCCGTGCTTTGAAACGGAAGTGCTGGAAGAAACAGAAGAATACAAAATCATCCGGCAGGACGACGGAGCTATCTGCAAGGATTGGAAATATAAGAGCTGTATTCCTCAGTTTTTGGATCACACATTTAAAACCGCAAAAGATTGGGATCATTACAAAAAAAAACTGCAGCCGAATCCGAACCGTATCGCTTCGGATATTGATGAGAAAGTCCGTTCACTCAATGATTCCCCGTATCCCATTGCTTTCCCGGGAGCATCTCTTATGGGATGGTTCCGTAATTGGATGGGCATGCAGAATTTTTCCTACCTCATGTATGATAATCCGGAAGTGTTTTCCGATATGGTTACGACCATGGCTGATCTTGTCTGTTGGGGTATGGACCAGATCCTTCCAAAACTCAAGGTGGATTTTGTTCACGGATGGGAAGATATATGCGGGCGTCAAGGTCCCCTCGTAAGTCCCGAACTATTTAGAAAACATGTATCACCGGGCTACCGGAAAATCAGAGATAAACTCGAATCATATGGACTAGATTTATATTCTATCGACTCCGATGGTGATGTCCGGCCCCTTGTCCAGGACTGGCTCGATGCTGGAGTAAATATTCAGTTTCCCGTCGAGGTAGGACCATTTCAAGGGGACGCCTTGGAACTCCGTAGGAAATACGGAAAAGAACTCCGGGTTATTGGCAATTTCGACAAACTTGTCCTTGCAAAAGGCAGGAAGAAGATCGAAAATGAGATTAATCGTCTGCGTCCTTTAATGGAGGAAGGCGGTTTCATCATAATGCCCGATCATCTCATACAACCGGATGTGCCGCTGGATGATTACAAGTGGTATTTAAATAAGATAAGAGAAATTCCCCTCTAGGCTTCTACAGCTTCCTGTTCACTTTCTTCAACAAACCCCATCTGTTTTGATATCTGATCCGCCCTTTCATTTATAAAATGGCCGTAATGTTCCACTTTTTCATCCGGGAAGCGGTATTTGGGTGCGGAAATACCCAGGGCGGCAATAGGTGCACCAACATCATTGAAAATGGCTGAGGCAATACAACGGATACCATCCACATACTCCTCATTATCCAAGGCATAACCCCTGTCTTTTGATATTTTTAACTCTTTTTTAAGGGAAACCCAATTGGTAAGCGTGTTTTTTGTATATTTAACCATTTTCTTGGGGACATAATCTGAAAGATCAGCAAAGTCCATATTTGCAAGTATAATTTTCCCCAAAGCGGTACAATACATAGGTTCTTGTGAGCCAATCTGGGTGTTTACAGATAATGTCTCTGCACTGGTTATTCTGTCGATAAACACAATGTTCATACCGACCGCCACCACTAAATGGGTAGATTCCCCGGTTTCTTCCGAGATTTCTCTTAAAAACGGTCTGGTTATCTGCTGAATATCCAGTTTCCGTTTGAGCGAATCGTATAACCCGAAAATTTTTAGACCCAAAGCATATTCTTTGGTTTTTGCATTCCGTATAAGGTATCCGCGTTTTTCCAAGGTAACCAGCAAGCGATGAATTGTAGCTTTGTCCCATCCAAGTTTTTCCCAGAGGTACTTTAGGGTTACCGGGTTATTTGCCTGTTCTATGGTTTCTAAAAGATGTAATCCCTTATCCAGGGAATGAATTATATGTGTATCCTTTTTCGGTTTCAAATCAAATGTCTCCCTTAAAGGAAAATAATACTATGTTATAAAAAAATGAACAATAGAAAGAGCAGAATCTATAACCCAAGACGATGATGTTTTTTCTGCACTTGGGAACACCAGTTTCCCACATTCCAGTTTCCAAACACACCAAGGTTTCCAAGTTCATGAGAGCCGTAGTATACAGGTACATGAATCACGCTTAGCCCAACATAATCATACGCTTTTTTTAATGCTTTTAAAAAGTCATCCGTTGTTTTTCCTCCCCAAAAGCCCTTAACACCTTCTACGGAAGAACATAGAGACACGTAATCTGTTTTTACAGTATCTGCTGTTTTGTACTCCCGATTAAACTGTTCCTGCTGTAGTCCCGAAATAGCCGCCATTTTACGGTTATCAAAAATGATTATACAACCCCGCAACTTATGTTCAACTCCGTCAAACAGTACCTGAGGGTTCATAGTAAAACTGCCGTCTCCGGTAAATGCAAAAGTATATTCGGGATTTTCAGCGACTGCACCGGCAAGAAGAGAAGAAATCGCAAATCCCATATAGGAGGCGCCGGTTTCGTTAAAAGTTTTCCCCGGATATTCATCTTCTACGATCTGAAACCCGTTCGCCTGTACATCCCCAGCATCAAAATAACAGGTTGCGCCCTTTTTTCTGGCAAAATCGTATGCAATTTTTATTGCTGCCGGCTGCGTTAAAACGGGTGATCTCCAACCTTTATCGTCAAGAACAGGATTAGCGTATCGTTTCTGTTTGAATAATTCCCACTCCGCTTTCTTTTTTATATTTTCCTCAAGCCATTTATCCGATTCTTTTTGTTTAGTAAAATTTTCCTCTTGGAGATAATTTAGCAAATTTCTAAGGTTCTCTTTTACGTCACCCACAATAAGAACACTTCGATTATAATGATTCGCATGACCCGGATCTGCGTTGAAGTTGATTATATTTCCGGCATGTTTAAAGGCAGTACCGGAACAGTCCCATTGGCATACCGACCGTGCGCCTAAGGCTATAACAAGCTCAGCATTGTTCATGGCATAATTACCGCAGATGCTTCCCTTTGACCCTCCCACTCCCATGTATCTGGGTTGCGAGTACGGAACGGTACCGGACATTTTTGCTCCCGATACTATTACTGCTCCGATCTTTTCTGCTAATGCAACTATTTCTTCACCGGCATGTCCCGCACCTCCGCCGAATTTTATTGTTATCTTAGAAGCCGTGCTTACCAATTGTGTAGCCTTCTTATAGCGTTCTTTATCAGCGCACATAGTTACATTAAATTGAGGCCTTACAGGTAACTCCAATAGATTACAATTTTGTATGGTTTCGGGCTGAATATTCATGGGCATCAACATAAAAAAGGGCCCTGCATTTGTAGGATGAAAAACCGTTGACCCCCCCCAGCGCAGGGCGCTGAAAATCGCTTCCGGAGTATGCAGATTATATCCGTTCCACATTGTTTTTGCTAGATTCAAAAAATTTCCCTGCTGCATCTTAGGGATTTGCTGCATATTAAATCCCTCTTCATGAGTTGTCTCATCGCCATATATATGGTATATCCCAATTCCGTTTGACGCAGGAGCAATAGAAGCTGCATAGGCCTGAAGTGCTCCGGGACCAATTGAAGTAACAACCGCGGCTGTCTCTCCATAATGCCATTTCAGCATGGTTGCACAATGTGAACCTTCAATTTCATTCCGCACGTTAAATGTTTTAACAAGCCCTTCCTCCTCATATACTGCCAGGATATTGCTAATATCGGTGGAGCCGTGTCCAAATACCGCAATATACTTCCGAATTCCTTGATTAAACAATCCCAGGATCAAGGCCTCCGAAACGGTTATATCCTGAAACTGTTCCAGCTCTTTTTCATTAACGGCCGCTTCTATAGAACCGTGATATGATATTACCCGAGCCCGGGCCTTTACGCTGTTGTACATCGATTCCATTTTAACTCCAATGGTTCACATAATACAACATACTTGATAAATAGTCAATGCAAATGATTATATAGAAGTTGCATTAAAAAAAATTACTTCTATAGAGAGGAAAACCAGCCGCCGTCCACATACACCGTATGTCCCGTTACATAGCTTGATGCATTTGAAGAAAGATAAATTGCTGTCCCAATGAGCTCCTTTGGATCACCCCATCTCTGTAAAGGCACTTCCGATTTTACCCATCCATCAAACGCGGGATCTTCCGTCAAAGGACGGGTCATATCGGTTAAAAAATATCCCGGCCCGATTGCATTTACCCGGATTCCGTATTCACCCCATTCGGAAGCCATAGTTTTGGTAAGCATCTTTAATCCGCCTTTCGCTGAACAGTAATTCCCTGTAGTTCTTCTCGAAGCTTCTGCCATTAAGGATGTTATATTGATAATTGCACCGGAGCCCCGCACAATCATACCCTTCACGGCTTCTCTACTTACCAAAAAAGCGGAAGTAAGGTCTCCCCTAATAACTGTCTCCCAATCCTCTATACTTAACTCCTTAAGCAGCCCTCTCCGCTGTATCCCGGCATTATTGATGAGTATATCGATAGGACCAAATTCCGATTCTATTTTTGAAATACCGTGCTTTACGTCTTCTTCGCAGGTCACATCAAAAGGAGAAGAAAAAGCTTCACCGCCTAGTTCCTTTATCTCCCGGACACACGCTTCGACAGTATTTATGCTCCTGCCGTTTATGACCACCTTTGCGCCGGCTTCTGAAAACCCTTTCGCCATGGTTTTCCCCAATCCGCGGCTTGAACCCGTTATCAGGACAATCTTTCCAGTTATATCGAATAGCTTCATATTAGCCTCCATTTATAGACTTAGGTTATCATAGAAGTAAAAAAAAGGGGGCCCCGTATGAGGCACCCCAATAGGTTCCTAAAGAAACATTTTACTCAGGAACGGTAGCTTTTTGACGTATCGACAATGCTTGTTCAGCAAGTTTTACGAACCGGTTATATGTTCCTGTTGCACCGGAGATTGCATCCACTTCTTCCGGTTCTCCTTCAGCCTCAAGACTACCCTCTAATTTATTAAAAACTTCCGTTGGAGTAAGATCATTGGCTTCTTCATACCGTTCCGCGTATGCTTCGTCTTCGCTTTTCTTTGCAATTACTTTTCTGCCTTCCTTCTTAACTTCATCATACTCTACATTACCTATTTCACCGTCCTCAAAGGTAATATCGATAGAACCAATCCAGCCCCGTTCGTCCGGTTCGTCTTCTGCGTGATACGTGGTATTCATGGGGAGAATAAGATCTTCAGCATTACCCTCCTCGGCTCTTTCAAGCAGGCGAGTTGCCATATTGTTAAACCATTCACTTGAAGATGTAGCACCAGAGACCGTATCTACAGGAGCATTCTGGTTCTCCATCAACCGCTGCTCCAGTTTTTTAGTAAACTCCGCGGGATAGGTATCCGCTACCGGTTCCATCCGCTCACGATACCCTTCGTCGTTCGTTTTAAGCTGTCCTTCGGGATTCACGTAATCAAAAGTGACAGAACTAATTTCTCCGTCCTCCACAGTCATTTTAAGAAAAGGTTTCCAGCCATGACTATCCGTATAGGTATATGTAGCCATATACTTACCATCTTCATATTGAGTACCTTCAGCCTCTTCTCCATCTCCTCCGCACGCAATAATGAAAAAGAGCGTAGAAAAAATAATGACTGATAGTAATAGAATTTTCTTCATAACATTACCTCCTGTTGTCTATTAGGATAAAGTAAAAAAAAATGAAAACAAAATCCAGTTCCTGATTAAAAAAATTATAAAAATAAATTTAAGAGATTTCCTAAATATAGTCCCCAGTTTATTAAAACAAAAACACTGATAAAGACAATTCCTTTCCAGCTGGATTGTCTTCTCTTTTCAGCATTTGCTTCCGATGAGCTTTTTCCGTATACCCCTTGGATTATCCGATTAATACTTTCCATAGGCTTTTTAATTTCCAGTTTTCCCTTGAATTCTGTAATGATTTCAAAATAATAAAGCATTTTACCTATCATAGCACCGTATGTTCCGGGAATCTTCAGACCCCTTCGTACAGAAAACCGGGACAGATAAATAAGTCCTATTACTGTTGCACTTCTAAAAATACCGAGCCTGAGGGCCCCTTCTGTTACACGGAATCCTGCCACGGTAAAAAGAATTTTCCCGACGGGATTAAGAACATTCAAAAATGTGATACTTCCCGCGGCAACAATCACCGGAATCAGCTTAATTTTTTTCCCGGAAATAAATGAAAGAAGTAAAAATACACCCGCCAATAGCAGTTTGATTAATAAGTTCTCCTGAAGCAAAAAGGCGGGCAAAGTGAGTAGCCCAAGTAGAAATATATGCCGGTCGGAAACATGGTTCCGGAAAAAATTACCCTTCACGGCAAACCTCACTAACTTCTCTTATCCAAGGAGAAATTCGATAATAACGCTCTGCGAAAAGCCCCAGCAAAATCGAAGTAATAACTCCAATAACGAGTAACGGAGGACCAATCAGCCATGCTCCGGAACCGAAGATAAAGAACCGGGCAAAAATTATTTGAGTTATGTTACTCGCCAAGGCTCCCAAAACACTAATTCCTATAAGTGTAATTTTCTTACCTAACAGACGGCGGGTTACAATCATAATTACGCCGCTTGCTAATGAGCCGCACGCCGAGAATATAAAAATGTATGAAAATAATGTCCCGTTCACCAAGCCTTGCCCTAATACCTTTAGAAATATCAACTGCATGGTGTTCTTGGTCTTAAAAAGATAAATAGATAAAAGAATTGGAATGTTCGCCAATCCAATCCGGAAAAAGGGAAGAGGTTTTGGTATTAAAAACTCTACGGTGGAGAGGAAGAGGCAAAAGGCACCGAAGAAAGCAACTAATTCAGCGCACTCAGAAAGTTGTGGCGTCGACTTGAGCTTCATCTGCACTTTCTACACGTATAAATATTCTGTTGGGCATACAGGCTATCCACTGTCCCGATTTGGATATGGGTGCCGAGGATGTACAAATCTTATCTCTACAAGGAGAATCGGCCACCCAAGCTTTTCCGTCGGATATATGAATTTCCGTATCTCCTAAAGGTCCTTCAATCTGCAGGATCTTGTCTGCATCTAAAGGATAAACCCATTCATTTTCACTGCTTTTTATAATAACCATGCCCCCTTCCTGGCTGGACCCATATGCATATATAGAAAAAGTTCCGGCTGCAAGGAGTGCTGTAAATATTGCAATAATATCCAGGGGTTTAATAAATATTTTGATTCTCATTTTTCAATCCGAATTTCTGTATAAGTGTATGTATTTTTTTTTCCGGTATTTTCTGAGCTTTAAGTTCATCTTCCAAATTTTTTCTGTGTTTGTTAAAAAAGATTCTTAAGGCGGCGGACTCACTTCCGGAAATCATTACACCATTTATCCTATGCTCCAAAAAAGATTCTACAGCAAGGGGAGCAACTCTTTGCGTTATCTTAAGTATAACTTCAGCATATCGGCGGATTTCAAGCTGTGCATGTGGATCTAAACGGAGTCTAAGAAAATGAAACAGATTATGAAGATCCATTTGCCAATATACTTCAGTATACAGATTCAAAGGTAAAACCATTCTGGAAAGCTCCCGGGCAATACCGGAATTGATCATACGATTATACGTTTCATATGTCCTAATCTTTTCAGATTCAAACCAGCTTTTTATTTCTTCAGAAGCATGGATATCAGCAGGAGTATCTGCCCGGCCCTGTTTATTATCAGTGCTCTGGGGAGCTATATTATTTCTATCAGGTATGTAATAATCATCCGGTAAAATACTGTATCTTCCGGATATTTCGTTTAGTCTTGCGGTGCGGTGCCTAATCCACTGTCTTGCAACAACAATCGGCATTTTAATATGAAAGGTCAGTATCACCTGTTCGAAAGGGGACGTATGATCGTTTCTTAGAAGATAATCAATTAGTCCCTTATCTTTCCGTATTGATTTGGTTCCTTCCCCGTACGAAACCCTCGCGGCTTGTACAATCCGGGAATCCCCCCCTAAATAATCAACCAGCCGGACAAAACCTTTATCCAGTACGGGGAATTTCTTATCTAATATTTCTTCTGCTTCAGGAATAATACAATGCGCCATAAATTTAGTTATATCCTACTCAATTCCCGATGATAAAGCAATTATCATTCTTCAGATAAATGAACAGCACCTCTTTTTTTCTTTATTTCACTTCGGTGTTTTTTTTCCTGGAGGCGTCTTTCTTTTGCACTGCGGGACGGTTTGGTGGATTTCCTTTTCTTTCTTTCCTTCAAGGCTCCTTGAAGAAGGGACAGAAGTCTTCTTTCAGCAATTTCACGGTTTTTCTTCTGCGACCGCTCCTCCCGAACCTGAAGGACAAGGTCCCCTTCTGAATTTATACGGTTTCCTAATCTATTATTTAACTTCTTTATTTCTTTTTCAGAAAAAAAATCCATATCTGAAATTGGAAGCCGGACAGTGACTTTCGTGTTTACCTTGTTTACATTCTGTCCCCCCGGTCCTCCGGAACGTGAAAAAGAAAATTCTGCGTTCCGTTCTATGTATTCTTTAATACTATTGGAATTTAACATTAATCCTCTTTAGATAATCTCGCAAACATGAATAACTCAGATTGAATCCAAATGAAATTATTATTTTCGGAAGGAACAAGAAACCTAGCCGATTCTGTTTCATCACCCTCCTTCGAAAAGACCGTTACTTTTTCTACAGCCAGAACCGGGTAAAGCTTATTGCGCTTAAACATTTTTGCGGTGTTTATATAATGCTTAGACATGTGAGGGAAGAAATCGGTAAAGGCTTTCTCTAAGTTTTCTTTCAATTTTACATAAAATATTCCTTGACTCATTCCAGTGATACTCCCTGATAAGTTAGTTTTAAACTCCATTACCAACCTACTACAATTTCAGCAGAAAATAAACCTTGCTCCGGGAAAACCACTCATCCATGAACAAATATTTCTTCATTGCCCAGCACTTGCTGTATACCGATACTCCGAACTGCGATTTTTTTCTTCTTCTTTTTCGCGACTCCCTTAAGATCGGCAAACTTTGTACCGAATTCTTCAAGACTCAGGTTTGCTCCGTCCTCACCAAAGGCAAGAACCGAAGCGCTTACAGTAAGAAGCGGATACTTCGTTATTCTTCCGCTACGACTTTTGGCCGAAATATATCCCTGCACCCGATCGATCTTATTATAAAAACTCTTAACATCTCCCTGAAAGCGGTAAACAATCTCTGAAATAATTTCCATTGATTCAGAAAAAGAATGGTCATATAAAGATAAACCGAGAAAAAAATCATCTCCCCCAATGTGTCCGATAAAAACTTTTTTCCTATTTTGATATTCCTTCAGCAGATCTGTAAACAATAAAATGATTCTGTCCCCGTTTCTGGTATTACCGGTGGAATAATCCGGCATTTTTCCATCCCCTT
The DNA here is from genome assembly GCA_964618265.1 of uncultured Spirochaetales bacterium. Lineage (GTDB taxonomy): Bacteria > Spirochaetota > Spirochaetia > CAYLLE01 > CAYLLE01 > CAYLLE01. The sequence continues at coordinate 18,022 of CAZUAE010000007.1, read as the reverse complement.
AAAAGCGCCTCAAACCCATAGGTTACACCGGAATGAATATTCACTATAGGTTGAAACGCATAGTAGAGTTTACCGAGAGCAGTTTTCCATTTATCATTAATACAATCCATTATATAGTTCCCACAAGTGTTACAGGTAAATTCAGGCCGGGTATCTAACCAAGTGTTTTTAATTATAATCATTTTCCGTTAATTCTCTGTTAAAAATATTGTAATTTACCGTTTAGACGGGCGGGTTATTTTTTGAAATAGTAAGAGAATAATAAAAAGCATATAAGGGAAAATCCGCAGAACCCGCCAGGGATGCGTTATAAGAGAAGGCAGATAATCTAGTCCCGAATTGGAAAGTTTCTTAGATACTCTTTTTCTTCTGCAGGAAAGAATATCAAATCCTTCTCTGCTCCAGATAAAAATTCCAGGATTAAAGGAACTTCTATTTCTGAATACCCAAAGATCCTTCCCCGGCATGCCTTCTCCTCCAAGGAAAAGGTCAGGAGCAGATTTCCTTATTGCCATAAGTATATTTTTTGTCATTCCTTTGGAGAAGCCGCCTGTATACCGGCCCACCACCCTGGCCCCGGGGAATGTTTCCTTAATATTGCTTTCAGCACGGGAAAGGAAACGACTATCAGATCCGAGAAGATAAATAGAACCGGTCCGTTTTTCCACAACACCTAACATTTTTATTATAAAATCAAAAGACGTATACGGGGTAATCCGCTTCTTCCAAATGAATGAAACACACCGCGCGACACCTTTGGTTTTTGGAATAATCAGTACAGCTCGCTCGAGGCATCTGCGAAATTCCCGGCTAAAACGGGCCCGGATAATTTCCCAGAGAGTAACCAGAACAATTTGATGCACCGATTTGTCATTTAGAATCTGATTAATTACACCATCAAACCTGTCTTTTTTTACGGAATTAATGGGTATTCCAATTATACGATAGCGTTCCACTTTGGTTTCTCCATCATTAATAGATTTACCGCAGAAACTGCGGCTACTGCGGCCGTCTCACTCCGTAAAGTATTTTTCCCTAAAAAAACAGGCGCAAATCTTTTTTCTTCCATTAGTTTTATTTCTTCCGGTGAAAACCCGCCCTCAGGCCCAACAACAATAATAACTTTTTTTATATCCGAATCAAGCTGTTGATGTAATCCTTTTTCCTCTAAAGGTTCATTATGGAAAAATAACCCGGTTGTTTCACTGGAAATATCTATCTCAGAGATAAATGATGATAACTGCTTAGGATCACGGATAACCGGGATATCCCCTCTTCCGCTTTGCTGAACAGCCTCATAAGCAATTCGCTTCCAACGCTCGATTTTCTTTTCTGTCTTATTTTTAAAAGAAAACACAGTATGTTGACTAATTACCGGAATAAATTCATGAATTCCCAACTCAACGGTCTGTCTTACTATTTGATCTGATTTTTGTCCCTTAGGAAGGCACTGAACAAGTGTTAAAGTGTAATGCTCCGTTTTTTTTCCATGGCTTCCAACCATTTTGAAAACACAGCAGGAATTATCTAAAGCAATACAGGAAATATCAAACCGACGTCCCGTTTTGTCAATTCCGAGCAGCGTATCTCCTACCTTTATACGCCGCACTCTAGTAAGATAATGAAACTTATCACCGGAAAAAACTATTTCGTCTTTAGTCCAATGTTCCGGTAACACAATCTGTTTCATTACTGTAAGACGTACACACTGATCTGTACATGCCGCGAACGCGGACCGTCAAACTCACAAAAATATACAGCCTGCCATGTTCCTAAATTCAGGCTGCCTCCGGATACGGGGATATGAAGGGAAACCCCTACCAAGGTAGATTTAATATGGGCAGCAGAATTGCCTTCCGCGTGGGAATAATTATCCCGCAAGGGGACGATTTTATCCAGCTCCTTAATGATATCTTTTCTTACCGACGGATCTGCTGACTCATTGATGGTAATACCTGCAGTAGTGTGGGGTATAAAAACATGACACATCCCTTCAGAAACACCGCTGCCCCTCACAACTTCTTTTACCTTATCGGTAATATCAATGAATTCGCTGCTTTTTTTTGTAGACACCGTAATATTTTCCAACTTCATTATCCAACCTCACCTGCTTCTAACATCTCAACGGCTTTCCGTAATACCTTATCGAGTTCCAAATTATATAATGGCGGAAAATCCATCCGTCTATTTATGTTATTCTGTATCAACCGTCTGATAAAAATCTCCCTTAATTCAATACCTTCATCTTTAAGTTTCATAATAAATGATTTGATTTCACGCTCAGTTGGATCCGGATTATCATCAACGAACTTATTGATTCTATTTTCCTCAAGAAGCTTCATATAACTATCTTCTTCTGCGTCCGTTAATTCAGGTTCGGTGATTTTAACATCCGGAGCAATTCCGACCTTATCTATAATGGTTCCATCGGGAGTATAGTATCGGGACATCGTTAATCGGAATCCTCCTGTGGAAATATAGCGTATTTCCTGAACAGAACCTTTACCGTAGGTTTGTCCGCCGATTAGAATAGCACGGTCTCTGTCTTTTAAAGCGCCCGCCATTATTTCCGCGGCAGATGCTGAACCGTTATTGACTAAAACAGTAATGGGAATGTCTTTGTCAATTATCTTACCGGGGGATGCTTCAAATTTTTCGTTTTTATAGGCAATGCGGCTTTCTGTTCCCACAATAAGACCTTCATCGAAAAAATAATCAACGGTATCAACAACTGATTCTAAAAGACCCCCGCCATTACCTCTAAGATCTATTATAAGAGATTCAAAATCCTGCTCTTTAAAATCCTCTATCGCTTCCTTCACTCGAGAAGGAGTATGCGGAGTAAACTGGATAATTCTGAGATACCCGATTTTGTTGTTCATCATCTCATATTTTACAACGGGTATTTCTATCTTAGCTCTTTCAAGAGTAACAGGAAATTTTATATTTCCCCGTTTTATTGTTATGGTTACCTCTGTTCCCGGGACTCCCCGCAGCCTATCCATAACCTCCTCAATGGAAAGGTCGGCAGTAGATTCCCCTTCGATTTCTACAATTAAATCTTGAGCATGAATATTTGCTCGATAAGCCGGTGTGCCTTCGATAGGAGAAACCACTAACACGTAACTTGGAGCGCCTTCTCCTGTTTCCAATTCGGACTGTTTCTGTATATAAAGACCTACGCCGCCGAATTCTCCGGTCGTGGTATCAGAAAGATCCCGGATATCCGTATCGGTTAAATAATAAGAAAAAGGATCGTCGAGACTCTCAAAAAGTCCGTTGAAGGCCCCTTCGATTAAGGATTGGGGGTCCACTTCTTCAACATAGTTGTTTTGTACGTAATAAAAAACTTGTTCAAAGAGGCTTAACAGCTCCTGAGTTTCCGTTGCTTTTGATTGAGCCATTACCGTTGGAGCAAAAAGCAAAGCTATAATGCTGAAGCTAAGAATCAACGATAGACCGATCCATAGAATTCTCTCTTTTTTTCTATTTAATTTATAATGTTTTGACGGTGTCATATTCACTCCATTCATGTTTATATATGATAAAGATATACCGGATAATTGTAAAACTCAAATGGGTGACAGCAAGTCCCGGGGAGAACAGCAAATACCGGGGTGATATTTTTCCTGATTCATGAAATAATCGCAATAGATTCAATAGATTCCGCAGAAGATAGTAAATTTATCAATTAATAACTATAATGTTAAGAAGCATTTGATATTATGATTATTGTCAGGTTTTACAGGAGGACTGCTTTTGATTGCCGGGAAACCTCTAAATATCCTCTATAAGGGAAGTTTCATAGCAGGAGGTTTTTGGGAGATTGCCAGATTCGCATTTCTTGCTTTGTCAGTTTCTACCCAATGGATGTTCTACTTTGAGCCTTTTACCCTATTCATTTTTTTATGGTTCGGTTCAGGTCAGCTTATAATTGCGGCAGGATTTTTTCTTATTCCGTTTTACCCCAAAAGAGCGTTTTTAGTTAGGAGGCTGTGTATTCTGGCAAAAGCAGTTTCCAGTGTACCGGGAATCCTGATTGTCTCAGGATTTGATTGGAATCATAAGTTTTTATGGTCAATTCCTCCGATAATCATACTGATAATCGATTTTCTTTTCATTTTATTTCTTGTATCATATCGTAGTCTTCCTCAGGATTATGATACAAACAAAGGGGAAGATCTTCCTGAGATATCGGAAACTATCGTTGAGGAGGAATAGGTGCGGATTGTCCCCATAGCAAGCGGAAAAGGCGGAGTAGGAAAATCTCTGCTAGCCGCAAACCTTGCCATCGCTTTATCGCAGGCCGGTAAAAACGTATACCTGGCGGATCTCGATTTAGGGGGATCAAACCTGCACCTCATTCTTGGTATGCGGGGAGTTTCTACAGGAATCGGTGTTTTTCTCAATGACCGTACAGTTAAATTTAACGATATTATAATACCCACTGAGTATAAAAATCTAAAATTCATCCCCGGGGATTCTGAAATTCCGGGTATAGCAAACTTAAAATCCTCCCAGAAAAACAAGTTGATCCGCAGACTCGCGTCTTTAGAGGGAGATTTTTTAATTCTGGATTTAGGAGCGGGAACGAGTTACAACATCATGGATTTTTTCTTAATGTCCGGAAGAGGATTGATTATCACAACACCAACTCCTACCGCAACGGTAAACGCGTATCTTTTCCTCAAAAATACGATGTTCCGGATAATTGATTCTTCTTTTAAAAAGGGAACTCCCGGACGGGAATTTATCGATTCTATCCGCAAAGAAGGAAACGCTCTTCAAAGAGTATATATCCCTAACTTATTAAACCGTATTCGGGAGATTGACGAAGAAAGTTCTTTTAAATGCTCAGAAAGCATTCAAAAATTTCATCCGCGGCTTGTATTAAACTTATTGGAAGATCCTAAGGATGCAGAAATTGCTGTAAAATTGAGACGGTCCTGTTTACAATATTTAGGGGTAGACGTAGAGCATTTGGGCATCATGTACCGGGATGATCTTCAAGACGTTGCCTTAGGATCAAAACTTCCTATTATTATCTACAAACCAAAATCAGTACTGTCCCAAGCAATTTACCGTCTTGCAGACAAGCTGATTCAATTGGAACATGAGAATGACAGCCCGATAAATAAAGCTGATATGGACCAGAGTTATGAATCCGCTGAAAGTGAAGCGGAATCAGATTTCGGCTTTAAAATGAGCTATGTCGAAGATCTTCTGCATAGCGGCACATTATCGATGGGTGATCTTACCGAGACAGTAAAATCCCAGCAGTGGGAAATAAATCAATTAAAAAAAGAAAATAATCTTCTTCGCACAAAATTGGCGAAGGCAATGAAACAAGGATTCACCTTGTGATAATTTTATAATTGGATCTTTATTATGCAGGTAAGTGAGGATAATCAAAAAACTAACAATATCAGCCTATCCATTTCTGAAGATATGCTCCAGGCTTCCGTAACAATTCCCGCGGACTCAGATTCCGTTGAATCTGAAGTTATTTTTTCGCTGCTTCAGAAGAATGAGATCACTTATGGGATTCTTACCGATGAAATAAAAGCGGAATTGAAAAATCTTCCTAAAGGCAGAGATAAGACAATAACCGCCGCAAAGGGCTCACCTCCGGAAAACCCGGAACCGGAAAAGGCGGTCTGGAAGAGTATTGATATACCGGAAGACATTAAAAAAGATTCAGAAAGGATTATTGCCGCAGCACCCGCTCCTGAAATATATAAGGAAGTTGTTGTAAAACAGGAAGTGGAGAAGGAAATAGTAAAAAAGCCCAAAATTCCTTTCGGAACGCCAAAACGGGAAAAAATTAAAACGGTAGAGAGAAAAAAGAAACAACAAAAAGTATACATCGATCCCGCGGTAGAAAAGACGGGATTTGTCCAGAAAGATTCGGTAATCGCATCAGTTTTTCCTTCTAAGCCAGGTGTGCCGGGACGTTCAGTAAAAGGTGAACCAATTTACCCTGATCCAATAGCAGACCCCCATTTTTATACAGGGCACGGCATTAATAAAAAAAGGGACGAATTATCCGCTGAAATAACGGGGTTTCTTAGGATAGGAAGAAATTGGGCCGATATAATCCCCTTCCGAAGACATTCATGGAAAATAAATACGACAAGAGATAACAGTACAATTCTTTTCTCTTTTCATCCCGGACATGATAAAGATTCACTTCCCGCAACAGAAGAGATTCTGGCAGAGGCGGATACATTGGAATATCCGAGAGAATATCTCCTCCCGGAAAAAGATATTGATTCGATAATAAAAAGAGCTTTTCACGAAGGAAAGGATCTTGTTAATTACCCTTTAAGCAGAGATGAAGACGCAGCCTTCAATTTATCTGTTACTCAGGAAAAGGATAAAGTTTTCCTGGATATTAAAAAGGGGCGGGGAAAAGGGAAAGCGCTTGAATTAAATGGTATCGGGAAAGCAATTAAACAACTCCAGCTGAAAAATATAGACACAGAAAAAATAAAAAAAGATTTAACAGATTTTTACCGCGGCAGGGAAATGGTACTCATGCAGTACCTTGTTGCTCAAAGTGTTTCTCCGGGTAAAGGTCCTGATCAGGAAATAGAGTACTCGATCCGGCCCTTGGATGAAAAAAACAAGACTAAACTTTTTGAGGCGGTATCTCAGGATCCGAAACGATTATCCTCATTTGATAATCTGGATGAATTTCCTATTGATATGATAAAAACTGCTGCATTTGTAGACAAAGAACAACGAATAGCCGTTCTAACACCTATTATTTCCGGAGAACCCGGATCTGACGTTTTTGGATCATCACTTTCGGGCTTACCCGGAGAAAGTCTCGATGTTAAGACCTATGGCGGTGTAAAACGGATTGAAAGTATCTTCGTTTCCGAGGAAGCGGGTATCTGCCAAATCGGAGAAAATGACGGTTCCGTCATGCTTAGGGTTACACCATATCAGAAAGCGGATGTTAAGGTAACGATGGATGATAATAGGATGACCGGTTATATCTCATTAAAGGAAGGGGCGGGATGCGGCAACTTCTTAGATAAACCGATGATAAAGAACGCAATACAGGAAGCAGGCATAACCTATGGAATCGATGAAAACGCGGTGGATGAAGCCCTGGAAACCGCTAAAACCGGTACTCCCGTTGAAAATAAAGTATTTGCTAAAGGCGACCCGTCTGAACTTGGAAGTAGTTCGGAACTCAATTTTTTAGTTCATAAAGCTTCAGGTAGTGACGTTTCCATAAAAGAAAACGGAAAGGCCGATTATAGAAATCAGGATCATATAACGCTGGTAAAAAAAGGAGCCATAATTGCAGAATTAATTCATCCCTCCGCTGAACCGAAACCGGGGATGGATATTACCGGGAAAAAAATTGAAGTAAAAAAATCTGATTCCCTTACAGTACAAACGGGAGAAAACATACATGCGGAAGAAAAAGAGGGCAAGAGCATATATTATGCCCAGGTGGCCGGTGAAGTATCATATGAACAAGGGATTCTTGATGTTAATCCCATTCATGTAGTCCAAGGGGATTTGGACATGAAAGTCGGAAACATAAAGTTTCCGGGATCGGTAGTTGTAAACGGAAGCGTTACATCCGGTTTCGCTGTCGTTTCCGGCGGAGATGTTATTGTCGGTGAAACTGTTGACCGGGCCCTTATTTCAAGCGAAGGTAAGGTTGTGATCAACTTAGGAATTAAAGGAGGAGGAAAAGCAGTAGTACGCTCTAAAAAAACGATAGAAGTTGGGTTTGCCGAACAATGTGCTTTGCTTGCTGTTGGTGCAATTAATATTAAAAATAATGTTATTCACTGTAAAGTTAAATGCAATGGATTACTAACCGTTGGAGGAGAAAAAGGGGGTCTGATAGGAGGAAGCGTAAGAGCACGAGACGGAATCCAAGCGGTTAATATTGGTTCTCCCAGAGGAATTAGAACAGAACTCTCATTTGGACAAGATTATCTTATCTCTGATCAAATTGAACAGGAAGAAAAAAAGGTCGAAAAGGTAAAAGAGCAAACAGCAAAAATCGATACCGATATGAGAAACTGCGAAAAAAATAATTGTGTGGAAGATATAGAGAAGTTAAGAAAAGAAAAGGTCAAGCTTTTAAAAACACTTGAAAAAAGAGGATTGAGACTGTTTACATTAAGAGAGAGATTCGAACAGCATTTTGACGCTGCAATTATAGTAAAAGGAACTCTATATCCCGGCACTATTATCGAAAGTCATGGAAGATATTATAAGGTAAAAGAAGCTAAAAAAAATATTTCCATTACCTTTGATCAAGAAGCCGGCCGAATCCAGATAAATCCTTTAGATAAGGGATAAAGGAGATATTAATGATCATGTATATACCATTTCCTAAATGGCTGAAACCTGAAATAATACCCGGGCTGCCTTTTCGCTGGTACGGTCTGATGTATTTGGTAGCCTTTGTACTAACCTATTTTCTTTTTATATATCAAGCGCGCCGCGGGAAGATGAATATCTCAAACGATCAAATACTGAATTTCTTTTTTTGGGCAATAGTAGGGCTTCTTTTAGGTGCAAGACTACTTGCCGCCTTGGTCTATGATCCAACAGGTATATATCTCAGAAAACCCTGGCTTATCTTTTGGCCCTTTGATGATCAGTTTAACTTCGTTGGTCTTCAGGGAATGAGTTATCATGGAGGATTGATCGGCGCAGTTGCAGCTGCCGTCATTTATGGGTACATCAAAAAACTTGATATAGCTGAATGGGGTGATATGCTCGTTACCGCAATACCTTTGGGATATACTTTCGGCAGATTAGGAAATTTCATAAACGGTGAGTTATACGGAAGAGTCACCTCATCTCCCTTAGGCATGATATTTCCTAAAGCCAGGCGCTTTCCTGTTTCAGAAGAATGGGTTGCCGAGTTGGCTGAAAGAACCGGGGTTCCCGTCGAAAATGGATTCGTCAACCTTCCTCGGCATCCTTCTCAATTATATGAGGCATTTTTTGAAGGTTTTTTTCTCTGGCTAATCATGTGGTTCATCTTTCGAAAGCGGAAACCCTTTAAAGGTTTTATGATTGGATTATATATTATCGGATATGGTTTATTCCGTTTCATCATCGAATATGTGCGCCAGCCCGATGAGGGAATAGGGTTTGTCATTAAACTGAAACCCGCCCTGGATAATTACTATCGATTCCAGACTGTTCTAAACTTTACAACCGGGCAAATACTTAATTTCATCCAGATAATTGCCGGCGTAGTAACCCTTCTAATTTTCTGGAAGTTCCACCGGAAAAGAAACCGGATTGAGACCTATGAAGAAGGGGGACAAAAGAAAAACATGAGGAACCTTAGGAAAAAATTGAAATAACAAGAGCAATTCTAAATTTGCAATTTAGAATTGCCTTTTTACTCATGTCATGCTTGGAATTCTCATTTTTATTCGATTGAGCAAATTACTGGGAACACTACTTTACATTATTGTGTTATCTTGCTCTTTTTCCACACGCCATAAGGACAAGAGAAGCAGAAAGGCCAATACAGCTCCACAGGTGTAGGGAAACCAGTCTCCCCAGCGGGTATACAAAGTTGTAGGCGTATCTTCTAAAACAGGAAGATCAACAATAAGATAATCCTCCCTGTATGCGGGCAATGTGTCCATAATCCTACCGTAAGGATCTACCCAAGCGGTAATACCGGAAGTGGTGCTTCTTAAAAGATGCCGTCTATTCTCTACTGCCCGGAATAAAGAGGCTGAAAAATGCTGCCACCCCTGTACATCCGTTAGGGACCAATAATCGTTGGAAATATTAATTATTACTTCTGATCCTGCTTTCACAAATTGCCGAACTTCATTCGGAAAGGCATCTTCGAAGCAAATAGGAGTGGAGAAAGTAATCGGATCCAGTTGAAAAACTGTTTTCTCCTCACCGGGTATCCAAAAATTTACATCGAAATCGGTAAGTAACTTATATACACCGGGAAGCTGTTCCTTATATGGGAAATGCTCCGTAAAGGGTACAAGCCGGATTTTATGATATGTTTCGATCCTTTCACCCTGGGCGGAAAATAAAACCGCCGCATTGTAATCGAAGCGAATTTCCTGTCCTTTTTCATCTATGAAATTCTCATAATCATCGTTTCCTGTTAACAAAGCTGTTTCCATATTATTTTGATATGAGATAAACCGCCGGGTAAGTGAAATCAAGCCTTGCTGCCAAGATCTTTCAGAAAACCGCGAAGGATCCTCAGCGCTCCATCGCGATATATTGGGTACATATGCGGTTTCCGGCCAAACCACGAGTTTTGGATTATCCTTTAAGGCGGAATCAGTTAATCTCACAAGAGAATCAAAAGTTTCTTCATAGTCATTTTTCCTAGGATCGGAATTCTGTTGTATCAGGGCTGCTCTCATTGTATCCGTGGGTTTTTGCCCAGGGAAAAGAAGCACTAAGGCTCCAAGCAAAAATGCCGCAGCAGTAAAATAGGCGGATATTATTCCAGGTAAATAATTATTCCTCCCCTTTATTCTATTTGTCAAAATTTCCGCCATTCCGTTATTAAAAAAAATGATAATGAAATTTAATCCCCATATTCCTGTTAGGGCTGATATCTGAATTACGGGTAATACAGAATACTGGCTCAAGGCAAGCATACCCCAAGGATAACCAAGAAAACCGGTAGTTCTGATATAGTCGAATAATAGCCACCCCAGAGGAAAAACCAAAAAATTTGCGATGGTGATTCGTCTATAAAGAAATACTAATATTGGAATAAATATGGAATAAAAAACAAAATAAATAAGAATAATCACCTGCAGCGATATAAGACTAAAAGTACCAAGCCAAAAATTGATTAACGCTGTGGTAAACACACCATAAACAATACCGTAAAAAACCGCCCTGCCGGGCTTTGCTTCCTTCATAACAATAAAGAGCGGGATCATGCAGATCCATCCTAATGCGGGTAATCCCCGATTAAATACAAAAGAAGGATGAGATAAAACGGTAAGAGCAATAGACAGGAAAACCCATCCCAATCCCCATCCGGTAAGGCCGTATACGGATCCCGTTATTTTTCTTACGGCTTCCGCAAACCGGATCCTCGGGACGATTACTCCAATAATGCCTACAACAATAACCGGCATATAACGGATTATTGCTATAAAACGTTCTGTTTTTGTATCAATAGCGAGCCGGAGATTACCTCCCGTTGCAATGAATCTCTGAACATAATCCATATTTGCCGACAACGCGTAGAGATATGAGAAAGCAAACAGGAGCAGACTTATAGAGAGTAATAATTCAGGTATAAACAAAAAAGATTTAAAAAACTTTTCACTTCCTCTACGGTGCGAAAATAATAATATACCCCATAAAAAATGGCCTCCCATTAGGAGGTAATATATATAATCGGTAAAAACCGGTTTAACTATTTTGTGTTCTCCTAAGAGAGCTGATATAACGGCGGCGAGAGAACTAATGATGTAGAGCGCGCCAATAACCCGAACCCACGATAGGTATTGCCGGGGTAGGTCTAGTTTTTCTTTATCCATACCCGGATTATAACGGCTCTTCTCCTTACCATCAATATTTTCCTGACATTGCTGATGTCCCCCATTAATCTTATGAAGAAGGCAATTGGGTGTGGACATCGAAAAAAGTGTATGTAATTATGGAATATACAATGCCGTTATATATTCCTGAATCTGCATCAACATATGAATTGGAAGTTAGACGTTCTCGATTTATCGCCAATGCTTCGGAGTTAACTAATCCAAAAGACGCTAAAAAAATACAAAAAGACATGCGAAAGGAATTTCCAAATTGCAGTCATGTGGTTTATGGATTTATTATAGGTAAAAAGAACAGCATTACCATGGGAATGACTGATGACGGGGAGCCCAAAGGGACTTCAGGTAATCCTGTATTGGATGTGCTGAAAGGAAGCGGAATTACAAATGTAATTGTTACGGTAGTACGCTTCTTTGGAGGGATTAAACTCGGTAAAGGCGGTCTAGTTAGAGCATATTCAAAAGCAGCAAAAGGAGCTTTGGACAATCTTAAAGTGACGCCTTTGATGGAGTATCAGAATTTCACCATCAAAATTGATTATCAATCATTTCAGCAGGTCAGTATAATCGTTGAGGAAGCAGGAGGGGAGATTATCGAATCCTTCTTTGGAACATCTGTTGATTTAACTATTAAATTACCGAAGGAAAAGATAAAGTACATCGATAAGGTTCTTCTAAATCTATCATCAGGAACACTATCGTTGATTGAAAAGGATAAACAAAATGACTCAAACAGAGCTTGAATCTTTTCGAACCTTTGCGGAGGAAGCAGCTCATGAAGCCGGCAAAATTACAGTAAAATATTTCCGTACCGGTATCGACGTAGAAACAAAGCGGGATAATACCCCCGTTACAGAGGCTGACAGAGAAACCGAACTCTATATTCGAGAATCAATTTCAAAATATTATCCCGCTCACTCAATACTAGGTGAAGAACACGGCGAAAAAAATACCGATTCAGAATGGAAATGGATTATTGATCCCATAGACGGAACCAAGGCATTTATTCACGGAATCCCTTTATATACGGTACTTATAGGTTTAGTGCATAACGGGGAGCCTGTGTTGGGTTTGATTCACAATCCGGTATTGAATGAAACCGTTTCTGCCGTCAAAAACGGCGGCTGCCGGTTAAACGGGGTTTCCTGCCGCGTCAGTTCGCAAAAAGAGTTTTCAAAATCAAAGGTGCATGCTACGGATGCCGCGCATCTGTATGCACAATATCCTGAGTTTACCGCAACACTGTTATCAAAATGCGGCAGTCTGAGAACTTGGGCGGATGGTTACGGCTACCTTTTGGTGGCTACCGGAAGAGCGGATGCTATGCTGGATCCCAAAATGAGCGTCTGGGACATTGCACCTCTTAAACCAGTGATTACTGAAGCAGGCGGTGTATTTACCTCAATTACCGGTATAATAGAAAACCTGGGAACTAGTGCGGCAGCGGGGAATCCCTACATCCATCCGGGAATTATGGCCTGTCATTGATTTATGCTTCCAATTCCTCCTGGCTCTTAAGATTCCAACTAAACGGCATTTCCGATATGTTTGTAAGCGGTGCTGAAGCTGTTAAATATTTCAATGCCCTCAGTCCGTCATTCTTGATACCATGAGTGCTGCCGGAAGGGATGAAGATGCAGTCACCTTGAACCGCCTTCCGGTTATCTTTGTCAACCTTCACCATTCCTGTTCCTTCGAGGATAAAGTATACTTGCTCCGCTTTATGAGAATGAGCTAGTTGTTCACCTCCGGGTTGTATTTCTACTAAAGAAGTGGCAATCTCTTTTGAACCGGCGTTTTCCGGCGAAACAAGTAAATAAGAAGTTATCCCCGGATGGGAATACCTCGACGCTTTTCGTTTGTTCATTATATGCATTAGTTCTTCCTTTTTATAAAAATTCGGTAAATATATTCTTTGTTACTTTTTCCTTTATCCTCTTCTTGTCTACCCGATACAAATCAGGAATATCTCCTGCCATCCCCATCTTCTGATCTAATACCGCTATGATTCCTCTAATACCTTTAATCGAAACATATTCTTGAATCACCGGAGTAATGTCTTCTGCAGTCATAATTTTATTACATATAGCGGTTGCCGCGGTATCTGCCAAAACGCCGGTATCACCAATCACAGTCACCAAATCACACTTTCCAAAACTTAAAGAGTGCCCCATTGTACTGGAGGAAGAACAAACCGAAAGAGGGGATGCATCTTTAGTGAAGGTCATTCCCAGAGCAAAAGGTAATCCGGGACCAGGATAAATTCCTATACTTATATTTTTCTTACAGGAAAGAAAAACATCACCTCCATTATCGACTATTACATCATCTTCCGGCGATTCTTTCAAAACCTCCCAGATACAGGATTCAGCAATTACTCCTGCTACTCCCGCCATCGGGCCAACCCCGGTTTTTCCTGACGCAAGAACCATTCGGCGTATTATTTCAGGCATACTTTCTTCTAACGAAATCGGACAAAGGGAAGATAAAAACTGGGGGTTATTCTTCCCATAACGTTCAATGATATTTCGAGCCCTAATTATTCCCTGAATAATTAAAGGTACATTTGCTGAAAAAATCCGATAATCTGCTTTTTTATGTGTAAAATGATGCCATTTCTTCATGACTAATCAAAAGATGGAAGCACAAGCACCAAAGGGACAATTTTTTAAACAATTTAAGCACTCTATACATTTATCATTATTAAAAGAAACTTCCATGGTGGAACGGTCTTTTATAAACAATGCGCCGGTAGGACAATGAGTTATGCAATTCCCGCATCCAGTACATAATTCCGAGCTCCAGTGAAGTCCCTTTTCCGCGTCATCTATAGTTACATCGAAACTTTGGACAAAATCCATCGCTTTCGATATATTTTCTTCCAAACCGGTCACTTCCAAGAGGAGATATCCCTCTTCTTCAGGTGTTACCCGGGCACGAAATATATTTATTTCCAAGGAGTAATCCTTTACCATATGGTAGACTATTGATTTTTCTGCTTCATTTTTTGCAAAGGACAACAGCATTTTTTTTGTTAATTTATCACCCATTAGCTTTCTCCTTTATAGGTAATGATTTAAAGGGGACATTATCAGGGATCTTTCCATAGGGCTTATTCAGCAGGAAACGGCCTTTACTTATTTCATCTTTTAAAAGGTCGGCAATTTCCAATGCCATGGAGTAAGATGATAATGATCCTGTTGCCACTTCTTTGCCATTAATTGTTACTTTACCGCTTTTTAACTCTTTATAAGAAACATGACAGATCACTTTCCCGGTTTTTTCCGGATAATCGCGGGAATAGTCAATCACCGAGGCAAAGAGCTTTTCATCCCGGACGGTAGTCCATTGCAGTATTTGCTCATTTATAATGGGTATAGGGATTCCTACTCCTAAGGCGAGAGAAGCTCCATACCCCTTTAAACTTAATCCGCGAATATATTTAGGAATCATTTTTTTCATATCCGCAGTAACGGCTAATGTACCGGCTCCTTCTTTTGGATATCCTTCTTCAGTCCGCTCACAAACCGGTGCGTGCTGTGTTCCCTCTGAATATACATGTCCTTTTGAACCTGCAAGCCAAACTGCGGAACCGACACCTATCGTCTGATAGTAAGGATCGTTTAAAAGGGGAGAAAGCTGCCCGGCAGAACAATAGGTAAGGTTCTTCATTTCAGGTTTTAATATACCAAGATAAGTATAAACGGGCTTTTTAGAAAGATTAACGGCGGCATTATAATTCTGATAGCAATTCCGGGGATTAACCATGGTTACCTGATTTAAATCCTCCATGGTTATCCAGGTTCTTATTTCACGCCTTGGATAATCATCAGTACCGTATGAGAGTCCGAATAATTGAACCTGTTCTCCTTTGACTAATTTTTCCATCACATGCCCCCCGCCGAACCTGAATTCTCCGGGATAATACATATTAGCGGGATCGTTATGACGCAGTTGAGTTGCCCCGAGATATGCATCAACAGCAGCTATACCACAGTAAATAGAAACATCATCAAGCCATCCTTCAGTTATCCGGATTTTGGGCTTACTGTGACCGAAATTTATAAAACAGCCTGATGAACACATTGGTCCGAACGTCGCCGTAGTCACAACATCTACTTCTTTGGCGGCTTTGCTTATTCCTTTCCTATCAACATAATCGATAACTTCTTCTGCCGTTAAGACAACAGCTTCTTTTTTGCTGATTTTATTATTTATTTCTTCATATGTCTTCATGCGTCTATTCCTTTACCTGTTTCATGATTTTCCTGAAATGACGGTATACCTATAGCATATTAATAAAAAAAAATCATCATGATACAATAACTCCATATGAAGGAACTATTTGACGTTGTAGACCGGCATGACAAAGTCATCGGTACAGCATTCCGGGAAGAGGTTCATGGGAATCCCCAAAAGATACATCGTGTCAGCCATGTTTTGGTGTTTAATAAGCAGGGAAGGCTTTTCCTGCAGAAAAGGTCGCTAAGTAAAGATGTGCAGCCCGGGAAATGGGATACCTCCGTAGGCGGACATCTCGACTCCGGTGAAGACTATCTCTCCGCAGCTGAACGGGAAATGGCGGAAGAACTGGGAATAGAAGGCGCTCCTCTTTTTTTCTTATATAAATATCTTCACAGCAACAATTATGAATCGGAAATTGTTTCTACCTTTGAAACCCGATGGGACGGCCCAATACACATACTTCAAGCTGAAATTGATGAAGGTAAATTTTGGCCCTTTAAGGAAATAGAAAACTCAATTGATAAAGGTATCTTTACCCCTAACTTTATTGATGAATTCACCCGGTACAAAGAGATAAGATAATTGCTTGTGAAACAAATGCAAATGCTTCAAAATGGAAACAGTAATAGATAAGGAGAAGCAGGGCTATACCAGCAATTTCCGGGCCTTGGTGCACATAACTGTTTACCATGCAGGCATTTAAGTCAATTCTTATCGCAGACCTTTTCAGTCGTTTTTCAGGCCTTTTCACACCTCAAGGTGAGTCGCCGGGAGGGTCGATCGAATGGTGTTTGTCTTCATAGTCGGATATGAGTTTGCCTAATCCTGCTTGGTCAACTCGATGAACTCAGCGGGGCTAACGATGCGAAGCGGCGTCGAAGTAAGTACCTGAAGATCCTTGTCACCGCTCAAAAGACAATCGCACTCCGCTTCTATTGCGGATACAAGTATTGGGAGATCATCAGGATCGCGAAGGTCAGGGTGCTCTGTGGGGTCCATATTCTCCGGAGGCCTAACCGCTTCATGGGTGAGCGCATCCATAAAAGAGTCGAGTGCCGGGATTTTGTCTTGGAACTTTCGTTCGAAGACATCGTAGAGTTCGCTGATTGTGTGATCAGATAGAACCAAATGGTGATTCTCCACAACATCGGCGAATGTCTTCGCGGCGGCGCCTCCCGGGAATAGTATGGCCGATAGGACGACGTTGGTGTCGACGAGTACGCGCAAACCAGCCTATCGAGGAGGCCGCTTCTTACGGCCCTGCTTCACGAGCTTGACTACATCCTGGTCGTCGCGTATGCCTTGCCCTTCTGCTTCTCCCCTCATCTCCTCCTGTATTTCCGACAACGCTGTGAGTGAAGCATTGCGGAACACGATCTTTCCATCCTCCTCCGTGAAGACCACTTTGTCACCGGTACGGAGTTTTAGCTTCTTACGTATCTGAGAGGGAACGGTAATCTGACCCTTCGACGTTACCTTTGCAAGTTCCATGCAATGCACTCCTTACATTCCTTACAATAACGCTTATAGCCGGAAATGTCAACGCAACATGGGCTCTCAGCTGGACGTCTTGTATCATGACTCTATCAGGAAATGGAAGTCCCGCGGTTTCTTCCCACTCTTGATCGAAGCCTTCTTTCGGCATGAGAAAATGGCTCGCAAACAGATCCGCTTCCTTCTCCTCCTGTTTGTCTTCACTTTCGTCGCAAACATCGTAACTCCCGAGATGCATGATAAGGTGGCCGAGTTCATGTGCAGCGCTGAAGATCTGACGTTCGGTACTTATCCTGCTCCAGGTGTTTACGACGATTGCAGGACCTCCATCGTCCGGGCCGACAGATAACCCAAAGAAGAAGTCGGAAGAGAATGAATACTGCTATCTCGATCTACCGAATAGGGCGCCACGGCCTCTCAAAGTGAGTTCCCGGATCGTCAATACCGTAGTGGCACTTGCAAGAATCGACGACAGTATTCGGCATGCTGTAGATAGCAGCTTCTGCGTCATTCACGTTCCGCCCCTCGATGATGCCTATGGGTTACTGACGTACATAGACAAAGCATGATTCCCCAAGGTGAGTCACACCCGATTTCGACCCCGCTCCGATGGAGGCAGGTTCATAAATTGTTACTCCGAAAGGAGTTAAATTGGGCGATACTGGACTTGAACCAGTGACTTCTACCGTGTGAAGGTAGCACTCTCCCACTGAGTTAATCGC
>CAZUAE010000006.1:149253-161275 GCA_964618265.1 uncultured Spirochaetales bacterium | reverse complement strand
ACCACGCTATTGAACAGTCTGTTAAATTCCGGTATATTCCCATTCCAGGAGCAGCAACATGGAATGGAAAGCAAGTCATATACTGGTTAAGGAACACGATCTGGCCCGGAAAATCCGTCAGGAATTGAACCAGGGAGCACGGTTCGAGGAACTGGCCCGGAAATATTCCACGTGTCCAAGCAAATCAAGCGGCGGTGATTTAGGCTGGTTCGGACCCGGAAAGATGGTTAAGGAATTCGAGGATGCCTGCAGGAAAATCGGGGTGGGTTCTCTCTCCGATCCGGTGCGTACCCAATTCGGGTATCACGTCATTAAAGTTACCGGAAAAAAATAATAACTGTTGCCAATTTTGTTGTTACCCATCCAGGCTAAGCTACAGTACTATCTTTCATCTTTTTCTGCATCATCAGAAGGCAATCTCGGAGAATAACTTTTACATCATCTTTTATATTTCTAATTGGCCGCCTTTTCAATGCTTTCACCCCCACCCCGGGGTGGGGGCTGTCCCTCTCGCTACCCCAACGTGTTGCTTCTCAGACTTGAAGGCTGGCTATATCACACAAGGAGTTGACCGGGATTTGCTGGTTTGGGTGGGAAAATGTTTTCCCGCAGACTTTGCAGCGGAAACGGGGAATAGCACCCCGGCATTTACTGTGATGAGTGCCGTACCGAATATACCAGTCATCTGCCTTAATTTTCGCAACAGTCCTTGAGGGTCCACGCTACCGAAGATTTTCGGCAATCTTTGTCAGAGCTTGTTCCATTACGGTCCATTCTTCGCAATCCACATAACTCTTAAGCTTCTCTATCCATGAACGGGATATTTCTCTAACCTCTTTCTGCACCGCGGTTCCTCGCGCCGAGAGTGATACGGTACAGACCCGCTTATCATCCATATCCCGCTCCCTCCGTAAATATCCCAATTCGGTCAGTCCCGCCACCGCGCGTGTCACATTCGCTTTATCGACACACAGTCGTTGCGATAAAGTCTCCTGGGGAACCTTTTCCCCGGGACTCAGTGATAGAAGGTATGCCTGCTGCCCGGGACCCAAGCTGAACTTTTTGAGTGCCTCACGGAAGTAAGCTCCTGCCCGGCGGTTTATGATTGATACAGCCAGACCCATACCGCCCTTATCAATCATTTTTGATGTTCCTTCAGAAAAATAGAACGGTGGTCATGTATGAAATCATTCAGATTTTCCGGTTTCCTTCCCAGAATTTTTTCAAGGTCAGGTGATATTTTCCCGGGTCCCTTGAAACGGGTCGAGATGTAGAGAACCAGCATGACCAGAATCATTCCTAATTTTCTTCCCCGTCTAAGGTGATATCGGATGAAGGGCAGAGCTCCGGGACTTATATAAACTATCGTTTTCCCCAGCTCCGCGGTGAGCAAGGCTGCTGCTTCACTATATGAAAAACTTTCCATTCCGGTAAGATGATATGCCTTACCGATATGACCTTCCTGCGTAAGGATCCTTGCAGCGGCTTCACCGATATCCCGGGCGTCGATAAAATTTGCTCGTCCATCCCCAGCCGGAATAAAAAGCATATTCTCATCCCGTATTTCAAGCAGATGGGTGGTAGTCAGATTCTGCATAAAGAAACTAGGCCGTAGAAAGGTGTACGGAAGATCTAATTCACGGCAGTATTTCTCGATTTTAGCATGGGGAATTATTGATCTTTTTTCGGCGTCTTGAACCGACATAAATACAACATGGGAAACCGATTTCTGCTTCAAAAAGACCAGGAACGGATACATATCCCGCTTGATATTAGAAATTTTCGGCGGCCTCATCAGGAAAATCTTATCCGTACCGGCCAGCGCGGATTCCCAGGTTTCCGGCCTGGTAAAATCAAAAGCCCGGTATTCCATTCCCGCTCCGTTTCTCCGCGTATCTTCGGAAATGCTCCCGGGCCGGATCCCGGCTATGACTGTTTTTCCCTGCTCGGCGAGGACAGCCGCCGTGTGGGAACCGACATTGCCGGAGCTGCCGGTAATAAAAAATGTTTCAGACATAATGTTTGTACATTTCCTTCTGGTTTACCACAATTTCCGCGGCAGTCTATTATTTTCTCGCCATGCTCCTGAATTGACGGGGCGTCATACCGGTATATTCCTTGAACACCTTGAAAAAATAGGGGTTTTCCGAGATACCGGATTCCTTGAGGATTTGCTTGATCGTCTTTTTGGTGTTTCTGAGTTCGTCTTTTACTTTTTCAATCCGTACTGCCATAATTTTTTTCGGGACCGATTCGCCGGTAGCCTGCTTGTATATTCTGCTTAAATAGGCCGGGTTCAAATCCACCATCTCAGCGATCTGTCCCAGATGAAAATTGGTATCCGGATAATATTGCCTTATCAGCTTATCGACTTTACAGATTATTTTATGCTTCCGCCCTTCCCGGTGGGCGGTAATAACTCCGCATATTGAATCAACAACAGCTGTGATTCTACGGAACAGTAAAAAAACGGTAGGAAAGGCGTACGCGTCCGTTTCTTTGGACATCTGCTGCATGAGTATTTCAAAACCTTCGATGCTGGAATCCTCGATATTCACAGCGTTCACCGCTTTTTTCATTCCGTAAATTATCCGGTACACGGCCATCTGAAAAGCAATCTGATCGTAGTTTTGAGTAGCCAAAATGATCTTCCGGATAATATTTTTACAGGTATCGCTTTCACACCGCAGAAGAGCATCCAGCATAGACCGCTCCGCGTCCTCAGGATAGATAAAATCATTTTCTTTGATGATTTGCGGGGCATAGAAAAAATCCCCGGGCGAAGAGAAAAACTGCCTATGGGTCAAGGTATGGATATCGTAGGAAAGAGAATTGATTTCAAAAAATCCTTCAGCGGCTCCGGTAAGTCCAAAAGAATAGTTTTCAAAAAGAGAATCCTCTCGTATGTGTTCTTTAATGCTTTTTCGCAGATCATCCGGCTTATTATCCAGGGTGAGCAGAAAAAGCACTGTTCCCGCGCCGTACCGGATATATTCGATTATTGAAGCTTGCCCTGTTAAGCGGGGCGCCAAGTTTACCGCCAGGGAATGCATATCCATACGGGTGTTTCCTTCGGATTCACGTACCTGCTTAGTCAGCAGAAACTGATATTTCTTTGTATAACCCTTGTCGGGCATATCATCAATAACTTCATGATATGTTTCTGTATCCATAGTGGTATATCCGTGCGCGATGTCCCTGAGAATCTTTCTCCGCGCCACCTGCTTAAATGCCTGCTGTTCTTTCGCCAATATCCCCATTTCAGAAATGAGTGAGTCGGTAGTATTCAATACCCTTCTATTCAATGGATTATAGAGAAAGAACAGCATAAGAATCGCCGTAAAGACAATAATTGTAAAAACAATCCGGAGGTTCCGGATTACCCGGATAATGGACTGGTATGAATGTTCGCTGATAAAAATCCATCCTGTATCTTCAGACCGGAAAAAGGTGAACAGCCTTTTCCCCTCCCCCGGTATGCGGCTGACAAAATGACCGGCGGATTGTTCCGATTCAAGAATAGTCTGTACGTATTCCTTCGACCGCAGATCTTCCAGAATACGGTACTTATCATTTCCTATTTTCACCTCCCCGGTTTGATCGATTGCGTACTGCAGACCGCTTCCTCCGGTATTTCCCACGGTCAGAAAATCGGAAAACTGATCTTCCGTAAAATTCAGAGCAATAATAAATTCTAACTCATCAGGAGGAAACCGGTTATACATGAGGTAGGTGTACACAAATATCTCAGGATCAGCTTGGCTGATCGTATTCTTTTTCCGGAGAATCGGTAAAAAATTTTGATAGTCTCTGTAATCGGAAATTATTTCCAGAAAAGATTCATCATAAAAATTTTCACGCTTTACAATGATGGTCTGATTTTCTTTGAGCGTTACGAAAATATTACCGCTTTTCGCATGATAATAATAGATCGTATCTAAAAAAGGCATGGCGCTGGCGGTCTGCAGGAGATAGGAAAGAATATCGAAACGCCGTTCAACGGAAATAACATCCATTTCCTGGACTTTCTGGAAGTTCCTGTTTAGGTAAATTTGTCTGATAGCTGTTTTCGAAATGTCTTTGTAATAGGCGGGGAATTGACTGTTTTTCTTTAATATTTCCAGAGACCGGACAAAAACCTGTTCCTGCATGTTCTTTTCGAAGACATACGTTAATGATACGCCTAAAATCAGCACAAGGAGAGCGCTGATTAAAATCAGGAGACGGATATATCGTTTTACTTGGGTCTTATATTCCAATCACCCTCCGAAAAAACAGCGGTGCGGAGCATGTGAATCTCCGCACCAATCAAAGAATTAATTATTCCTGGGCGATGTACATATCCCAGTAGGGCTGTACGAAATCACGCAGCTTTTTAACCCCGGCATTTTTAAGCGCGTTAAAAAAGGTGTCTACTTTCGCGGGTATATCGGACTTCGGGTAAAGACCAACGCTCAGCGGCGTAAAATGTTCGTCCATTACAACATCTAAAGCTGCTAAAACCCCCTTAACCGACGAAATCTCATCGATATAGAAGTCGGCGCTGTGGTCAGGATACGCTCCTAACGCAAGTTCCTCCTGAAGCATTGCTCCGACACTTTCATACTCCTTACCGAATGTCATATCCAGATCTGAGTTTCTTATACTCCAGAACGCGAGCCCCTGAGGACCGAAGCCATTACCGACAATAAGCTCGATCGTATTATCATCGATCGTGGTGTAATGACTTCCTTCGATGCCGTAGTTAATCAGGTTGTAGTATTCAGGTTCAAAGAGCAGGTTATCCAAAAGCTTAAGCGCCCGGGGAGTATCTTCTCCCGCCAGCGGGATTACGGTTAAATCCTGGGTAAGCCCTTTAAAATATGCATAGGCACCTGTGTTTAGATACGGTGCGGGGACAAATCCGATTTCCCAATCTTCATGCTCAGCTTCAAGTTCGTTTCTAATACTCTGATACCCGCCGGTGTTTGAGAAAGCCATACCGATGGATCCGTTTCTGAAATCGGTCTCGGCAATCCGGGCTGATCCCGCGTTGGCCAAAATATCGTGGCTGAAGAATCCTTTGTCGTAGAAATCCCTGTTCAGGGTGGCCCACTGAATAACGGCATCACGGTGATCTAAGGGAGTGGTAAGAGCTTTTTTCGGGTTTCTGACATCGTAGAGTACATTGTCATTGATTATGCCTCTATAATGGGGAACCATACGGATGTAATTGTTACTAGCAATCATTCCGTTCCCCATTGGTTTCATGTCCGGTTCATTCTTTTTGATGGCCATAAGGTACTGTTCTAATACTTCTACACTGGTAATTTCAGGTACGTTGTACTTCTTCCTCAAGTCTTCGCGGTAAACAAAACCGATGGCATCAGCCGTGTCCCAGTGCGGAGGAACAGCATAAATGGCATCGTCTTCCCGGGTAAGCCGTACCCACTTATCACTGTCTATATTCGCCCAGGCTCTCGGAGCGTATTCCGGAAGCATACCGGAAATATCTTTAAACGCACCGTCAGCTTGAAATTCAAAGAAACCGATCCATCTTGCGGAGTAGAGCATGTCTATGGGCTCACCGGAAACAAGATCCAATTTGTATTTGTTCCGCCAGTCACTCCAAGTATAATGCTCAAACCGTACTGTGGCATTCAGATCACGCATAGTAAGTTTATTCAGCGCTTCGGTGATCTCCGGAAGGGCATCCGGCGGATTCGAGGGAAGTTTAACGAAAATTTCCACTTCCTCATCCATATCCACAGCACCTTCCTCTTTTTCACCTGCCGCAAAAGCTAAGGCCGGCAATAAAAGTAATAAACAAAAAACAAACCATTTTTTCATCAAAAAACCTCCTCATAAGTTTAATAGCATATTTGGTTCAAGGGAACCGATTTCTTATTTTTACCTGTCTTTCTTCCTCCTTTTTGCCTCCTTTATATAGATAGATTAATGTCCTCACCCTTTTACGGAACCGATCATCAATCCTTTCATCAGATATTTCTGAAGGAACGGATATAATGCCAGGATAGGCATAGTGACGATAACCGCGGTGGCGAGTTTTATTGTTTCCGCCGGCGGCCGTTCCAATGTTACGTTCACCTGTGCGGCCAGATCGGACAGCAGGAATTCCGAAGACTTTAATAACCGGTACAGGAGATACTGCAGGGGATACAGTGCTTCCCTGGTGATATAGATACTGGCGGTAAACCAATTGTTCCAATATTGAAGCCCTAGGAACAAACCGATTGCTGCCAATCCCGGCTTGGACAGCGGGAGAATCACCTGAGTATAAATCCTGAAATCAGAAGCACCCTCTATAGTAGCTGCTTCAGTGAGTTCATAGGGAATCGTCTTCATGAAAGTCCGCATTATAATGATGAACCATACCGATATCATGGGGGGAAAAATCAGCACAAAGTAGGTATTTCGGAGCTGCAGAATATTGGCATAGAGAAGGAACCTCGGAATCATTCCCGCGTTGAACAGACTGCAGAAATAGAAGAAGAAGGCAAACGTGTTTGCGTACTTGAACTTCCTGTGCTGTAAAACATATCCCGCGGCAGAAATAAATAACAGTCCGGTAATTGTGCCCACTGTTGTTATGACGATACTGTTAAGATACGACCGCCCGAGAATTTCTCCTGTATCCTCAATAATAGTCCGATAAGCCTCCAGGGAAAATTCATCAGGGATCAATCTGTATCCCCTAGTGAGTACTTCATTTTCTTCGGTAAACGAACCGATAATGATCGAATAGAAGGGAATCACGCACAGGATAGCCACGATTCCCACAAAAGCATACCCGATTCGCTCAAACCGTTTCTCATCTTTCCCCAGTTTTTTTCTGCTCATAAAATTATGTCTCTCCTCATATTAAAAGAGGCTGTGCTCCCCCCGTGTCATCCGTTTTGCAATTGTGTTGATTGTTAATATCAGCACAAAACCAACAAGTGCCTTAAAAAGCCCCATGGCAGAACCAAGGCCAAGGTCAAAGGTTGTCGTGATCTGCCTGTATACGAACGTTTCGATAATATCAGTGGTAGAATACAGCGGTCCGATTCCGCCGACCAAGTTCTGAAACAACTCAAACTGCCCCCGCATTATTTTTCCCACGGAAAACAGCAGCAGAATAACAATGGTTCCCTTCACGCTGGGAATGGTGATATGTCGGATTTTCTGCCACATGGTGGCGCCATCAATATCTGCCGATTCATAAAGCATGGGATCAATGCCCGAAAGGGCGGCAAGAAAAATGACACTGCCGTATCCGATAGCTTTCCATTCCCGGAAAATTACGATCAAAAACGGCCATATTTTTTTATTCGAATAGAACGAAACCGGTTCAAACCCCAGTCCGGTTATTAACGTATTTACCACCCCGTAATCGGTGTTCAGATAGTTATACGCGATGGCTCCCACTATTACAAAAGAAATAAAATGAGGGAGGAGGATAACTTGCTGACTTATTTTCTTGAACGTCCGGCTGTACATTTCGGACAAGAAAATTGCTATTACCAATTCCGAAGTAATCCCCACCGCGGTAAAAGCAAGATTGTAAAGAACCGTATTGCGCACCAGTCTCAGCATCAGTCCTGATTCATAGATAAACTTGAAGTTCTGCAAGCCCACAAAGGGACTCCTGAAGATGCCCAAGGGAAATTTATAATCGGTAAAGGCAAGATAAAATCCCGCCATAGGAATGTAATTATTTATAATAAAATACACCGTTGCCGGGAGGAGTAAAAGAAATAACTGATAATGCCGCCGAAAGTATCGCAAAAGTTCTTCCTTCTCTGGTTTAAATTGTTGTTGGAGTATTTTCAGGGGCATTTCGGAAACCTAACAACTAAGAATTTCCTACATCTCTAAGATTATTGGACATACCCGGGTAAGAACTTTATAGCCCGGTAACTTTTTTAGACATCCCAGCATTCACTTATCCGGAATATTGGGGTATGCTATCAATCTCATGACCGCGAAAGATATTTTTTTACGGGCTTTTAGAAGTACAAAATCGGCAGCTGGACCCCTTCTTGCCGATATTACCTACTGGCGGGACGCCCAAATCATAAAGGATACACTCCCGGAGAAATACCGGGGAACGGAAGGTTTCCTGAAACTGCATCTGGATTTGGGAGTTGTTTCCTACTATATATATGCTATGGAAAGTGAATCGGACCGCGCCGCTTCTTCCACTTCTGTGACAACTTGTCCGCGGCAAATTACGGTTCATACTACAGCAGGCATCTCGAAGGTTACTACCGAAGGCGGTTTGCCCAGCTTAAAGGGGCGGAAAAACATGCCGCGGCCCATCTGGACGGAACCATCCGGGGGCTGCTCGGTCCATTAGCGGCATCGGGTGCGGAATCGGCGGAAGCGCTTACTCCTGAACCGGCAGGCGATATCGCGGTGGAAGCCCTCCGGAAAGAAGCCGGAAACCGGGACATCATCCTGTGGGGCGGATTCCCCGGATGTCTTTTCACTCCGCAGTACGGGAAAGAATACGTGGACAGGCAAATCGATTCGGTCATCACGGCCTTAGCGGAAATTGGTCCCTATATTCCCGGAACCGCCGACCAGATTCCGCCGGACGGCGACATCAGCCTGGTTAAGCACACCGCGGACCGGCTCCGGGAAGCGGCAGGCTAAGGGGAAAGCTTTCTCACCGCCTCGTCCGCGTCCATGTCTTCGGTCAGATCGAATACCGGGTCCCGTGTGCCGTCCTTAAGTTCGGCCTCGGCATTTTCCAGCCAACTGTCGATGGTTTCCCGGGAAAAGCCGGCGTCCCGAAGCGCTTTAGCAAGTTCGGTGCCGTAAGGATCGGCGCCGATCCACACCATCCGCTCCCGCATTCCTTCTATGGGACCGGCTGAAGCATGGATACCGTTGTTGGTTACCGTGGGCTCATCTTCCAGTCCCAGTTCGCTGTACCGGGTCAGGAGAACGTTCCGGAGGCTCCCCTCCGCCGCCTTCGACGGATCGGTGGCGCCGATCACCTTCCCGCGGAAATCACTCCAGGAAAGCTTTTCCGGATCAAACACGGTATCGTACCACTGTATAGTCAATCCCGGAGCGGTGAACCGCTCCCGCATGGCCGGGTAAAACCCGTTTATGACAAAAAGGTCCTTCCCGGCAAGTTTCCCCGCGTAGAGCCCCGGACCGAGTTTTGTCTGCTCTCCGCCGACCCATAGGTCGTTGAGCTCAGCAGGGGTTACACCGTCCAGCCGGTCCAGCATTTCCGCGGCGTTTAAAAGCCGCCCCTCTTCCGCCGCCCGGTCCCAATCTTCATGGAAGCTGTTATGGAACCTGGTTTTCGCTTCTTCGGATGGGTTAAGTTTACTTAGAGGTGTGTCCACGGCCGCCTGAGCTATGGCAAAGTAATGCCGGTCAACGATTCCTTCTTGTTTCAGTTTTTCCGAGGCGAGTTCCCCGGATGAAATCAACTGTATACCCTTTTTCTTTAAAAAATCTTCTATAAAGCTGACGGTTCTATCCCGTACCGCATGGGGTTTTATAAATACTAAAGCCCGATTTTTCATTTATTTCTCCTCCCTGACTGCTGGCGGCAGTCTAACACAGAGAACACATTCCGGGAATACGCCTTGTTTTAAAGTTTGAATATCCGCTTTCGGTCCACTATAATTTTTCAATAAACGAAAAAAGCTGCATAAGCAGGAGGTCCACAAGTGCATCACGGGCTGCCGTTCAAAGCCTCCACCATGGCCACGATATTTTCCGGCGGAACATCAGGCTGGATGGAATGAGAAGCGGCGAAAATATAACCGCCTCCTTTCCCCAATTCTTCGGCCATCCGCCGGGTCTCTTCCCGGACAGCTTCCGGCGGAGCAGTTTTAAGGAAATCCTGGGTATCAATATTTCCCATCAAAGCAACGGCATCACCATATTCGGCTTTAATTTTATAAATATCCATACCTGCGGCCTTCGGCTGAATCGGATTCAGCACGTTTATTCCAATCTCAACGAGATCTTCTATTATATCCGGTATGCTCCCGCAGGAGTGATAAGCGATTATACAGTTTTCCCGGCTCGAACGGAGCTTTTGAATAAGACCGGCCATCCGGGGCTTCAGATATTTCCGCCACATATCCGGAGACATGAGCATTCCGGTTTGGGTACCCACATCATCACCAAGCCAGATCCAGTCCACATTCCGTTCCAAAGCTCCCCGGGCTACCTGGAGGGTAAACCGGGCGGTCTTATCAAACAAAATCTCCGCCCTGCCGTCCTCCAATCCCAAACTCAGCAAAAGGTCGTCCATTCCGGCGAGATGATATGAGGGTTCCCATATGGAGCCTGAAACATCAGCTCCGATAAAATACTGCGCGCCGAAGTTTTCGAGCAGCTGGTCCAGCCCGGCAAATCTATCCGGAGCCTTTGGGTCCGGCGGGGAATACTTTTCGAGTGCCGTAAGGGATGCGTCCTTCAAGGGATGGCTGATCACCATGTTGTGGGGCTCTTCCCGCTTCCAGGTAATCCCCCATTCATCGGTAAACTCTGTTCTGTCGGGTACTTCCCGCTCCATTTCCCGGTTAATGGAAACCCAGGTCTGCTTTATGTCGTTTCCTAAAAATTCTTCCAGGGCTTCACCGGCAAGACCTGTTTTTTTACTAAGGTTTTTCAAAGCACCGCTGCTGTACCAAACATACCGCGGTATTGCCGGGGTTTCTTCAAACCGAAGCGCTCGGTACACTTTGTCCCTGCTTGTCATTCAGTCACTCCTTAGGATAAAAATAGTTTTCCATGGCTGCTGAAGCTGCTGAAACGATCCCCCGGGAATCAGCAAAATCCGACACCAAGATTGGGTACTTTCGAACGTTTCGGGTAATCGAACGAGTATAAACAATTTCTTTTATGGATTTAAGCAGAAAATCAGGTTTATACGTGATATCCCCGGCTAAAATTACGGCTTCCAGCTCGAGTATATTCATTATATTGATAATACCTGCTGCAAGATACTCGGCTTCCTCCCGTATCACATCTCTATACCCGTCGTCAGTTTCCGCCGTGTCTACAATTTCCTTCCACGTTCCGGCCTTCTTTCCCGCTTTTCTGCACCGTTTAATAAGTTCCGGGATTGACGCGTATAGTTCCAGGCAGCCGGTATTCCCGCAGCTGCATTTTTCTCCGTCTATCTTTATGGTGGTATGGCCGATCTCATTTCCGAGACCGTTTTCTCCCTTATAAAGCCGGTCATTTATGATGAGACCTCCGCCGATTCCTGCTCCGACGAGGACGAGAAGCCAATTCTGGAAAGATCCTCCCCAGCCGTAGCTTTTTTCAGAAAGGGTTCGGGCGGATGCATCGTTTTCCAAAACAACCGAAAGCCCGAACTGTTTTTTAAGTTCAGAAATCACATCGGTGTTTTGCCAGCCCTCCAGGTTCGGAGGATTAAGGATGATTCCTTCTTCCGTGTCTACCGGACCGGGAGAACTGACCCCTATACCAATACATTCCTCCACACCGATTCCTGCCGACTCCATGAGTTGTCTGCACGCGCCGCAAATTTCATCTATCCCTTCGGTTTCTGAGCTGTACTGCTCAAAATAGATCCGCTCTTCCGCAATCAATTTTCCATTAATATCCACAACTCCGGCATATGTCTCTTCCCGGTAAATGTGGACTCCCAGAGAATATGATCTTTCCCTGTTCAAATCCAGGAGAATCGGTTTTCTTCCGGATGATGACTCCCCTGGTCCTACTTCTACAACAATCCGGTCCTGAATGAGCTCATCCACAATTAGGGATACCGCAGCCCGGGTGAGACCGGTCCTTTTAGCAAGGTCCGCCCGGGAGACGGGATTCTTCCGGATCAAATTCAACACGATTCTCCGGTTATGCAATTTCATCCCGGCCGCGTTGGCCGCATTATTAACCATACTGGATATAGTAGAACGGTTTTCTCCATTTGTCAATTCATTTGACAAATAGGTCTTGGGGGTACACAATGTCTTTACACAGGGGATAACCGATTGCAGAATCATCCGAAGCACAGCAAATACGCCCACCCTTTCCG